>CACWPM010000004.1 GCA_902762795.1 Fibrobacter succinogenes | reverse complement strand
GAACGTGTTTACCTTGTTCTACAAGTCCTGCGGTCAAGTTCTGTGTCGTGGTGGATTTTCCGATGCCGCCTTTACCATAAATAGCGATTTGACGTAATTGTTTTGCCATAGAAATATGCCTCCTTAGGTTTTTATAACCTACAGAAATGCTAGGTTTCGCGGAATTTTAGAATTGTATTGATGGGTTTCCAATATCTTTTTTGTCATTTTTAAAAGAGAACTCTAAAAAAATCCCTTGCTTATAAGCAATTCATATAGTAGGGTTAAGCGCCAGTCTATAACAAGCGTTAAAAAAAAGATTTTTGCCGTTTTGCTTTTTTTTAAATCTTGAAATTGTTGTTCCCGCTTTTTAAATTCAACACCGCTTCTTTTATGAATGTTCTAATAAATACGAAAGTGCGTATGTATACGACCGTATCTGTGTAAAGGAGAGTTTTTACAATGGCTAAGTATAAAGTTGCAGTTGCTACAAATGATGGTGTGAATGTCAATGTTCACTTTGGACATGCTGCCGCGTTTGATATTTACGAAGTGGATGACGAAAGTGGAAAATTTGAAAAAATAGAGGTTCGCGTGAAGCCTGAACATTGTGACGGCTCTTGCGGAGACGGATCTTGTGGAAGGCAAGAAGTAGAACATTCATCGATGTTTGCTGCTGCAAAGAATCTTGCTGATTTGGATTACGTTCTTTGTCAGCAGCTTGGCCCGCAGGCAATACAATCGTTGGCTCGCTTTAACGTACGTGCTTTTGATATTGCGCTCCCCATTGCTGAAGCAATTGCTAAAATTAATTTGTACCGAAAAAAATTAGCTGAGCGACTTTCTAAAATCAAAGGGGCGCAGATTCCGAAGGCTTCCATCTAGATGACTACGTCATGGTGAAACTGATCCGCCATCTGTCCGCCATGACGTCACCATTAATCCGCAAAGATAGTATCATCTGTCGAACATAACGCAGTTCTTTAATTTATTGAATCACAAAAGCAAAAAAAATTGAAAAACAACTTGACGGATGAAATTTTTGGTTTTATATTTATACCTACTAATTCTATAGGAAATTAAATGAGTATTCAATTTGCCAGATTTTGTTGTTCGAGCGGCCGATGTTGACGGGCGTTTATTGCGGTATTGAATGATTTTTTCTCGCCCGTGTAAGGATGTCCTGCACGGGCTTTTTTATGGACTTTTGTCCGCAACTCAAAATTTTTTAGGGAATACAATAATGGAAAGTTTAACGGCAAAATTGTGCGCATTTGCTCGTGCTTGGCATTCTTCACAACCAAACCATACAGTTTTCAATGACTTTTTAGCGTTGGATTTTATGGGTCGGGAAGAATACGAGAGTGTCTCAAACTTTATCTTAAAACGCTTTCCTCAGGAATCGGGAAATTCGGTTGAGTTTTTCAACCGGAAATATTTTCTCCCGATTGTACTGTCGCGAAGCCGTTTTGCGGAAGATCGCGTGAAACTTCAAGCGCAGTCGGGAAAAATTCAATACGTGATTTGCGGAGCGGGTGTCGATACGTTCTCGTTCCGCAATAAAAATCCGAATGTCGAAGTTTTCGAATTGGACTTGCTGCCGACGCAAAGCTACAAGAAAAAACGTATTCGTGAACTCCAGTGGAATGTTTCGAAAAACGTCCATTTTGTTGCGGTGGATTTCAGCAAGGATCGTATTGTAGATAAACTTGTCGAAAATGGTTTTGACCGTAAAAAGACAACTGTTGTCAGTATATTGGGCGTCTCGTATTATCTGCCGTTGTCAGTGTTTGCCGAAACGATTCGTCAGTTTTCAGAGATTGCAACGACAGGTATTTCGGTTGTCTTTGATTATCTGCAAAAAGGGGCGTTCTCGGATTCTGTTCTACAATTGAAAAAAATTGTTGCCGATTGCGGTGAGACAATGGCGGAAGGTTATCGCGACCGTGAAGTCTTTGATGTGCTTGAACGCAACGGTTTCAAGGTCGATGAATTTCTTGGTGAAGAGGCGTTACAACAACGTTATTTTTTGACGGAAAACCTTAAAGCGTTTGATTCGGTTCGCCTAATAGCCGCGGTACGTTGATTATAGAAAAACTTTATCGCTAGCTTTAGAAAAATAGTATAAACAAATCTCTTGCCAAAGCGAATTGCATTATCTAAATTAAACCTACGAAAACGGTAGAATTTAAAAAATGAATTTTCTTTTCAATAGCTTAAATTTCGTGTGTTGTTGTCGATGTCGAACGGGCATCTAGTTTTTAGGCTATTCTTTTAAACAGATTCCCGCTCGGTCTTATGTTCCGCAGCGGGATTTTTTATTCAAAAAAAATAAACCAAAAAGGCGCTAGCACCAAATAGCGTCATAGGAGATTATTATTTTATGTCAAATTCTAACTATATCGAAACAAAACTTATTCATGGCGGCATCGATGGCGACAAGGTAACAGGAGCTGTTAACGTTCCCATTTACCAGACTTCTACTTATAAACAGAACGGCCTTGGTGAAAATACGGGCTGGGAATATTCGCGTACAGGCAATCCCACGCGTGCGGCGCTTGAATCGCTGATTGCGGAGCTCGAAGGCGGCGTTGGTGGCTTTGCGTTCGCTTCGGGTATGGCCGCGACATCGACCGTTCTTTCGCTTTTTAAGCAGGGCGACCGCATTATCATTTCGAGCAATGTCTATGGCGGCACCTTCCGTGTTTTGGATAAAGTATTCAAGAATCTCGGAATTACTTATTCCATTGAAGATACTACGGATTTGAAAACACTTGAATCGAAAATTACGCCTGATGTGAAAGCGTTTTTTGTTGAAAGTCCTGCAAACCCGCTTCTTACCGTGACGGACTTGGCCGGTGTTGCGACGATTGCAAAGAAGCATAATATCTTGACGATTGTCGATAACACTTTCATGACGCCTTATTTGCAGCGTCCGCTGGAACTTGGCGCCGATATTGTGGTGCACAGTGCGACAAAGTATCTTGGCGGTCACAGCGACTTGGTGGCAGGCCTTGCCGTAGTCAATTCCAAGGAACTTGCCGAACGCCTCGCATTTACGCAGAATGCGACCGGTGCTGTGCTTGGACCGTTTGATTCGTTCCTCTTGATTCGCGGCATCAAAACGCTTGGCGTGCGTTTGGATCGCCATACCGAAAATGCCGAAACGATTGCTCGTTATCTCGAAAAGCACGATGCGATAAAACACGTTTATTATCCGGGACTCCCGACGGCTCAAGGCTACGAAATTAACAAGAAGCAAGCTAAAAATGGCGGTGCAATGATTTCGTTTGAACTCCGCGAAAATTATGACATCAAGAAATTCTTCAAGGCTTTGACGCTTGTGTCGCTTGCTGAAAGTTTGGGTGGTGTCGAAAGTCTCGTATGCCACCCGGCCACGATGACGCACGCGTCTATTCCAAAGGATATTCGCGAAAAAGTCGGGATTACTGACGGTTTGATTCGCTTGTCTGTGGGCATCGAAAAAGTGGAAGACATCATTTCGGATTTGAACGCAGCTATTGAGGCGGCAAAGGCGTAAATAGATTGCTTCGCTACGCTCGCAATGATGTACAAGGCGAGTACCGCGACAAAGATTTTTTCTTTGGCATGGTTGAGTCGGTACGGTCATGCACTTCGTGCAGAGATGTGCTTGGTGGAGCATTATTAAAAAAGAGGTTTTTTATGAAATATTATGAATCCATGAAATCTTTAATTGGAAAAACACCGCTTGTTAAGCTTACTCATGTCGGAGTTCCTGAAGGTGTGAATTTGTTTGTTAAACTAGAGCTTTGGAATCCTTCGGGTAGTGTGAAAGATCGTGCTGGGCTTTACATGGTCGAAGATGCTTTTGCCAAAGGGACTCTCAAACCTGGTGGAACGATTATTGAAGCGACCGCTGGCAATACTGGGCTTGGGATTGCATTTGCTGCGCTAAACCGTGGCGTGCATGTGATTTTTGTGGTGCCGACCAAGTTCTCGCAAGAAAAGCAGACGCTGTTGCGTGCTCTTGGTGCAGAACTCATCAACACTCCGCGTGAAGAAGGGATGCTTGGTGCTGAAAAGAAAGCCGAAGAATTGCTCAAGCAGATTCCGAATTCCATATCGCTCAGGCAATTCCACAACATGGCGAATCCGCGTGCTCATTACGAAACAACGGGACCGGAAATTTATGACGACCTCGATGGTCACGTGGATTACGTGGTTGCAGGTGCAGGGAGTGGCGGTACATATAGCGGAATTCTCAAAGCTCTCAAGGAACGCGACCCGAAAATCCAGGGTGTGCTTGCGGATCCTGTGGGCTCAACGATGGGGGGCGGCGAACATGGCGATTACAACATCGAAGGAATCGGAAACGATTTTATCGCAGATACTATGGACATGTCGCTTGTAGATCGCGTTATCAAAATTAACGATGACGATGCATTTGGCGGTTCCCGTGAACTAGCCCAAAAAGAGGGAATTTTTGCAGGATCTTCATCGGGTGGAGCGTTTGCTGCGGCGAAAAAACTGATTGCTTCGGGGGCTCGCGGGAACATTGTCTTTGTGGCACCAGACCGTGGCGACCGCTATTTCAGCAAAGGGCTTTATCTGTAATAGCAGTGTTGCGGAATTGAACAAAAAAAAAGCCGCGATTGAATCGCGGTCTTTTTGTATGAAATGTGTTACTGGATCCTTCGCTACCTGTGGTCGCTCAGGATGACACGACGTGTGTCCGCGTCTTGTGTTATTTCACGCTGGCGGTCAGCAGCTTAGTTGTGCGTTGCAAGCGCCCGGTATTGACCGGGCGTGGCAACGACCTTTGCTCACTTAATACTTTAGTATTTACGTGAGCATGGCCACCTTTAGGTGGTAGCGAGGCCTAACGGGATTTACTTGCCTGCGGCTTGGCCGAGCAGTCGTGTGACTGCTGCAACGTATTCAGCCGGGTTCGGGAGCGGGCTTCCTTCGGCAAGCAGAGCCTGACCGTAAAGGGCCTTCGGCCAATCGCCCAGGTCTTCCTTTGCTTCGGCCTTCTTCTTGAGCATTTCGCAAATCGGGTGCGTCGGGTTGATTTCCAGGATGCGCTTGCTCTTCGGCAAGTTCTTCTGGCCCATCGCCTTCATCATGCGTTCCATCTGGGCGCTCATGGCGTCTTCGCTGGTGACGAGGCAGCAGGGGCTATCCTTGAGGCGGCTGGACACGCGGACTTCCTTGATGTCTTCGTCCAAGACCTTCTGCAGGTTTTCGCAGAGGCCCTTGAAGATACCCTTGTTAGCTTCTTCGGCCTTCTTTTCGTCTTCGGTCTTTTCGAAGTCCACGTCACCGCGGGCGATGTCGTGGAACTTCTTGTCGCCGAATTCCTGGAGGCTAGACATCATGAATTCGTCGATGCCATCGCTCATGAGCAAGACTTCGTAACCCTTGGCCTTGAAGGCTTCGAGCATCGGGTTGGACTTCACGGCATTCTTGTCGCCGATGAGGTAGTAGATTTCCTTCTGGCCTTCCGGCATGCGCTTCACGTATTCGTCGAGGCCCACGAGAGCGTCGCCTTCGGTCTTGGTGCTTTCGAAGCGGAGCAACTTCTTGAGTTCGTCAAGATGTTCCCAGTTCATGTAGAAGCCTTCCTTAAGGACCATGCCGAGTTCACGCCACCAGGCGTTGTACTTCGCGGCATCCTTGTCGGCCATGTTCTGCAGGGAGTCGAGCACCTTCTTGATGACGTGCTTGCGGATGTTGGTGATAATCTTGTTGTTCTGCAAGATTTCACGGGACACGTTCAGCGGCAAGTCTTCGCTGTCGACCACGCCACGCACAAAGCGCAGCCAAGGCGGCAGCAGGTCCTTGCAGTCGTCCATGATAAAGACCTTCTTTACGTAGAGCTTCAGGCCATGCAGAGCGTCGTTGTGCCAAATGTTGAACGGGGCCTTGCTCGGGATGTACACGAGGCTCCAGAATTCCTGGGAACCTTCGGCGTGGCTGTGGCTCCAAGCGGCCGGTTCGTCGGCTTCGTGGCTGATGACGTTGTAGAAATCCTTGTACTGTTCTTCGGTGACTTCCTTTTCGCTCTGGCGCCACAAAGCGGTCTTTTCGTTCAGACGTTCTTCGGGCTTTTCTTCGAGTTCGCCCTTGTCGTTTTTCTTGGCTTCTGGGTGGAAGTAAATGCCGTAGCTCACGAAACCACTGTACTTCTGGACGATGTCCTTGATCTTCCATTCGCTCGCGAAGTCTTCGGCGTCTTCGTCATCCTTCAAGTACAAGGTAATCTTGGTGCCGACCTTGTCGAGCGGGGCTTCAGAAATTTCGAAGTCGCCGGTCCCCTCGGAGGCCCACAGGTAACCCTGCGTCTCACCGGCCTTGAGCGTAAGGACTTCGACCTTCTTCGCAACCATGAACACAGAGTAGAAGCCCACACCGAACTGGCCAATCAAATCGACGCTGCCCTTGTCGCCTTCCTTGAGGTTCTTGATGAAGTTCTTGGTGCCGCTACGAGCAATCGTGCCCAAGCAGTTGATCAAGTCTTCCTTGTTCATGCCGATACCGTTGTCTTCGACAACGAGGCGCTTGCCTTCCTTGTTCACCGAAATATCGATGCGGAGCTGCGTGCCCACCGGGAGGAGGCTGGAGTTCGAGAGCGAGAGGAAACGGCGCTTGTCGAGAGCATCCGCTGCGTTCGAAACGAGCTCGCGCAGGAAAATTTCCTTGTTGCTGTAAAGGGAATTGATCATCAAGTTCAGCATGTCGCGAACTTCGGTCTGGAACTCCATCTTTTCTGTTGCCATTTTAATCTCCTATTTTAGACGAAAGACGAGAGACGAAAGACGAAAGATTAATTTGGCGCTTCGCGCGGTATATTAGGTTTCGTGTTAAGGTCGCTGTTTTTTCGTTTACTGTTAAATTTTAAAGCGGTTGCAACTATCATTTGGTTTCAAAATGAAACAAAGTGATGGCTCCGCCTTGTTTTCGCGGTAATATATGCAAGAACCGTGCCAATTGAGACGATAAATGCGTAAGGCGAATTATCAGGGTTTCGTTTTAACTCTGTTCAAAAAACTGTATAAGACTAAGGCTTTTTTGAAGATCGTACCTATAAATTTGATTTTTTTACACTTTTATAGGTACGAAATGGTCTTTTTACTACTCTGAAGCGGTAAATCGTATTGTGACTATACCTATAAACAACGCGAAAGTTCGTTTTTATAGGTAAATTTGAACTTGATTTATACTTGAAAATGGAAAAATGTACCTATAAAATGTTGATTTTTCGGTATTTATAGGTACGAAATTAAAAAAAATATTTTCGATACCTATAAAACTTAACTAATGTTCTGTTTTATAGGTACTACAGCAAAAATGCACAGCTCTGCGGAGCGTTATGTTTTACCTCTGCTCCAAAAGAGCCTCAATAAGACTTTAAAGATTGATGGCTCCGTTCACTTTACTAATTTCCCCGTTAAAATAGATAAAGTCGCCGTCTTTATTTTTCCATACGGCGCGGAAAACTGTGGGGCGTTTGATGCCGTCGGAGTAGGTTTTGTAGTTTTCACATTGAGCTTCCCACGGGGTGTATTCGATGGTTCCGTCGGGTGAAATTTGACCGCGGTCATTTGTTGTAAACGAGGTCATTTCATAGGCATCGTTGAAGTGAAAAATCCCAGATGCGGTTGTGCCTTTGTTTGTAATCGTGGCTTTCACGGTGCGTTCGTCAATTTGATTGAGCGTGATAAAATTTTCTAGGAGAGCTTCTGGTAAAAAGAGTGCTTCGGCAAGATAGGTGATGAGACAAGCCCTGTCCATTGCAGGGCCGGTTTGGTCGAATAGCGTAAAGACTTTTGCGAGAATCCCCTTCATGCCTCCTTTGCCGTTCATGTAGTAATCATAGCCTTGGAATGGAATGCCGAACATCTTGCTATCGATGAATGCGAGTCTGTCCGGCGAATCGGCAAAGTTTGTGAGTGTGTAATCGATTTTGAGCCGAGGCTTGTTTACGCCCATGCCGAAATCGACATTCTTGTATTCCATGGTTAAGTGCGAAAGCCTTTCGTTGCCGATGTATCCGTTTGTCTCCAGATATTTTTGAATGATGGGTGGGAGGTTCGCGATGGCTGCGGAGTCTAGCGCTTGGGCTTGTGTGCTAGATTTTTCGGCGTTTACATTTGTGAATTTCTCTGCAATTTGCAACCTAGCCTCGACATCATTGCGGAACTGTGTCTTTACGGGCGAGTAGGGGATGTTGAACCAAATTGCTAAAAGCAAGATGATGGCGATGGTGATAATCAATAGGGACATAAATTTGTTCTTCATTATTTTATTGCTTGAAATTAGTTTGAGCAGCCTTTTGTCGGATCTATTTTTGAATCTTTTACAAGGTTTTTGATTTTTTTTGCTAAGCGCTGTGCGTTGGGATGAAATTCATCAAGGTTCGGGAGTTGCAATTTTATTGTTCTTGCGTTCTTATTGTCAGCAAGTTCAATTGATGCTGACGGATGAAAACATAGGTCTGCTATCCAGGTGTATTCAATCTCCGGTTGATAATAGGTGATTTCTTCAATGATATCTTGAATCAAGTCTGGCGATAAATCATTACGATAGCATGAATCAGTTTCGAATTTGTCGTTGCCAATATAATTTTGTTCAGTCTTCTTTAGTACAATAGAGTCTTTATATACGGATATATTCGCTGTGAATTCATCTGCTCCGCTTTGTATAGATGCAAATACATTGATATCACAGTTTTTATCAGCCTCTGGATGGTTTGCGTAAAAATCGTTTATGGATAGTTCATATCGCTCTGTTTGAAAAATGAATCCAAAAGCTCGATTGTATAGAAATTCAAATCCTGAAAGGATTGAGAAAAATGTAACAAAAGAAATTGTGAGAATGCAGACTCTTTGCTTTTTTGTCTTTTTGCTTGTGGTAAAGTGAAATATGGATAAAGGAAAAAATGCTATAGCTAGTCCGCAAGCGTACCATGCTAAAATGTATGGTCGCTGTGTGAAAACCGACCAATCGGCTGCAAATATTACGGAAGTCAGAAAAATGACTATGAAAACTGTGAGTAGAATCGATACAACTTTTCCAACAATGAAAAATGCCTTGCGGTATTTAGTGGAAAAGTTGACAAAAATGCCCAACATAAAAGGAATTATTATAAAAATGATGATAAAAACAGTCTTTACAATAGTCATAAATGTAGCTTCTGTCGGTTCCATGATTTCAATCCTTCTCGAACGCTTTTGTGAGATGAATTTGCTAGTTACACAAATTTAGCGACTTGTTGTTATGGCGTTCAAAAAGAATTGTTGAAAAACGGATATTTTTTATTCAGTCCTTGATTTTAAGTCGTTTTTAGGTTATTTTTGAAAGAACCCCTTCCACACTTAGTTTAGAAGAACTCAAAGAAAATCCAAATAATCATTATGTAGGCAAGAATTGTACGACAGGCTATGCAGGAATTGCTTTTGACGGTGCAAATGAAATAGCAGACAGGAGAATGTTATGCAAATTGATAAGGACTTATTTTACGATTCATTATGCCAAAGGCTTAATCCAAGAAGCGGAGTATTTCAGCCGATAGATAATACAAATGAGACTGGCTGGAAAAAGGTACTTGACATCAAATGGAAGGGCGGTATTCATTTTATTGTTGAAGGATATAGTCATTATAAATGGGGGTGGTGTTATGTTATGCGAAATGGGCAGTTTATATCTACAATGTCTTACATTGCTTTACGCTGTGATGATGGACTTAAATTTTTGCAACATCATATAGATGATATAGAAGACGGAAAATACAGAAATAAAAAGACCTGGCACGAACAGATAAAATCATTTGTTGAAGAAAAAAGTCTTGTGTCGTATATGAACAATACCAAGTGGCGTGAATTGGTGAATGACCTCATGGAAAAAGCTACTTGGGACTGTGTTCAGTATAAAACTTTATTTGAGAAAAACGCACCCGAACCTGATGTTTTCTGGAATTTGCATGGTGATGAAGACTTTAACTTTGGGAGTAAAACTCTGGACTTATCGGAGATTGAATGGATGAAGATAAAGCATGTTGAGACGGTTCGTGAACACATTGGGTTGCTTGTGCCGGATAAAATACAGACCATTGATCATAAGTCTTTAATTCTGGAGATATTGCAGAAACACAGTATTCCGTACGAGTATAACGAAGCGGAACAAACTTTTACTATTTACGGGTATAGATAAAGTGAGCGGAGCGTAAATGCTTCGCATCTTTTTTGCTGTATCTCGCTACGGATATTTTGCTCCGGGAATGTTCTTGAGAATTTCTTTCCAGAAATCGCGGAATTCTTTGTTGGTGACTGTGCCGCCTGCGCTGAGTAGGCGGTAGTGTTCGCCCTGCCAGTGGTATTCGACGGGAGCGGAGTCAAAGCCGTTGCGCAGGTAAAAGTCGCGGCGGCGGTTCCTGCGTTCGAGTTCCTCGGCGTCTTTGGAATCTTCTTCGACTTCGATATCGACGACGATACGGGAGTCCGGATGCTTTTCGCGGATGGCTTGTAGAATTTGTGAGCCGTACCCGCGAGAGCGCAGTTCTGGAACGACCGCGAAATAGACGATGTTCGTGATGTCGCCGTGTGAAATGGAATTTGAGAACCCGCAGAATCTGGAGGTCGGGACAATCTCGGCTGCGGTATTCTTGACTGCGGCGATTTCATTGTCGCCATTTTCTCCGTTATTTTCGCGGAACCCGTCTTCGAAAAACGCCCAGAATTCCCGCTTGATTTTGTCGTCGAGCAAGTGCTTTATCGGTATGCGCTCGTTTGCCGGGAACGCCGATTCGTACAGCGCCTTGACCTGCGGAAACCAGGGGGCATCTTTTGTAACATCGAAAAACTGGAGCATGGGTGATTCTTTTTATGAAAGAATAGTATGGCTGCGTTCAATCGTCAAGGCTTTGTGTGAAATTAGAAGGGTCGGAGGTGCGTTTTCGAAAGGCTTTCGTTGTTTTTTACGCTTTTATGGGCCTTTTATAGGGCGTTTGGGGCAAAAAGTGATACCAAAAGCTGAAAAAATTGAAATTTGGTAGCATAATTTTTATTTTGTATGTGGTTATTTAGGGTAGGGGCAGAATAAATGTGCTACCAAAACGGATTTTTATTACGATTTGGTGACATCGAAAGGTAATTCTGCGTGCAAAAATGAATAAAAATGGTTAGTTTGTTCCTGTTTTGTGATACCAATTTTTGAAAAAATTGCAATTTGGTATCATTTTTCGCAAAAAAGTACCCCTCGAACAGGGCAAATCTCTTTAAAAAGTGTATTTTTGCTAGAACTGGGGAATGTTGGAAAAACTTAATCGATGAATTTTAGGGCTTTTACGAATGAACGAACGGATAAAAGAACGTGTTATAGTAAAGTATAATCCCAAGTATTATGATGCGAAGGGCGTATATACTAAAGATGAATGGACCGAATTCTCTGACATCGGTAGAATATTCGAAGGGAAACGTCTATCTATAGAAGAGTACTTGGAGGTGGAAAACAACTTTATCGCATTTGTTAACGATTGCCTAGACATAGCAGGATGTCGCTATTTGACAATAAATTGGAGTTGGGAATACGAAAAAAAAGTTTTTAGGGATCGTATTAAAAACGTTTGTAAGTTGGATCCGAGTTTTGACGAATCGGAATGTTTGACGTTAATCCATGAAATCGAGGCGAAAAATAGGGTCTCGATTCCCATCGCCATGTATCTGTTTAAACTCATGTTACGCAATGCATTTAATTTAAGCCTCAGCAATAGAAAAAGAAAAATTAAGTTCTATATGGGTTATGAATACTACTTGCATTTCTTTACATGCATCGACAGCGAAACTCTAAAGAAAATTGCGGATAAACGCAATTTGCATGTCGTGTGGTAGCATTTTTAATGGCCATCATCAAGAGGAAAACGTAAGAAAATCAATGACGCGGAAAAACATGGATAATAATTTGATGTTTAATGACGGTGTCTCGGTATCTGGCGAAATCTGTGGGTATGCCTATGTAGATCTCGGACTAAAAAGCGGTTTGAAATGGGCCACCTGCAATGTGGGAGCCAGTAAGCCAACCGAATTTGGCGACTATTTTGCATGGGGTGAGACATGCCCCAAGAATGACTACAGTTGGAAATCGTATAAATGGTGTTTGGGTGATCATAAAACTCAAACAAAATACTGTACATTGCGTAAGTACGGGGATGTCGATAATAAGGCTGTATTAGATGAAGAAGATGATGTGGCCACTGTAAAATGGGGAAAAGAATGGCGAATGCCTTCTATTGCTGAATTGACTGAACTGTATAAAAATTGTATTTGGGAATTTGTACAAGACTTTAACGGCAGTGGTGTTGCAGGATTGTTTGGGACAAGCAAAAAGAACGAGCGAACTATATTTTTCCCTGCAGCGGGATATCGTTGTCTCACTCATTTCGGGAAGGTCGGCGAATATAGTTATATCTGGTCGTCGTCGCTTGACAAAAAATATCCTGATGGCGGCTATAGCTTAGGATTTTGGGAATTAGGAGGAAATTTGAAGGGCGATTATCGCTTGTATGGACAAAGTGTACGTGCTGTTGTAAGGTCAAACATGAATTTTTAACAAGATACGCATGATGAAATTGACACAAGTAAAATTGATATCCAAATTAAAGCGGCGGCTACAATCGCTGGGATTTATGTACTTCAAAGAGGCCGGCGTGACGGGGACTTTCAAAATGAAGGTGGACGGCGGTTTGTACCTTACTTTGTCCTTGACGGTAGATCGGTGGTACGACTCCATGTTTACAGGGGAATATTCTCTTTCGCTTACAACGAGGTGGGGCTATACCATAGGCGACATACCTCGTGATTCATACAAGAGGATTTCTTATGTTCTGACCGATGAAGAACGGGCTCGTTATTCGAAGGAAGAAAATCCCAACGTGAAAGATTTGTGGTGGGATGGAATGGATGAAGCGGATGTCAATAGCTTCTTGGAAATTGTTGAATTAACGTACAAAAGATTTTCTTCTGATTCTGATCTCGTACAACGAATTCGTCAAAGCAATGATGCGAAGTTATTGGCGAAGCTGTCGCAAGAAACGATAGATTGCGTAATCAAAGGTGAATTTGCTCAAAATTTAGAATGCCAACTTGATAAGGAAATTGATTTCATTCCTTTTGAGTGGTTTAAAGCGGCGGAAACTGTATTGAAACAAAACGGTTCTACTTTAAATGAAGCGGGTATGATTGTTTTGGCTTCTGATGCGTATCGCCGTTCCGTTTTGGATGGCTGCGTTGAAATGAAACGCGGAAAAACTTCATCGGTATCCAAAGCCGTTGCAGAAAATGTTGTTGCAGAAAAGGCTATCACGCCAAAAGAAAAAAAGAAAATAGAGGATGTCGCTCGTAGAAAAATCGGGAAACGATATGGATTTAAGCAATCGTCCTGGAGCAATTGGATGATTAAGGACGGCTTCTTTTTCTATGTATCGCATGTTGATTTTGGAAATGTCTCTTTTTACGCGAAGCCCTGCTATTATGATGATTTAATCTGGAACGATGTAAAGAGAGAAAATTGGAATTGTCCTGACAGCTATCGAGCGATCGCATCTTATGCACCTGCTTTTCTTTTGTTTAAGCGAGACATTCCTTTGATAAAAAACAACGATTTTACGATGGAAAATTGTGAAATGGTTTGGAATAAAGTATTCAAGTGTTTGCAAGAACAGATGGAAACCTTCTTGTCGAAGAATCCCGATGTCGAGTCGTTCACTCTTGAAGACAATGATTCCGTTTGTTTAAGCGAGAATGTTGACTTGGCCCGTATGCTTGAAATGCTATACCGGAAAAGGTATGGGGACGCACTTGCTTTTGCGATTTCGCTGATAGAAAAGGGCGAAAATGGAGGCCGTACATGGGTGTATGGCGACTCCACTAAAAGCATATATGACTATATAGTCGATTGCTGCCGTTCGCACCTCGCTCACGCCTAATATTTATTCGTAATTTAATTCCTAGTTGATTATATCTTTTAAACGCTTTATAAAATGCTTTATCCCTTTTGCCTGAGCATCTTGGTTGTCTTGTAATATTAAGTCGAGATTGTTTTGAGCTGCTTCAACCCCTTGCTCGGCTGCTTTACGGAACCAAAACTCCGCTTCTGACTTGTCTTGGGGAACGCCTTCTCCGTTGAGGAACAAAACCCCAAGATTGTTTTGGGCTTCTTTGTCGCCTTGTTTGGCGGCTTTGCGATACCAGTTTGCCGCCTCAGTTTTGTTTTCAGGAACGACGATTCCGTCATCATACATCTTGCCGAGCCTGAATTGAGCCGATGCGAATCCCTGTGCCGCTGCTTTTTGAAACAAGGTAAAGGCTTCCGACTTGTCTTCGGAAACACCTTCTCCAAAAAGGTATCGTACGCCAAGATTATATTGAGCTTCTTTAAGCCCTTGCTCGGCAGCTTTTCGGAACCAGAATACGGCTTCTGATTTGTCTTGGTTGACGCCTTCTCCGTAAAGGAATAATACGCCAAGTTCATTTTGAGCCTCTGCAACCCCTTGCTCGGCAGCTTTTCGGAACCAGAATACGGCTTCTGATTTGTCTTGGTTGACGCCTTCTCCGTTAAGATACATAACGCCAAGATTGTTTTGGGCTTCCCTGTCACCTTGTTTGGCTGCTTTGCGATACCAATTTGCTGCTTCAGTCTTATTTTCAGGAACGATGATTCCGTCATCATACATCTTGCCAAGTCTGAATTGAGCCGCTGCAAACCCTTGATCTGCCGATTTTTGGAACCATGACACTGCTTCTGATTTGTCTTGGGGAACGCCTTCTCCGTTCAAATATCTTGCACCGAGATTGTATTGTGCCGTTGCAAGTCCTTGTTCAGCAGCTTTGCGGAACCAAATGGCGGCTTGCGACATTTCTTGAGGAACGCCATCGCCGTTAAGATACCTTATGCCGAGATTATTTTGTGCAAGTGCAACCCCTTGCTCAGCGGCTTTTTGGAGCCAGAATATGGCTTCAGATTTGTCTTCGGGAACACGATACCAAATGGCAGCTTCTTGTTTGTCTTCGGGGACGCCGCACCCGTAATCGAACATCCTTCCAAGACTGTATTGAGCTGATGAATTTCCTTGTTCTGCGGCTTTGCGATACCAAAAGACGGCTTTTTCGTTGTCTATGGGGACGCATGAACCGTATTCATACGCCGTCCCGAGTTTGTATTGAGCCGTTACATCGCCTTGCTCTGCGAGTTCTCGCAAACACCATGCTTCGATAAAGTCAAGTCCGTCTCTTGATTTGCCGTCATCGAACGACCTTTTCATCGGTGAACGTATTCGACCTGGAGTCGCTCTGAACTCCGCAATCTTGTCCAGAACTTTTTGCTTGTCTCCTGCATGCAAATACGTGATAAGCGCGTAATATCCATGGCAATGTTCTTTTTCGATATCTTCATCGGAATATTTCTGTATTTTTTCCAATTCATATTCTGACTCCTCAGCTCTAATGTCGAATAGATCGGGTGTTTCCATTATTCTATCGCCATCTAGTGCGAATGCTCCTTTACCCCTCAAACTCATGGGTTCTTTTTTGTTGCTGGACATTTCAAAAATATCCCACCATAAGTCGTCTATATAAAGGGGCTTGACGTATAAAGTAGCTTCACCATAGCAATTGAGATGTACCAAATAAAAATAATATCCGCCTTCAACTTTCCAATTGATGTAACTACTTTGTTTCCACCCGAATTTTTTTGCAACATTCTTTCTGATTGACGTGTCTTTTTTGTTTAATTCATCTATCGCTTTGTTGATTTCTCTTATCCCAGGCTTTTTTTTCGCTTGGCGAATTTCATCATTCGATTTTACGTGGTATTTTTCATACATTTCTTCCATGATTTGCCTAAGTTTTACCACAAATTCCCCAAGAGACGTTTCATCGTATTTCAAATCAAACTTTTCATCTGCTGGCCTCTGCGACGCCGCTTTTCCCACGTAATATTTCCATACTTCTACGTGAACTTCCGTTTCTCCTTCTTTTTTTAAGAATTCAGTTTGTTCTTGCTCCCATACCAAGCAAAAGCCAACAGAAGTTTGATAGAAATTTTTTAGCGATTTCTTTTTCAATGCTTTCTTTAGAATATCCCATAGAACATCCCATCCACCGAGATTGTCGTATTCTTTTTCGGATATATATTTACTGTTTTCAAAACAAATTTTGATATGTTTCAATAAATCCTCATCGCTACAATCTCTACGTAATACGAATGCAGGGACTGTTGAACACCGTCCACGTTCATACACCCAATACTTTGTATAGACCTTAATATATTGAGAATCAATATATAAGCCTATCGCCTTAAAGAATTCTTTTTCCATAAATTCTCCAATTATTCATGCCATTCATTCAAGGTTCTCTATGTCGTCACATGGGTATAATCCGATTCCTGCAATCTTTTCAGATTTCAACATGTTTGCTAATTTCTCTGAAATGTATTTTGTGCATACATCTACATCAGGTAAAAAAAGCATGTCGTATTTTTCGCTGTCATGTATTCTTAATACATCTAAAACAACATACAAATCATTAGGGAAAAACTCCTCTTTATATTTCTCTAATTCTTCTAAGTCTTTTATTTGTATTTCTGGTGCATTCTTAATTTTCTTCACATTCGAAAATGCCAGTTCCGGCCATGTTTTCATAGGTTCTTCTGTTTTTTTGAATATGGTTTTGTCGAAATCGATCATAGAATAATCATTAGGCAAAATATGGAGACAATAGTAGGGGTGAATAACTCCTTTAAGATCTTTAACTTTTGCTTCATAATACCGATGTTCAGGCAACTTGCACTGGTCAAAAATGTTTTTTACCCGCTCATTTATTGTGAACCCAGGCACTTCAACACACGAATTGATGACATCCGTCAATTTGGAACCTTTTTCCAAATCAAATCTCAAGTCTGGCTTAAAATTTGGGAATTCGTCTCTAACCAGACTACATCCTGAATCCAAAGTTTTTTTATCGGCGAAAGTTGCCTGTAGAAAATGTCTCCCTATTTCTTTCGTGTTAACGGAATTATCTAATCTATAATATTTCATGTCGTAATAGTTTTTATTTTTTGAAAATCTACTTTGTTATTTTTCAACGGTCTGATTTTGAAGTTCTATGTGCAGAATTGCCTAGCGCCATCATCGGAATCATGATAAACGTGTGTAATAGTTGAATTGTTATGGACAACGTATTTTGCCGTGAATACGGGTTGCTCATCGTTTCTCCTGTAGGGTGGACTTTAGGAATATACTTTTTTTGCGGGAAATTATTGCATTTTTTGAAGTTGGAGGTGCGATTTTGAGCAAAAAGTGATACCAAAAACTATAAAAATTGCAATTTGGTATCATTATTTTTGTTTTGTATGTAACAATTTTGGCTTGGTATGGGGTGAATGTGTTACCAAAAGAGATTTTTTCCGCGATTTGGTAGCATTGAAAAGCATTTTATCGTGCGAAAATGGTTGAAAATGATTAGTTTGTTCCTGTTTTGTGTTGCCAAATTTGAAAAAATTTGCAATTTGGTATCATTTTTTGACGATTTTGACGATTTTGGTCCTTTGAAATGCTGAAAATCCGTTATTTGGGCATTGACGGATGTATATTTTCTCTCATGAAATCGTTTGAAAATAAAGTGGTCGTGGTGACGGGCGGGGCGCACGGGATTGGTGCGACTGTCGTGAGTGAATTCGAGAAAGAGGGCGCGAAGGTCGCGTATATCGACATCCGCGAGAATCCCTGTTTTGTAGGGGACTTGTCGAAAAAGGAAGTCCTCGAAAAATTTGCGCAGTTCGTCATCGAAAAATACGGGCACGTGGATGTGCTGGTGAACAACGCGCTTCCGCTGATGAAGGGCATTGACGAGTGCAGCTACGAGGAATTCAGCTATGCGTTGGCGGTCGGCGTGACGGCCCCGTTCTACCTCGCGAAGCTTTTCGCGCCGCATTTCGCGAAAGGTGCGAGCGTTATAAACATTTCTTCGAGCCGCGACCGCATGAGCCAACCGCAGACGGAAAGCTATACGGCGGCAAAGGGCGGAATTGCAGCCCTCACGCATGCGCTTGCCGTGAGTTTTGCGGGCCGCGTGCGCGTGAATTCCATTTCGCCCGGCTGGATCGATACGGATTTCAAGGTCTACGAAGGTCCCGATGCCACGCAGCAGCCCGCGGGCCGCGTCGGCAACCCGCTTGACATCGCGAACATGGTTCTTTACCTCGCGAGCGACAAGGCCGGATTCATCACCGGCGAAAACATCTGCATTGATGGCGGCATGACCCGCCAGATGATTTACCACAACGACTGCGGCTGGAAATTCGAATGCTAAAAAAGCAGAAACTATTGCAAAATTGATATTTTCCCTTTTAAATGGGGGCCTTCATGAAAAAAGCCTTCCTCCTTTTTTGCTTGCGTGTGCAGGTGCATCCTCGTCAAAAGTCACTTTAGACTCCATGACGGATCCTCGCGATGGTCAGACTTACAAAACTGTGAAAATTGGTTCGCAGACGTGGATGGCACAGAACTTGAACTACGAGATGGGCAATAGCTATTGCTTCGGCGATGATTCGACCAATTGTGCTAAGTACGGGAGGTTTTATAGGTGGGATGCTTCAAATACTGCATGCCCCGAAGGTTGGTATTTGCCTAGCAAGGCAGAGTGGGACACTTTGATTGCTGCTGTTGGTGGAAATAGAACTGCTGGCGCGGTTCTCAAGTCCTCGTCTGGTTGGGCGGACTGTGGTGACGGCTTGGATGCGGTTTCGTTCTCTGCGTTGCCAGCTGTCGTCAGGGATAAGGATGATGTTCAGGTGTTGCCTGCCGACGTCAAAAATGATGATTGGGGGAGGAACATTGTCTCAAACGATGTAACGTACTTTTGGAGTTTTACGGAGATAGATCGTAACCGAGCGTACCGCGTGAAGCTGGGTTTTGGGGTTGACTATGCAAGTTTGAGAGATTCTACAGCCCAGCCTAGTAGAAAATAAAGACGGCATCTTCTGTTCTTCCATCTGATGACTCCTGTGTGAACGGGAAGATGGTTGTTTTATGACGGATACCTGTGATGGCCGGATTTACAAAACGGTGAAAATTGACGAATCTACAGTGTGGCTTTGTCCCTGTATAAGGTGTTTGCTGGCGTTGATAGCAACAGGGAAAAAGCATATTCATTCCGCTGCCTGGAGGATTGATGTAGGGCTTTGGGGGAGGGTGTACCTATAAATCGCGTTGAAATGGCTAGTTTATAGGTACTTTTTGTGCATTGTAGTTTGTACTAAGTGATTCGTGATGTATAAATGTACCTATAAATTACGGGAAACGAGTGCTTTATAGGTAAGATAATCCATGTAGAGGCCTTGTATTACTTAAAATAAATTAAAAAAGTACCTATAAATTGAGGAAAAAGGTTGTTTTATAGGTACCCATGGTGATAAATATGCTGAATCGTGACTGTCGCGAGTGAATGTTTTGACTTTTATGGACGAAAGGACTGCTTTGCTCCCAAATTGTGGATTGTGACCTCGTAAGAGCTATGGCATTCAAGGTGAATGCCGGAGTCGATTTTTGATTGGACTGAAATGGTGTTTCTCTCGAAGCCTGGAGCAGCGCGACGGAATCACTGCGGTCGCTACATTTGTATATTGATGAGGAATGCTTTGAAGTCGCACTGCGCTTGTTGAAAAATATGCGTTTTTCGTTTGTTGCGTAAGGGACTTGCGATGGGCTGGGTGGCTGCTGAAAACCTTGCGATAGGAAATATGAGGTTTAGTAAATGAAAAAGCTTGTTGTTTATGTGCACGGGAAGGGCGGGAACGCCGATGAGGCGCTGCATTACAAGAGTTTGTTCCCGGAAGCCGATGTTCTCGGGTTTGATTACAAGGCTGAAAATCCGTGGGAAGCCAAGATAGAATTTCCGATTTACTTTGATTCCGTTGCGGCGGGCTACAATGATGTTGCGCTTGTTGCAAATAGCATCGGGGCGTTCTTTTCGATGAATGCGCTGGCTGATAAGCCCATCAAACAGGCCTATTTTATTTCGCCGGTGGTCAACTTGGAAAAGCTGATTTGTGACATGATGATGTGGGCAGGAGTCTCCGAAGAGGAACTTTGCGAAAAGAAAACCGTGCCCACGAATTTCGGCGAAACGCTTTCTTGGGAATACCTGTGCTACGTGCGTGAAAATCCGATAGGGTGGCGCATCCCGACGAAGATTCTGTATGGATCGAATGACAACCTGACTTCGCTAGAAACGATGCGCGAATTCGCCCAGAAAATCGGTGCGCCCCTGACCGTGATGGACGGTGGCGAACACTGGTTCCACACCGCCGAGCAGATGGCTTTTTTGGACAATTGGATTAGGGAATGATTTTGGCGCTAATAAGCATCGCAATCGGGGAGTGCACTTGTTCGGGGGGAAGTTATCAAGGAATCTAGATAAATGTTCGACACCCATCCTTGACATGATGGTTGCCAATCTTCGCACCCACTCCACCATGTTGCCGAGCAACGTTCGGCCCTGGGACGCACAAGGGATGTGGCGTCTGATTTTTTCACCAAGTAAACAGAGTCGCTTGTTTGCAAATAGCAGACAATATTCTGTAAATCCTTCGTCTTGTATAGGGGAATGTTCCCGTGGCTAAAACTCTGTTTTCCAAAGATGGCGCAGCCGACTAAAGCTACGATTGCGATGGCTAACGTGATTTTTTTTATTTCTGCAAACATCGGAGAGGGGGGTCTATAAATCTTAATGTTACGAAGCGCCAAACATCGGCGATAAAAATTTATATACGGCGTAGCCTATAAAGATAAGCGCCAATAAAATCAGAATATGCCGCCAATTGAGTAGCATTGCCAAAATATCGGTTAACAAATCAAATAGAAATTCCATGTTTGTTCTCTCTTGAAGATTGGACATCCTGTATAATTTATTTGGGGTTTCAAATTTTTTGGATTAATTTTTGGATTCCTTTCTTCTGAATTCTATCTTGCTGAATGTTTTGTAGTGATCGGTGGTGTAATAAATGTTACAGCCGCTACTATAGACGAGTCGGTTTGTACCGCGATTGTCTCCAAAGTAATCGACATCGGCTTCGTAGTAATACGCTGGCGGGAGTTTACCCTCGCGATTGTCAAAGTAGTCACCGCCAATCATCACGCCGAGTGTCGTATGCGGATTGAAATTCCATTTCACAAAAGTTTTGCCGGTCTTTTGTTCGTAAAGCTTTATTCCTTCGCTCTTGGTGACATAATAGACCGGCAGGCGATCGTTGTCACAGATGTACTTTGCAACGTGAACCCTTGAGGTGTATTCATTTTCGGCCGGATTTTCTTTTAGCAGGCAGACTTTTTTGTTTCTGGTCGTGTCTTTTGGGGTTGTGTAAAGTACATATATGTCGAATGCAAATAGCAAAGCGATGCATACCGCGGCTATTACAGCAAACTTGGATTTTTTCGTCTTACGATAATTTTTGTGTGCTGAGGAGGTTTGGGCTTGCTCTTCTCGTGAGGCAACACCTTCGAGAATGCCCTTTTCGATTTTTGCGCCTTTTTCGGTTTTGCCGAAATTGCAAATGATAATAGTGTCACCGACTTTCGGCGGTCGCACGGGATGCCCTAAAGCTGAAATATGGACAAAGTACTTTGTCCCGTTTGCGGAGGCAAAACCAAATCCTTTTTCTTCGTTCCATTGCGTGACTGTAGCTTTATTTGTGATGGGCATGGGGAAACCTTTAGTTGTTGGGCTTTTTTAAATGTAGAAAAGAATTTTTAGCGATCTTCCTTGAATTCCATTATGCTCCAGTGGCAATCGCATACAATTGAATTATCGACAATCTTTGCACCTTCGAAATGTAGCGTTTTTATGATTTCTGGATTTGCATTCACTCGAATGTAGTATTCATGGAAATGATAGTCGCTCATCCTGCACTCTGTTATGGGAATGTTTCTTTCTTTTAATTGATTGATGAGGTTTTTCATCACATCGCAAATGTAATCTGTACTATAGACGGGGCTGTCTTGGCTTGTTGTCCGTGCGGCTTTTGAATCAACTGCTTGCTTTTTGGTGTTGCCGCCGAATATACTTTTTATGAAAGAAAACGGATTGCCCATTATTTTTCCTTGTTAGGATTGCTTTAGAAATAAACTATATTTGCTTGGGTGAATTTAATTAAAAATTTATGAGTTTTGATATTGTTATGGGCAAAAGATATATTGCTATTTCTTATTTGATGCTGTTGTTTCTTGCTGCGTGTGGTGAAAATGGCGATAAATCCGTTAGTCCGGATAATGAACCAGTAAGCGTGGAAAATAGTAGCTCGTCGAGTTCGGTAAAGTCGAGCAGCTCTTCATCCGTCATTCTGAACCCGAGCGAAAAATCTAGTAGCAGTTCGGCAAAATCTTCGTCCTCTGCTGTTGTAAATTCATCGAGTAGCATAACGTTAGCTACGCCCTGCAAAACGGATAGCACGGACACTTGCGAATATGGCAAGTTGATTGACGACCGTGATGGTCGAACGTACAAGACTGTAAAAATTGGTGATCAGTGGTGGATGGCGGAAAATCTGGATTACGAATCAGCAAATAGCTACTGTTACAAAGATACTGCATCTAATTGTGCTAAATATGGTCGGCTTTATACTTGGGCTGCAGCCGTAGACAGTGTGGGGCTTTTCAGTAAAAATGGTAAAGGATGCGGTGATGGCATTAAATGTACTCCAACAGAACCAGTGAGAGGTGTTTGTCCAGGCGGCTGGCACTTGCCTAGCAATGATGAATGGCTCACCTTGTGCTTTGCAGTGAGCGATTATCCTGGTCGAGATCTCAAATCACCTGAGGGCTGGTATGGAACGGATGTTTATGGTTTTTCTGTATTACCTGCTGGAATCAGTTTTAGCGAAGGCTCTTTTGACGGTGAGGGAAGTGCTGCGTATTTCTGGAGTTCTTCAGAAATCGGTAGCGGTTATTCGTACAGTATGCAACTCAAATCCAATGATGTTAGTGTGTTTCTGTACCACGAATACAAATTCGAAAGGTTTTCAATTCGTTGTGTAAAGGACTAGCCGGGGCGTTGCGGGGCGGCGATTGAGCGCCCGCAGAGGGAGTGATGGAAGACGCGGCTGAGTAACGCAGGACTGGATCCTTCGCCACTTCATGGCTCAGGATGACGAAGCCGCGGCTGCAATCAGGGGGAGGCTTCCCCCTTCAATAAGTGTGTATAGATTGCTTCGCTTTGCTCGCAATGACGTGCGAGGCGAGTGCAGCAGAACCGCTAGCGGGTTCTATTGCCGAGCCGATGCGGTCATGCGCTCAGCGCAATGACGTTGCTTGTGGCGTTTTCTAAGCTCTAAGTTCTAAGTTCTGCTAACTTTCTTTCGTCTTTCGTCTCAAGTCTCTCGTCTAATTACTATATTCTACCTCGGAACAATTTTATTTAACAGAGGTTCAAAAAAATGAATTATTTCAACTCAATCCCTATGCGTCGCCAACTCGAAGAAATTGGCCATTGCCGTTTCATGGAACATTCTGAATTCAGCCGTGGTGTTGAAGCCCTCAAGGGTAAGAATAGCGGCCTCGACGTCTCTTACACGCTCCGCAAGGAAGCCATCGAACAGAAGCGCCAGTCCTGGAAGAACGCTACTGAAAACGGCTTCAAGGTCGGTACTTATGAAGAAATGATTCCGGATGCAGACCTCGTTTGCAACCTCACACCGGATAAGCAGCACCACAACGTGATCCCGGCTATCATGAAGCTCATGAAGAAGGGTGCCGCTCTCTCTTACAGCCATGGCTTCAACATCGTTGAAGAAGGCCAGGAAATTCGCAAGGACATCACTGTGATCATGGTCGCTCCGAAGGGACCGGGTTCCGAAGTTCGTTCTGAATACCTCCGTGGTTTCGGCATGCCGTGCCTTATCGCTGTGCATCCGGAAAACGACCCTGAAGGCAAGGGCTGGGACTACGCCAAGGCTTACGCCGCTGGTCTCCACGCTGACCGTCCGGGCGTTCTCGAAAGCTCTTTCGTCGCCGAAGTGAAGTCTGACCTCATGGGCGAACAGACCATCCTTTGCGGTATGCTCCAGACCGGTACGATCCTTTGCTACGACAAGATGGTGAAGGAATTCGGTATCGACAAGGCTTACGCTGTGAAGCTCCTCCAGTACGGCTGGGAAACGATTTCCGAAGCCCTCAAGCATGGTGGCATCACGAACATGATGGACCGTCTCTCCAACCCGGCCAAGATCCGCGCAACGGAACTCGCCGAAAAGATGAAGAAAATCATGAAGCCGCTTTACTGCGAACATCAGGACAACATTATCTCTGGCAAGTTCTCCAGCACGATGATGGTCGACTGGGAAGCTGGCGACAAGGACCTCCTCAAGTGGCGTGGTGAAACCGGCGAACTCGAATTCGAAAAGGTTGCCGCAACGGACAAGCAGATCACCGAACAGGAATACTTCGACCGTGGCGTTCTCATGACCGCTATGATCAAGGCCGGTGTGGAACTCGCATTCGAAACCATGTGCTCTGTGGGCATCAAGCCGATGAGCGCTTACTACGAATCTCTCCACGAAACTCCGCTCATTGCAAACCTCATCGCTCGTAAGAAGCTGTTCGAAATGAACCGCGTCATCAGCGATACTGCAGAATACGGCTGCTACCTCTTTGCTAACAAGTGCGTTCCTCTCCTCGCAGACTTCATGAAGAACGAAGTCAAGAAGGGCGACATTGGCGATATCTTCAACGAAGGCAATACCAACGCTGTCGATAACGAAGAACTCATCAAGGTGAACAAGAACATCCGTAACCATCCGGTGGAAGAGATCGGCGCTTGGTTGCGTGACCGTATGTCCGGCATGACGAAAGTTGTCTAATCGGCGCAATACGGCGTTACTCGCCCCCTCACGTACGCTCTAGTACGCTACGGGGGCTCGCGCCTTGTCTTGCTTGATTATCCAACTTTCGCAAGATGTTTTGCTCGGTTCCACTTAGCGGGATAAAGAGCGTTAAAACACATTTGTGAGCAAGAAACGCCTCGTATTAACGAGGCGTTTTTGCGACCTTTGGACACTTGGCCTTTAGGCCTTAGTGTACATGGCCACCTTTAGGTGGGAGTGAGGCGATGTCGTAGGTACCTATTTGCTGTAGAGCCGAACGGTCTCGTTAGTACGCTACGGGGGCTCGCGCTACTGAGACTCCGCACGTTAGTGCGGGAAATGAGCATCGCTCATTGTTCGTCGAAGGATGTCGTAATCCTATCTTGTCGGAAACTTGTTTCCGTGTCAAGATAGAGATTAGGACCTTGTCTTGCTTGATTATACTTAGCGGGGAAGTAAATACCGCAGTTCATAGCTTTGAACGTTTTAAAATCTCGTCAGGTAACCCCTGGCGGGATTTTTTTGTACGAAAAAACGCTCGCGTTTGGCGAGCATCCTGTAGAGAAATTTGCGAGTCTTGTTATTGAACTGCGCGCGTCTCGCTACTGAAATTGTATCTCGTTATTGAAGTGCGCGTCTCGTTACGGAACTGCGCGCGTCTCGTATTACAGATGCGCGAGCGTTTCACGTATTAAGCTTTTTGCGCTTTCTTGCTTTTTACGAAGACGAACGCTCCGAAGGCAATGAGCAAAATTGCTGCAAACAAGCTAACCTTGAGGCATGCGTGGAACGGCTTGGAGCGGTATTCCATGCGGACTTCGGATTTGCCTTTCGGGATTTCGACAGCACGGAGGTCGCCGAATGCCTTGTAGACCTTGGCTTCTTTGCCGTTGACGGTCGCTTTCCAGTAGGGGTGGTAGTTGCCCGCGACGACCATGAAGCCTGCGCGGTCACTTTCGACTTGGAACACCTGTGTGTCCATCTTGGGGCTTGCGACAAGCTTTGCCTTGCCTTGTGCCACGCCGCCTTCGCCCTTGTTTTGCGGTTCTTCGGAAAGAATGACTTTTTCGCGGTAGGCAAAGCCGTTCTTGAGTGCATCGATGGCTTTTGCATCTTCCATCGTGGTCGATTCGCCGTAGATATAGGCTTCGCCCATGGCGGTTGTTATCGGCATGTAGGTGGTGCCACGCTGCGTGTCGAAGATAATGGCGCCGATGTTCATCAAGTCGAGGAACGGGTGCGGTGCGTTTTGATCGTTGATGTTAAGAAGGTAGTTTGAATTGCCTTGTCCGCCTCGGAATTCGCGGTAGCTCGCAAGTTCGTTGTCGTGAAAACCGTCTGCATTGCGCATGCGGTATTGCGGGAAGATGTTTCCGCTGAGAGCCTTGCTGCGGGATAGCGAAAGCACGCGTGGCTGGTTGATGGAATCTGTTTTATAAGGCGCCTTGAGCGCTGCGACTACGCCATTGTTCGGTTGCAAGTATTCGTTTGCGGCTACGTTTTGGATAAACGCACCGTTGATGGTCATGAGCTCTATGCCTGCAACGAGAGCGAGTACGCCGACCTTGGCGGGGGTGCTCCCTTTCCTCTTGAATACGGCAAAGCTTACGCCGATGACAAAGAGAACCATGAAGAAACTTGGGAGGATCTTTGAGGCCGTGGCGTTCATCACGACTTCGTTCAGCGGCTTGAAGTACGGGGCTGTTACAGGATCGTTCAAAAGCTTTTGTCCGCTCATGAGGAACGTGCCGATAACGGCGAATCCAATAACGACTGCGGCTTGGACGCCTCTCGATGTGCCGGGGAGCTTCGACTTGAACGCATCGATAAAGTTGTTGACGTTTATAGCCTTGTTTTGATCGTCGAGGCTCATTACGCCGAGGCATGCGGCTGCGTAGGCGAGGCAGACAACGAGGCCGAACGGGCTGATAAAGAGCGTCCAGTTGAAACGCGCAATCACGACGAGCAGAAGCAATATGACGAACATGGCTGTGCCGTGCAATAGTGCGCGACGGTTCTTGGCGGCGTTTTCGCTTTCGTCAGAGAGAGCCTTGAGCACGGGGCCCGCCATCATCACGAGCAAGAGCGGGAGCCAGAACAGGGCCATGCCCGGAGCGCGGAAATTCTTGACGCCAGGCAAGATGTTGTACCAAAGCTTGAACAGTGGGGAATGGTCTCCCATGCCGTAACTCAAAGCGACAACGGCTCCGAGTCCCCAGAAACTTGCCCAGCGGCGCTTGCCCGGGAGGAACAGGCAGAGGAAGCCGAGGAACGTGAGGAGTGCGCCTGCGTTATTGTGGTCGAGCTTGAAACTGTTGTGGCCCCAGTAGAACGGGCTGCCTTGGCTACCGGCTTCGGCCATTTTGCGGTAATCGTCCATAGTGATGTTGACTAAGGAGCTGCTCTTCAAGTTGTTAGTCTTTTCGTCCTGTTCGTAGACATCGACACCGATAAATCCCGGAATGAGCATCTGTGCCATTTCTTCTTGGTGGAACGACCAGCTTACGGCGTGACCGTAATTGGTATGGTCTCCTTCGCCGCGGACGGATTGCGTTGTGGTGTAGAGGTAGGGCGGAATGACTTGGAAGCAGCTGAGGGCAAGTCCAAAGGCGAGTCCTGCTGCGGCAAGCCCAACGCGTTTACCGCGTGTAGCGAGCGTATTGCAATGGAAAGCCGCTTCGTAAAGTGTGTAGAGCCCGGCGCCCCAGAGAAACAGGTATGTGAGTTGCAAGTGGCTCCCGAGAATCATCCATGTGACGCTGAGCGCAAAGACGATGAGGTAGGGGAGGCTACCGTCGCGGACAATCTTGCGGATGGCAAGGAGTGCCAACGGGGCTATGGCGAATACCATCATCTTTCCGTCATGGCCGCCGTAGATGTATGTGAAGTATTCCGGCGAAAAGGCGTAGAGGAATCCAAGAAGCGACCCCCACCACTTGTTGCCGGTCAAGTTCCAAGCGAGGAGCATCGCGCTCATGAACGCGACCCACACGGTCAAGATGAACTTGAAACCGACGGCGCGTGCCGGATCCATCAGGAACTGCGTCCACACGAGCGGGTGGTAGGCGTCTGCAAATAGCGCGTCAATCGTTGGGACTCCGCCAAGGCGGCTATCGTCCCATTCCGTGAGGATGACATCGAACGTGCGCAAAATACGGCTGCCGATGCCGTTCAGCTGGTCGCTGTTGAGCATGAGTTGACTGGAATCGAATGCGAAATTGCGGAAGACAATCAGCAGAATCGCGAAGAAAATTGCGGCCATGGCCACAAAAAATGCGGGTTTCTTGTTGAGAAAATTCATGTCTGGAAATATAAAAATACCGCAGAGGGGACCCGCTGCGGTTCGTTAAATTGTTCGCCTTTGAACGAATAAACTTTCGAACGAAAATTATTCGAGCGTGTTTTCGTCGGTCTTAGCCGTCTTGACGAGGCTGTAGATGCCGAATGCTGAAATGATGCAGATGGCGATGAATACTGTATACTTGATCAACTTGCCCATGAGATTCTCCTTGAGTTTTTTGATAAAGATATTTGTTTTTTGCAAAAAGGTCAAGTGAAATTTTTGTTATTGGTCTTTAGTCATTGGTTATTGGCTAATATCATCTTCCTAAAATCTACTTCAGTAAAATTTTTTGCGTGAAATTGACGTTTTTACCTGCTACGCGGACCATGTAAATCCCATTATCCAGTGTGGCGAGGTTGAGCGTCGAGGCCGTGTTGTCGATAGAGCCTTTGGCGACGACTTGACCTTGGAGATTGAAGATTTCTGCTGTTGCGATAGAAATTCCCGTGAATTCGAGTATGCGACCGAAAAGATTTGCCCTTGCTGCCGTTGTTCCGCGAATGGTCTTGATATTGCTTGTCTGGCAATTTTTGTACGAATCGATTTTTATAATGTTGAAGTGGTAGGTACCATTATTTTTCGCTTGAATTTTGAATCGGACCGAAGCGAGTTGCTTTGCTGCTTCGATTCCGGAAATCTTTGTTTCTCCTTTATACCAGGATGGCTGTTTAAAGTCTGACCATGCAAGAATTTTTTTTGTTGGCTCTGTGCTTTTGGGGAGTGATGCCGCAGGATTTGCGCCGCCGATGGCTTTATCGACATCTTTGCTGAGCCCGAGTTCAAGATTTGGTGCCGCGTCTGACTTGTAGGTGATGCAAATGCCTCCCCAACTGGAAGCATCGCCTAGGGCTGGCGTCGGGTCTGTTGGAGAAGATTCTCCGGCAACGTTGAATGCTAGTCCGACAAAGGGTTCGTATGTTAATGAACCTTTTGCAAGGACTGCGTCTCCGCAAACGCCGCCACAATTGAGGATCACATCAGAAGGAACATAATCTGTTCCTTCGTAGGCTTGTGTTTGTGTCGGCAATATGATTTTAGATTGGCCACCATCCTTGTTGTCATTGTAGGTGTACCAATAACCAGATGTTTCCAGTCCGTTATCAAGACCCGTTTTTATAAATTCGGTATCGCCGTACCAAGGTTCAAGGGCCAAGACTGTTGAGCTAGCGCAAAGCGCTGCGATTGATAAAATTTTTTTTTTCATAAACCACACTCTCGATTTTATTCGTAATATATAAAATTTAAGTGAGAAATGAATTTTTTTACAATCCGTATGGCGTCTAGTACTTAGTAACTGTTTTAAATAACAGTATGGATTCCCTACGCAAGAAGTATACGGAAAATGATGGATGGGGCAAGCCTCAAACTCTTAGGCTCGGTAAAAAGATACAAGAGCGATTAGAAATGTATAGATGGGGCAAAGCCCCTCCCCATTGGCTCAGTCATATCCATACGAGTATGGATATGACGTTCACTGTCTACTTCCTACTGTCTACTTCCTACTCTTTAGTAATGATCATGCAAATCACGGGGAGCTTTTTATCGACCTCGTTTTCGCTCGGGATGATTTCGCTTTCGAGTACTTTGCAGTTGAGTTCCTTCACAAAAAATTCGAGCTGGCTCCTTTCGAAACCAAGCCAAATGTGGCCGTGGGTCGTGCGGAACGATTCTTCCTTGTGTTGGGCGAGGTCCAAAAGTGCAAGCATTCCGCCCGGTTTCAAGATTCGTGTCGCTTCCTTGAGGGCGAGGCGCGGGTCGGTCGCATGGTGCAAAACCTGACTCATCAAGACGAGATCGGCGTAGTTGTCGGGGAGGCCTGTTTGCGTCATGTCGGCGACTTTGGGCGTGACGTTATCGATCCCTTTCTGCTGCAAAACTTGCTGAAGCCCGCTGATGATTTTCGGGTCGTAGTCGAGGGCGGTCACGTTCTTGCACCGGCTCGCGAGCATGAGCGAGAGGTCTCCTCCTTCGCCGCATCCGATATCGACCGCGTTTTCGAACGGCACCATGAGCTTACTGAACAGGCTGATTTGCGCCTTGAGGCTACCGCCGGCCTGGTCGAGCTTGTGGATTTGCCCTTTGGTCTTGTCGGTGCGTTCTTCGAGCGCTTGTGCGGCGCGGCACTTGAGAATATCCTTGTCCTGCAGTTCGTCGTAGGCTTCACGGATCATTTGCAACAGGCGGCTGCTCATGTAAAGTTCTTCGCTCAGGCGGTAGTAGGCCTTGATGCCGTCGCGGCGGTCTTTCACGAGTCCGCATTGCGAAAGCTTTGCCAAGTGGCGGCTCGCGTTGCTCTGGTGAATGTCTAAAATATCCTTGATTTCGTTGACCGTAAATTCGGACTGGTCCAGTAGGAGCAGTATCTTGAGGCGCATTTCGTCGGAAATGGCTCCAAAAAGTTCCATGTTCGGGATGATGGGTTCTCGGTTCTGGTTAAAATTCGAATTTATCACGTTGTCCGCCAAAAGCTTTTTTATGTTTGTCTTTGTGAATATAAATTTTTAGATGAACTTTGATGGAAAAAAGACGATTTAAAAGCTTGTTTCATGTGCTTTTTACAGTGCTTTGTGCTCAATCGCTGGCGTTTGCAGCGTTGTCTCCAGAAATTGTAAAACCAGAACACCATTACGAAGTCTCTGTGCGGCTTGATGTCCCGCTCTCGCTTGGGATTACGCTGACTTCGGCACTTGGCATTTATCGTTATTACAGTATGGAGCGCATTGCCTCAAATGATTTGAAACCGAGGTCTGAATTTTTACCGTGGGATCGCCCGTTCGTGGGGCATTACAGTGGATGGGCGGCAACAGTGAGCCATTATACGGGAGCACTTGCTGTTGCTCCGCTTGCGTTGGCGGGTTATTCTTGGTACAAAGGCGATGTGGATGCACATGATTTTGGCGCCTTTACACTCATGTTCGTGGAAGCGTTTGCTTTAGAGAATGCCTTGAACCAGATCGTTCGTTCTACACAACTTTGGCCGCGCCCATTCGTTTATGCGAAACGCGGGGATGGCGCTAAGAAGGCCGCGTCTGCACGTGGCGAGGCTTACGGCTCGTTTTATTCGGGACACGCTTCGGCTGCGTTTACTGTCGCTATTTTTACGGGCGAGTGGTTTTCTGAAATTTATCCCAATTCAAAATACAAAAATCTTGTGTGGGCTTCGTCACTGACGCTTGCTGCTGGGGTTGGGGCTTTTCGCGTTGTCGCGGGAAAACATTACCCTTCTGATGTCATCGTTGGATCGCTTGTCGGGACGGGCGTGAGTCTTGGAATCCTCAAATTGCATGAGATTTGTAAAAAGAATATTTCGTTTTGGGTGATTCCGAACAATTTTGGCGCAATTTTTTACTTTTGACAAATTTTTATCATGCATTTTTGAAAATGCGGATATATATTGTTGTGGGCTTACTCCGTAAGTCAATTTTATAAATGAGGTTTTTTGATGTTGGATGAGTTAAGGCGTGTCTTGTGCGCCGCAGTTTTTTTGACCGTGTCTGTGGTCTCTCAAAATTATGCTGCTGAGTTTAAAGATCTTAGGGATGGACGAGTTTATCGTGGAGTTCCTGCAGGTTCGTTGAACTGGTTCAAGCAAAGTCTTAAATACAGTAAAACCGCATTCATTACGGATGAAGACGGATTTCCCTTTTACCGCAGCGATCATTGGCAGGCTTCTTGCCCGGAAGGTTCTCAGCTTCCCGATGAAACGGATTGGGATGAATTGGTTGAAGAAAAATTTTCTGGTCCTGATAAAGTACAAAATATGAATGAATTTGTGGGCAATTCATCGTTGGGTTTTTACAAGTTTGAATTCGATGAAGTTGTAAACAAAAGAAAAGGCTATGCGTATTTTGCTGTGCGCGGGCCGGGCAATCGTGCGATAAGGTTTGAAACCAAGCGCGGAACGACTAAATTTGTAGATATTGAAGATGCTGATGCCGTACAAATCCGTTGTGTCTTTGGACGGGACCAGTTTGCCGAAAAGAATATTTCTAAGGATATGATTTTTACGGATAAACGCGATAATAAAAAATACAAGGTTGATGTCCGTGGCGGAAAAATCTGGATGATGACAAATCTTGCCTTTAGCGTGACTTCTGAAAAGCAGTGCTACCTGGATGACAGGGCTTATTGTGAAAAGTTTGGACGCTATTATACGTACGAAGATGCGCTCAAGGCTTGCCCTGAAGGCTGGCATTTGCCGGACGATGCGGAGTGGCGTGATTTTCAGAAAGACCGTGCTACGCTTAATTGGGATAATCTAGGGCAGGGCGGTTGCCAGGATTGGGACAATTTCTGCGATGGAATGAACTCGGGGCATTATTGGTCGAGAACGTCTATTCAGCCGAACACAGCCCGCTCTTGGGAATTTAACCGTGCCGACAAGGATATTGAACGTACTGATGCTAGCGTCCATAAGGGACTTTACGTGCGCTGCGTAGCGAATTAATCGCTAATTGCAAAAAATGCATACAGTATCGAAAATACGGTCGCAGGGACAAAACTTCCCGTGAGATAGACGAATAGCCCGAAGACGACGACCGTCAGGGAGAGAAGGAATATTTTGCCTGGGCAGAACGAAAAATGAATGTTGAACATGTGTGACCCTTAATGTTTATCTTTAACTTTCTATAAAATAGATAAAGATAATGTCATTAAATGTCACTACGTTGTTTTACAATTCATCGTCGCTTTCGGTGACATCTTCGAAGTGGCTCCCATATTCGTCAAAATTGATTTCTTCGGCGATGTCGTCGTTATCGATGTCGCTGTCGAGGCCAAAACCGAGTCTTGCACAAATGCGGTCCAGGAGAATGAGGTCGACATCATCGGTGTCGCCACCCTCACGTTCATAAGCCTCGATGATGAGCTCCTGTTCGTCCGGTTTATATTTATCGACAACTTCAGTGATTTTCATTTTTTCTCCTTTGTGGACAACTAAAATTATCCGCATCTCTGCTTGTAATATCGTCAATCTATGTCATAAAGTCAATGGTTTTTACTATTTTTTTTTCTATGAACAAGAAATTGTCTTTTATCGCGTTAGCATTTTTGCTGGGAATGTCTCAATCTTGGGCTGTTGATCCCCGTATCGAACAGGGAGCCCGTTTTGAGGCGAAGGGGCAGTACGATAAAGCCCTCGGTGAATACCGTGCCATGTTGGCTGAAAACAAGAAAAATACTGAAGCTTACATGGCGGCTGGCAAGGTTCGCATGAAGATGAAGGACTATAAGGGGGCTGTCGCGAATTTCCGCCTCGCTTATGGTTACGATCCGAGCTTGAGCGAAGCGTATGAAGGCGCTGCCAAGGCCTACGAAGCCATGGGCCAACAGGCCAAAGCCGATGCCGAACGCGCAAAGATTAAGGGTGCGAAGACTGCGCCGAAGGCAGAACCTGCAAAAACCGAGACAGCCAAGGCTGAACCGGCAAAGACGGAAGCGCCGAAGCAGGCTCAGCCGACTCAGACTGCTAAACCGGCTGCTCCCGTGGCGAAAGCGGAACCGGTAAAAGCGACTCCTGCCGATGTTACCGAAGATCCTTTTGAAAAAGGCAAGGCTTTGCTTGCCGAAGGACGCTATCAGGAAGCCGCTCCGCTTTGGAGGGCAGCCCTTTCGAAGAGACCTGGCGATGCCGGTGCGTATTTCTATGCAGGCTTAACCCGTTATGAGATGGGAGAATACGACAAGGCCGAGTTCAACTTGAAGAAGGGACTTTCGTACAAGGAACGTGGAAACGACGCTAATTATTACCTGGCAAAAATTCACCAAAAAGGTAAGCGTCTCGATCAAGAAAAGAAGTATTTGTCAGCTTACTTGAAAAAGGCGGCTCCAGATGCCAGGTTCCGCAAGGCTGCCGAGGACCGCATGGCTGAAATCAATGCTGAGGCAAATGCCGCTGCCGAAGAAAAGGCGATGAAAGAAGCCGAAGCTAAAGCATTGAAAGAAGCGAAAAAGACGGGGAACGACAAGGCGAGGTCTGCTGAAACGGCAGTGTCTTCACAGAAAGAAGAGGTCGCTTCGACGGCGGCAAACTCCATTGCCAATGCGAATGCTCTATTCGCCGATGGCTACAATGAAGCCGCTCTCCAGATGTACAAGGCTTTGCTTGAAAATGAAATTACGCCGGACGAACGCTATTTTGCGATGCTCCAGATGGGCAACATCTACCGTGAAATGCGCGACTTCCACAGTGCAGTAACGCGTTACCGTGATGTTGTTCGTGAATTCCCGGATTCTGACTGGGCGACCGAAGCCGAACGCGCTCTCGAAGATGCTGTTTGGCTTGAAAAGCACGCTAGCGAACTCCCGCGCAACAAGCGGTAGCTGGTCGTTTGTCTATAGGCATTAATTGTTAGTTTGTTGCTGCTAGCGAATAGCGTATTGCTGCTAGTTCTTGTATTCCGTGAAATGTCATGCCGGGCTTGCCTCGGCATTCATTTTTAGATCAACTTTAAGATGTCGTCACCGCTATCCTCGAACCAGTCATCCTCAGAGCAACGCGTAGGGGATCCATTAAAGTTCATTTAATGCGTTTGGCGGGCATCTCGTTTCAGAAATTATCCTTTCACTAGCTTTCGATCGCTTTTGACTTTATCTAGGAATTTCTTATAGAGCTTGTTGTAAATCTTGTGATTTTCGGGATTGGGCGTGTAAGTGTTCGTGATTTCAATGTAGCTGTGGATGTCTTCGAACTTTATTTGCCCAAGGCCGATTGCGGCGACAGCGGCGGCGCCGAGTGCACCCACGTACTGCGGATGTTTGACGGTCTCGATGGTGTGGCCTGTAATGTCTGCGAGGATTTGGTTCATGATGTTGATTCTTGCAAGTCCGCCAGCAAAGCGGATGGTATCGGATATCTTGCATTTCTTGGCTTGGCATTCGAGTAGCCAGCGGAAGTGATAGCAAACGCCCTCGATTACGGCTCGAAGCAAATCACCCCGGTTTGTTTCTAAATCGATGCCTGTCAGCGAGCTGCGAATTTCACCATCTTCAAACGGAGTCTTGCAGCCATTCATGAATGGCGTGAACAATAGCCCGCGTGAACCCGGTTCCGCTTTTGAGACAAGCGAAGCGCATTCTTCGTAACTGTATTGGGAATTGTCTAGCTTGCCGATAAGTTCTCGTGCCCAGGCAAAGCACTTGCCGGCTGTTTCCAGTTCGCCATATAAGTATTTTTGCTTGGGATTGGGGCCCTTGACGGCTATCATCATGATATCTGCGAACTGTATGATGTGATCGACGACGGTGCAGACAGAACCCGATGTTCCACAATAAATGCCCGTGAGGTTACTTTGCGTGTTGCCGCAGCCAATCGCTACCATGGCGACATCTCCGCCACCGGCGATGACAGGAGTACCTTGTTCCAAGCCCATCTGTTCTGCGGCCAAGGCTGTAATTTGACCGACGATATCGGTGCTCTGCACAATTTTGGGCAAGTGCTTTGTATCGATGCCGTAGGCTTTTGCCATCGAGAGGCTCCAACCGGAATGCCCTTTGCGGCAATCGTTCAACGCGGAACAGAATGCAGAATCTTCGGTGCGCACGAACTTGCCTGTGGTCTTGAACAAAAGGTAATCGCCAACATCTAGGAATTTGTCTACTTTGGCAAAAATTTCGGGTTCGTTGTTTTGGACCCACTTGTATTTCCAAACAGGACTGTAGGCTCCGACCGGGACCATGCTTGTGTGCCGCATCGCCTTGAGAAGCTTCCAGATGTTTAGTCCGTGGAATTTTATACCATGGCCGAAATAGTCCTTTAATTCCTGGTCTGCACGCCTGTCGAGAAATGTCATTGGCGGACGGACGGCGTTTCCGTTTTCGTCGACTAGCACTGTTCCGTTCAATTGTGAACAGAAACTGATTCCTTTAATCTGGTCGCTAGCTATGCTGTAGTTCTTGAGAAGTTCTTTTGTGCAGCGGCAGATGGAATCCCACCATTGTTCGGTGCTCTGTTCGACGCCTTTGCCACCTAAGGTTGTTGTACTGTGGGTGCTTGTAACGGTTGCTCCCACAAATTCTAGGGAGTTGGATACCTTTGTAAGTGCAGCTTTTATAAAGGAATTGCCGATGTCGTATGTTACTAAGTACATTTCGTTACCCTCTATAAATCCGTCCACGTATATTTTTTTTTATAAAATTATAAAAAAATTACACAGGTAGTACCACCTATGTAATGTAATTTGGTAAGTTTTTTAAAAGTTTTGTGATTTGTCGCACCGGTCTAGTGCCGGGCGGTTGTATTTTATATGACCTGGACTAGCAAGCCTTTGAGATATTGTCCTTCGGGGAAGGCTGTGTTTACAGGGTGATCGGCGGGTTGCCCGAAGCGTTCGATAATCTGCACACGTTTGTGCGCATCGGCTGCGGCATCGGCGATGATTTTCTGGAAAAGATCCATTTCCATGAGCCCGGAGCAGCTGAATGTAGCGAGCATGCCGCCTTCGGCGAGGAGCTTCATCGCGAGCAGGTTGATGTCCTTGTAACCACGGGCGCCTTTTTGCAGGTTGTCCTTGCTTTCGACGAATTTTGGCGGGTCGAGCACGATGAAGTCGAACGTTTCTGCTTTGTCGCGGCACTTGCGTAGGTACTGGAACACATCCGCTTCGACGTGAGTTGCATGTGCTGTGCTTAATTTGTTGCGCATGATGCCCTCTTTGGCGAGCTTGAGAGCGTCCTTGGAAACATCTACCTGGTAAACTTTTTCGCAACCGCCACGGAGCGCATAGAGACCGAAGCCTCCGGTATAGCAGAAGCAGTTGAGCACTTTTTTGCCGGCCGTGAGCTCGCCGACGCGGCGTCTGGCATCGCGTTGGTCGAGATAGTAGCCTGTCTTGTGACCGTTTTTTACATCAATTGGGAATAAAATTCCGTTTTCGTTGATGATGACCGGTTCGTCAGGGACTTCGCCAAATACGACTCCCGTGCGGAGGGGGAGACCTTCTTTTTTGCGGACTTCGGAATCGCAGCGTTCGTAAATGCCGCGGCAGCCCGTTTTTTCGGCGAGCAGTTCGTATATGGTTTTACGGTTGACTTCGGCGCCGGCGGCGAGAATTTCAACAGAGTAGATGTCAGCGTATTTGTCAATGATGCAGCCCGGGATACCGTCGTTTTCGGCGTTTACCAAGCGGAAAGCGTTTTCTTTGTCGTGTATGTCGAATCCGCGACTCTTGCGGGAGGCTATCGCGCGGTCGAGAATGTCGCTAAAGAAATCGCGATCGATTTTCGTATTCTTTCCTTCGCTCCCGAATGTCCAAAAACGGCCTCGAATCTGGGATTTGGGGGAGTAGGCCGCAAGGCCTAAAAAATCGCTCTTGTAGCTGTAAACTTCAACAACGTCTCCAAGTTCCGGGTCACCGACAACTTCGTCAATGGCTCCACTGAAAATCCAGGGATGGTAACGGAGGGCGGACTTGTCGCGCCCGGCTTTCAATGTAATCGCTTTCATGAGTTAAAATTTAGAATTTTTTGTTATATTTCTTTTGTCGCATATCCATGTGGTTCAAAAAATAATGTGACGAGAATCAAATTTATGTTTTTTATTGAGGGGGAACAGTGATTGTAAATTTCTTTTTTGAAATTTTAATTACTAGATTAAAAAACATGGGAGGATCGCATGCTAGGAGCTTTGTTGCAGGACTATCGCGTATAGCCCTATTTTTTGCATCCTTTTTGATATTGAGTGCCTGTGAAGAGGACGCTTCACAAAAAAATTCGAATAAGAATATTCCCAAAAAGCATGTCTTTAGCGGAACGGTCCGCGAAATAAGGGGCGATGCATGGTTTAGACCGTTTGATGGGGAAACATCCACCTTAAAGGTGGGGCAAAAATTATTTGAAAAGACTCATTTGATAGCGGGGGTTGCTTCTTCGGTCGTACTTTCTGTTTCCGATGGATCGGCTATCAAGATGGATGGAAAGACCGATGTCGATTTCGATGCTATGGTGGTAGAAACTCTGAAACAGACTGTTTCTGTTGTGCTCCGTCATGGGAAAATTTTATTTGACGTTCAAAAAAAGGCTGTTAAGGAAGAATTTGAAATCCGTACGGAAAATGCGTCTTTCGTTGTCCACGGTTCGGCGGGCTTTGTCGAAAGTACCGATGGCTTGGAAATAGCTTCGCTCAAGGATGGGCGCATGGACATGATGAAAAAAAATTCTACGCGATCAATTAAATATGGTGAAACTTTGCTATCTAACGCAAGTGGTGTAAAGATTTTGCCTCTTGCTAGTTCGGGTACGTTGATTTTGGCCCGTGCGATCGATTCCATGGCGACCGAGGCTGCGTCCGAATTGGGTATTCATGCTTCCAAGCTTAGCCTCGAAAAATTGAAAGCGATGTTGTTGAAATTCGATAGCGCATATAAGAAAAAGGCGGATAGCCTCATGATGCTCACGCAGGGGGCGTTCAAGCCGAAAGCGTTAAACGAGTATATCGGAAAGCCGAACGTCACATTGGAAGCTTTATTTGTTCCTGGAAGTATAGTGATGGTCCAAGGTCTTTACGATACTATTCCAGCGGATAGCTTGTATAAACGCACTTTTGAATGGGAAGATTCTACGGCTTTTGGCCCAAAGCGTTTTATAGCAAATTGTGGAAATGGTGAAGTGGAATATATTTGCCATACATGGAATATGAACTTTGTTTCGGCCAAGATGGCAGAGGTATTGACAAAGGCGAATGAACGCAAGGCTTTGACAGTCATGGATTCTATCCAGCGACCGCAAACTTTAAAACCTTCAGTTGTTATTGAGGGGTCCGGCCGAGAACGCATTCATGTGTTGCCCGAAGAGCGTGATATTCCGGCGACGCTTCGGTTCAGTATCGCGGGGTTGATGGGGGCCGATTTAAAGCAAGTTAAAAAGATTACGATTAAGCGCAAGGGTGCCGTGATCAAGACGTTCAACGGAGATGATCTAACGACAAATTCGTTCAGACTTCCGATTCGCCTCAAGCAGAATAGGGTTGCCCATTTCGAAGTCATCGTTACCTTTGTGGATGACCAGAAAATTATGGCAGGAAAAGTCTACGAGACATACTGCTATTTCGAAAATTATGAAGGTGGCAAGAAAAGCAATCGAGTCAACGATATGTCGGCGGAAGAAGAATACAAAAATGTCGTCTCCAAGCACCTGCTCAAGGACGAATAGTTTTTTAAAAAGCTAAATTTGCGTCCATGTTTGAATCGTTATTCGATAAATATCCGTTTTTTAGAAAAGTTCCTGCCATCCTTTGCATGGCGATAATCTTCAAGCTTTCTTCGATGACCTCTGCGGATCTGGAAAATTTTCCGCAGGTATGGGACAAACTTGCGCATACTTGTGAGTATGCGACTTTGGCCGGATGTTTCTGCATGTGGTGGGCACGTGGCCAGTGGTCTATAAAGCCGTGGCTCAAGGTCTTGATAGTGATGGGGCTTGCTCTTGCTTATGGTTGTACGGACGAATACCACCAGCTCTTTGTAGAAGGGCGTAGCAGCGATGCGATGGACTTGATTGCGGATGCTGTTGGCGGCTTTATCGGCGGCTCGGTTTATTGGTTAATCGTGAAAATTTTGAACAAGTATGATCCGCTTGATAAGTAGGCTGTAGAAGGTAGAAAGTAGACAATATTTTGTTTGAAAATTTTTTTCATTCCGGCCGCTGAGCTGGAATCTCCTTGTTGTCTTTTTTTAAATACTAAAAATTTCCGAGTAAAATTATTTCGCGCTTCAGTTGAATGTTGAATTTTTCGGCGACAACTTTCTGGACGTATTCGCTGAGCGCTTTGATGTCGGCGGCGGTTGCGTCGCCTACGTTTACGATAAAGTTTGCATGAACTTGACTCACTTCGGCGCCGCCAATGCGCTTTCCTTTTAAACCAGCTTGTTCGATGTAGTAGCCAGGCGCGATTTGTGTCGGCGTTTCGGCGGCGCCGGCATCTAGTCGCTTGAAGGTGCTACCTGCATTTGGCATGGAAAGGGGTTGTGAATGGCGGCGCTTTGTCATGCATTCCTGCATTTCTCTTTCGAGATCTTTGGCGGTTTTGCCAAGTTGTGTAGCGGGCGTGAGCTGGAATGTGACCGAAAGAATGGTTTCTGCGTTTTCGAAGGATGTGGCGCGTTCTTGGAAAATGCTGTGACGGTAGCCAAATGCGCATTTGGCTGCGGTTCGTGTGTGCAAATTGCCTGCGGAATCGATGCTTTCGACTTCAATGCAAGTCTGCGATATGTCCTGCCCGTAAGCGCCTGCGTTCATGTAAATCGCACCGCCGAGACTTCCGGGAATTCCTGCGAGCTTGTGCAAGCCGTCAAGCGATTCGTTGATGGTGTAGCGGGCGAGACGGGCGAGTGGCGTGGCGCCTTTGGCGCGAATTTTGCCGTTGCCAAGGTTCGTGATTTCCGAGAAAAATTTACCGAGCTGGATGATGATGCCGTTGTAACCGCTGTCGGAAACAAGCAGGTTTGTTCCTTTGCCGAGAATATAGTGCGGGAGAGCGCGTTCGTTTGCAAATTGGATTGCGTCCTTGATGTCTTCAATGGATTCCGTTTTAATAAAATATCGTGCGGGGCCGCCCACTTTAAAGGATGTGTGCTCGCTCATTGGTACATTTTCTTGAATAATCATGGCGAAAATATATATATTCTTTGTGCAATGACGGAAGAGGAATTTAAACAATTCAAGGCTGCACTCTCGATTACAGCTGTAGCGACAGCGCTTGGCGTGCCTGTAGTGCATAGTCGTTGCCGTTGTTTTTTCCCGACTCGTCATGCTCATGGCGATAGAACGCCGTCGGTTTCTTTTTCTGAAGAGCGCGGAACTTTTCGCTGCTGGGTCTGTGATGATGTCCGTGGCGATGTGATTTCGCTTGTTCAAATTGTGAAGAATTGTTCGTTTCTAGAAGCTTTGAACTGGCTCAAGGAAACGTATAGTTTTTTGGTGCCGGGTGCATCTAATGCTACGTCTGCGCCGGGACGAATGTCGGAAGTGAGTTCTGATCCGGTATTACGGGTTGCTAAAGTTGCAGTGCGTGAAGCGGCTCTGGAATATGCTTCTCCGACATCGGCAAAAGAACTTGTCTGCGAAGATGAACGCAAAAAAATTATCCTCTCGTTTTTGAAAATGTTGAGTCCTGTCGACAGGACTCCTGCTGCTGCGTACCTTATGCGTCGCCGAATTTACAAGCCTACATGGGACAGAATGCGTTTGCGTACGATTACGGATTATGGAACGCTGAACAACAAACTCAAGGATATTTACGATTTAGAAGTTCTCAAGTATGTCGGGCTTTTCAACGAAAGGGGAAATTTAAGGTATTATAAACATCCGTTGTTTTTCCCATATCTCGATGATAAATACCGTTCGTTCTATTTTCAAGCTCGTGCCATCGATTCGTCTGTGGAACCCAAGGAATTAAATTTGCGCGGGACGGTTCCGTATCCGTACAACGTTTCTGCGCTTGATGGTCGGCCTGGATGGGTGTACTTGTGTGAGGGCGTGGTGGATACACTTACGTTCTTAGGTCATGATATTGCGGCTATTGGAATTCCTGGCGTTCGTTCGTTCAAAACGGAATGGCTTCCGCTATTCAAGAATAAAAGTGTTGTACTTTGTCTAGACAAAGACGAGGCGGGCCGCAGCGGTACGGAGTATTTGCAAACGGTCTTTGCTAATGCGGATATCCGCACTGTTGTGCTTGGTGAAGGCGTGGATCAATTTGGCAAAATGCTGATGCAGGAAGGTGAAGACATCAACGATTGGTTTGGCGGGAAGAAGTGAACTAAGAAATAGCTCACTTCTTCTGTTTTTTTTAATGTAATATGAACTTCTTGCGGGCGGGGCCCTAGCTCGGAGTTTTTTACCCATCCTGGCGCAAGCGCCAACCTTACGGCTCAGCAATGGGGCTGCAAGCAGCCCCGCTGCGTTCGCCTTTTAAGGTTGTGGCCGACGCTTTATTCTCTCGACGGTGACTGACTTTTTATTTTATCATTTGTTCTCGCTTTAAACGGATACAATGCTTTTGTATTTGTGGACTAAGATTTGTTATGATCCTAACACTCTCTTGACTTCTTCTTCGGTGGTGATTCCCTGTTGGATGAGGCGTGCGGCGTTCTCTTGCATGGTTCCGTCGGCGTAGGAGCCGTTGGGGAGTAGCAATTCGCACACGGCGGTTCGCCCGTGATAAAGCTGTGTGGAATCTTGTAATGCGCATCCGTCGATTGCGTTTTTTTTTGAAATTTTTCTCACAAGCCTTTGCGCAAAAATCCCGAGCAACGTTTCATCCAAGATGCTTTGTTGTACGCCGAGGTCGAGGAGTCTTGCTCCCGCTGCTTTTGCGCTGTTTGTGTGTAGCGTGCTCAAAACGAGATGCCCTGTTTGTGCCGCTTGCAGCGCAATTTGTGCGGTTTCTGCATCGCGGATTTCACCGACGAGAATTACGTCTGGATCCTGGCGTAAAATAGAACGCAATGCAACGGCAAACGTGAAACCGCATTTCTCGTTGACGGGAACTTGGTTCGCTCCACGGAGTTCGTATTCCACGGGGTCTTCGATGGTCGTGACGTTGATTTTTTTTTGGATGATTTCGCGGAGCCCTGCGTAAAGTGTTGTTGTCTTGCCGCTCCCGGTGGGGCCTGTAACGAGGAATAAACCTTGCGGCGCGCTAAAAATGTGGCGGAGCGCCCGGAGTGTTTTTTCGCTTAACTCGAGACTTTCGAGCGTTTGTGCGGTGTCGTTGGCCGGGAGCAAACGCAGTACGCATTTCTCTCCGTTGCTTATGGGAATGGAACTCAGTCGCACATTCACTTTCTCGTGAAAATCTTCAAACGCAAAACTCCCGTCGTGCGGCAAACGGCGTTCTGTGATATCGACGTTAGCCATGACCTTGAGGCGAATCAGTACAGGTTCCGCTAGCCATTGAGGAAACGTGCGGTATTCCGTTAAAAGCCCGTCTATACGAAAACGTACGCGCAGAGAATCTGCTGTTGGTTCTACATGAATATCGCTTGCTTTCCTTTGAAGCGCTTTTACAATAAAGCTGTTGACGAGATTTATTATCGGTTCCGATTCCCAAGAGGGATTTCGTGAAACGTCCAGCTTTTTAAGGTCATGAAATAAATTTTCATCGTCCTCTGTTTCGGCGTGGCTGTGCATGAACCTGATTTCGACAGGGGAATGTTGTTCGGGAATGATTCTTTGTTGTGTGATGAAGCGGATTTTTTCGAGAAGAAATTCATCGCTTGCATTTGGTATCGCAATTTTTAACGCGGCACTTTCTTTGGCTCTTTCTTCGGCGCATTTGCTGTCGCTAGCCAATGTTGCGATTCCGTTCTTCTGACACCATTTTTTTGACAGTTTTTTTGTATTCATCCCCGTAAAATACAAACAAAAATCTCGGAAAAATACTTTCATGCAAATTTTGCAAACAACCGTTTGCACGAGAGTCGCAGCGGCACGCTTGCTTGCCGATATGACCGAGTCTTAGGTTGTTCTATAAACTACTGTTATCAAATGGGTTTTGTGTTATTAATCAATAGTCATTAGTTGTTCGTTAAAGTTTGGCGGCAACGCCACGATTATAAAAGCCGAAGACTAATGTCCAATGGCTATAAATGCAAAAAAGTCCCCCGGGGGATGGGGGACTTTGCGGAGTTGTCTAATGAAATTTAATTAATTCTTGCAGAACTTTGTTTGAAGTCTCTTGGCTCCATTTTTTGCCTTGCTAAAGAGCGCGTTTGGAAGCCAGAAGAATGTCGGCACAAGGAACATGGTAAGTATTGCAGACACGATCAAGCCACCTACAGAGGCGATACCCATCGGCTGTGTCATGGCAGCAACGTTACCACCGAGTGCGAATGCAAGCGGGAGCTGTGCAATCACGGATGCAAGCGTTGCAAGCACGATTGGCTGGAACTTGGACTTTGCTGCTGTCAACACGGCAGAGCGGCGTCCCATGCTTCCACTACGCAGCAAACGGTTTGCTTCGTCGAGCAATAGAATAGCGTTGTTCACCACCACGCCAATCAACATAACGATTGCCATGAGTGCGATCATGGAGAGCGCCTTGCCGGTAAAGATAAGGGCGAGGAGCACACCGATAGCACCCATCGGGATGGTCGTCATGATAATGAACGGCTGGGCAAAGCTTTCGAGGAGGGCAATCAGCAAGATATAGGTGAGGAGGATTGCCATCACGATTGCAGTCATGAATTCCTTCTGCATGTCGTTCTGCATGTCGGCGTTGCCACCGAAGCCAAAGCTAATGCCTTCAGGGACTTCGTCCTTCATTCCGTTGGTGAGTTCGGTCAGCTTGCCCATGATTTCACCGGTCGTATGTCCCGGGAGCAAGTTCATCGATACGTCAACACGTCTCATCTTGCGCTTACGGTCAATACGTGTCGGGCCTGCTCCGTCTTCGATGTAGAAGAGTTCGCGGGCGGATACGTAGCCCTTCGGCGTCATGATCGGCAAGTCTTCGATATCGGAGTGGCTTTGTCTGTCCTTTTCCTTCATGCGCACGTAAACGTCGTATTCTTCGCCGTCTTCGGTATATTGGCCCGCTTCGTAACCGCTCACTGCAATGTAGTTGTAGTTGGCGATGGTCTTGAGAGTCACCCCGTAGTCAGCCATGGCGGCTCGGTTCGGGATCAGACGGATTTCGGGTTTACCGGCTTCGTAGCTGGTCTTGATATCCACAATACCGTCGATCTTTTCCTTCACGCGGTCGAGAACGATTTGCGAAGCCTTGATCACGGAGTCGGCATGGAGTCCGCTGACTTCGAGCACCACGTCACCGGCGGAGTTGTTCTGCATTTCAGCGGCGGAGGTGGATTTCACGGAAATGTAGGCGTCAGGAATATTTGCCAAGTACGGACGGATGGAGTCGACGATTTCATCGGTGCTGCGCATGCGTCCTTTCCACTTCATCTTTTTCTTTTCCCAGTCCTTCAAAAGTCTTACACGCATGGTGGCCTGGTTTACGGTCGTAAAGCCGTTGGAACCACCTACGTTCATGCTGTAGTGGACTATTTCCGGAATGTCCTTGACACGGGATTCGATAATGCGTGCGACACTGTCGGTCGTTTCGATGTTCGTTCCTACGGGCATTTCGAGCTTGATGGACATCATGCCCTGATCCTGTCTCGGAGAGAGTTCAACGGTCAGGTTGTTCTTTGCGAGTCCAATCACAAACCAAAGTGTTAGGAATAGAGCTGCAATTTGGAATGCGACACCGATACGGGAAAGGCAGAAACCAAGCGCCTTCAAGTAAACGAAACGGAAACCGTTCAGGATTTTAGGGAAAATACTAAGTGCACTTTCTATAATGCCAGGCTTTTCTTCGATAATGTTTCCGTTTTCGTCTTTCTTTTTACCCTTGAACAAGTAGGCTGCCATAAGCGGCGTGAGCGTAAATGTCACGAGGAGAGACACGAACGTTGCGAACACCATCGTCATACCGAACGTGCGGAAGAATATACCTACGATGGACTTCATGAATGCAATCGGCACGAACACGCAGACGTTGGTGAGCGTCGATGCCATGATGGCGATCATGATTTCGGAAGTTCCTTTGTATGCAGCTTCTTTCGGATCAAGACCCTGATTGAGCTTGTTGTTGATGTTTTCTAGCACCACGATAGAGTTTGTCACCAACAGACCCACAGAACTTGAAAGTGCCATGAGGGACATCATGTTGATGCCAAAGCCTGCAAAGTACATGAGCGTGAATGCGCCAATCACGGAAATCGGCATGGTGAGGGCCGCGATAATCATCGTCGAGAACTTGCCGAGGAACAGGAGCAAGAGACCTGCGGTAAGCACGATGGCGATAATGATATTCTGGATAACGTTCTGGATGGATTCGTTCACGGCTTCGGATTTGTCGTAAATCAGTGTGAGCTTGAAGCCTTCGGGAAGCGTCTTGTTGATTTCGACCATGCGCTTGAGCACGCCCTTGGACACATCCACGACGTTTGCGTCGGAACGTTTCTTGATATCGAGAGCGACAGAGTTGGTGCCGTTAAAGCGTGAGGTCGATGTGATCGTTTCGATTGTATCCTTGACAACTGCGATTTCGGAGAGCTTCACGACGCCTGTTGCCGTGGGAATATCCATGTTGCGCATTTCGTCGAGGCTTGTGAACTTGCCTGCGGTACGGACGGTCGTGTTCTTGTGTTTGCCGATGACTTCGCCCACGGGGAGGTTCACGTTCGATTGTCCGTAGAGACCCATCATTGTGGCGATATCGACGCCACGGTCCTTCATCTTTTCCTTATCGACTTCAATCGAAATTTGGCGGGTCGTTCCGCCGAAGATATCGACGCTAGCCACACCGGAAACGGAGGTGAATAGAGGCTCGATTTCGTCTTCGACTTTCTGGCGGAGTTCCGTAGAATTCAAGGGACCGGTAAACGAGAGAGCCATGATGGCTTGACCGTTGATATCGACCTTCGAAATAATCGGAGCTTGTACGGCGTCCGGGAAGTTCACCGATGCAAGTTCAATCTTGGAACGAACATCGTTTGCGGCAACGTCCACGTTTACGCCCATGTTGAACATGGCGACCACGATACCGTAGTTTTCCAAGCAGATGGACTGCACGTAGTCGATACCGTCAACAAGTTCAACTTGTTCTTCGATAGGCTTGATAATTGTGGTTTCGATTTCTTCTGGGTTTGCGCCTTGGTAAATGATGGTGCCGGTCACAACCGGAACTTCGAATTTCGGCATCAAGTCGACGACCATCATGGAATAGGTATAAAGACCGAACACCACCACGGTCAAGATGACCATGAGCATGGTGATTGGTTTGTAAATACTGGCTTTAATCATTGACTATTCTCCAGTGTCGATTATTCGACAATCAGCACCTTGTCGCCGTCGTTCATGCGATTCTGACCTTCGACCATCACGATATCGCCTTCGTTTAAGCCTTCCTTGATCTGGATGTCGTTCTTGGTCTGCACACCGAGTTGGACTATCTTGCGCTTGGCCTTGCCGTTTGCATCGACGGTCCATACAGAGTTCACGCCGTTGCTATAGACGACTGCTTCGGTCGGGATGGTGATACCGGTGACTTCGCGAGCATCAAGTTTTGCGGTGAGGTACATGCCCGGGAGGAGTTTTTGACCCTTATTCTTGAATGTGACTTCGACCGGGAAGAAGCGGGTTGTCGGGTTGGCGGCGAGCGGAATGAGGCTCACTTCACCGACGAGCTTTTCGTCGTTCAGTTCGATTGTCGCCTTGGCACCCTTCTTGAAGAAGCCGATTTCGCTGCTCGTGACATTGAGCTTGAGGATAACCTTGTCGAGATTTGCGATGGTGAACATGGCGCCACCGACACCCGGAACTTCACCGACCTTGAATTTGACTTCGGTAATGGTGCCGGAGGACGGAGCGAGCACGAGCGTTGCACGGCGGGCTGCTTCGAGGTTCATCTTGTCAACGCTCAACTTGGTTTCGAGCTGGTCGACTTCCTGCTGGGAAACGCCACCCTTGGCCTGCACTTCCTTGGTGCGTGCGAGAATCTTTTCAGAAAGTGCGATATTTGCTTTGGCTTGCTGGTAACTGGTGTTGTCGCCTGTAAAGACGAATTCGGCAAGAACTTGGTCTTTCTTGACCTTGGAACCGACGCGAACATTGACCTTGGCAATCGGGTCGCCGAGTTTTGCTGTTGCTTTTGTCTGCTGGCTACCTTCGATGGTACCGCTAAAGGCGCGGACATCGGTAAGCTTGACAACGCCTGCCTTCACAACGCGAGCTGGCTTGCCGTTGACCTTCTGGATTTCTTCGATGGTCGAAACTTTTTTCTCGGACTTGGCGTCTTTCTTGGCTTCGCCGCATCCAGCGAGGAGGAGCGACAGGGCAGAAATGGTAATGATTGATTTTGTAATGATCTTCATGATTGTCTTCCTCTTAAATCTTAGTATTCACCTGTGGCGTTGAGCAGTGCGTTGTAAGCGTTGTTCCAGTCGAGCACAGCTTTCATGTAACCGAGCTTTGCTTCGCGCAATTTTTGGTTCGCGTCAAGCAGGTTGATTTGAGTTTCTTGACCGATTTGGTAGGCGGCTTCGGAAATATCGTAACCGCGTTTAGCCAAATCAACTCTACGCTTTGCAATTTCGATTTGGTTCTGTGCATTTTCCAGCGTGCTTGCGCAGGTTTCGATCTGCATACGGAAGCCACGTTCGGCGTTTTCTTTTTCAATTTGTGTGCTGCGGAGGCTGGATTTTGCCTGGACTACGGCTTCCCTGGTCTGCATGCCTTTGAACAAGTTCATGGTCACGCTGAAAGCGACATACTTATTGAGCTTGTCCCACTTGGGAGCGTCCCATTCGGTAATCTTGTTCTTGTTATTTGCGTATTTGAGACCGCCGACCAATGCGACTGTCGGCTTGTAACCGCCTTCTTCGATTTCGATGTTCTTTTCTTTTATTAAGGCTCTCGCATCGAGCATGACCAGTTCCCTGCGGCGTTGTTTCACGCTAGCCATGGCTGTGTCCGGATAGGGAAGGTTTGCATCGGGATTACGGAGATCGCCAATAAATTCAACATCGGCATCCCAGTTGAGGCCCATTTTGTTGAGGAGGGCGTTTCTGGCAAGGATTCTCTGTTTCTTGGTGTTTTCTAGATCGGAAAGCTGGGCGTCCAAGTCGAGCTGAGAGCGAATCACATCGATTTCTTTACCCGATCCGCTTTGGAATTTTTGGGTCGCGATCGTGAGGTTCTCTTGAGTCTGCTTGATGCCTTCTTCTTTGATGGTGATATTCGAATCCAGGAGAATCATGCTGTTGAACAGGCTGTCGACTTCGTAACGAATTTTAGATTTCGTGTTTTCGAGGTTCACTTCTTGCAAGTGCTTGTAAGCCTTGGCGATATCGATTGCGGTACCGACCTTGCCTGCGGCATAGAGCACCTGGGTCAGTGTGAGACCAACGCTGGATTGCCAACGGTAGCCCTGGGACTTCATACCGTTGATGAGGCCGTCAACAGTGGGGGCGAGGACATTTTTGTCAAATGCGTTTGCTTTGGGGTTACCCTTGTCATCCAATTCGTTGTACTGGTCCGATGCGGCATTTTTCATCGGGGTTCCCAATTTAACATCGTCAAGACCAAAAATACGGGTGACGTTGGCGTTCAAGTCAATAGTGGGGTATGCGTTACCGTAGCCTGATTCTACTTGAGAAGAAGCTGTAATGAGAGCTTCTTCGGCAGATTTAATGTCCGATGAGTTTTCCATGGCTGTCTGGACTGCTTCATCGCGGGTGTAGACTTTTGCCGAGGCCGGTACAATCAGCCCTAATGCAAGGGCGGAAAGGACTAAAAATTTCCTTGACATTCGTTCTCCTGATTAAAATACGCGCCAAATGTAAAAAAAAAGCACCCTTTATATAAGGGTGTATTTTTTAGAATATGATGAAGCGCAAATATTGGGGATGAAATGCAACTTTTTTTGTGATTTTTTTCAAAATTTGACGAAAATTACATCAATCCGGGGATTTTCATGCCGCCCGTGATGTCTGAAATGCTGGACTGGGTGGCGTCGTCTTTTTTCTTGACTGCGGCGTTGATTGCTGCCATGATGAGGTCTTCGAGAGCTTCGACATCGTCCTTGTCGACGGCATCCGGGTTGATTTTCACCATCGTGAGTACGCCTTTTCCGTTCATGGCGACCTTCACCATTCCGCCACCGGCTTCGGCGTCAAAGCTCTGGGCCTTAAGATCGCTCTGTGCTTTGAGCATCTTGCTCTGCATTTTTTGAAGGTCTTTAAGCATTTTGCTCATGTCCATGAAATTATCCTCGCTTTTTGAGTGTATTAAAAGTTTTTGTGCTCCGGAGGGAGCGTTAAAATCGTTTATCGTTCGTAATTATAGAATTTTTTTTGACGGTGATGCCCACCCAGTGGCGGGCATGACAAATGCCTAAACGGACTCTAGGAATCCATCTCCTCGTCATCGCATTGTGAAACAAGGGCCGCTTTTTTGATTTTCCTAGTGAAAACAAGTTCTGCGGCGAACATCTGCTTGAGCCTTGCTAGCCCAGGCTCCTTTTCCAAGTCCAGTTCGTACGGGCTCATTTTGGCGGCGCGCTGCTCGGCAAGTTCCGATTCGGTGAAGGCGCGCGTGCGGATGGAAAGCGCAATTTTCGTCTGCAGGCGGTCTTCCAAGATGCGTGTCACGCGTTCCACGTATTCGGAATGTTCCATCATCTGGCGGTAGCCCCAGTTTTCGGCGTTCTCGGTCGTGCCCGCATAGGTGAGCGCTATCGGAAACGGGTTCTGTTCGGGATCGCCGGTTTCAAGTGTTGTGCCGGCAATGGCTGCGGAGAACACGTAGTCGCCATCGTTTGCGATGTTGGAAAGGATGGAGGGCCAAGCGGCAGAAATCTCGTAACGCGAGAAAGCCTGGATTCCGCTCTGTTCGTAGCCTGCAAACGGATCGTCGTAAGACGCCTGGACTTCTTCCTGGGCGTCTATCATGGCGCTAACTTCAGTTACTTTTTTTTTTACCGCGTCGTTTTCGGCGCTTTTAGGATCGTTAATCGCTGCAAGAGCTTTTCGCAAATCGACCAACCGGTCGAGCCAGGCCATTCGGGCGAACGTCGTCTCGACGAGGAGACGCGGGTTCGTGCTGTAGCGGAGCGTGCCCTGCAAGTCGATGAGCATCTTGCTCACGCGGAGAATGTCGCCGTTGGTAAGGCTTTGGGCGCAGCTCTTGTATTTGGTGTAGAGCTCTTCGGTGATGTTGAGCGCATCCGGCGTGAATGCGTCGAGGCGGGCATAGAGCATGTTGCGGAGGAACTTGCCGAAGCCGTCGAGCAGCGGGATGAACTCGATGCCGATTTTCACGGCGTCATCCACCATACGGAAACAACCCTTGATGTCGTGGTTTTCGATGGACTGGATGAGCGAGAAGAAAAGTTCTACAGGCGGGATGCCAAGGACGGAGCGGACGGATTCTGCGGTCATCTCGTTCCCGGTAAAGGCGTAGGCCTGGTCAAAGTAGGTGAGACCGTCACGCATGGAACCGTCGGCCTTTTCGGCAAAGATGTCGAGAGCTTCGTCGGTAGCCTTGATGCCTTCCTGTTCGCAAATGTAGCGGAGGCGGCTGCGGATCTGGTCTACGGTCAGGCGCTTGAAGTCAAAACGCTGCACGCGGCTCAAAATTGTCTGCGGAACCTTGTTGACTTCGGTCGTCGCAAAGATGAAAATCACGTGGGAAGGCGGTTCTTCGAGCGTCTTGAGGAGAGCGTTGAAGGCGCCTGTCGAGAGCATGTGGACTTCGTCGATGATGAAGATCTTGTACTTGCCGATGACAGGCGGGTACTGCACACGTTCAATCACATCGCGAATGTTGTCGACGCTGGTGTTGGAAGCCGCATCTATTTCATAGACGTCCATCGGGTTTCCACCGGCGATATCCTTGCAGCTGTCGCACTCGCCACACGGGTGCAGCGGGTCAGAGCCCTTGCAGTTGAGCGTGCGGGCGAGGATGCGGGCGCTAGTTGTCTTGCCCACACCACGGGTGCCGGTAAAAAGGAATGCATGATGGAGACGACCGCCCTGAATGGCGTTCTCGAGAGTCTTTGCGATATGTTCCTGACCGACCATATCGCTGAATGATTGCGGGCGCCACTTACGCGCCATTGCGATGTATGCCATGACTAAAGTATAGTAAAGTGGTTAGTGGTTGGTGGTTGGTGGTTAGTTTTTTTGGGGTGCAAGTAGGCGGTAGGAAGTAGGCGGTAGGAAGTAGGCAGTAGGAAGTAGGCAGTAGGCAGTAGGAAGTAGGATGTGGTTGCTTTTTTGTCATCTTGGGATCGTCGTCCTGGAGCAGTCATGCTCGACCTTGTCATCCTCGAAGCGGAGCGAAGGGACAACCTCAAAAGGCGAGTGTTGCAGCCATGGTCATCCTCCGTTAGGAGACTCCCTTCAAGGCGAACGTCGCAGCCATACGAGTATGGATATGACTGAGCCAATGGGGAGGGGCTTTGCCCCATCCATACATTTCTAATCGCTCTTGTATCTTTTTACCGAGCCTAAGAGGTTGGGGCTTTGCCCCATCCATTATTTCTCGAATCTACGTTTGTGAGGGGAACCATAATTTCTCGTATCTGCATTTGGGAAGGAATCCAGTGAGGGAATTGTGGTTGAATGGCAATAAGAACGTTCTCTTTTACAATTCCTGTTTACTAACCACTGTTTACTAATCACTTTTTTCGTATTTTTAAAACGTAAATATTTTAAAATTTGTCATATCGGTCTTTGAGCGGATGACAATGCATACAGAGGTACTTATGAATTCCAATATGGCGCTTTTGATTTTATGCTGGCAGACGGCCTGCCTTTCGCATGAACATGAAAACGAAAAACTTTTGCCGGGGGCGACTTCGGCAACGGAAGCGGAAAGTGCCGAACTTGATAAAATCCATGACGAAGTGACTCCGAACGCCAGTTGGAACGAATTCAACACTCTTTATGCAAGTTTCAAGTCGGCAAGCGACCGCACGAAGGCTTGTGTCAAGGCGCTTCAGTCGGCTTCAAGCGATTTTAAAATCCAAGTGACTAATTGCATGACGCGTATTGCGAACGCTTCTCGCGAAGACGACAACAAGGGCAACATGTCGACTGAAGAATATGAATTTATCAAGAATGTACGTGAGCAGCTGGGATTGAATTAAGCTTAGGCTTGAGGGAGAGTGTTTGTGGCTGGCTTCGTAAAATTTATCGCTGTGGCGATCTTTGTCGGATGCTCGTTTTGCTGGGTGAGCGCGGGTAACCCGTATGACATGTCTATTCAATTTTGGCCATCTCGAGATACGACTAAGGAAGATTCTAAGTTAAGGATTACTAGCTATACCCCGGCATACCCGCCTCCTCCGAGCCCGTATGAAGTATTCTGTGCGTTACATACTCATGATACATACTGTACTTTGTTGATTGGTTGTAATAATTCTTTTTTGCCGTTGGGAGCTTCTTTTGGTTCTATTGCCGCTAATGTCTTGATGAAAAATTTGGACTCTGCGGATCGTTATATGTTTCCGATATGGCTTTGTAGCACTGGGTGCAGTGCCCCTGCGTATTTTTCTCTGTATACTCGCAAATTGTTGGGAAAAATTGAAATGGATTCAATCCCGGCGGTTGATGAACTCCCTGTGATAGATGAAAAATATTTTGTTTACAGTGCTCCTGAAAATGAGTTCCGCGATGAAAAACCGGAGCGCCCGAAAACAATTCCGGCAGGGTTCCATAACCCATCGATTGCGATTGGCTCAAAATACAGAATGAATGTTAATGAGGCTATGTCTAAAGTCGGGGAAGGTCTTTGCTACGGTTCGATTGCGGCTTCGATCTTGACTGGCGGTAACATTCCGGTTCTTTGTGAAAATCAAGGGAATCGCTAGCTTCCTTTTATACAGGTTTATTCGATTTTTATATATTTTGGAAACTTGTAATGTTTTCTCAAAATAAATTGGAGGTCGTGTGAGTAATCTGAAATCGATTCTTGTAATGTTCATTGCGTGCCCGTTCTTGACGGGATGTGCTTTGATAGCCTTGTTCTTCACTTCTTCACCACGTACCGCGGTGGATGAATCTTGGACACAAAAGCCTTCTAAGGTGAACATCGTGTTCTCGGAACCTGTTCTAGATAATCCAAATAAATTTGATGACGATTTTCCGGATTTTGCCGGTAAATTCAATGACTGGTTCATTGCCGAACTTAAATCTAACTTGGAATCCCAGACATCCGATATTCATTATTCCATGCAGAAAATTTCCAAGGATAAAATTAAAATTGAACCAGCCCTTTTTAAAGATGAGAACATAAACGTACCGAAAGTTACCGAAATGGATAAATCGGCAGATGTTTATCTAGTCATAGATAGCATTTGGGTTGGTGGAACGAGTAAAGAGACCACATGCGACGTAAAAGGTATGGAGGTCCCCTGTGACAAACATTATTTAACGGCTAAGGGAAATTTTGCATACTACGATACAAAGAATGGCAAAAGACTAGGCTATGGTAAAATTGAATCCAATTCGACGTTCAGGGGTATGGTTACTCCAGGCAACTGGACGGGTATGATTAATTTGACGGCGAATAAGGTGCTGATGGGCACTCCGTTAGAGAAATAATTTAGAACAAATTTGGTAAAAAATTTCGTGTCTCGGATGTGTTCTGAGTACACGTTTTTTTTTACAGAATTTCTGTATGAATTTGACATAAAAATCGTGTAAATATGTTTTATTTTACTAAATTCTTGAAATCCACAATAATTTCAATAGTAAAAAAGGAGTTCGAATGAGAAAGTTGAAATTTGCAGTGGCCATGGCTTTTGCCTGTGCTATTTTGATTGGCTGTGCCGCCCCGCGTTCTGTGGTGGATCCGTCCTGGACGCAAAAACCGGGTAAGGTAAAAGTTGTGTTCACCGAACCGTTTGTTGCCAATCCGGATGACTTGCAAGATGATTTGCCGGACTATGTGAATAATTTCCCTGATTGGTTCAAGGCTCAAGTTGAAGCTAACATCGGAAAATATTCTAGTGGTGTGAATTTTTCTGTGGAACGTATTTCTGCAGATATGGTTTCTGCGGAGGCCGCTAGCCTGGATGGCGTAAATATCAAGGTGCCAAAAATTAAGCAAATGGATAATGATGCCGACATCTATCTAGTCCTTAATGATGTGTGGTTTGGAAGAACTGAAGCAGAATCTGCTTGTGCAGGTAGTTTTGGCGCCGGCGGTGTTGGGGGTGGTATGATGGTTGGCGGTTGCGTCTCTAAGCAGTTTACCGCAAAGGGAAATTTTGCTTATTTTGATGTAAAAACGGGCAAAAGAGTTGCCTATGGTGATTTCGAAGCTAATTCCAGCTATACGTTTGCCGTATCGCAGGGTGATTGGGAATCCGTTGTTCTGGGTGCTCTCGACAAGATGCTGAGCAACACTCCGTTGAAATAATCTGTTCGCAGAATTTAGTTAAAAAAATACTTGCGATAAAAAACGCAAAAATTTAAATATAAAATAAAAGAGTTGGCCGCGTGACCAACTCTTTTTTTGAACTTGACAGGATGACTGGTTTCGACTCTGCTGTTCTAATGCAGACGTGCGTAGCGCGGTGATTATTGCCTACAACCTGTCCCCTACAACCTATAACCTAGCGAAGCACAATGTCGCCGTTTTGGACGAGCTTGTCGCGGAGCTTGTTGTGAGCCTTGTTGACTTCGTCGTCGGTGAGCGTGCGGTCCATGGCTTGGTAGGTGAGGCTATAGACCATGTTCTTCTTACCGGCTTCGATCTTATCGCCTTCGTAGATGCTCTTGAGAGTAATCTTTGCGAGGTTCTTCGGGTTGAGAGCCTTGATGCGGGTTAGCACGTCTTCGTGGGTCATCGACTTGGCAACTTCGATAGAGATGTCGCGGGTCGAAGGCACCTGGCGGCTGAAGGCTTGGAACACGATCTTCTTGTGGCTTTCGTGTTCCATCTTGTCCATGTCGGCTTCCATCACGTAAGTCTCGTAGCTGATTTCGTTAGCCTTGAGGCAGTTCGGGTGGAGTTCGCCCATCGTGCCAAGCACTGTGCCGTTGCAGACGATTTCGGCCTGCTTGCCCGGGTGGAGGAAGAGTTCCGGCTTGGCGGCGGCGCGGAATTCCACGACGAGGCCGAGACGCTTGAAGAAACTCTGGACAAAGCCCTTGAAGGCGGCAAAGTCAATCTGCTTCGGCTTGTCGTTGAGCGGGTCCACGTCAAAGTTACCGGCGATGGTGAGGGCGACGAGGTTGGATTCGTCAAAGCCCGTATCGCGTTCGTCCTTGCGGTCGCGTTTGAACTGGCCCTTGGCCACTTCGAACAGACGAACAGAACCCGGACGGTTCTTTTCGTTTTCGGCAACGGCCTTGAGCAAGTTCGGAAGGAGGCTCGTCGGCACGGCACCGAGTTCTTCGGAAAGCGGGTTCAAGAGGAGAGCCGGCTTGCTGCGACGGTCGTCACTTTCGGGGCCAAAGAGGGCTTCGGTGCGGGCCTTGCTCGTGAAGCGGAGGCTCAAGCATTCGTGAAGGCCCATGGCAGAAAGCGTCTTGCGGATCTTGCGGTTCAAGACTTCGATGGCCGGGAGTTCGTTCGGCTGCATCGTGAACTTCGGCAAGCTGTACGGAATGTTGTCAAAGCCGATGAGACGAGCGATTTCTTCGATGAGGTCCACTTCGCGTTCGAGGTCCGGGCGGAAGCTCGGAATCTTGAACGTGATGGATTCTGCGTCCTTCTTCACGACTTCGAGTGCGATGCCCGTAAGGAACTTTTCAATTTGTTCGGCGGAAACTTCCATGCCGATGACCTTGGCAGCGCGGGCGACGCGGAGCGTGACCTGGTTGTTTTCCTTCTTGTGGTCTTCGCCGGTGCATTCGACGGAACCCTTGAGGATGCGGCCACCAGCGACTTTCTGGATCATGGCGCAAGCGTACTTGCTGTATTCGTCCTGCGTAGCAAAGTCAATTTCGCGTTCGAAGCGGTAGCTGGAGTCCGTAGAAATGCAGAGGCGCTTGGCCTGCTTGCGGATAACGGTCGGGTTGAACCATGCGCTTTCGAGGAACACGTTCTTGGTGGCGTCGACGATTTCGGATTCGACACCTCCCATAACGCCAGCGACGCAAGCCGGACGGTCACCGTCGCAAATCACGAGGTCGTTTTCGATGAGTTCGTGTGCGGTGTGGTCGATCGTTTCAATCGTTTCGCCCTTGACGGCGCGGCGGACCTTGATCTTGTTCCCGTGGAGCTGGTCCATGTCAAAGCTGTGGAGCGGCTGGCCGACGTCCATCAAGATGAAGTTCGTGATGTCGACGACGTTGTTGATGCTGTTCATGCCGACAGCGTGCAAAAGCTTGGCGAGCCATGCCGGGGACTTTTCAACCTTCACGTCCTTGATGACGCGACCCACATAGCGTGAGCAACCGCAACCCGGAACGACTTCGAGGCTGATGGCGGCGCTTGCATCTTCGGAATCTTCCTTGAAGTTGTAAGCGAGCGGCTTCAGCGGGCGGTTAAACTTGGCGGCGAGTTCGCGTGCGACACCGCGGTGGCTGAGGGCATCCGGGCGGTTCGGCGTGACGTTCAATTCGAAGCAGACGTCGTAGAGACCGAGGCTTACGAACGGCGTACCTGCCGGGATGGAATCGTCGAGCACCATGATGCCGGCGTGGTCGTCACTGAGGCCGATTTCGTCTTCGGCGCAAATCATGCCGAAGCTTTCGACACCGCGAATCTTGGATTTCTTCATCTTGAGCTTGGTGCCATCGGGGAGCGGAAGTTCTGCGCCAATCGGGGCGAGCACAACCGTCTGGCCTGCAGCGACGTTCGGGGCTCCGCAAACAACCTGGATGGTGTTCGTGCCGTCGTTCACGGTAGTGATGTGCAAGTGGTCGCTATCCGGGTGGGACTCGCAAGTGAGAACCTTTGCAACGAGCAACTTGTCATAGACCTTGCCCGGTTCTTCCATGCCTTCAACTTCGAGACCGATGGAGGTGAGCGCCTTTGCGACATCTTCCGCAGATTCCGGAAGGTCAACGTGACGTCTAAGCCAATTCAAAGAAACTTTCATCTTATTACCCTTTGTGGCACGAAACTTGCGTGGGTCCCGGCGCTTTGCCTAGGTGGTTCGCAAAATCCATGCCTGCTTAAATTTTCGGCGGAAAATATAGAAATTAGAGAAGGTAGAAGTGAAGATGAACGAGAGAATTGTTTGCCGTAAATTTGTAAAATTTAAGAATGGCTCGACGTGAAAGGGGTCTTTTTGTGAAAAAATGATACCAAACAACCCCAAAAATGTGTTTTAGTAGCATAATTTGTAAATAAACTAAACAAAAATGGTTCGTTTTCGCGCTTTTTGTCTTCAATTTTGGGTCGCATGGAGGCGAAATTGTTGAAAAATGTCAGTAATTGACGCAAAAATTAGATTTTGATTACGAATAAAAGAAATTTTGTGCTACCAAATTTCGAAAATTTTCTGATTTGGTAGCATTTTTTCGTTATTTTGGCGTTTTCAGTGTTTAAAACGAAGATTTTTGCGCGACCCTGCTTGCGAAAATTTCGAAGTCTTCGGGCGTGGTAAGCTTGTCGTTTGCGGATTCGCCTTTCACGATATAGACGGACTCGCCAAAGAATTCAAGAATGCTCGCTTCGTCGGTCGGCGTGAAGTGCAGCGGTTCCTTTTCGATGCGGGCATAAAGCTTTTTGAGCAAGTCGATGCGTGCCGCTTGCGGCGTCTGCGCAAGCCAGACCTTGTTGCGGTCAATCGTGCTTTCGACGCGACCGTCGCTTGCGATTTTTATTGTGTCGATTGCGGGCTTTGCGACAAGGCAACTGCCTTTGCTTACAAGCGTTTCACAGACATCGCGGATGATTCTTTCGCTCACGAACGGGCGTGCGACATCGTGGACCAACACGTATTCCGCATTGCTAGCGATTGCGTTGACGCCATTCTGCACAGACTGCCAGCGTTCCCTGCCTCCGACTATGATTTTTAGTTTATTTAAAACGTGCGAAAACTCTAAGCTGGTCGATTGTCCGAAACGGTCAGAAATATCCTTCTCGAAATACTCCTTCCAGTCGGCCGGGACGGCTATCACGACCTCCGCGATTTCGTCCATCCTGAGGAACGTCTCCAAGCAATACTGGTAAACCGGCTTGCCTCCCAGTTGCATCAATTGTTTGGGTACCGAGCCGCCCATGCGCTTGCCGAGGCCGCCGGCGGGCAGGACTGCCGCAAATTTTCCGAAAAGAGATGTTTTTTCCATGCCTAAAAAATAAAAAGTTTTGTGATTTCAGTCACCGTGTTTAAAAAGTAACAAATAGAAAGATCCCTGAACGGCAAGAATGTTTTTACCTTTAGTTGCGGTATATGGGAGAACAAGAATGGACTTTAGTGAACTAAAGCCCCGAAACCGTACAAAAATGGCTGCGGTTGCATGCTTAGGCGGTTTCGTCGGGGCGCATAACTTTATGCTCGCGAACAGCGTTTCGGGAAGCATTAAAATATATCTGACGTTAGTTTCGCTTGTGGCGCCACGTCCGGTCGGCTATTGCATGGCCATCGTGAACCTCTTGTGGATTCTATTTGACCTATGGCTTATATGCTTTGCGAAAACATTGCCGGAAATCCGTTTCGAAGGTAGCCGTAAAAAAGCTGTACTGTTTGTGGTCACTTACATGGTCTTCGTTACGGGGGGCGCAATGCTGTTCTATCAAGGACTCCGTTTTTTGAACTAGATTCGCGCAAAAAGCCCTGTGACGGTGAAATGTATGATTTGCGTCATTAAAAAGCAATCAATACTGCAAAATTACGAAAAAATTACTTATATTTACCCCGATTAGTTTCACGTCCGTTTTTTATGCTCTGGCGGTGGTCGCTTTGCATAAATAAGCCGGAGTAACATCGAGGTTGCGGTAAAGTGTTTTCGGGTTGGATGACTGGTTGGGTTGCAAGGGAGGCTGAGTGAACTCGCAAGGCAACAACCTCCTTATCCTCGGAGCCGGGCAATATGGTGTGATGGCAGCGGAAATTGCCAAAGCCATGGGCGCTTTTGGGCGCATCGCGTTTCTTGACGATTCTTTTTGTACTTGTCATCCAGAGTGTAATGATGTATCCCGTCAAATTTCTCTAATTGGCTGTTTCGCTGATCTTTCAAAATTTGCGGGAGAATTCCAGTACGGTTTTGTAGCCATTGGCAATCCGTCGCTCCGTCGTAAACTTGTTGAACAGCTGCAAGCCAACGGCATTACCCTTGCTACGCTTGTCCACCCGACCGCTTACGTGAGCCCGAGCGCAAAAATCGCTAACGGCTGTTGCATCGAACCGAACGCCACGGTACAAACCGGCGCAACTCTCGGATTGGCGACCTTTGTCGCGAGCGGCTCTGTCGTACGCCACAACGCAGACGTTGGCGAATTTTGTCATGTAGACTGCAATGCTGTCGTTGAAACTTTAGCTATAGTTCCGAGCGAAACTCACATCGCTTGTGGATCGGTTTTTGCGCGCACTCCGGTCAACGGAACTTCTCATGGAGAGGGTGCTAATGCATAAGACTCCCTATACGCTTTTCTTCAAACGTTTTTTGGACATCGTTCTCTCCGGTTTAGGCATCGTGGTGCTTGCTCTCCCGATGCTTGTCATCGCTATCGCAATCAAGCTCGATAGCAAGGGCCCCGTGCTCTTCAAGCAGAAACGCGTTGGCCTCCACAAGACGTACTTTAACATTTACAAGTTCCGCACCATGCGCACCGACACACCGAAGGACGCCCCGACGCATGAACTTTCCGACCCTAAAAAGTGGATAACGAAAGTTGGCGGTTTCCTCCGCAAGACGAGCCTTGACGAACTCCCGCAGATGTTCAACATTTTCGAGGGAACCATGAGCATCATCGGCCCGCGTCCGGCTCTGTGGAACCAGTACGATCTGATTGCAGAGCGCGACAAGTATGGTGCGAACGATGTCCCGGTCGGACTTACCGGCTGGGCGCAGATTAACGGTCGCGACGAACTTGAAATCCCTGTGAAGGCTGCCCTCGATGGCGAATACGTAAAGCGTCAGAGTTTCCTTTTCGATTGCAAGTGCTTCTTCGGGACGATCTTGAGCGTTGTCAAGAGCGATGGCGTGGTCGAAGGTGGCACCGGCGAAATTCACAAACATGAAGCTGAAACTCATCCCGAACAGGCCACGCAGTGCCATCCTGAGCAAGCGAAGTGCGCCGAAGGATCCAGGGAGGTTTCGTGATAAAGATTTTAATCACCGGCGCGAACAGCTACATCGGCACATCCTTTGCGAACTACCTCGCTCAATCCGAATTCGCGGGCAAGTACCAGGTCGATACGCTCGACATGATTGGCGATGCCTGGCGTTCTTATGACTTTAGCGGCTACGATGCGGTCTATCACGTGGCAGGAATTGCCCACAGCGATAACGGTAAAATCAGCGACGAACGTGCGAAACTCTATTACGCCGTCAACACCGACCTCACCGTGGAATGCGCGAAGAAGGCCAAAGACGCAGGCGTCAAGCAGTTCATATTCATGAGCAGTGCCATTGTGTATGGCGACAGCGCCCCCATAGGTAAAGAGAAACTGATTACCCGCGACACCCCCGTGAACCCCGCCAACTGCTACGGCGACAGCAAGGTGCAGGCCGAAAACGGCATCCGCCCGCTAGATTGCGACACTTTCAAGGTTGTCATCCTCCGTCCGCCCATGATATTTGGCAAGGGCAGCAAAGGAAACTACCCGCTCTTGAGCAAGCTCGCGCAAAAACTCCCGGTATTCCCGAAAGTCGAGAACAGGCGCAGCATGCTTTACATCGGGAACCTCGTGGAATTCGTGCGCCTCATGATAGAAAACGGAGAGCACGGCACCTTCTGGCCGCAGAACCCGCAGTACAGCAACACCAGCGAGGTCATCTCGCTCATCGCCAAGGCCCACAACAAGCGCTGCGTGCTTATCCCTGGATTCGGCTGGGCGCTAAAGCTCATGAGCCACGCCACCGGCCTCGTGAACAAGGCCTTCGGTAACCTCGCTTACGACCAAGCCATGAGCGAGTACAAGGAACCCTACCAGAAATTCACCCTGCAAGAAGCTATCGAAAGGACGGAGAACGGATAGGTTTTATATATATTTAGCGTATGCAAGAACTTTTGATACAGAATTTTGGCCCTATCGCCAACAAGAACGGATTGCCCTTGAAAGTAAACAAGGTCACCGTTTTTTGTGGTATGCAAGGGTCTGGCAAAAGTTCCATTGCTAAGCTGCTTTCGACTTTTCTGTGGCTCGAAAAGGCTTTGGTGCGCGGGGACTTCGATGTCAAGGAACTGACAGCCAAAAATTTCCGCGAAAAGTATTGTGCGTTCCATAATATACAGAACTATTTCAAAACCGACACCTTCCTTTATTTTAAGGGAACAAAATTTGCTTTTACCTATGTAAAGGGCAATTTAAGTGTAAAAGAAATAAAGTCGCGTAGTTTCGTTCGCCCGCAGGTCATGTATATCCCTTCGGAACGTAATTTCATGACTGCCTTGAAAGATGCGAAAGATATTCGAAATTTGTTCGGTTCTCTTTCTGTATTTTTTGATGAATATACAAATGCGCTCCGCAATGCAAATGAACCTATAGCGCTTCCCTTAAATGGTTACAAAGTTACTTATGACCCGTTAACAGATTCTGTTTGGCTGAACGGTTCTGAATTCAAAATAAAGATAACCGAGGCGGCGAGCGGTTTCCAGTCTATGGTTCCCATGGTCGTTGTGACGCGGTATTTGCTTAACAAGATTAAAGAAAATAAGAAAACGGGGTTGGACGCTGCAAGCGGGGCTGAGCGACAAAAGACTGAAAAAATGGTGGCGGAGATTTTGAAGGATCGCTCCTTGTCCAATTTCTTGCGGACAACATTGATTAAGCAGGTGGAGGCGCGCTACTTCATCAATGGACGTTTGGTGAATATTGTCGAGGAACCCGAACAGAACCTTTATCCCGAGACACAGCGGGTTGTGCTGAATGAACTTCTGAAAGTCAATAACCAACTTGCCGGTAACCAGTTGGTCTTTACGACCCATAGCCCTTACATGCTGAATTACCTGACTCTTGCCGTCAAGGCGGGTATGCTCAAGGCAGAAATAAAGCAATCTGCAAAATCGCAGGCTTTGCTGGATCGAATGGATTCCATAGTACCTCGCAGTGGCTCCGTGCGTCCGAAGGATGTTGCCATATACGAAATTTCGCCTGAAGGAGAAATTCGGTTGCTAGACAATTACGACGGAATCCCCAGCGACAGGAATTTCTTGAATTCTGCGTTAAGCGAAACGAATGACCTTTTTGATGCTTTGCTGGAAATCCAGGACGAGGTTGAGGGATAATGGATTTCTTTGAAGCAAAGTATAATAGGGAACCTGCCCGCAATGACGTTCATTTCGGGATTATTGATCGCGAGGCCGAACCATATGCCAGGACAACTACGGATCATGCGGATGATCCGTGGGATGCTATTGTGAAAAATCCTTCTGCACACATGTTGCACTTTATCCCTATAGATAGGAATATTGTTATAAAGAAAAATGGGAATCAGATAAGCCTAAGTGAAGGCTTGCTCCATAAGATGGACAATTCCTATTTGGCATTTGTTGAAATAAAAAATCGCAAGAAAAGCGATTTTAAACATGCGAAGGAACAACTAGCTTCTACAATTAATGAATTTGTTGCCAATCACGATCCCAAAGTGTTTGGAACGCGCAAAGCGTATATTGCGGACCATAGGCACCCGAATTTTCAGGTATCGCATAAAGTAGAGATGAACGAATTCCGTTCGAAGTTCGGATTTAGACTTTTGTATCAGAATACAATCGAGGTGGAGTGATGCAAAAAAGAGCCTTACAGCTAGCTTCTGTTGCTTCGATGATAGATCTGTTCAATGCAGACAACATCCGTATCTTGCAATCGCTCGGATACGCTGTTGATGTAGCAACAAATTTTGAAGAAGGCTCGATTACTTCACAGGAACGCGTTAACGAATACCGTGAAGAACTCAAGAAGCTGAATATCGGTACTTTTCAAATCCCGATTCCTCGTTCTATAAGCAAAATCGGGAATATTGTCAAATCGTACAAGTTGGTAAAACACCTTGTAGAAGAAAATAAGTACCAAATTGTCCATTGTCATTCTCCAATTGGCGGTGTCATTTGCAGACTTGCGTGCCGTAAAGCTCGAAAAACAGGGACGAAAGTAATTTACACTGCGCATGGTTTTCATTTTTTCAAGGGCTCATCGAAAATAGCATGGGTGGTTTATTATCCCATTGAAAAATTGTGCTCTAAGTATACGGATGTCTTGATAACCATTAATCAAGAAGATTTTCGTAATGCGCAAAAGATGTATGCTAAGCAAGTTGAATACGTTCCCGGTATAGGCGTGCATACCGAAGAAATCAAGAACACTGTAGTAGATAGAACGCAAATGCGTTCAAGTTTCGGTTTTTCCGATGGCGATTTCGTTTTTATGTCTGTCGGGCAAATTTCGATAAGAAAAAATCATGAAGTTATAATCAGGGCTCTTGCTAAAATTATTAATGAGAAAGTTAAATACTTGATTGTTGGCTTTGGTGAAGAAGAGGAACGTCTAAAGAACCTTGTTGCAGAACTTGGTTTACAAAATAGAGTTGTTTTTGCCGGCTATCGTAAAGATGTCAAAGAAATCCTGCATACAGTTGACGCTTTTGCATTTCCGAGTTTGCAAGAGGGCCTGCCAGTCGCTTTGATGGAAGCGATGGCGGCTGGATTACCTGTTGTTTGCAGCAGAATTAGAGGCAATATAGACTTAATTGAAAATGGTAAGGGTGGATATTTATATGATAGCCATGATATCGATGGCTTTGCCGAAGGAATGAAAAAGATTGTATCAGGGAATGCTGATGAAATGAGTGTAGTCAATCAAGAAGTGATGAAAAATTTTGATGTCGAAAAAATCTGTGGCATAATGAAAAAAATTTACAGGAATTGTCAGAATGACGCTACGTGAAGTTCAATTATCTGTTTTACAGATTCTGAAGGATATTGACACTCATTGTCAAAAGAATCATATTAAATATTCTTTAGCCTTTGGGACATTGCTAGGAGCTATTAGGCATAATGGATTTATTCCATGGGATGATGACCTTGATATCTATATGCCTCGTGATGATTATAATCGGTTTTTGAATACCTGGAATTATGAACAATACTATTTGGATAATTTGCAAACAAATCCAAATTGCACAAATACCTTTACGAAAGTTAAACGGGTGCAGAACCGTAATTCAGAAACGCCTTTTTTTGTAGATGTTTTTCCGTTAGATAAATGTCCTCGTCATAAAATTGCTCGGAAAATTCAACAGTTATACGGAATAATCTTGGTTTTAATGTCTCGACGAAATGTTCCTTTGGAAAGAGGTTCTTTTGTTGAAAAAATAGTAAAAATATTTTTAAAAGCCATACCGTGTAGTTTGACTGTGAAAATTTGTCGTATAATGGAAAATAAATTTGCTAAGTATTACAAACTGTCGAACGATTTTGATTATTATTCTTGTTCCATTCTTCATAATGTGTATTGGTTTAAACCTGCGGATTTTTTCGAGAATTTGCAATATCATAAATTTGAAGATGCTATGTTTCCGATAATTAAAGATTTTGATTGGTATTTAAAAAAAGAGTATGGCGACTATATGCAGTTGCCTCCCATTGAAAAACGAGTATCACCTCATTTTGACAATCTGCATTAATATTTAAGGATCTTTATGCAAGCAATAATTTTGGCAGCAGGCATGGGAAAACGACTTGGTGAATACACCAAGAATAACACGAAATGCATGGTACCGGTGAATGGGACTCCTTTGATTGACCGAACGCTTAATCAACTGAGTAAGCTGAACTTGAACCGTGTTGTAGTCGTTGTTGGTTATGAAGGTCAAAAATTAATGGATTATCTTGGTGCAGAACGTAGCGGACTGCAGATAGAGTTTGTAAACAATCCAATTTATGACAAGACGAATAATATTTATTCGCTTGCGCTTGCGAAAAAACAGCTGCAGGAAGACGACACGCTCTTAATCGAAAGTGACCTGATTTTTGATGACGGAATGTTTGACCTTCTCCTGAAAAATCCGTTCCCCAATTTGGCTCTGGTCGCGAAGTATGAAACTTGGATGGACGGAACCATGGTCAAGATTGACAGGGACAATAATATTGTCAATTTTGTGACGAAGGCCGCATTTAGCTATGAAGAAGTAAACAACTATTACAAGACAGTCAACATCTATAAGTTCAGCAAGGAATTCTCGCGTACCAAGTATGTGCCATTCCTGGATGCATACTGCAAGGCCGTCGGCAACAACGAATACTACGAAAACGTACTGCGCATTATATCCTTCTTGAGCAAGAGCGACCTCAAGGCTTTGCCCATCACCAACGAGAAGTGGTACGAGATTGACGATAAGCAAGACCTTGATATTGCCGAGGCTCTGTTTGCGGAAGAGAAGGATGTTCTTCGCAAGTATTATGGTCGTTATGGCGGATTTTGGCGTTTCCCGAAGATGCTAGATTATTGTTATCTGGTAAATCCGTATTTTCGTTATTCCCGCATCATTGATGAAATGAACGCCAACTTCAAGACTCTCGTTGGCGAATATCCCTCTGGCATGAAGGTCAATACTCTTCTCGCTTCTAAATGCTGGGGGGTGAAGGAAGAGTACGTGATTCCCGGCAACGGTGCTGCCGAACTGATTAAGGCCCTGATGGAGGAACTCCCCGGTACGCTTGGCGTGACCCGCCCCACTTTTGAGGAATACCCGAACCGTCGCAATCCTGAAACTCTTGTCACATTCGTTCCGGACAATGCCGATTATCGCTATTCTGTGCAAGACTTGATGAATTTTTTTGGCGATAACCATGCTGATAACCTGCTGCTGATCAATCCTGACAACCCGTCTGGAAACTTTATCCCGAAAAAGGATATTCTCGTTCTGGCGAAGTGGTGCGAAGAAAATGGCTGTCGTTTGATTGTGGACGAAAGTTTTGTTGACTTCAGCCATGGCTATGAAGAAAATACCCTTCTGGATGACAGAATCTTAGAGGATTATCCACACCTTGTGGTGATGAAGAGCATTTCCAAGAGCTACGGAGTTCCCGGAATCCGTTTGGGCATTCTCTGTTCTGCAGACAAGAACCTTATTGCCAAAATGAAGAAGAGCGTGAGTATATGGAATCTCAACAGTTTCGCCGAATTCTTCATGCAGATCTATACTAAGTATGAAAAGGACTACAAGGTTGCCTGTGAACGGTTCATCGAAGAACGGGATGCCTTTGGAAACGAACTGTGCAAGATTAAGTTCCTGAGGGTGATGCCTTCGGAAGCAAACTATTTCTTGTGCGAAATTCTTCCGCCTAAAAATGCAAATGAACTTGTACTCACAATGCTCAAAAAGTACAACATCTTAACTCGCGATTGCAGCGATAAGAAGGGCTTCGACGGCAAACAGTATATGCGGATAGCTGTTCGTAGCCACGAAGACAACGTGAAACTTCTCAATGCCTTTAAGGAGCTAGACAGATGAAGAAGATAACGATTTGTGGCGGAGGGGCTCTGGGGCATGTTTGCATAGGTTTTCTTTCTTCTCAGGAAAATATTTCTGTAGACTTGTTGACAAATCATCCTGCAAAATGGTGTCACGTAATTTCAGTAAAGGATGCGAATGGAAAAGTCTTTAATGGCTGCTTGGGTCGAATTTCCTCTAATCCGCAAGAAGTTATTCCCGATGCGGATGTGGTTATACTCTGCTTGCCGGGGTTCTTGATAAAGCAGACGTTGAAGCAAATCAAACCGTATCTTTCTGAAAAGACCGTGGTCGGCACTATTGTCAGTAGTACAGGGTTCTTCTTCTTTGCACATGAAGTTTTTGGAGAAAAAAATAAGCTATTCGGTTTTCAGCGAGTCCCTTTTATTGCCCGCGTGGTGGAATATGGTAAAACAGCAAATCTGTTGGGATATAAGTCATCGTTGAATATTGCTGTGGAAAATATCGATAATTGCGAAGAATTTAGAACTTTTATCGAGAATTTGTTTAATACGCCAGTTAATTTGCTACAGAGCTTTTATGAAGCTTGTCTGACAAATAGTAACCCGATTTTGCATACGGGGCGTCTTTACAGTATGTGGCATAATTGGGATGGAAAACCTTATGATCATTGCATTCTTTTTTATAAGGAATGGACGGAAGATGCCGCTCAGTGGTTAATAGATATGGATGCCGAATTCATGCGCTTGCTTGAAAAGCTTCCAATGAACCAGAAGTCGATTCCTTCGCTTTTAGAATACTACGAATCGACAGATGCAAAATCCCTTGCAACTAAGTTAAGTTCCATCAAAGCTTTTGAGACAATCAAGGCTCCTATGAAAGAAGTGGAAAATGGCTGGGTTCCTGATTTTGAAAGCCGCTATTTCACGGAAGATTTTCCCTTTGGGTTGCGCTTCATTGTAGATTTGGCTCAAAAACATGGCGTTGACACCCCGAAAATAGATGTTGTTTATGAATGGGGTATGGAAAAATGTATGGAGAAAACTTGCAAATGAATGTGCTAATTGTTACAAATCAGTTAATAAAAGAAGAAAATGAACGTTTTTATTGCATTGAAAATGTTTATGATATTTTAAAGCGTTTCTCTTTTTTGGGAACGTTAATGATTTGTGCAAAAAAATATTCTGGTCGAACTTCTAATATAATTGATACAGGCTTTTCAATTGCTCTTGAAAAAATTAAATATATTTCGTCAACGTATCTAGTGTTGTCAAGGCAAGATAAAAAGTTTTTTTCGACAATGAAATCAAGTATTTGGGTGATGTTATTTATCGAGTTCCATATTATAAAATTGTAAGTGGTTTGCAAAAATTATTGGGAGAATAATCGTGGCTACATTTTCTGTGATAATACCGGTTTATAATATAGAGAATTATTTAAGTAAATGTCTTGATAGTGTTATTGCGCAGACGTTTAATGATCTTGAAATTATAGTGGTTGATGACGGTTCTACAGATAGTAGTCCATCTATTTGTGATCGTTATGCTGCTTTAGATTCGCGAATTCAAGTTATTCATAAGGTGAATGGTGGCCTTGTCAGTGCAAGAAAAGCCGGGGCTAGAATCGCTACTTCGGGTTATATAGCCTGTGTAGATGGAGATGACTGGATTGAATTAGACTATTTTGAAAAGTTTGCAAGCGTAGTAAAGGATTATTCGCCTGATCTTATCTGTAGTGGTATGAATATCCAAATGAAGAACGGAAACTGTGATCAACAAAAAATGAAAGAGGAATTTGGATATTACAAGAAAAATGATATTGCACAGAAAATTTATCCGCACTTAATTGGATTTTGTGGAAATGTCTGTAGTAAAGTGTTCAAACAAAGTATATACTTAGATGTTCAGTTAAGCATAGATGAAAAAATCAAAATAGCCGAAGATGCTAGTGTTGTTATTCCTTGTGTTTACAAAGCACAAGACATGTATATTCTTGAGGATTGCCTTTATAATTACAGATATAATCCGTCATCAATGACAAAGAAAAAAACAGTTTTCAATCTTGAAGAACCTAAATTGATTGCAACTCACTTAGAAAAACATATTGATTTAAAACAGGATTTGTTTAAACAACAGATGTACAAATCAACAGTGCACAGATTATTTAATAGATGTGTATCTCAATTTTATCAAGAAAAAACTTATCGAGAGATTTGTTCAATTCTTGATAACTGTCTTGATGATAGTTTCTATAAGGATTGTATAAATAAAAGTAAAATTTCTTTTGTGCATTCATTAAAGAATTGGCTTGCGCAACAAGCTTTAAAAAGAAGAATGTATCGACTGATGTATTTATATAGTAAAGCTAGGTAAAAAATGAGATGTTCTATTGCTGTAACAACTTATAACGGAAGCAAATATATTATAGAACTGTTGAATTCAATTAAGAATCAGACTAGAACGCCTGATGAGGTTATTATAGTTGATGATGTGTCAACTGATGATACGGTTTCTATTGTAAAAGAGTTTGTTGAAAAAAATTTTCTTGTGAATTGGAATATTTTCAGGAATGAGAGTAATATTGGATGGAAAAAAAATTTTCGAAAAGCATTAAGTTTATGTACGGGGAATATAATTTTTTTCTGTGATCAAGATGATATATGGCATAAAGACAAAATTGATGTAATGTGTAATGTTTTTGAACAGCATAGTAATGTTAAAGTGTTAATTTCAAACTATGTTCTTTTATCTGAAGGTTGTAAGCAAATTAGAGCTCAAAAGGAAAGTGACCGGAATGATGGCTTGTTGAAATGGTTACACGGTAATAAAAGAATTGGTACAATTTCAAGACCTGGTTGTACATATGCTTTTACTAAAGAAATTGCAGAACTCATGGGAACGTTTGATAATGAGAATTGTGCTCATGATCATGTTGTTTATAATTTGGGGCTGATTACGGACTCTCTTTATATTATCAATCGGCAGTTAATAGATTTTAGGCGACACACATGTAATGCTTCAACCTATAAAATGAAATTTGGTAAGGGGAGAAAAGCTCTTGAAGCTAAAGAACGAGTTGATGTTTGCGACGTTTTATTGAAATACTGCCAGAAAATAAATAATACGCAAATTGAAAAATCAATACAACGTAGAAGAAATTTTTATTCAGCAAGAATGAAAATATTTAATGAAGGAAACTTGTTAAAAATGCTTGGCTTCATTATTTTGAATGTAAAACAGTATTGGAGCATAAGGGAAATTTTTGTTGATTTAATAGCTATGGTGAAATCAAAGTAATTTAATCAAAAATGAAAATACTTTTAGGCTGTAATAAATGACAACATGACTATAAAATTAAGGGAAATAAAGGACGTAATCATATGTTATTGATTTTGTGGTGTGTTATTATTTGCGGAAGTGTTATATTCAAGACATCAAGAATTTATACGTCCTTGATAGTTCTATTTGGTGTTCTATTATTTACATATAGTAATGATAATGCTGATAGTTTAAATTATTTTATATCATATTGTGATTTAAAGTCTGGAAAAAATCCTGTTTTTTCTGGAAATGCATTATCGAATTTAGTTTTTTATATAGCAGGTCTTTTTAATGATTTTAAACTATCGCGATTTCTCTTTTCATCGATTTCTTTTATTTTGATATATAAGGGTGCAAAACATTATACAGAGAATGTAAATGTTGTTCTAGGACTATTTCTCATTGCTCCATATGTAATAGATGCTACTCAGGTAAAATCCATGATTAGCATGTCGGTATGGTTTTATTTTTCATACTATTTGTTTGAAGCCGGCAGAGGATACAATGAGAGAGTGAATACGATTAAATACTTGCTTGGAGTATTTATTGCTAGCGAGTTCCATTTTTCGTATGTTTTGACAGCTCTTTATGTGCTTGTTATATATTTAAATAAGAAAAAATTAGTTATTACGGCATGTATTGTTAATGCACTAGGTTTTACTGCGTTTGGTTTAACTAAAATCAATGCTTTTATGGATATCTTTTCCGCATTATCAAAATTTCAGAGCGCTTTTTTACGGCTTAGAGGTGAGTCTATTCTTGTTACAGAAACAATGTATTTATATAGAATAAGGACTTCAGCCATTTTTTACATAATTTTACTCATTTCTTATATCTTATTAATTCCTGTAAACAACTTGCAAAATGTAAAAACTGTCAACAAATTTAATCTTTGTTTTAGCGATGCTTTGGGACAGTTTGTTTTCAAATTGAATATTGCGACTCTTGTTTTCCTTCCACTGCTGACCATATCTATGGAATTGTATCGACTTCAAAGGGATCTTTTGTTGATAGATTATACATATTTAGCAGTACTTTTGTTTACATATAAGTTTGGTGCTGTTCGAATTACTTTTTCTAATATATGGGTTATAGGTATTGGGTTTATTTTGTCTTTTTATTATTTGTTTATTGAAGCTATATATGGCAATATAAATACGGTATTCCTTCCATTGTTTCATATGACAAGGTGATTAAATTATGAAAAAGATATCTTTTATATGTTGCTATACAAAAGAAGATATGCTTGATGATTTGCAGAAAAGTGCAGATTGTTTAGTCGATTATGAAATTGAGTGGGTGCTGATAGACAATAGTAGTAATCGGTTTCCTTCGGCCGCCGCGGCATTGAATTATGGATTTGATAAAAGTACTTCTGAAATAGTTGTTTTTCTTCATCAAGATATAATATTGTATGATCAAATTACAATAGATAGAGTTGTTAATGCCGCTGAATGTGGATGCATTGTTGGTTTTGCCGGTCGCTTCTCTGATGGTGGAAAGATTGTTTCTACAATTTCGGATGGTCAAAATAAAGACAGAATTTATGATTATGATTTTAAAGGCAAGGATTGGTTTGATGTTCTTACTTGTGATGAATGCTTTATAGCTATGAATAGAGATATATATAAAGCAGTTGGAGGGTTTGATCAAAAAAATTTTGATGGTTGGCATTTATATGGAGTTGATCTTACTTTAAGAGCTGCTCAAAGGCATATACCTGTTGTTGTCGTTCGTGCTAACGCTTGGCATCGTTCACATGGAACGATGGATCGAAATTTTGACAAATACAAAAACATTCTCAGAAAAATATACAAAAAAGAATATAAGAAAATATATTATCCTTGTGGTTGGACTTATACCAATAGTTTTAAATACTATGGACGGTATTGTGCAAGAAGTCTAAAAAGAATGCTGAAGCGAGAAAGATAATTGTTATGGGAAAATCTTTAGCAAAGAATTCCATATATAATGTTATATATAAAGGCTTCACGGCTCTTTTTCCACTCATAACTACGACGTATATATCAAGGGCGCTTTTAGCAGAAGGGGTTGGTAAAGTTAATTATGCTTCCACAATAGTATCCTATATTGCTGTAATTGCTGCTCTTGGTCTTCCTCAATATGGAATTAAAATAATTGCTCGGAATTTTTCTGCTAAAGACAGATCAAAAGCTTTTTCGGAATTATTTTTTATTAACCTTTGTTCTTCAATTGTTTGTGTTATTGCTTATTATTCATTAATTAATTTTTGGGGGTATTTTTCTGAAAAAAGGTTCCTGCTAAATGTAATGGGAATACAATTAGTTTTGAATGTATTCAATATTGATTGGTTTTATCAAGGAATAGAAGAATATAAATACATCGCTACAAGAAGTATAATTATGAAGATCTTGTCTTTCATAGCGATGCTTATTTTTGTTCAGAATACATCTGATTATGTTAAATATGGCTTTATTCTCTGTATGGCAACAGCTGGTAACTATATCCTCAATGTTTGGAATCTAAGGAACAAGGTTAAGTTTACCGTAAAAGATGTTAACTTAAAAAAACACTTAAAACCTGTTTTTGTACTATTAGCATCTACATTGGCTACTGAAATTTATACAATGTTAGATACTTTGATGATTCAGCATTTTCATGGAGATGTCTATGTTGGGTATTATTCAAATTCCGTTAAAATAGTACGATTAGTTCATACCTTAGCAATTGCTTTAGTAGCTCCGTTTTATCCTAGAATTAGTATGTATTTGAAAGAAAAGAAGTCTGAAGATGTTAATCAATTGCTAATGTTAGGACTAAGGATTATTTTGGTTGTTTCCATTCCTTGTGTAATAGGAATTGAATTTCTTGCGGATAGTATCGTTCCTGTATTATTTGGAGAGTCATTTATGGAGGCTACAACTACTTTAGAAATTCTTTCACCTTTAATTATTATTTTTTCTATTGCCTATTTCCTAGGACATTTAATTTTAATGGCAACAAATAATGAATCGAAAATACTGATTGCTACTGTTTTTGGTGCTATTGTGAATTTTTGTATAAACATGTTTTTAATTCCTGTCTATAAGCATAATGGCGCTGCAATTGCTTCTGTTATTGCGGAATTATTGATAACGATTATATTAATTTCGTATTCTCACAAATTTTTCCGAATTGTACTAAAAAAGAGTTATGTTTTCAGCATGCTAATCAGTTCAGTCTTAATGGGGGCTGTTGTTTATGTGTCACGAATAATTAGTATTGGGGTTATTCTAGGATTGTTTATGTCTCTAGTTTCAGGTTTTCTGTCATATCTTGTATTTCTATTTTTATTAAAAAATGATATAATTCTGTTATTTGTAAATAAATTGCTTAATCGTTCTGAAATAAAAAATGAATAAAACCTGTTTGTTGATAATCTAAAATAAGGTGCAATTGTAAGCAGCCGTGACAAAACGAGAATGTATATTTGATAGGAAAAGCGGAACTATAGCCAATGGTGAATTTCAAATATATTGCCAAAACACGCATTTCCCTATTGACTACATGGGCTTTTTTAGCTATATTTATAACTAATAGTACTCGCCACGCGACCCCGTTCTTCGGGAGCGGACCACGGCGAGTCTTTTTGTTTTTAGGGGTTGCAAGGTGAAATTTAATAAGAAGCCGACAACCCTAGAAGAGCAAGTTTCCTTGCTGAAAAGTCGCGGTGTCGAAATAGATAATGATTCGGCAATGTTGATTCTGTCTCAGGTGAATTATTATCGCTTTTGCGGATATGGCCTATATTTTGAAAAATTTGACGATAAAGGAAATCGTTTAGACAAATTTTTGCCTGGTACTACGTTCAATCGGATATACAACCTATATCTGTGGGATGAAAAACTGCGTGTGTTCCTGCAGAAATATCTCGGTCGTTTCGAGATAATGTTCCGCTCGATTTTGAACTACCTTATGGTGACTGAATTTCAAGACCCGTTTTGGTTTATGGATGGTCACCTGTTTGTCAATTCTATAGATTTGAGCAATTTTAAACAAGAGTGTATCGATGCTTTGGAACGTGCTATCGATAACAATGAACTTCCTGCGAAGCATTTTAAAGCGACATATACGGAATCCGAGGTCCCACCATGCTGGATTCTTGCCGAAATTCTTTCATTCGGGAAATGGTCGAAACTTTTTGGTGCGTTGAAATATCAGTCACACATTAAAATGGTAGCGTCAAGGTTGAATGCGCCTCCGCATGATATGGTGTCTTGGGTGCGGAGTCTTGTCATTCTTCGGAATCGTTGCGCTCATCATGGCCGGTTGTGGGGATATCGTTTCAAGATAAGGCCCTCCCGGACTCCTACCATGCAAAGATTACGGCTGGAAAATGATTCTGTTGGTGCTTTGATATTCATTTTGCACGATTTGCTATCTACGGACCGTGTTGCGCAATTGGAAATGGCGGCTAGTTTCAATGAGCTGATTATGTGTTGTCCGGAAAATTTTGAAAAGACTTTGGGTTTACCAAAAGGATTTAAGTTATAAAAAAGGAAAATGACTATGTCCAAATTTAATTTCGTCAAGACGTCCATTGAGGGCGTGACTATCATCGAGCCGACGGTCTTTGGCGACCATCGTGGTTATTTCATGGAAACATACAATAAGGCGGAATTCGATTCCGCGGGCTTGAACATGGTTTTTGTGCAGGACAATGAGTCCCGGAGTAAGAAGGGAGTGCTTCGCGGACTGCATTTTCAGAAGAAGAATCCGCAGGGCAAGCTTGTCCGCGTCATTGAAGGCGAGGTTTTTGACGTGGCAGTGGATCTCCGCAAGGGCAGCCCGACCTTTGGTAAGTGGGTGGGGGTTGTACTTTCAGCTGAAAACAAGAAGCAGTTCTACATTCCCGAGGGCTTTGCTCATGGGTTCGTGGTTATCAGCGAAACAGCAACGTTTGTCTATAAGTGTACTCGTTTTTACGATCCCAAGGACGAAGGTGGCCTGATGTGGAACGATCCTGAAATCGGTATTGAATGGCCTGTTGGCAATGGTTTTGAACCGCTTCTGAGTGAGAAGGACTCAAAGAACCCAGCTCTTAAGGATTTGGGATTCGCGTTTGAACTATAACAGCAGATGGCGCAATTGTAAAAGTTTATCAATCTTGATAAGCTGACTTACGTGCTTGCAACCCTGATTGTTCGCCTTGCATACTTTTATTATATGCACTCCTATGGAGTGCATATAATGCGGTTTGGTCATGCCAACAAGCTAGCTTGTTGTTGCGACTCTCATCTTTTGTTATATTAACAGTATGACGTTAAAGAGAGTGCTGGATTTCGCGCGAATTCGCGAAGATGGCAAGTATTACGTGGACAAGACTGACTTGATTTACAAGATGGTCCACATGGATGATTATTATTTCTTGTCACGTCCGCGTTGTTTTGGAAAATCGCTTTTGGTAAGTACGCTCCAGTACTATTTTGAGGGCCGTAAAGACCTGTTTACCGGTCTCTTTATGGATAAGCTTGAAACCGAATGGAAAAAGTATCCAGACTTCTCTATTTCGCCAAGTTGATGGAAGTAATTCACGATTGCCTTGTTGCGGAGTGTCGAGAGTTGTTGGTCGCTTTTTCGCCACAATTACGCATTTTTTGTAAAAAAATACAGTTTGACTTGACAGAGTCTTTTAAAATAGTGTACATTTGTGTATACTAACGCTGGGCTCTGTCGGGCCTGTCCGTACTTTTGGGTCGAAACTGCGAAAACGCTGCGAAAATTACACTTTGGCTCTGTTAGGCCAGGCCGTATAGCTGCGAACATGCTGCGGACCGCCGAATGACCATTTCAGCGTAAAAACATCGGTCATGCAGCCGAAAAACAGTTTTGGAAGGACTTACGGATTGAGGATTTTTTGCTAGCTGGGTACAAGTGTACAGTTTGACCCGACAGAGCCTAACGCTGGTTGTTGAGTAAAAGGCGCATATGGAAAGTACACCGAAGAATAGCGATGTTGTTGAAAGATCCCTGGAATGGGAGCGTTCCCGCTTGGACAAGGAACAACTGGAGGCCGTCGAGACGACCGAGGGTTACGTGCGCGTTGTGGCGGGGGCGGGTTCCGGCAAGACGCGAACACTCACGCACCGCTATTTGTATCTCGTGAAGGAGATGGGGATTTCGCCTGCGAACATTCTTTGCGTGACGTTTACGAACAAGGCGGCAGCCGAGATGAAAAAGCGCATCCGGTCGATTTTGGGCGGCGACGATAGCGGCTACATTTCGACATTCCATGGTTTCTGCGTGCGTTTTTTGCGCGAGGAAATCCATGTGCTGAATTACCCGAAGGAATTCATGATTTTAGACGAGGACGACCAGAAGTCGCTTTTGCGCAAGGCGTATGCGGATTTGGGCTTCTCGCTCAAGGATTTGAAAATCAGCAGTGTCCTTGATTTTGTCGGGGGCCGCAAGGCCAGTGATATCGGGTATGTTTCCTTGTTTGCGGAGCATTTGGCGGACGAGGGGGATGCGTCGGGAGCAGGGAATGCTTATGAAGCGGAAAATGCGTCGGGGGCATTCCGGGACGGCGCTGGGCCGGTTGAAAAACGCGAGCATTTGGTGGAACTTGCGGATGACGCTCCGGACAAGTGGATGGCTGTTTATTACCGTTATCTTTATGAACAAAAGAAAAATTACGCGCTCGATTTTGACGACTTGATTCTAGTGACGCTTTATATCCTTGAAAATTTCCCGGAGAAGCTTGACAAGTGGCGCAAGCGTATGATGTACGTGATGGTGGACGAGTACCAGGATATTGACGGGCAACAGCACCGCCTGGCGGATTTGCTTTCGAGTTATCACAAGAATTTGTTTGTGGTGGGTGATCCGGATCAGACCATTTATGGTTGGCGTGGTGCGGATATCAACCGCATTTTGGAATTTGACGAGTTCCATAAGGGCGCAAAGACGATTTTGTTGCAGAACAATTACCGTTCGACTTCGAGTATTTTGAGGGTCCCGGATGCGGTTATCAAGAATAACAAGTATCGGATAGAAAAGGTCTTGAGGCCTGTCCGTGCGGGCGGCAAGACGCCTGTTTTTTACCATGCGAAGAACACTCGTGAAGAGGCGCGCTGGATTGTGGAGCGCATCCAGAATGCGGTGCAGAATTCCGTGCAGGGGGCCGCGGGTGGTGTGCATTACAAGGATATCGCGGTATTGTACCGGATGCATTCGCAGTCGCGTTCTGTCGAAGAGGCTTTGATGTCGGAATCTATCCCGTACAAGGTTTATAGCGGAGTCGGCTTTTACCAGCGCAAGGAAATCAAGGATGTCATTTGTTATCTACGGATGTTAGTTTATGCGGATGATTTGTCTTTTGTTCGTACTGTGAATACGCCGAAGCGCCAGTTCGGTCCGAAAAAGCTTTCGATTTTACAGGCGTTTGCGGATACGCGTGGTGTCGGGCTTTATGAGGCCCTGCTTGAAATTGTGTACGAGGCGGGGCGGCTGAACGATGTGGCGCCGGATGTCACGACGCAGGCAGAACTTTCGTCGGTGGGCAATGACCGTCGTAAAATAGATTTTGATTGCAAGGATTTTTTGTCGAGATGTAATGTTGTTGAATATGTGAAGTTGATTGAAAAGTACCGCGCGCGTTATAAGGATATGCGCGTCTCGGAATTGCTTTCGAAGATGCTTCGCGAGACGAAATACGAGGAAATGCTCCGCCTGGATGGCGACGAAGACCGCTTGGACAATCTCGCGGAGCTCAAACAAGGTATTCTCGAATTCGAGAATTACTATGAAGAAGATGCGTCGCTGGATGAATATTTGCAGAATATCGTGCTGTTCACGAATGCCGACGAAGATACGCAGGAAAAAGACCGCGTGCAGCTGATGACTATCCACAATGCGAAGGGGTTGGAATTCCCGTATGTTTTTGTGTGCGGCTTGAACGAGGGCTTTTTCCCGGTGAAGCGTGTGCAGAACAAGATTCAGCTTGAAGAGGAACGCAGGCTTGCGTATGTGGCGTTCACGCGTGCCGAAAATGTGCTTTGCCTGAGCGATGCCGAAGATGGTGTGGCAGGCGAGGGCGGATCGCGCTATCCGTCGAGATTTTTGCTCGAAATGGATATGGGCGAGCTCGATGTTGTGCGCGGTTTTTCGGACGATTTGCTTTTGGCGGCTCGAGATTTTATTGCGGAAGCGGACCGCAATCGCGATTTGATGAATGATTTTGATGAAGACGAAAGTCTCGGTGCGGTAAAGAAGGCGCCTACGGCGGAATTTGCGGTGGGCGATCGCGTGGTGCACAAGATTTTTGGAGCCGGAACGGTTAGCGCTGTCGATAAAAAGAATTTTTGCTATGAAATTACATTTGACAAGTTCGCGACCCCGCGCTCGATACAATTCGATTTTCCGCTTGTGTCTTCTTCGACTTGATTGGGGACTGTTTTAAAATTTACTAGCCGTTGGAGCCATGCGAGCTCAAAAAAGTTCATTTTTAAGTTGATTTTTCCAAAAATTCAAGACGATTTTGAAGTTGGTACCTATAAAATTATTGTTTTGTTCACTTTTATAGGTACAAAACAGTCTTTTTTCGATTTGAAAAGGCGAATTTGATTGAATTTGTACCTATAAACAATGAAAAGATTCGTTTTTATAGGTGGTTTTGGACTTAGCTTGTGTGTAAAAATGGAAAAACGTACCTATAAAGTGTTATTTTTGGGCGATTTATAGGTACGCAATAAAAAAAAGTATGCTCGATACCTATAAAACTTCGTTGTAATCTGTTTTATAGGTACAGAAATAAATAAGCGCTGAAACAAACAGGTTCTAAAAAAAGCATAGTGCAGAAGAGCTTTATGCGCAGTTCCGAGGTTTGCTTTTTGATTTTTCAGACTACTAGCTCGATTTTGTTCTGGCGATTTTACCTGCGGCGATGGCTTTTTTCGAAGTTGTTCTCGGGATGTTCGATGCGGAGCGGCTTCAGTTGCTTAATTACGCTTTGCAGTTCTTTGGGGAGCGGGCAATCAAATACTTTTTGTTCGCCGTTCCAATCGAATTCTAGGCGGCAACTGTGCAAGAATAAACGGTTCAATCCGAACAATTTTTTGACTTCGCGGTTGAGGGCGAAATCGCCATAGCGCGTGTCACCCAAAAGCGGGTGTCCGATGCTTGCGAAGTGGGCGCGAATTTGGTGCATTCGGCCTGTTTCAAGCTTGATTTTCACAAGATCGTAGCCTTCGTAATGTTGTTTGACGCGGTAATGTGTAATGGCTTTTTGTGCGTTTTCGTCATCTTTGCCAACGAGCATCTTGCTGCCCTTGGCGTTATCTGTGCGCAAAAGCGATTCGTTGATAGTGCCTCGGTCTTTTTTGAGATTGCCTTTCACGAGTGCGAAATAGAACTTGTCTACAACGTGTTCGCGAATCATGCGAGTGAAGTCTCGGAGCGTATCGCCGTGGAGAGCCGCAATTATAAGACCGGAAGTTTCTTGATCGAGGCGGTGGGCTATGGTCGGCTTGAAATCGAGACCTTCACTACGGCCCCATTCCCAAAGATATTCCACAAGGCTTTCGCCCGGGCGTGTGCCGCTGCCGGGCTGGCTTGCGAGTCCCGAGGGCTTGTTGACAATAACGTAATCTTCCGTTTGCACGATGAACTCGAGCTCGTGCGCACCCCAATGCGCTTGTTTCTCAGCGCCTGTTAATGTTTTGCCCCAGGTCGATTTGTTTTTAGCAAAACCTGTTGCGTTTTTTGCAATGGGGTGTTGCGGCCTTTGACCACTTAGTGCTTCAGCACTTATGTGGGCATGGCCACCTTTAGGTGGTGTGGCCCCGCTCGAAGGGGTAGCGGGAGCCGCTTCGGCGGCGGAAGCGAGGGGAAGGCTTTCCCCTTTTATACTCATCTCGTCTGATTCACTTACCGACTTGAAATTCTCGTAAATGTTCACCACGTCGCCTTCGACGAGCATCTGGTTTGCCTTGCCGACAACGCCGTTTACACGGACTTTCTTTTTGCGGATGACGGCGAAGAAAACCGAGAGCGATTCTTCGGGGAACGCCTTGCGAAGAAAGCGGTCAAGGCGCATGTTGGCAAAATTGCGATCGATAGTACGTGTAATCATTTTTAGGTCTTAGGTTATAGGTTGTAGGGGATAGGAAAAGAGCTTGTTTTACAAGTTTATTGTGCGGGGCGGCTAACGAAATTTAGAACTTCGATTCTCGAGTTGAGTTTTCCTCATTGGGCGGCGAGGCCGCGATTATGTACCTAATACCTAACATCTATTACTTAATTTCCTTCTTTGCATAGTGTGCAAGTCGCACGCCATCGGCGGCGCTGGTGACGATCCCGCCGGCGTAACCGGCTCCTTCGCCGAGAACGAAAAGTCCTTTGGTGTTGATACTTTCAAGCGTGTCGTTGTTGCGTGTGATGCGGAGTGGCGAACTGGTGCGCGTTTCCGGGGCGACGATCAAACCTTGTTCGATGAACCCTGGAATTTTGCGGTCGAAATTCTGGAATCCCTCGGCGAGGCTGTTGCAAATCGTCTTGTCCATCCAATCCCAGAGGTTACTTTGTACGAGTCCGCAAGGGTAGGTGGATTTCGGGAGCGTTTTGTCTTCGCGATGTGCAAGAAAGTTTTTGATGGTTTGTGCGGGTGCCGCATACATTTTTCCACCAATGTTATATGCATCGCTTTCGATTTTCCGTTGCAAGTCGAGCCCGCCAAAAAGCGATCCGCTCGAAGGAATGTCGAACCCCTCCGCGCCTGCAGTAATCGGGACGGCGATGGCGCCATTTGCAAAAGCGCCGTTGCGGCGGCTGTAACTCATGCCGTTTGTCGCGAGCGTTCCCGGTTCGGATGCGCATGGCACAAGGACTCCGCCGGGGCACATGCAAAAGCTGTACGCACTTGACGTCTTGTTGAGCGTCGGTGTCGCAAGGAAATATTCGGCAGCTCCGGTGAGTTTTGTATCGACATTATGCCCGAGTTGCCGCATGTTGATGAGCGATTGCGGGTGCTCTACGCGGACGCCCATGGCAAACGCTTTGCTTTCAATTGTCACGCCGCGTGCGTGAAGCATTTCGTAAATATTGCGTGCCGAGTGTCCGACTGCAAGAACCAACGCTTCGCACGGTTGCCAGAACGAAGTTGAGGTATTTAAGAACACGTTTGTTGTTGCGTTTTCTCTCGTCTCTCGTCTTTGCACTTCGTGCCAACAAGTCGGCTCGGTTATGCCCAACTCTGTTGGTCGCAACGCTCGCCTTATGGTGTTGTCGTCTCTCGTCTGTTCAATTTTTTTCAGCTTTATAGCGGTAATTCTACCTTGCTTAATCTCGATATCTTCAAGGGTCGTGTTGAAATGGATACGCCCGCCAAGGCGGACGATTTCCGCGCGAATTTTTCGCAACATTAAAACAAGTTTGTCTGTGCCGATGTGCGGCTTTGCAAACGTGACGACGCATTCGTCAACGCCGAAGTCCACCATGTCTTTGAGCACGGTTTCGCTGAACAAGTTGCGACTGCGAGTGTTGAGCTTGCCGTCGCTGAATGCGCCAGCCCCACCTTCACCAAATAGCACGTTACTAAATGCGTTGAACTTGCGGTCTACAAAAAATCTGCGTATGTCGCGAAAGCGTTCTTCGACTTGTTTTCCTTGTTCGTAAATATCGACAGTAAAGCCCTTGCGTAAAAGGTGAAGTGCGGCCCAAAGTCCGCTGGGGCCGGCTCCGATTACGTCTACATGGCTTGGCATTGGAACCGTACTGCGCCCCGGTTCTGCATCGAGCGAATGAATTTCGCGTTTGGATTCAATCAGCCCTCGTGCATTGTTCCCTGTCGCTCGCACCTTCCGCTTTAAGTCGAAAACGACATTGTAAGACCAATGTAAGTCACCTTTGCGCCTCGAATCGAGCGAAAAACGTTCGACTTCGAGATTGAAAATTTCTTCGGGGTTCACGCGGAGCGTCCTCGCGAGTGCAGCGCGGACTTCGCCTTTTTTTTCAAGGGCGACAGCGAGTTCTCTGTAGCGATATGTAAACATCTTATGCCCCAAATTTAGAAATATGGCAAAAAAATATTTTTTTGGACTTGAGATGGTGGTTTATGTTTTTTTATTTTTGTAAAAAACTCTAAAAATGGTATTTGATATATGTTTAAAGTTGGTTTTGATAACGAAGCTTATCTGAAAACTCAATCTGAAAAAATTCGAGAACGTATCTCTAAATTTGGTGGAAAACTTTATCTCGAATTTGGCGGAAAATTATTCGATGACCATCATGCAAGTCGTGTCTTGCCTGGCTTTGCTCCCGACTCTAAAATCCGTATGCTCGAAAAGATCAAGGACAAGGCCGAAGTCATTATCGCTATCAACGCTGGCGACATCGAAAAGAACAAGGTCCGTGGCGACCTTGGAATCACTTATGATCAGGACGTTTTACGCTTGATCGACGCTTTCCGCGGTTATGGACTTTACGTGAGTAGCGTTGTTTTGACACGTTGGCAAGAGCAGCCGAGTGCTGTCGCTTACCAGAAAAAGCTTGAAGGTTTAGGCCTTAGGGTCTATCGTCATTATCCGATTGCGGAGTATCCGAGCAATATTCCTCTGGTCGTGAGCGATGATGGTTACGGAAAAAATGAATTTGTTGAGACTTCTCGTGAACTTGTGGTGGTGACTGCTCCGGGGCCGGGAAGTGGAAAGATGGCTGTTTGCCTCTCGCAAATTTATCATGAAAATAAGCGTGGAGTCAAGGCGGGCTATGCCAAGTTCGAAACGTTCCCGATTTGGAACATCCCGCTCAAGCATCCGGTGAATCTCGCGTACGAAGCGGCAACCGCCGACTTGAATGACGTGAACATGATCGACCCGTTCCACTTGGAAGCTTACGGCAAGACAACTATCAATTACAACCGTGACGTGGAAATTTTCCCGGTGTTGAACGCGCTCTTCACGCGCATTTTGGGCGAATCTCCGTACAAGAGTCCGACGGATATGGGCGTGAACATGGCGGGTAACTGCATCATTGATGATGCCGCTGTTTGCGAAGCTGCCAATGCTGAAATCATCCGTCGCTACTACAATACTTTGTGCCAAGTCCGCAAGGGCAATGCCGAAAAGGATCAGGTCTATAAGCTCGAACTTGTGATGGAACAGGCCCACATCAGTGCGACGGATCGCAAGGTGGCTGTTGCCGCAGTTGCCAAGGCTGAAGAGACGAACGGGCCTGCGGTCGCGATTGAACTGAACGATGGCACGATTATCACGGGCAAGACTTCCTCGCTCCTCGGCGCTTCTTCTGCAGCGTTGCTCGACGCGTTGAAGCACCTTGCGAAGATTCCTGACGAAGTGCGTTTGCTCTCGCCGATGGTGATTGAACCGATTCAGAACCTCAAGACAAAGCAGCTCGGCCACAACAACCCGCGCCTCCACATGGACGAAGTTTTGGTGGCCCTCTCTGTTTGCGCCTTGACGGATTACAATGCGAAGATTGCTCTTGAAAAGCTCCCGGAACTCCGCCATAGCGAAGTCCATTCCAGCGTAATCCTCTCGCAGGTCGATGTAGGCGTGTTCCGTCGCCTCGGTGTGAACCTTACGTCGGAACCGAATTATCAGACGAGCAAGCTCTACCACGGGTAATTGTAGACGAAGGAACGCTGCAAGCAGCTACAGACGAGATATACAACACTTGGGGCTTTGCCCTTTTGTGGAAACGAAAGATGTTTTATCCGTATGGCTCTGGAAACTGTAGCTACGGAGGCTCGCGTCTACAGTCATCCTCCGCTAGGAGGATCCATACAGTACAGAATACGCTTGTATTTTATGGGCATGACAGAGATTTGCATTTTTATCCAACGTTCTGGGTTTTGCATAGCAGAAACTTTAATGAAGATTATCGAGAAATCGGTAATCTTTTTTGTATTTGCGTATCTTTAAAAAGAGATTGCTATGACTGTGAAAATTTTTGTTATTTTCTAAATAACTATTTAATGTGGATGTGTTTTTGAATGGCTAATAAAATTTATGACGATGTTGAAGTTCACGACATGAACGACATGGGACATGCCTCTAGCCGCGAAGAATCTAGTGCGAAAGAAGTCCAAAACGGTGCGCCTGTTGTATGGAAAGCGCTGTCTGTGGTCATCGCCATGCTTGCGGTAGTGTACGACATGTCTCTAGTGGACGCCGTTCCTGATTTTGTTCCGCTCTTCGGATGGCTTGACGATGTGGGATTTACCTTGATGGCCGCTCTCAACGTTTATCAGCAATTTACGAAAGACCAAAATTCCATGATGGTGCGCCTTGCAAAGTATATCAAGTGGATGATGGTGGCTTTAATTTTGCTTGCCGGTCTTACCTTTAGCGGTTTTATTGTAGCTTTTATCGCTTTTGTAACTAAATAAAAAAAGATGATTGCAATCTTATCTCGGTCATGCCAGTTGTGCTATGCACAGTTGTCGTGACTCATCCTAGTCGCTAAACGCTGCCCACTGTCTACTTCCTACTAATAACTATATTGTCACGCTTCGCGTGCTTTTAGCTCGGCTCGGTCATGCCGGTTGTGCTATGCACAGTTGTCGCGCCTCTCGCCTTATGCTAAATTTGACCCATGCTACAATGGGATACGCTTCTTTCTGCGACTCGTTACGGACACCCGGCCGATCCGGACCCGAACCGCTCTGACTTCCATCGCGATTACGATCGCATCGTTTTTTCTACGGCATTCCGTCGCTTAGGCCGCAAGACTCAGGTTCACCCGTTCTCGGTGAATGACCACGTTCACAGCCGCCTCACACATAGCCTCGAAGTTTCGAGTGTTGGCCGTAGCCTTGCGATTACGGTGTATCACCTGATTAAAAAGCATTTGCCGAAGTACGTGAACGAATACCAGTTCGGAACGATTGTGCAGTCGGCGTGCCTCGCTCACGATATTGGAAATCCGCCGTTTGGTCACGCCGGCGAAGCCGCTATCCGTGAATGGTTCCGCAAGAACCGCCGTTCTGCGCCGATGTCTGAACTGAGCGACAAGGAAATTGCGGACTTCGAAAACTTTGACGGTAATGCTCAAGGCCACCGCATTTTGAGCAAGCTGGAATACCACTTCCTCGATGGCGGTATGCGCCTTACGTATGCGACGATTGGCTCGATGATCAAGTACCCGCGACTTGCTTTTTACGGTTGCCCGACGAGCTTGTTCCGCACCGAAGCAGAACTTTATCGAGAAACGGCGGAAATTCTTGGCATCCCTGAAATTGAAAACGGCGTGTGGGCTCGCCATCCGCTGGTGTACTTGATGGAAGCGGCAGACGATATCTGCTATTCCATCCTTGATGTTGAAGATGCGATTGAACTTGGTATTTTGACGTTCGGCGACGTGCGCAACATGTTCAGTTTCTTGTGTGGGCCGGAAGTGGATATTGACCGCGAGTTCGAAGAAAACGGTCAGAACTTCAGGGACTTCCTCAGCAGCATTCGCGGGCGCGCTATCCAGAATTTGATTGATGACGTGGCGGTGCTTTTCGTGAAGCATTACGACCGCATTATGGAAGGTTCGCTTGACAAGCACTTGATTGACCTTTCCCGTTCCGATACGATGGAAGGCATCCGCATTGCAAAGCGCCTGGGCGTGGAACGCATTTACCCGGACCGCCGCAAGACGGAACTCGAAGTCGGTAGCTACACGACGCTCAGCACGGTGCTCGATGCGTTTATCAACGGCGTTTACGATTATCGTCAAAACGGTCGCAATTCGTACCGGGCCAACCGAATCGTGCGTTTGATTGGACAAGCTAAGATAGGCCAAAGTGTGACGACCGCCGAAGCATACCACCAGGTGCTCGACTTTGTGAGCGGCATGACGGACAATTATGCCACATACCTCGCTCGTCAAATAGGCGGGCTTGCGATGGGCTATTAAGAGGTCTTGTTCCGTGAGTGCTCTGGATATCGGCATCAAAAACGACGTTTCGAAAATTTGGCTATTCGATTACGACCTTACGCTATATGGCGAAGAAGAACGCTTTGTTCTAAATTCATTGGACCACCGCATAGCTGAATTTGTCCAAAAGACTGTTGGCGGTACGTTTGAAAGTGCCACCGAAATCCGCAAGGATTATCTGCATCGTTTTGGTACGACTCTTTCGGGACTCATGGCCATGAATGGGACAGCTCCCGACGATTTCTTTGACTTCATCCACGAACCGGAGTACTTAGTTTATCCTAAGGTTTCGCCTGAAAAACTCGAACTCCTGAAGTCGCTTGTGGGGCATCGTTTTGTGTTTACGAATGGGCGAGGGGACTGGAGCCGCGCCGGCATGGCACACATGCAGCTCGATACTGCGATTGAGGATGTTTTTGACCTCAAGCTCATGGATTGGGTTGGCAAACCTCACGTGAGCGCATACGATAAAATTGAAAAATGGCTTGTGGCGCGGGGCGTCTTGGATCGAGATTCGCCAGAAATGTCGCAAATCGTATTGCTCGAAGATTCGCTGCGCAATTTGGAACCCGCTCATGAACGCGGTTGGACGACTGTTCTTGTGAATCCGAACATCCAAGCGCCCGGTTGGGTGGATTTTCACATCCCGCATTTGCTAAATTTAAAAGAGAAACTAATCCCTAATCCCTAAAACCTACTACCTACTACCTAAAAATGCTCGACTTGCTTTCCATGGATTTTATGCAGAATGCTCTCATCGCGGCGGTTCTTGTTGCCATTGCTTGCGGTGTTATGGGAACTTATGTCGTCGTGAACCGCTTGACGGCTCTTTCGGGCGGTGTGGCGCACGCTTCGTTTGGCGGGGTTGGGCTTGCTTGCTTCATTGGCTTTTCGCCGATGCTTGGTGCGCTTGGCTTTGCGCTTGCCTGTGCTATGCTCATGGGAACCCTTACATGGCGCGACCGCAAACATGCTGATACGTTCATCGGGATAATCTGGGCCGCAGGCATGGCGCTGGGTGTGATTTTGACGGACTTGACGCCCGGTTACAGTGGCGAGATGATGAGCTTCTTGTTCGGTAGCCTTTTGACTGTGCCGACGGAACTTCTCTGGTGGATGGGTGGCTTGCTTGTTTTCATTTTGGCATCGGTTTCTGTCTGCTACCGCAATTTCCTTTCGATTTCGTACGACCCGGAATTTGCACGTGTCCGTGGCATTCCCGTGTTGAACTACTACATGCTCTTGATTGCGCTCATCGCGCTTACGGTCGTGATAGCCGTGCAGGCGGTGGGCATGATTCTCGTGATTGCGCTCCTCACTATACCTGCGTATATTGCGGAATGCTATGCCAAGAATTTGCTTCAGATGATGTTGATTTCTGTTATTGTGTCGCTTGTACTTGTGGTGCTTGGGCTTCTGGTGGCATGCCAGTTGAATTTTGTCGTCGGGCCTACGATTATCGCAGGAGGCGTCGTTCTTTATTTGCTTAACTTTGCTGTTAAAAAAATTGTTAAAAAATAGGAGAGGGAAAATGTTTTCAAAATTATGTACGTCCGTTGTGGTCCTTTGCTCGTTTTTGGCGACTTCGGCATTCTCGGCTGTTGCCCGTAATTCGTTTGACAATATGGATGTCAAGACGTCTTATTCGGAACTTTTGCAAGAGAAAAATGCACGTAACGATTCGCTTTTGCCCGCGTTCGATGGCGACAAGGCTTTTGCCGAAGTTCTCCGCTTGAATCCGAATTTTTGGAGCCTGGGCAGTGCCATCAACAAAGAAGAATCTCTTGTGACAAAGCTCCACGTCAGCTTGATTTTCGTGGACGGTACTCGCGAAGAACCGTTCTGCGAGCTCGATAAGGCGGCGAAGAATACGGCAGACGAATGGAATGTTCGTATCGGTGCGGACTTTGTTTCGGCGGGTTCCAATACGGTTCATATTCACGTGCAACAGTGCTTGGACTATGTGCGCGACCAGCTCGGTTATGCTATCAAGAAGGGCGACAAGATTATTCATGTACCGCCCAAGGAAACACTTGATAAAATCAAGAAAAGCGAAATCCCGGACGCTATCGATGTCGATTTGCAACAAACTCTCTTGAAGGCCCACGAAGACGTAAACCTCACCGGCAAGTGCCCGAAAGACATTGAAGCATATATCATTCTCATGAATGTCTACAATCAAGTCAAAAACTTGAAAATGGACTACGTTGTTATTAATGACCAGCTGAACAAACAACGCAATGGCGGTTCCCGCGTGCAGTCGTGTGCTTTCAGTCGCGAATGGAATAAACGCTACCAGGAAAGCGCCAGCTTCGAATGCGATATCGACAATGACCGCTGCATTTACCGTCAAGAAAACGATGGCGATACGGAATGGTCGATTAATTACGAAAAAGACCGCTTTGAATACATCAACAAGAAATTCCTGTTTTTCAATCGCGATCCGATGAGCATCCACAAGGGCGGCACCATGATGGACCTTCGCCTCATCCGCCTCTCCACAACACTTTATCTGGAAGCCTACATCAACTTGAAGGGCGAACCGGTGACGCTTGGCCTTATCGTTGTGCCAGGAGACAAGACTCTTAAAGATTACGAAGACGATCGTCCGTCTTACGAAGAATCCAAAGAAATGACTGAATAGCGTGTTATCCTGACTTCGTGCCCGTCATTCTGACCCTGGAATGCAAAGCATGAGATTGATTAATGAAGAATATTGTTCTTTTTATAGCCTTGTTGTTGACAAGTGCATTTGCTGATAATAACGCTATGGTTTCGCAAATGTCGTCGGCGTTTCTTAGCAGCTTTACTTCTATTTTCATTCCGCTTTTAATTTTTGGAACGATAATATCTATCGGTTTATCCATGGCACAAAAGAAACCGGAAATGTTGGCGTATGGCTGTGGAACAATATTCTTGATTGGCTTGGTTTTGGTGATTATTGATTTTGTCAAAGCTCATAGTGCTTTTTTTACGGTTGCCGGTTTAGTTGTTGTTTTAATTGCTGCAATCGTATTTATAGTCAGACAAAGCAGAGGTGAAGATTATCCTAGTGAAATTAAAACTTTCGATAAAAGAAAAAATTTAATTTCACATAATAATGCTTCTTATGAAAAAAATGAAATTAAAAGGGATTCTATACTTAGACAAAATAATTCACAATCCGAGATAACACCTGCGATAAGGGACCCGTTTCATGTTTATCCTGCAACGTATGATGGTGTTGTGCGTCAAATTCCTACAGCTGCAGAAATTGCGGGTAAAGTCGGGGAGGATGAAGTAAGCAAAGCGGTTTGGGCTGCTTGTCAATTTGATGCTCGTCATTACAAAATTTTGCGGAATGTTTATGTGCCGGTGAGTGAAGGCTATTCTGAAATTGATGTTTTGCTTTTGCACGAAACGGGTGTTTATGTTTTTGAAAGTAAAAATGTGTCTGGTTCCGTTTATGGGGATGAAAACCACCCTCAGTGGCAGCGGTTCAAGTCAAATAGTGAAAAGGATTTCTTTCCTAATCCGATTATGCAGAATGAAGGCCATATAAATGCGTTGTGTGACTTTCTGCAACTTGATAAATTTCAGTTTCGAGTTTTCAGTATTATAGTTTTTGGTTTGAAGTCAAAGCTAAAAGCGGTTCCTGAAAATACTTCGTTTATGTCAATTTATGAAGTTTATAATTTGGAAACGGATTTGGTTAAGAAAATGATGTCTGAAAAAGTGCTTTACAATGCAGAAACAATTGATTTGTGGTGTAAAAAATTATTGCCTTGTACTTTATTGACGGAAGAACAGAAAAAGGCTCATCGCGAAAAGGTCTCTCAGAAATTTCATAAGATAAATTGATTTTCTCCCCCCCCATAAAGCAAAAATGTAGGGAGAAAACTTGAAAATGGGGGGAGAAAACGCTCAATGATCCGAAAAATGGCGTTTTTCGCCGATTTTGCGAAAAATGAACTGTTCGCAACGTTTATTCTGAAAACTTCTTTTTTTGTGGAACATCTAAATAATTTGAATGTATTTTAATCTAGTGGTTGTTTCGGGGTTTTGGGGGAGGATTTGTGAAAAAACTTGCATATCTGTTGTCTGTCGTGGCATTAACCGCCTGCTCGGAATCAGAAAATATTACCGATTTTGATGATTTCGGCGATTTCGGTAGTTCCAGTGATGTTCTCGCGGAAGAGAGTTCTTCGAGCGTTGTCGAACTGTCGTATTCGACCGAACTTTCGTCGGCTACGGAAAGTGCTTTTCTATCAAGTTCGTCCGAAATTTTCGTCAGCAGCGAAGTGCAATCGTCCAGCTCATCTGTGAAAATTCGTTCGTCCAGCTCGGTTCCTGAAATCTTTAAAGATTCGACGAATACTGGATCCTTCTCATGCGGCACTCCGAGCTTCGCTTCCCGGAAAGAATACAATCCCTATGAACTTCTTATAAATAACCGTGCGTATGTGCATGTTGCAAATGGAGCCTCGACAGAAGATGCCATAAAAATTGCCAAGGAAGAACTTTATAAGGCCTTGGGACTTGATACGCTTATTAAAACAAGGGATAAGCCTATAACGTTTATCAGGGATTATTCCATTGTTGATGCCATAAACTATGTTTTTCTCAATGACACAAGTGGACTGGGCAATTATCTTCAAAACTTTGCCGAAACGGGAACGCTAGAAAAATTGGATTATTGCGGCGCGTGGAAAGGTGTGCCGTGGTTTGCAAATTCTGGTGGCGACGAAACAATATATGCGTGGGCTGGAAGAGTCGGCATTCGCGGATGTGGGGTTGCGGATAGCGATATCGATGACCCTTACCTTATATTCAGTAACATCCACCGAAAATGCCTCGATCTTCCTTATTGCACGGATGAAATGTTTGGTACTGTAAAGCGAATCGGTTTTGAAAAAATCATTAGCGAGGATCTTTACGTATGCTCCGAAAAAGGATGGAAAGTCCTGAATGAATACGACCGCGATCTTAAGGGTGTTCCTTGCGATAAAATAGGAGATTTTCGCAAGAGCGAGCATAATCCCAATTTGTTCTACGTTTGTAGGGAAGATGGCTGGAGTGTTGCTTCAAGGATGGCGTATGAAACGAGAAATAACCCATGTGGTACCACGCCGCAACTTATGAATAGTCCGGTTGTTGATACGTTGTACTATTTGTGCAAAGATTCGAAATGGAAAATTGCAAACCACTTGGAAGTATCGACATTTGGCGTTCCTTGTAACCGAGACAATATCGGGAAAATGGTAAAAAATAAATTCAAGGAAAATTCGTTGGCCCTTTACCTTTATGACGTAAACGAACAGAGGGGGGCTTCTTCTGGATATTATATCTGCCGCGATACGGGTTGGGATGCTGCAACCTATAGGGAAGTCGATATCGGGGAACGTGTTTGCGACGAGGAAGGCAAGAAAATTCAGGGCGAGCGCGATACGCTTATGTCTTATGTATGCTACAATAAAGCATGGACAGAATTTTACAACGCGCCTTGTGATGAGGAGGACATGAGGGTGCGGGCTAACTTGAGCAGAAATCGTTACATCTGTTACAGCGGTAAATGGTATAATTCAAGGAATTGGAGTTGCGATTTCCCGAAGGAATATTATTTCAATCCGGATGTCGAGTACGGAACGTTTGTTGATGAACGCGATGGCGAGACGTATAAGACCGTCGATGTTTTTGGTCGGACTTGGATGGCCGAGAATTTGAGGTATGCAACGCCGGATGCTACGCAAAGTGTCCCTGTTGAAGAAGGGTGCGAAATCGCGGGGCGGTACTATTCGTTGGACGCTGCGGAAACAGCGTGTCCTGCCGGCTGGAGGCTGCCTGATTCTACGGATGTCAATTCATTTTACACACCTGAGTATCAAAAACTTTCCGGTTCCGAAAAATCTTCGTACTTGGCTCAGTTCATGTCCGAGGTTGGCTCTCGATGCAACCTTTATGACTGCAATGTCTATGGAACGTCTTTTTTGGAACTTGGGGGTTATGATACAAGAATATCTGCAAAACAAGATGACTTGATACGCCAAACTTATTACTGGGTTTATGGGGATTACAGTACAAAAGATATTAAGCATATGTATTTCTATCATACCTACATATCTTATGTCATTCCGGGGTCATATCTTTATTTGCCGATTCGCTGCATCAAGGAATCAAATTAGGGGGAAGATGAAAAAATTTGCATTTTTGTTGTCTGTCGTTGCATTAATCGCCTGCTCGGAATCGGGGAATGTTGCCGAGGCCGATAATGTCGGCGACGTTCTCGCGGAAGAGAGTTCATCGAGCGTTGTCGAACTGTCGAATTCGACGGGGAACGTGCCTTTGTCAACTACGGCGCAGTCTTCTGCTACGGGAAAAACGCCCACGTCAAGTTCGCTTGCTTCGGAAGGTGGCAAGTCGAGTGTCGCGGTGCAATCGTCTTCTTCAGGGAAAAACGCCAAGTCCAGTTCTTCTGGAACGGTCCCTTCCAATTCAAATTATCTCGACTTTTTAGACGAGGAAATGTCCAGTAGCTTTGGATGTGGCGGGGGCGTTGCAGGAGGTGCTGGTGCTATGGGAGGTGCCGCAGGGGGAGTCACAGGCATGGGAATTGGTATCTCAGTGGATTCCTCGTCTCTTGCGATTTTCCCTTATATGCAGATTATCAAAGCACGAACCGCAAAACTTGTTTCAAACGGAGTCGCTGCGGCGGATGCCGAAAAAAAGGCAAAGGAAGAACTTATGGCAGCTTTGGGATTGGACACGTTGTTCCGCGAAAATCCGCTGCAAGAACGCAATGCCAGATTTACGAGGTCTAACGTAGAACATGCTTTGAATTATTTTTTCTCTCTTGACACTGTTGCTGTCGCCAGTTTTATCAAGTCTTTTTCTGAAAAAGGAACGTTAGACCGTTCTGAATATTGCGGTATATGGAATGTTTCTTTAACACCAGGTTGGGGTCAAGCTACGACAGATTTAGTTTATATAAGGGCTCGTGTATGGGCGAGTAATGCTGCTCAACGTGGGTGTGCCGCGACCGGTTACGAGGAGGTGCCTCCTACCTACATATTCAGCAATCTCTATAGGAAATGCATAGGGCTGCCTTATTGCGACGATAAAATGTTTGGTGCTGTCCAGCGGGCCGGCTTAAAAAACATCATCAGCGATACATTGTATTTTTGCAATGTGAACGGGTGGACGTTTTTGAGTAGTTTTGAAGAAGATACCAAGGATGTCCCTTGCGATAAAGTCGGGAAGGTCATCGAGAGTCCGACTGTAAACGAACGTTACTATATCTGCAAGGCCGATGGCTGGAATGTCGCTACGAAAATGGACTACGAAGTGCAAGACCTCGCTTGCGGCGAATCGGCCAAGCTCGTGAAAAGCCCGACGGACACCAGCAAGTATTATTTGTGCAAAAATTCAAAGTGGAAAATTGCGGATCAAATGGAAATTTCAACGACAAATGTTCCTTGCGACCGTGTCGGGAAAATAGTGGATAGCGGAACCAAGGACTATAAGGGGAGAATCTTTTATATCTGCCGCGATACGGGCTGGGATGCCGCAACGCAAAGGGAAGCGGATGTTGGCGACAGACCTTGCGATGCGGAAGGGAAATCCGTCCAAGGTCTCATTGATACGAATATGACTTATGTTTGCCATCAAAATGCATGGGCCGATTTTTACGACGCTCCTTGCGATGCCGAGGGCAAGAGAATCCGTGACTGGAAAGAAGGCTTGAAAGAAGATTACATCTGCTATAACGGCAAGTGGTATTATTCAAGAAATTGGAGTTGCGGTTTGCCGAAGGAATATTACTTTAATCCGGATGTCCAGTATGGAACGCTAAAGGACGAACGCGATGGCGACACGTACAGGACCGTCGAGTTTAATGGCTACACCTGGATGGCCGAAAACTTGAGGTATGTTCCGACCGGAGCGCAAAGCGTCCCAGTTCAAGAAGGATGTGAAATCGCTGGTAGATTTTATTCGAAAGAGGCCGCTAAAACTGCTTGCCCAGCGGGCTGGAAACTGCCTGATTCGACTGTTGTCAATTCATTAGAAAAAGGATATGATCGCCTTTCCATATATTTGCAAAACTGCTATAACCAACAGCTAGTGTCTCAAATCGGTTCCATTTGCTCCGGGTTTGAATGCAATACGTACGGAACATCGTTCTTGTCTTTTGGAACGAGTAAAAATCCGAGTGATAAAAGTGGAAAGAGCAATGCTTATTACTGGGCTTCTGACCGACAAAATCCAGATGACGTTTGGATCTTTCATATAGGATTCAATGACATGACTTATTATAAGGATCAGAAAAATACGGACGATTTGATGACTATCCGCTGCGTGAAGGAATAGGTTTGTACTAGCCGAAACGGACCGCTTATGCGCCCGTCCGTTGCATTGAAGGGGATTTTTACCGTTATATACCATATATTTTGGCTTGAATCTGTTTGAAATAACAACTTTTTATTATATATTAAGGAAGAAATTTAAGGAGAATATCATGAATAATTTTGTTAAGGCTTCTTTGATTGCTGCGATGATGACTGCTCCGCTTATGGCTGACGAATCCTTTGGCGGTGTTGGTATTACGATTTACCAGGTAAACGAAGGCGTTCACGTGGCCGAAGTTATTCCGGGCACTCCGGCTGCAGAGACGAATCTCCGTGCTGGCGACATCATTACTTCTGTTGACGGTGTGAGCCTCAAGGGTCAGGATATTGAATTTTCCAAGGCTAAACTTCGTGGCCAGGTCAACAAGCCCCTCGAAATCACGTACATGAGCAATGGCGAAACGTATTCCGCTATTGTCCGTCGTGCTCAGATTACGGTGAAGGATTTGGACAACAAGGCCGTCAAGAACTGGTATGGCGACAAGGAACGCGTGAATGTTCAGGAACTCGAAACGTTCGCAAGTGCAACTGAAAACGACAAGCAGCTCGTCGCTGTTCTCAGTCGTGGTAACCTCATCAAGAACGAAGTCTCTGTTGCATCCGCTGAGGTCAATGGAATTTATGTGGAAAAGGCCAAGGATGCTCCTAAGTTTGTCAAGACGACTCCGGTTCGCACGGGGGATGCAAGCCTTCGCCTCTTCAACCGCAAGGCTCTCTCGTTTGCCGTCAAGTCCAGGGGCCGCGCAGTCGTGACCATCATGAATGCCGATGGCGAACAGGTGGCTTCGCTTAAACTCGATGAAGTTGTTGCTGGCGTCAATACGGTTAACTGGAACGGCTCTCAGCTCCCCAGCGGTCGCTACGTTATTTCTATCGACCACAATGGTTCTGTAAGCGGTGCAAACGCCGTGCTAAAGTAATTCGTGCTTTTTGCGATTGCCGGAATTACTGGTTGCGCAGAATTGACTCAAGCTTGATGAACGTTCCTCCTACGGAACGTTCTTTTTTGATTATATGAACTTTCTTGAATTGTTGAAAAAATACAGTGGGCTTTGGGTTACGGGCCCCGTTTTTTTCTATCTTGTGGAACCGTGATTTTATCCAAAACCCATCGCTATTTGTGGGCCGTTTTTGCGATTGTTGTCGTTGCGGTCTTTGCTCCTTGCTCGTACGGCGAGGAGATGACCCGGTTTGAACTTGAAGAACGCGAGCAGCCTGTGGAGGACACGACCGAGGTCGATTGGATGAATGACACGACTGGCGTTGATACGATTGAATATCGCGCTGTCGATTTGGTCTATGATGTGGAAACATCGACTTTTAACTTGAACAAGTCGGCGCAGCTCAAGTACCGAACTGCAACGCTTGAATCCGACACCATTTGGATGGACCAGAAGAATCAGATTTTGGCTGCATCGGGAAACCCGGTGCTTCGCGAAACCAAGAACCCGTCCTTGTCGGGCATGCGCCTCAAGTACAATCTCAAATCCAAAATCGGAGAAGTCTATTACGCAACGACGTTCCAGGATAACCAGCAACTGAACGGCATGGAAGTGCGCCGCTTGCCCGATACGCGAATCCAGATTGCGCGAGGCGACTTCAGCACGTGTAACGATACGACTCACCAGCATTTTTACTTTTATGGTCGCCGTATGGTTGTAAAGCCCAAGGAGACGATTACAGCAAGGCCGGTGGTTTTAAATATTGCTGATGTACCTGTGGCGGTTCTCCCGATGATTGTCGCTCCCCTCAAGAGCGGGCGCAAGTCTGGTCTTTTGACGCCCAAGTTCGGCGGTGACCAGAAACAGGGCTATTACTTGCGCAATATTGGTTTCTATTACGCTGCCAATGATTATTGGGATGCTACGATTTCTGCGGATATTATTGAAGGCGACGAGGCCCGTTTTGAACGCTCTACGTTGATGGGTGAAATCCGTTATAAGAAACGTTATTTGTTGGACGGATATTTGCGTTATACAAGCTACCTTGAAGAATTCGATTTTAGCAACAGCGGTTACGATATCGCGTTTTCGCATAACCAGAACTTGACTCCCGATGCCAAGCACACGTTGAGCGGTCAAGGTTCCTTTGTAAGTGACAGGAGCATCCGCAAGAACAACTCGCTCGAAGCGGGGACAATCCTGAACCAGCAGGCAAACGCTTCGTTAGCGTATTCTGGAAAGTTCGGGAACAACAAGAGTTTGACGGTCAAGGTTTCGCAGAGCCATAACCTCACGACAGGAATGCTCGAACGCGATTTGCCCGATATCCAGTACCGCATGAGCGGAAATCTTTTCAATTTTGAACTGGAAGAGGGAGAGGTGGCTGCTGAGGACGGATCGTTCCAGTCGTTCCTTGAAAAATTCAACTACAGCTTTACGAACCGTTTTAATTACAAGATGCGTCGTGACAAGGATTTGTCACAAGATAAGGATACGACTGCGCATTACTTGGGCTACACGGGCACTTATACGCTCGATTATTCTGGACGCCTGTTTGATGTCATCAACATTACACCGCGGGCGACGTTCTCGGGATATTGGACCGGAACCGCGTGGAAAAATCCGAACGATTCTTTGTACAAAAGAAAACGCTATATGAGCTTTAATCCGGATGAAGGTTCCTTTGGAAATGTGGCGTACAATCACAGTTATAGTTTGACCGCGGACACAAAGCTTTACGGTATTTGGGTTCCTGAGATCGGGCGCTTTACTGGCGTTCGGCATGTGCTTTCTCCGAGTATCTCTTATACATATGCGCCAGAAATTGACACGGTAAAAAAATTTGCTCCGCATCCGTACCTCGGTCAGTATCCGTACCAGCAAAAGCAACAGACGTTAGGCTTTAGTTTGAGCAATGACTTTGATATCAAGTACCTCAAGCAGGCGGCTAAAGTCGATACGACCCGCGGCGATTCTACGAAAAAAGCGAAAGCGGTCGAAGACCAGTATGGCACTCGACGTTTGCTTACGACAAGACATAGTTTTTCGTACAACTTTGCCGCAGATTCGCTTAATTTTTCGGACATTTCTTCGTCGTTCGGTTTTCAGATTTTGCCGGATTACATGTTTACCATCAATACGCGCCACAGCTTCTATCACAAGTATGAATCGAATCCAAACAAGGTGAAGTTCCCGGAACTTACGTACTGGGGCTATGAGCTGTCAAAGAATTTCCATTGGAGCGGTACGTTTAACGGCGGGCTTCCGTCGCAATTGGAAAAGTACGAAATGCTCAAGTGGTCGCTTAGTTTGGATTACCGCTATTCTTTCAGCAGTAACCGCGTGGCTAAGAATTTATTCAAAGATAACATCTCGCATTCTACGGGCATTTCTGCATCATTCCAGCCGACGGTCAATTGGGATGTGTCGTACAGTACCCGCTATGATTACAACGAAGGAAAATTTGTTTCGCATGAATTTACATTCAAGCGCGTGTTGCATTGCTGGCAGCTTGACTTTACATGGACGCCGACTGGCCCTGCTGCTGGTTGGAGTTTCTCGATTTACGTGCGTGACTTGCCGGATATCAAGTTGAATGCGGGCAGCACCGATACGAAGTACTATGATTAGGGGGTATGAGGTATGGGCGCGGTCGCCTGCGGCTCCCTTTGGGCTATGAGCTATGAGCACGGGCCTGCGGCCCTCTGGGGTATGGGCGATTGCCCAAAGCCTTGCAAAGCAAGGCTACCTCAGAGCGAATTTACGAGCGTGCCCAAAGCGGAGCGAGCCCAGAGGAGCTTCAGCTCCGACCCCATAGCCCAAGCGAAGCGACCTCAAGACTCCACAGATGCGGCCTAACCCCTACGACCTAAAACCTATAACCTAAAAACAAACAATGACCAATAACCAAATAATCCTTGCAAGCGGTTCGCCGCGACGTTCCGAAATCTTGAAGCAGCTGGGAGTCAACTTCCGCGTGGTCGTCTCGGGCGAAGACGAAAAGCCCGCAAGCACGAATCCGCTCGACTTTCCGCGTGAGAACGCCTGCATTAAGGCTTTGTCTGTTTCACGCTTGGAACGCGATGCGTTTGTACTCGGTTTTGATACGCTTGTCTTTTTGGATGGCAAGCCTCTTGGTAAGCCGAAATCCGAGGCCGACGCCCTTGAAATGCTCAATAAATTAAACAATCGGAGCCATTTTGTGATTACCGGAGTCGCGATTGCACGCAATGGTGAAATTGTATGCGCATCCGAGGAGAAAACAGAGGTCTTTTTTAGAAACTGTTCCTTACAAGAACTTGAAGATTATGTAAATTCTAAAGACCCGATGGATAAGGCCGGTGCCTACGGCATTCAAACGAATGGCGCGCGCTTGATCAAGTCTATCAATGGATGTTACTACAACGTGGTCGGGTTACCCGTTGCGCGTACTTTGGAAATGTTGGAACGCTTACAAGTTAGGGTATAGCAAATGATTCAATTGGATGAGAAGAATCCCAACGAACGTCTCGGTGATTTCTTGGCCCGCGTTCGCGAATCTCAAGGACTTTCTATTGAGGATCTTTCGGAGCGCACAAAAATATCTTTGAAGATGTTGCATCTCATTGAAACGAGTGACTGGAAATCTTTGCCGGTAGAAGCTTATGTCCGTAGCTATCTGAACTCCGTAAGTATCAAACTCGGTCTGGATCCTAAGGCTATCCTTAAAACGTATGCCGAAGAAGTCGGTTCGAATTTTGCCGTCCGCGACATGGAACCGATGCTCAAAAACATCGCTCCGATAACGGATGAAGAAAAGAAACCTCGCAGTAAGGCCGTGCCTATCGCCATCGTGGTTATTGTGGCGTTGTTCATTGTCGGGCTCCACATTGTAACGATGGGGGACACCTCTTCTGACGGTGGCGCCAATCCGCCGGCGGTGGTCGCTGCTGAAGATTCCTCCGAAGTCAGCCAGGACATGCCTGAAGGTGCCGAAGCCGTTCCCGTTGATTCCATTAAGGACGAAAAAAACGAAACTGTAACGCAAGCTGAAGTCGATAAGGCCGTGAAAAAAGCGGAGAACCTACCGGCTTCCGCGACAATTTTTATATCGTCGACCTCTAAGAAAGATTCCGTGAAGGCTCCGACAGGGCCCGTCTCGGACAATGGCCGTACGAAAATTGAACTCGTAGGCTCTGGCGAAATGCGCTCCTGGGTGGGCATCAAGCGCGATGAAGACGATGATGATTTTGTAAAAGAAGCGAACATTGCTACGGTCGATAATAAGCTTGTTTATACTGCAAGTGGTACACTGTATATCGTCATTGGTGAACCGCGTGCTATCGGCAAAATGTATTTGAACGGCGTTGAAACTCCAGTGCCTGCGCCGAAGTTCGGTCGTGTGGTCCGCTTTAGTGTTTTTGACGGTCGTGTCCTTCAATAAGAGGTGCTGAATGCGTTCTTCTAAGATTTCTCGCAAAACCGGTGAAACCGATATCCAGCTTTACTTGAACTTGGACGAAGCTACAAGAGGCAATATCAGCTCCGGTTCAGGCTTTTTGGATCATATGCTTAATTTGTTCCAAGTGCATGGAGGTTTTCACCTCGATTTGACCTGCAAGGGCGATACGGAAGTCGATATGCACCATAGCATGGAAGATATCGCGATTGTACTTGGCCAGGCTCTTGTTGAAAGTCTCGGCGACAAGAAAGGCATTGAACGGTACGGCTTTTATTTTGTCCCGATGGATGAGGCTTTGAGCCGCGTTTGTATCGACTTTAGCAACCGTATTGGCTTTGTCTGGAATGTACAATTGCCCGCTGCGACTGCAGGCGGAATCGAAGCCAGCATGTTCGAACATTTCTTCAAAAGCCTCTGCGAAAACGCCCGCATGAACTTGCATGTTGAACTCTTTTACGGTAAAGATAATCACCATTGCCTGGAATCCATTTTCAAGGCTTTTGCGCGCGCTGTCGCCATGGCTGTGGCACCTTCGCGTAACGTTAAAGGCATTCCCAGTAGCAAAGGCGTGTTGTAAAGAATAACGCCTCTCTATTGTCGAAATTGTCTTGCCCACTTCGTGTGGGCGTTTCTTTTATAATGCCGTGCCTGATTTTGTTCCTGCATCGCCATTTGAAATAGGTTGGTTGGCGATGTTTTTATGGTAATAGTTTTTTTTAAGATAAATTAATTGCGTGATAGAATTTACTTAATTGATTAAAATTGAAAAATGCGGCTTTCCAGAAATATAGACTGTTAATTGCTGATTTTATCATTGAATAAAAATGACAATTTTCTTACCGTTTTAATGGAAGCCAACTTCTTTCAAAAGATGGAACTAGACGTAAGTTGAGTGTACTGTGGCTCGGTTAATTGAAGAACTGGAATAACGTCAAATTTTTTCACAATTGAACTGTCAGGAATTTTCACTTGATTTTTTTTTTGAGTAAGATGGTCGGTATAAAAAAATGTGTTAAATATCACATTCCGTTTTATAAAATGTAAAAATGAAAAAGTCAAAAAATTACATTTCGTTTTTACAGTAAAACATATTTGAATCGTAAGAAATTTAAAGTAATAAATTGCGCTGATTTAGCCTAGGTTTTTGGGTGCTTAATTTTTATGTTTGGCGCCGTGTATGGGCTATTTTAAGGGATTGTTATGAACGTCATATCAACGACACTAAAATTGACGTGTAGTCCAATTTCTGTGCGCGATATTGCATGGGCAAAAAATGATGCTGATGTGCAAAATGCAATAAAAAACGCACATGTTTATATGATTGCTAAGAAGCCTCAAATCCTTTTTAGCAATATAAAAATTGACGGCAATAAAATTGACCTCGATCTCGTGAATGTTTGTGGACGAGTCGGTATTTCTATTCCAATGGACCAGTCCATTTTTAAACCGTGTGATAAAAAGGTTTTTGTTTTTGATGTTGGGTCAAAAGAAAATCAAATTCTTGTTAAAGGCGATTCGGCTGCGACTGCCCATGAAATGAAAATTTATGCGGTTGATGAAGCTTTATACAAAAAAGCCTCTGAAAAAAATTTGAAGAAGTATTTAAATGATGACAGCTTTGTCGTCAGGCTGTCTCCTGAAAAACTTCTTTACTTATATATGAGTAAAAAACTTCGAATTCCGAATTTTGATAAAACTAGAAATTTCTTTTGGAATTATGAAGTTATGTATATAGATAAAATAAATTGTCAAAATGATTTTGACAAACATCGTCATCATGAATCTTTTTTGGATATTCTTCAATCTGAAATAGAAGAATATGAAGATATTCGAGATGACATGGTGTTGCTGTTCTTTAATGTCCAGGAACGTGACAATAGTCTTTTGATCGGTAATTCGACTTCCTTAAATGAATTCCAAAATTTGATGAGCTGGAAAAAAATGCCTTCTGTCGAATTGCTTTCATTGAAAACGGAAATAGTTTTTGTAGATAAATTTAAACCTAAGTACAATGCGGTGCTGTTCCACCAATATCTTAAAAGTAAGGATTATCCGGATTTCCCGAATTATGATATCATTGATTACGCCATAAACGATAACATCACTCTTGTATTTAAGGGCATGGATTGGTTTGGTGGACTCAATGGCAATTGTTTGGTCTATTGTAAAGATTCCAGCTTGAGTGTCATGAAGCCGGCAGATTTTGACGACTTGCTCGAAAAGAAATTTATAGAGTCCGTGCTTTCGTATTAAGGATGCATAGGCATCTTTTTTTGAGGGGATGAAGTTTTTATCCTGTGTGGTGGATGGACGGAGGCTTCCTTATGAAACAGGATGTTTCATAAAATAAAAAATAAATTGTAGATTTTTAATAAAAATTGCTTTTTTCTGTAAAAAATAAAAAGTTTTGTTTTATTTGTATTGTGTTTTTTGGAAAAATCTGTTATTTTTTGGAATAGAACGCTATTTAAATAAAATGAAACCAGTTTTTGAATACAGAGACTATCGAAAGTACATTCGAGACTTTTACGAAAGCCGTAAAAGGTGTTCCGCGTTCACTTGGCGTGAATTTGCAAAGCTAGCCGGTTTTTCTTCATCGGGTTTTCTGAAACTCGTTTGCGATGGCAAAACACGCCTTTCGAGGGTTGGTGTTGAAAATGTCTTGCCGGCAATGAAGTTGTCTGGAGCGTCTGCAGAATACTTTCGGGCTTTGGTTGTTTTTTGTGATTCTTCGAGTGCCGAAAAACGCCAATCTGCGTTTGAACGGATGATGGAAATAGCGAAAGAAAATAGAGTTGAATTTTTAGAGGCCAAGTCGTTCGCCTATTTCTCGTCGTGGGCAAACCCTGCGCTTAGGGAACTTGCTCCGATTATGAAGGGCGCAACTCCGCTCGAAATGGGGCATGCGCTTGTCCCTGCAATTTCTGCTGCGGATGCTCGCGAATCTTTGGAACTTCAGGAATCGCTTGGACTCTTGAAAAAAGACGAATGTGGAAATTACCACCAAACGAGTGAAGGTGTTTCTAGTACCCGCGAAGTGGTGTCGGCAACGGTTGTCAACATGCAAATGCAGTATGCGCATTTGGCTGCCGAAGCGTTGGAACGGTACACGCGCGATTACCGCCACATCTCTGGAATGACGATGGGACTGGATCGTGATGCCTACGAGTGTCTTGCTGCAGAACTTGATGCTTTCCGCAAAAAAGTTGCAGAAATTGTGTCGAACGTGAAAAGTTACGACCGTGTTTATCGATTGAATTTACAGCTCTTTCCATTGAGCAAAAAGGTGGATGAAAATGAAAAAGAATAATTATTTTGTTCGACGTTTTATAGCCGCATGCATTACCGGCGTCGCTATTTTAGCGGGATGCGCCGGTTTTACCGAAGACGGAAATTCCTTTTCTGGTGTTTCTAATGAAGGTCTTTCTTTCGACATTGCGCAACATTTTGCTGCCGCTCGTGTGACTCGAGAAGGAAATGCTGATATTGACGAGGCAAAGGATTCTGTGACTTTTGTGCTGAATATTTTTGGAGGCTGTTTTAAACGTAATGGCTCGTTTGTTTATGATTCTTATTATTCTTTTGCTGATGAATATCATTTTGCTTATAAATTCCGTAATGATACACTGTTACTTTCGTCTTATTATGAAGATCCGTCTACAAAGGAAATTGATACTGGTATTTGGGTCGGTGGAACATCTGGCAAGTTGGATGGAACTTGGCTTCTGACACAGTGTATGTATGTTAATGACGAATATGGTTGTGGTAATGAAGGTTATAATAAGTTTTTTAAACTTGATGGAGATAAAGTAGAATATCGTGTGGAAGATCGTCCTGATTATGATTATATGCATTCCTATTTTGTGAATGAACTGTTTGAGTTCTTGGGTAACCAAAGTACCATTGGACTAAGAGATGTATTTTATGGCTCTCGATATGTTGACGAAAATGCGAAAAAATATGGAATTGTGGTTCAAGAAAAAACGAATAAGAGTATGAAATTTACTTATGATAATCACGTGTTTGATTTGAAATTGAATTATGCTCGTTATCGCGATAGTGTGTCTGTATCTTTATCGTCTGGGGAAACGACATGTGTGGGTAATCATAGCATAAAACACGATGTCCCGCCTGAGTTGTGCCGCGATGAAAATGCACTTTATTTACAATCTTCGAGATCTGATTCTGAATCAGATGCATTGCAATACGAAAAAAGTAATTATCGTGAATTCCAAGATTGCATTGACGGGATTCTCGGGAGAGAAAGGACCAATTAATGGTGTTTTCTGTTAGGAGGAAAATATGTGGGAAAAAAAAGGAATGGGGCGGTTTCCTATCGCAGTGTTCACTTGTGTCTTGTTGCTTATCGGTGTAGTAGAATCGTTGGCAGGTGCTGCGGAACTTGCGATGAACAAGGCTGATAAACCTTTGCGCTTGGGCGCTCGCTTGAGCTTGAATAGCATTGGCGAAGTCACGGATGCCCCTTGGGGCGTTTATGCGGACGGCGTCGGAAAAGGCACGACGATTTCTTTTGATGTCTCGTACTCGTTTTTGTCGTGGCTAAATTTGCATTCGGGCGTAGGATTGGACTATCGCTATTTTAGTTCGGGACATCGAGAATTGTCGCTGGAATGCGATTGTGACGGCGGTAGTCACTGGGCCGGTTACAACAAGGACTACTTGCTTTATCTAGAAGTTTCACTGCTTGCGCAGGCTCATATCCCGAATGTTCTTTATTTTGAAGCGGGACCTGTTTTTGATTTCAAGCTTATGAGAAAAAGCTCGTTCTTTCTGCCTAAAAGTGTCCGCACTGACAAATGTCATGAAGACCGCTTCTTTGGCGCGGGGCTTTCGTTCGTCATCGGTCATGAGTTTTCTTTTGGGCTGTTTGTCGATGCACGCTTTTCGTACCAGCTGACCGATGTTGTTGCGGTCGATAAAACTTGTGGCAGTTACACCGTTTCTTGGGGGAGCAGCCGTACAGACAATGCAACAGGAACGGAATCTGTTAAAAAGGACGGATATATCGACGAAAGTATCGTCGGTTCGTATTACTTGTTCAACAAAATCCAGCTTGGCATCGGCTACTGGTTTTAAGCATCTCGCCTTTGCGAATAATACCTCATACCTCAAAGCAACCGCAGGTTGCGACCTCAAGGCTCACTGCTACACCGGCGTTTTGCTCTTTTCCCCGGCGATTTCACGAACGAGTTTCGGTACGAGGTAGCCGGGGAGTTTTGTACGTATTTGCGCGATGAGTTCTCGGGCGCGTTCGTCGCTGATTTCAAAATGGGCGACCCCTTTCGCATGGTCGAGTTGGTGCAGGTAGTAGGGGAGTACGCCTTGCTCGAATAACTTACGGCTCAAGCGTTCAAGCGTTTCGGCGTCATCGTTTACGCTTTTCAAAAGAACACTCTGGTTTAAAAGCGTCCAACCGCAAAATTTAAGTTGTGCGAAAACAGCTGCGGATTCTTCGTCGAGTTCGTCGGGGTGGTTCACGTGCGAAACGAGAACGCAGTTGAAACGCGCGGGGAGTTCGCGCAAGAGTTCAAAATGCTGCATCACGAGGTCAGGGCGCATTACGGGGAGTCGCGTGTGGATGCGGAGTGTCGTGACGGAAGGGTGGAATGCGATTGCTTCCACAAGGTCGCGGAACGGTCCTGGTCCAAGTGTTAGCGGGTCTCCGCCGGAAAGAATGACTTCCCAAATGCTTGTATGGACATCGAGCCAGTTCGAAACTTCTTTTGCGATATTCTGTGTGTCCTGGAAGGGGTAGTTGCGCCTGAAACAGAAACGGCAGCGCACGCCGCAGGCCGCTGTTGAAACGATAAGGGCGCGGTTCTCGTATTTTTGCAAGATGCATTCGGATTTGCCTGCCGGGAGATCTCCGACAGGATCATCGACGAATCCCGGAGCATCCTTGAGTTCGTCTATAGAAGGTAGAACCTCGCGTAGCAGTTTGACGGGCTCGCTCGATTTCTTGATAAGGTCAGCGTAATGCTTGGAACAGTTAAAGGCAAACGAAGGGTTGTGGTCTAGGTTTGCTTGCAATTCGCTTGTCAAACCATTAAAATCTTTGCCTAAAAAGTCTAAAAATTCAGAAATATGCGTGAAAACTTTAACAGATTTTTCCATTATATTGCTAAATTTAGAATCAAAAACCAAAAGAGGATAATATGGGTACTGTAAGCACCAACGAATTCCGTAAAAAATTGAAAATCATGGTTGATGGTCAGCCGTATGAAATCATCGAAAACCAGTTTGTGAAGCCGGGTAAGGGTCAGGCTTTCAACCGCGTTCGCATCAAGAACTTGGTGACTGGCCGTACTCTCGAACGCACCTGGAAGAGCGGTGATACGGTGGAAGAAGCTGATGTGACCTACACCGAAATGACCTACCTCTACAATGACGGCGCTACCTGGTATTTCCTTAATGGCGAAACTCAGGAAACCGAAGAAATTTCCAAGGAAGCTCTCAATGGCTGTGAAGTTTGGCTCCTTGATGGTGCTACTGTTGAAGTTACATGGTGGAAGGATCCGAAGAGTGGCGATACGCTCCCGATCGAAGTTATTCCGCCGACTTTCGTTGATCTGATGATCGTTGACGCTCCTCCGGCAGTTCAGGGCAACACCAGCGGTAACGTGATGCGTGAAGCTACTCTCGAAACTGGCGCAAAGGTGATGATTCCGCTGTTCATCGAAAACAACACGAAGATCCGCGTCGACACCCGCGACGGTTCTTACCTCGAAAGAGCTAAATAAGACCGCTCGGCTCTTATGCAAGGCGGGGACTCCGTCTTCGCCTCGCTCTCGCACCCACGCTCGGTTGATACCGGGCGTTTGTTGCTCACGGTCATTCTCGAAGCGGAGCGAAGGGGATCCATACAATTCTGATTACGCTTGTATATTCTTTAAACCGAGCCAAAGAGTTGGGACTTTGCCCCATCCAGTGATTTTTCAAAAGACTCGTCCAAGCGACGGGGCTTTTTTTTATGGCTTGAATGCTGAAAATGCAAAAGTGGCGGTGAAAATGATGAAAAAATCACGATTTCACCGCCAAACGGGAGTTTTTTTGTCTTTAGGGGACTGTCGACTTAACAAACCGTCGGTTTTGCAAACGGCTACTTACTTTTGCAGCAGGTAGAACGCCTTAAGCCATACGCGCATTCGTCTCCAGTCGCTATAGTCCGGACGCTGGAAGTCACTGTTGAAACGGTGTATGATGAAGTCGGTTAGCGCAAAGTCTCCGACCTTGATTCCGCTCACGTTGTTTTCGTAAAACTCCTGCGAAAGTTCAAGGACGGTGTCCGTGATGGTATTGCCATCGATTGCGATTGTAAGGTGCTCGTTGTAGAGGACAAATGCGACATGGTGCTTTTTGCCATCGAAGATTTTTGATGTTCCATAGATTTTACTTGATGAGTCGATTCCCGTATTGACTTGGAAGCAGATGGATTTCGAATCATCTTCGCAGCGAGCCATTTCAAATCCGACCTTTTTACCGGCCGATAGGATCTTCGAAAAATCCGCGGTAGCTTCGTCCGTATCGATCCAGAAACTGGCGAGGAATGCTGTATCGCGCGATTCGTATTCTGTCGTTCCTTCACAGTCGTCGTCCAAATATGCAACTTGGTTTGAGTTGGAACTTGCCTTTTTATAGAATACCATTGGGCAATTGCTGAGGGTGTACTTGTGCAGCTTGTATAGCGTATCGGGCAGGGTAAATCCCGGCTCAACAGAAGCGATGATGTGCGCTCCTCTCGGTAAACCGTAACGGTCTTTAGAAACATACGTGTTGTCGAGCCAACGAGACACGGGCATGTTTTTACTCATTTCTTTGAACATTCCCCAAAAACGGTTTGCATCGTCGTCGTTTTCTGCGTGGATGAGTTCGACTTCGTAACCGTTTCCCGCCAGCAGTCTGTCAAAGCAATAGTCTTGGGAATCGTTGAGTCGTCTTGCGAATTCATCTTTGGTGTGGATGGGGGCGAGTAGAAAATCTAGCGACGGTTCTAAACCCATCGAATCCAACATTTTTGCGGCCTCTTTGGGGAGTGTTATTTGGAGCGTGTCTTCTGGATAGCCTCCAATTTCATGACCCCATATAACAGTGTCTCTGTGCCCGACGGTCGTAGATGTCGATATTATTGTTGGATATTTGCCGAACCATATACGCATGTCAGATATTTCGCCGGCAGGAAAATTGTCGATGCTGACAAAATAATTGTTTTCAAAATCTTTTTTTGAAAATGTATGGCAAAGGAAGTTTGCTCCAAAGCAAATGGAATCCGCATAACTTTCTGCGGAGGCGCCGTAGCTGCTGTATAAATCACCGAACTTATGCGTGCTCATCAAGACCGTAACATATTTTCGGACTCTTATAGGAATATAAAGTGAATCCTCTGTTCCTTCGTATACTCTATGGTATCTAGGATAGTCGGCATAGAAGGCGTAAAGAGAATCCTTTGCATATTTGGCTCTTACGAGTAGATGGTACTTGTAAGGGATATATGTATGCTTATCTTTCTCGCGATCGAATAAGTAATATCCATTTTTGTCGGTCGTTGCCGAATCAATGTAATAGCCACGGCCGGTAGAATCATCGGTGTCGGTAAGGTAAACTTTGGCGTTCGGTACCGCATTGCTGTCGAGCGTGATTACGCGGCCCGAAAGAATCCAGTAAGCTTCCTTAGTTTGCTTTGATGTGCTTGGCTTTTCTGATTCTGGTTGGTTGGAATCTTCGTTTGCCGTGGTTGCAGAATCGCTGCATGATGCAAAAAACAATAGCGATGCAGCCAAGAATATGGATGGCCACATTTTAAAGTTGTAGTTTCTCATTCTTCCTCTTTTTTATCCAAAACTCTCTTGCCGTTCACGGCTCCGCGGCTATCCGCGTGATGTAATGTTCTTCCTACTTCCTACTGCGGAGCGGAATACTTCCGCAACGCGGTCCGGGTCGTCGCTTTTTAGCCAGCTTAATGTTTCCGTGCCGCGGTAGCTCCAGGCGAAGATGTTCTTGATGCCTGCGGCGCGGCTTTCTTCGACGGCGATGGCCAGGTCTTTTTCGCGGCCCGCTTCAATTTGGTATGCCTTGATCCACATTTGTACGGACTTTCCGTATTTGTCTGCAACTTCCACAAGTTTGTTTGCTGTTTCTCGGTACTTTTCGCGGATCCATTCTTCGTTTGCTCCGCGCTCCCAGTAGGGGTCACTCGCGATTTCATCGACTGCATCGAGGCTTGCAACGCGGCCCCAGTCTTCGAGCCCCGCCGGGAACCACGGTGGTAGCATGCAAACGCAGTTGCGCTTGCCGCGGGCGTGAACATCCTCGGCCATTTCTTTCAGGAAGTCAATAAGCGAATCCTCGCGGAATTTTTTGACGTTGTCCGTAAGCTCCGCCGGCATTTCCTCTCCAAACTTCTCGCGGTACTTTGAACGGCATTTCTCGCAGCGGCAGCTCCAGTTTTCAAGTCCGCCTTTTTCAAAATAGAAGTGCGGTTCGTCCCAAAAAATCGTCGAAACGTTTGTGTCACAAACTGTCGCAATCCACTTGTGCATGTAGGCGCGGAACTCGGGATGGTTTGGGCATGCTGCCACTTTCGGCTTCCCGTCTATAGCGACTTGGCACAAGTCGTGGTTCCGTGCTGTGAGTTCCGAATAAGCTTCACCGCCGAAAACGCGGCCGACACCCCACGGGTTCACGTAAACGGAAAGCCCCATGGCGGCGGACTCGTTCACGATTTGCTTCATGGTGCCGTAATAATATTGCAGGTCTTCTTCGCTCCATGTGTGTAGAATGGCATTGAAACCCGCTTCTTTTATATGTGCAATATCTAAGCGTGCGAGCTTCGGGGAGCGCACACCAAAATAGCTGACGCCGATAATCACGTTTAAAAACCTCTGTTAAAATCCTTTGTAGCTCTTGTGTCTTGTCCACTTGGCCCATTGCGGACAAGCGTTTTTCTGTAACACGTTTTCGAGCGTTGCGTACCATTCGTCTTCGCTGACGGGGCGCCTAATCCAGAATGTGCTGTCATCTCTAGAATCTTCGGGGAGCGGCATGTCGTCGGGAATGATTTCGATAATCCAGGATTCCGGAATGCCGTTGTGAAGTTCTTTACTGAAGGACAAGTTCTTCTCGGTTGCGTGATCGGCGTGGTCAAAGATGATAAGTGCCGGAGACTGGCCTATGATGAGGGCCGATTCCAAAAGACTTTGTGCGCTTTCGATGGAATTGCAAGTATAGAGGGTGGAATCATCTGCCATGTTGCCATGCTCCAAAAGCCAGCGGAAGGTCCACTGGTTCAGCTTGTCTAAACTGCCGGGCGATGATGGCGTTATGAAAAATATGTGTCCCACACCTAAAGTATAGAAAGTTTATTGTTAAATTATTGGGTGGAAAATTGATTTGTCCTTGAAAAATATGAAATTCCCGGATCTTGGCGAATTTAAGTTCGTCAGTAAAATTTTGGATGGAGTCGCCCCTTTAAAGAACGAGGCGCCAGTGTACCGCGGCTGGCTGTCTGCCGGGGATGACTGTGCCATTTTTGACGGTTGGCTTGTAACAAAAGATCTTTCGGTTGAAAACACGCACTTCAGGTTGGACTGGTCTAGTCCTGAGCAGGCGGTCGAAAAGCATATTGTGTCCAACGTTTCAGATGTGTCTTCGATGGGAGGTCGGCCCCGGATTGCACTTTTTGGACTTTGCTTGAACAAAAACTGGAGCGAAGAAACTCGCAACAGAATTGCAGAAGCTGTATCGCAAGGCTTTGAGAGAAGGGGAATTACGTTGATTGGGGGGGATACGGTTGCAGGTGATGTCGGTATGTTTTCAACGACTCTTCTCGGAACGACCGATGGCGAAACCACTCTCCTCCGCAGTGGTGCAAAACCGGGTGACCGCGTTTATGTAGCGGGGACTCTTGGCAAATCCGATGCTGGACTTTGGATTCTTATGAACCATCCTGAAGAGGTGTCGCGCTTCCCGCGGTTGGTTGAATACCACCTGGCTCCAAAAATTTGCGAGGATGCCGGGGTGCAATTGGTAAGGCAGGGCGTGCGTGGTGCGTGTATGGACATTAGCGATGGGCTGAGTTCAGAGGCTAATCATTTAGCGCTTTCATCTGGCGTTTCCATCGAAATTGACGAAGAAAAATTGCCTATTGACCCGGATGTTTTGGAAATGTGCGATTATTTTGGGCTTCCGCCCCTCAAATTTGCGCTAAATGGGGGTGAAGAATATGAGTTACTTTTCACATCTGATGTTACAAAAAGTATATATATTAAAAGTAACTCTATAAATCATGAAAAAATAGGGTTAAAATGTGACGAAATTCACGAGATCGGTTTGGTAAATAGTGGTTGTGGTGTATATTTGAATAATAAATTTGGTGGAAGAATTTCTTTAAACGCTCAGGCGTGGTCGCATCTATGAAGGATTCAAACAGTTTAGGACAGTTGCTGGTTCGCGTTAACTTGATTAATGAAGACCAGTTGAAGTACGCCGAAGACGAAGTCAAGTACCAGGCGCAATTGGGTAAAAAGGTGACCCTTGTCCAGATTCTTGTCAAGGCTGGCATGGTCAAACAGGAACAGCTGACGGATATTCTGGGTGTCCAGATGCAGAGCGTCACCAAGAAGCGTATTGGTGAAATGCTCCTGGATCAGGGCTTTATTACCCAGGACCAGCTGAACGATGCCCTTGAAAAGCAGAAAACTTCAGGCGGAAAGCGCCTGGGTCGAGTGCTCGTCGATTTGAAGTATATCGACGAAAAAAAACTTACGGACATTCTTTGTTGCCAGTTCGAAGTCCCCTTCGTAAAGCTCGATGCTATCAGGCTCGATGAAAAGGTTTATGAATATATCTCCGAAGAACAGTGCAAGGCGCATAAGATTGTCCCGCTTTATGTGACGAGGGATTCTCGCCAGGCTCTTGTGGTGGCCATGGCTGACCCGACGAACGTCCGTCTTAGGGATTCCATCAAGTTTAAGGTCAAGAAAAATGTCGATGTGGTCATGGCGTCCGAACAGGATATCAAGAAAACCATCGATATTCTTTTTGCAAATCACGGCCCCGCTGAAGAATCCCTTGCTGAACTTATCGGTTCTTCTGGCGACGATGAACTTGAAACTGTCGAGCGCGGAAGCAGCTCTAGTGATGAACCGGAACTGACCGATGAAGAAGGTCGCCAGGTTGTGAAGATCGTGACGACGCTTATTCACGAAGCTATCGCACGACACGCATCCGATATTCACTTGGAGCCTCAAGAAACGTTCCTCAAGTTGCGTTACCGTATCGATGGTGACTTGCAGGTGATGTCCCCGATTCCGGCACGACTCATGCCGCAGATTCTTTCGCGTATCAAGCTCCTCTCGAAGATGGACATCGCTGAAAAGCGTAAACCGTTGGACGGACGCTTTACTGTGCGTTACAAGGGCGCCGAAGTGGACCTTCGTGTGAGCTCGTTCCCGATTTCTTTGCGTAAGCGCGGCGTTTGCGAAAAGATCGTTATGCGTATTTTGGACCCGAACTCGGGTCAGTTCCCGCTAAAGGAAATGGGCTTCGATGCCCGCGTCCTGAAGCAGTTTATCGATGCGATTAATGCTCCGAACGGCATTGTGCTGGTGACCGGCCCGACGGGTTCCGGTAAGTCTACGACGCTTTATGCTTCTATTCGAGAAATTTTGGATTCCACGATTAACATCTCGACGATGGAAGACCCGGTGGAATTGAATATTGACGGTGTGAACCAAGGTCAGATCAACAATGCCGCTGGGTTTACGTTTGCGGCGGGCATTCGTGCCTTGCTCCGTCAGGACCCGGATGTTATCATGATCGGTGAAATGCGTGACCAGGAAACCTCGACGATGGCTATCGAAGCCGCTTTGACGGGTCACTTGGTCTTCAGTACGCTCCATACAAACGATGCTGCCGGTGCTTTCCCTCGTTTGCTCGAAATGGGACTGGAACCGTTCCTTGTGTCTACTGCAATTAAGGGTGTCTTGGCCCAACGTCTTGTGCGCCGTATTTGCAAGAACTGTAAGGAACCGGTCGAGATTTCTCAGGAACTCCGCGATGAACTCCACCTTTCTCCGGACATGCAGTTCTATCATGGACGCGGTTGTGAAAAGTGCGATGGTTCGGGCTTCAAGGGCCGTTGCGGTATTTACGAGTTCCTCGTGCCGAACGAAGCCGTGCGTAACCTTGTGATCAAGCGTGCTTCCGGTGACGAAATCAAGCGTGAGGCCATCAAGTCTTGCGAAATGATTACGCTCCGTATGGACGGCATCAACAAGGCGCTCCAGGGCCAGACCACTTTGGAACAGGCCATCGGGGCTTCTACTGCGGATGAATAGATTATAGACGAAAGACGAGAGACGAAAGAGCGGGCCTTCGGCCCGACGCGTCTTTTAGAGATATTAGACGAAAGAGCGCCTGCGAGACGGGCGCTTTTCTATTACATACTGATTGTTCTCATGTATATCTCTCGTCTCTAGTCTGTAGGGCTTCGCCCGTTCTCTCGTCTAATTACTATATTGCACATCTGTATATCGACTAGAGGTGCTAGATGGTAGATGTTGAAGAAAGTAATGTTGTTGATGGTAGTGTTTTAGATAATGAGTTGAATTCGGAACAGTCGGCCGCCGCAAAAAAGATTGACGGCCCGATGCTTATTTTGGCCGGTGCAGGTTCTGGAAAGACGCGTTGCATTACTTACAAGATTGCTCATCTGGTTTCGTATCACAATATCGATTCCAATCGCGTGTTGGCAGTGACATTTACGAACAAGGCTGCTCGCGAAATGAAGGATCGTATCCAGAAGCTTTTGAATTGCCGCAAGCCTTTTATGTGGATGGGAACGTTCCACTCCGTATGTCTAAAGCTTTTGAAACTTTGCTTGGCGAAGGAGTCCGTAATCAAGGCGCTTGGCGGCAAGTGGTTCGATGCAAACTTTTCCATTTACGATGACGATGACCAAAAGCGCATCCTCAAGGAAATCTTGAAGGACGATTTGGGCGACGATTACGACGTGAATGAACTGAAAAAGGTCCACAGCGCCATTTCCCGTTTCAAGAACACCGTCTTGTACAAGAATGACAAGGCTGTCTTGCAGACGCCGGATGTGGCTGCTTTGAACGCCGAATTTGCCGACGAAGAACGTAAGGCCCGCTATTACGCGGCTTATCAGAAAAAGCTTGCGGAATCGAATGCGATGGATTTCGACGATTTGCTTTTCAATACGGTTCGCATGTTGCAGATGGTGCCGAATTTGGCGGAACAGCTGAGACAACGTTTCCAGTACGTTGTCGTGGACGAATACCAGGATACGAACGATGTGCAGTACGAACTTTTGAAGTTGCTCATCAATCCAGAAACCAAGAACGTGACGGTGGTGGGCGATGACGACCAGAGTATTTACGGCTGGCGTGGCGCGAACATCAAGATTATCCGCAACTTCCACCGCGATTTTGCTCCGGTCACGATTGTCAAGCTTGAACGCAATTACCGCTCGACTGCAAACATCGTTAAAGGCGCTGGTTCCGTGATTGCGCATAACGTCCGCCCGCAAGAAATGCAGAAGAACGTTTTCTCCAAGGAAGAAGCGGGCGAACTCATCCACGTGCGCTATTTCGAGGATGACCGTTCCGAAGCCTCGAACATCGCAAAGGCGATTGCGCAGGCGGGGCCTGATTTTTATGCCAAGACGGCTGTTTTCTACCGCACGAACGCCCAGTCCCGTGTGCTCGAAAAGGCGCTCAACGATTTGCGTATCCCGTCGGTGATTTTTGGCGGAACAAGGTTCTGGGACCGCAAGGAAATCAAGGATATTTTGGCCTATTTGCGCGTGCTCGCGAACGAAAAAGACGATGCCGCATACTTGCGCGTGATTAACACTCCGCCGCGTGCCATCGGCAAGACGACTGTCGAAGGTGTGCTCGCCAAGGTGAAGGCTGGCCAGGGGTCTTTCTGGGATAATTTATTGGCTGAGGCGAACGGCACGGGGCGCGGCGCTCCGAAGCTTAAGGTGTTTACAGACCTTGTGACGAACTGGAAGAACATGATGACTTCTGGTGAGTATCCGCTCCCGATTCTTGCTGAACATATCATCAACGATACAGGCTATAAGGACTTCTTGCGCAAGGAAGACGAAGTCACGGCCGACGAACGCATTGCAAACTTGGACGAAATGATCAACGCTATCCGCGAATTTGACGAAGAACATCCGGGTGCAACGCTTGATGCGTTCTTGCAGGATATTTCGCTTTTGACGGATGGCGACAAGAAGGTCGATACGTCGAAGGGCCTTGTGACGCTCATGACAATCCACATGGCGAAAGGTTTGGAATTTAATACCGTTCATATTGCCGGCTGTGATGATGAAATCTTCCCGCTCGTGCGTGGGACTTCGATGCTCTCGATGGCCGAAATCAACGAGCAGATGGAAGAAGAGCGTCGCCTGTTCTATGTGGGCTGCACCCGTGCCGAAAAGAAACTTTATCTGTACCATGCCGAACGCAGGTTTTTCCAGGGAAATATTCGGCCGTTTGCTCCGTCCAGGTTCCTCAAGGAACTGGATCCGTCTGTTGTCGACTTTACGCCGTGCTTGAATATGCGTCCGTCTGTTCCTGATTTTGTGGGCAATACGCGCTCCAAGCCTTCTTATGGTTCGTACGGCTCGTCGAACTATGGCTCTCGTCCGTCCTATGGGAATTCGGGCTCGGGCAATTCCTATGGCAATTCCTATGGCAACCGCTCGTTTGGCGGAAATTCGTACGGCGGTGGCTCTCGCGGCGGTTATGGAAACGGTTCCGGCAACTCGTACGGTGGCAGTTCGTATGGCTCATATGGTTCACGTCCGGCGCCTGTACCAGCATCCATCAAGAAGAACGACAAGCATATAGTCTACCGCAATCCGGTGAAGGTCGTGAAATCGCCTGATCCGTCTGGCCCGACAATTGAGTATGACAATCCATATCATGAGGGCGCACGCGTTCGCCATTCCAGGTATGGAACGGGTGTGATTATGAAGGCTTACGGCAGTGGCGATAATGCCCGCGTCGATGTACGCTTCGATCGCGAGAGCATGAACCGCACTATCATCCTCAAGTACGCCGCTTTGGAAGTGATAGGGTAATATAGACGAGAGAACGGCTCATGAGCCTACAGACGAGAGACGAAAGATATTCTCTTGTCTTTGCTTTTTCAAACCAAGACTGGTCGGCTCGGCAATGGGTTTGCCTGTTGCTTCGGCTTGACCGGGAATCTTCATTGCATGTAAATTTTCATAAAAACGCTTGGCGTTGTTTTTGCGATTTTGTAAATGATATTCAGAAGCACTAACATTAGCAAGAGTGAAAGAATGCGAGACTATTATGAAAATTCTTAAAATGAAAAACTTTTTCATTGCGATTATTGTTGTGAGTGTCTCCCTCGTATTTTCTAGTTGCAAAGAAGAAAAAGAGCAAACTGAAATTTCAAGCAGTTCGGTGGTTGTCCAAGAAGAGAAAAGTCAAAAAAATAAAACGGAGAATGTGACGGATTTCAGTAAAGGTGGTATAGAGAACGTTGAATGGATTGGACCTCTTGTTAGAAGTGATTATTTAAGAACTGCTCAAAAGGGTTTTGTTAAGTTACCATCTGTAAGAGATATTGATTTAAAAAATGAAAAGAATGTTTCTCGTTCTGCTTCAGATGTTCTGAAATTTTTTCGTCAACGAACACCAGGCCTTCGTCATGTTTATCGTAAACACTTAAAAAAAATGCCGGGATTTCAAGGCCAAATTACCTTAAAATTCACAATAATTTCCAGTGGCGAAATTTCTGACATTTCCATCGTTTCCTCTACAACACAAAATCGCGAATTTGATGCTGAAATACAAAAACATGTAAGACGTTGGATGTTTCATAAAATAAAATCCGGCAAAACAACCGTCACAATTCCATTGTCCTTTACTGAATAAATTTTATTTGCAAACGGTTGTTTGTAGAACAACCTGCTGCTCGGTCATGTCAACCCAAGCAAGCTTGGTTGCCGCGACACTCGTGCAAACGGTTGTTTGCAAAATGAACGCTCTGCAAAACGGCCTCTTGTTTTTCTTGAACTTGTTTGTTAGATTATAGTTAACGGTTCTGATGAGC
>CACWPM010000003.1 GCA_902762795.1 Fibrobacter succinogenes | reverse complement strand
CAAATCTAACCAAGAGTTTTTTGCTTTCTCAAGGACGCAACGCCAGAAGGCTCTATGGAACCACCAGCCTAGCTGGTGGTTTTCGTTTATACAAAAAAGCAAGAACATGAATGTTCTTGCTTTTTTCGTAAATGCTAGACTAAAAAATCTCTCGTCTCTAGTCTCTCGTCTTTCGTCTAAACTAGTTTCCGTTAATGCATCTCACAGAATAGCCATTATTCCTTGCTGTAGCCGGGACGAGCTGGCGAACCATCTGGTCACTCATGCGTCCCATCGCCCAAAGCCAAATCGTTTCGTTACGACCGTTCTGGGCACTCCAGAAGCCAGCGTATTCACCCATATCTTCATAGCGCACAGTCGATTTGCCGAGAAGTTTACGATAGCCCGAAGAGAAAACGGTAAAGCCGTATTCGTCAGTACCGCCACCGCCCTGCCAGCCTGTCGTTGCCTTCATCTTCGTTGCAAAGTTACCGCACTTGTCAACGCCATCAAAACAACCTGTAAGTCCCTTGAGCATGTCGGACCATTCGCGGTCACGCGGTAAGTGCCAACCCTCGGGGCACGCCTTGCGAGCGCCTTCCAAATCATACAAACGACCGCTACGGGCACAGTAAGAATCCTTGTCTTCATAGCACCAGGAATGACCTTCGACATTGTAGTTCACGTTCTGCGCAAACCATTCACGGCCTTCGACCTTGATGATGCGATAAACTTGTCCGTCACGCGGGTCCGTAAACGAAGTGGACTTATCACGGATCATGGCGCGATGTTCTTGTTCAGCAACACGGAATGCAGAAAGCTGTTCTCGTTTATACTTCTGACGGCCTTCGAGTTCCGTACTCCAAGCTTTTTGCGCCTGAGGATTTGTAAACTTTATACGTAAATCATGGACATTGAATAAATCGTTGCCGCAGGCAAAGTCCACACCCGCAATATTGATGATAAGTTCTTCATTTCCAAAGCGACGCGGCTTGTCAAAATAAGAAACCCATGCTTCCATGGTATTACGGCAATTTTCGTAAAAGTTCGGATCTTCGACCAACTTCGCCGGAACAGTCATGTTTCCAGCAACGGAAAAATCAAACTTATCGTCTAAAATGCGGAACGAAACCGGCTGAACGCTTTTATAATGCGTGTATTCGCCAAAACGAATATTTCCATCAATCTTGGCAGCGGCGTACTCGCCCTGTCCCTCGGCGTTAAAAATAGCATCCCACGTCTTAGGTGGTGCAGCAAAGGCCTGCACCGTAGACAAAACAAGTGCAGAGCAAATTCCCAATTTGAACAATTTAATTCTCTCCATTTTACAATCCTTTCTATTTATTACTGTAATGTTAGTTATTTTTTATCTATAAGATTACAAAATATTTGGTAAAAGGCCCCAATTTTTTTAATATTGTAGTATGTCTATGACTCGTTATATTCTTCAAATCCTTTGCCCCGACCAAAAAGGGCTCATTGCCGGCACAACGCAAGTTCTCGCCAAAGCCGGAGCGAATATTATTGACCTTCAGCAACACACAGCAAAAGACATCGAAACCTTTTTCTTGCGTGCCGTATTCGACATTGATTCGGACGACATTCCCGAAGTCAAAAGACACCTCGAAACTATAGGTCCACACCTCCAGCTGAACTGGAAACTGTTCGACACAACAAAGACCGAACGCGTAGCCATTTTCGTCTCGAAAACCGACCACTGCCTTTACGATCTGCTCCTCAAGCGCCGCGATGGCGACCTGCCCTGTGAATTCAGCTGCATCGTTGGCAATCACCCGGACCTAGGCCCTGTCGGAGGATCCTTCGGTGTGCCGTTCTACTACGTGCCGTCCAACCCGGACAAGACCATCCCCGAAAACCGTTTCCGCGAAATCATCCAGGAAACGAATACCGATACGATTGTCCTCGCCCGCTACATGCAAATACTGAGCGAGAATTTCACCGAAGAGTTCAAGTACCGCATCATCAACATCCACCACGGGTTCCTCCCCGCATTCAAGGGAGCCAAGCCCTACCACCAGGCATGGCACAAGGGTGTCAAGATTATCGGTGCAACCGCGCACTTCGCCACAGAGGACCTCGACCAAGGACCAATCATTTGTCAAGACATCCAGCGCGTTCCCGAAACCGCAAGCATCGATGAACTTGTCGAACTTGGCAAGGACATCGAAAAGCGCACGCTTTCGCAGGCTCTGAAGCTGTGGCTAGAACACCGCGTGTTCGTTCACGCCGGCAGAACATTTATATTATAAGTATTAGGTGTTAGGTAATAGGGTTTAGGTATTAGGAAGTAGGAACTGTATCTTAAGTAATCCCTCATTCCGAACTTCGAAGTTCTAATTATCCTAACTAATAAACGCAAAATACTTAGTCCTGAAACTTATAGCCTATCGCCTGAAACCTTTATAAGGAGTTACCCATGTCCGAAGAAATCAAGAACGACGCCCCCGTCCAAGAATCGTCTGTTTCCCCTGACAGCGAAGTCAAGACCGAAGCCGTAGCTGAAGTCGCACAGACAAGCACTGAGGCACCGTCGTCAAGCACGGAAACAACGCCGTCAGACAAAGAACTTGTAAATCCATTGACGGGTGAAGTCATCTCGCCGGGGAAACCCAAGGAACCGACATCGAACTCACCGTACAAGCAGTTCAAGCCGGAGACGTTCGTCAACCCAATGACAGGCGAAGAAGAACAGACCACGATTGGTTCCCAGGTCATCATCAAGAAAGACCGCGGACTGGCCTATTACGTAGGCTTTGCACTCCTTGTTGTCTTGAGTATTGCGTTTTTCTTCCTGCCGGGCATCACCATCACGTTCGCCGTAAGCCGTCTTGCAGATTTGAGCACCTCCGCAGCATGGGTTTTCAGTACCATCCTGAGTTTTGGCGTTTGGCTTATTTTCAAGTTAAAAATCAAGGGATTCGAAAAATCCTTCCACAGCTATTTAGTACTTTGCGTAGTGTGCTTGCTCGCCATGTTCGCTATCCAGTTTATCACCGATTACAATATAATCTCTGAAGTTACCGCACTACTCATCGGGGCAAAAGCCTAGGATTTATTCAATGAATAACACAGATACGTTCGTCCATTTTCTCGTAGAATCGGGAGCCTTAAAATTCGGCAACTTCGTGACCAAGAGCGGTCGCGAAACTCCTTACTTTATCAATACCGGAGAGTTCCGCACAGGAGCTTCGCTTTCGAAGCTTGCAGAGTTTTACGCATCCGCATTCATGGTTCATTTCGACGGTAAAGCCCAGAACCTTTACGGTCCGGCATACAAGGGCATTCCCCTCTGCGCTGCAACCGCGATGAAGCTCTCCGACATTTACGCCCAGAATCTTACTTTCACATACAACAGAAAGGAAGTCAAGGACCACGGCGAAGGCGGTTCTCTGGTCGGTTACAAGTACACAGAAAAAACAAACGTTGTCATCATCGAGGACGTGATTACCGCAGGTACATCCGTCAATGAAACAATGCAGGCGCTTTCCAAAATTGAAAACGCAAACGTTGTCGGCCTCCTCATTTCAGTAGACCGCAAGGAAAAACTCGAAAACGGCAAGTCCGCATTGCAGACGGTACAGGATGAATACGGCATCGAAGCGCATTCCATCGTAAACATCAACAACATCATCGCATTTCTCGAAAGCGAAGAAAACCGCAAGGCGATTAACGCCCCCGAAGGAATCCTTGACAGAGTCTACGCCTACCGCGAAAAATGGGGAGCAGTCTAAAACTGCAAAATTCTCCCGCGAAACCCACGAGAGCAAATGACGTTTAAGAAGTCAATTTTATCCATTGGATTTGCAATCTGCATACTCACCGGGTGTGCAGATTCTTATCATTGGACAGCAAGCCACCCCGCGTACCATAAGGCCCCTTATGGCGGTATTGCAGTGACGGGCATCGAGAATGCATTTGTCATCACGCGTTCCTCCTGGTTTGCAAAGCGCCTAGAAATAGGCACGGACAGCATACAAATTAAAGGAACGCAACACTGTCGAAAAATTTTCGAAGTCGAAATGCGTAAAGCATACGGCAATCTCGTCGTTCTACCAGACTCGGCAAATACCAAATTTCCCGAAGAAAGCCTAAAACTCGACAAACGTATTTTCATCAAGGGACACATTCCAGAACAAGGAGTTACGGTAAAAGATTCCGCTGGAAATGTTCCGCCTATAATCTTGATTTTACACGAATTCATCATCGGCACGGATTTGAAACGTGAAAATTTCTTTGACTATGCACTTATCCATAACGAAAGCGGCAGCATCCGTAAACCGGATAACGTAAGCGCAATTTTCTCGTACACGTTATGGGACAACTTAAAGCAACGTCCGCTCTTTAGCGCCGTTGATGAAATTCAGCAGCCCATAGCGACTTACAAACTTTCGAACTTGACAAACCTCATTCAGATGGCGGTTCAAAAAATACGCAAGAACCTTTATGCAGGAGTTGTCAAATGAAAAGGTTCATCGCCATACTTTTATTCCTCGCATCATTTGCAAGCGCCTCTGAAGTTTATTTCGATTCGCGTTTTACGCTTTGGAAGGACGCTACAATTTTTATTTGGACATTGGATGGGAATTCGCCTGTCAACGCCAATGAATTTTGCCTTTCGCTCCGCCGCCATAACACAGGAATTGGCGAGCCCAAATGTCGCGAACTCGGAGAATGGGAGCGCGACACCATCACCACTCGCTATGGATCTTGGCTTTCGAACAACCTCGAAAAAGGATTGCAGCCAAACTACCTACGCGCAAGGCACCCCGGCATGGCAGCCAAAATACAAGCCCTCGAAGACAATATCGTACTCTTCCTTGCACCTCAAGGAAAGTTTATCCAAATTGCCATTTTTGACGAAACCGCTCAAGAACCCAAAGCAGCAGGAATCGTCAAAGCAAACAGTGATAAAGTAGCCCTCAGCGATGAAATTGCAGCAACCTTCTTTGACAAACGTACCAAGCGCCGTCTCACCAAAGAAGAACGCCTCAAAATGCAGACTGAACCAGACGACTTATACAAAGAAGTCCCCAGCTTAAAATTTTGGGCAGGTGTAGGCATTGGTTACTCCCAAGCTCATTTTCCGCTCACTCCGGACAACTGGACTAGCAGCCACACCAGAAGTCAAGTGCGCAATTACCGCATTACAAAAGATTCCGTAAGTCTTTGGAATTTCATCGACGATGCGGACCCATTCCTTTCGATCTACGCCGGCCTCACATGGAACGGATTTATCGGCATTGAACTCATGTACCGTTATTCCAACCGCAACATGAAAACGGACAAGTCTGACACGGTGTATCGCGAACTCGACCACTGGGATTTCGGGCAACACGACATCGGCCTCAACGCCATTTTGTCCATGACATACCCCATCACGCCATGGCTCGACATTACACCGTTATTCTTCCTTGGGTTCCAATACACTTTTTACGCTGAAGACATCGCCCTCAAGGATAAAAAACATAGTCCCTCCAGAGCTTACCAATACCGCATTAAATTTGAAGACGTCTACAAAGGCGCGCTAGTGGGCATCGGTGGGCAATTCGTCTTTAAAAAACATTACGGTCTCGATTTACGTGCCGGAATTTCAAGCCGCGGCAGAGACCTTTACGAAGCCCCCTCGCCTGATGCTGGTGCAGCCCCCACGACAATCGGCAAATCCACCATCGATTGTTTTGTAAGCCTCGGGTTTGAATACCATTGGACGCTTTAAAATTTCTATCTTTGCCACCACTATGAGTGAAGACATTAAAGAAGAAACGAAAGAAAGAGTTAATCCGTTTTTAACGCCTGTCAAAATTATCGAGCCAAAGAACAAGCTCCCCGATTATACGTTTGATATGCTCCCCGAAGAACAGAAGGCTATTCTCCGGGAACACGGCTGGACCGAACTCATGCCCGTCCAGCGCAAATCCATCCCTTACATGCTCGCCGCCCGCGATATGCTCGTGCAATCGAAGACGGGTTCGGGCAAGACGGGCGCATATGCCCTCCCACTTTTGCAGGTCATTGTCCGTGACCATCCGTATCCGCAGGCACTCATCCTTGTGCCGACACGAGAACTCTGCATCCAAGTGCAAGAAGAATTCGAAAAGCTCTCGAAGGGTACAGGCATCAAGTCCGTCGCCATTTTTGGCGGCGTGAACTACGAACCGCAAATCAAGGCGCTCCGCGCAGGAGTACATGTCATCGTCGCTACTCCGGGCCGCCTCATGGACCACATCCAGCGCGGCAATGTCGACTTGCTCTCCATCCGCGACCTCGTACTTGACGAAGCCGACGAAATGCTCTCGATGGGCTTCTACCCCGACATGCAGAAAATCCGCAAGTACTTGCCCAAAGCGATTTCTTGCACGATGTACAGCGCCACAATTCCGCAGACGGTCAAAAGCCTTGCCCGCGAATTCCAGCGCCCGGGTGCCGATTTCCTTTCGCTCAGCTACGACAAGGTCATCGCAAACAACCTCGAACACCGCTACTACCTCTGCGACGTGATGGAAAAGGATTCCATGACCATCAAGGTTCTGGAATACTACAATCCCGAAAGCTGCATGATTTTCTGTAACTACAAGCGCGACGTGAGCTACTTGGAACAGGTGCTTTCCGGCTACGGTTTTGAAGTTGGCGCCCTCAGCGGCGATGTGGCCCAGAGCCTCCGCGAAAAGACGCTCAACGCTTTCCGCGACAAAAAGCTCAAGATTCTCATTTGCACAGACGTTGCTGCCCGCGGTATCGACGTGGACCACGTGACGCACGTTCTCGTCTACGACCACCCCGCCGACCACGAAGTCTACGTGCACCGCAGTGGACGTACCGCCCGTGCAGGCCGCAGCGGTCTCTGCATCTCGCTCATCACGCCGGTCGAAGAAATCGACCTGCGCCAGACGGCAGTCGATTTCGGCATCAACTTCATCAAGATGGATCCGCTTACAAACGAAGAAATCGCGAAGAAGGTGAGCGAACGTACCCGAGTCCGCCTCGAAGAAGTCCGCAAGCACTTCGGCGGTCAAAAAGCAACCGAACGCATCAGCCGCATGCTCCCGCTCGTTAAGGATCTCGCGAACGGCTCCGAGGACGAACAGATGCTGCTGGCCTACCTGGTAGACAAATTTGCTTGGAAGAAATAGGAGTGAGCTATGAGGCATGAGGTCGCACCTTCGGTGCTCTGAGCCTTGTAGAAAACATTTTAACCTCAAAGCGAGCAACGCGAGCGACCCCAGACCCCAAAGCGCGAAGCGCGAGCTCAAAACTCAAATGGCCAAAATTAAAGTAAAATCCGCAAAAGAAATCGAACTGATCCGCGATGCCGGCGCTCTCGCCGCCGAAACGCTGATCCGCGCGGGAGAAATGCTACACTCGCCAGCACAAGGGCATCTCCGCATGCATGGGCTACCACGGCTATCCGCGTTACGCCTGCATCAGCATCAACGAAGTTGTCTGCCACGGCATCCCGAACGCGAACACCATCCTGAAAGATGGCGACATCGTGAACATCGACATCACCACAATTCTCTCCGGCTACCATGGCGATACGTCTGCCATGTTCTGCGTCGGTAAAGTCTCTGACATCGCCCGCGAACTCGTGGATACAGCCAAGTTCTGCATGGAAGAAGGCATCCGCGCTGCAGGCGAAAGAGGCGCCCACTGGAACGACATCGGCTGCGCCATCCAGGACATCGCCGACGAACACGGCTTTAGCGTCGTCGAAGATTACTGCGGTCACGGCATCGGCCGCGGCTTCCACGAAGAACCGACCGTCTACCACTTCCGCAACTACGAACGTTGTCCGTTCATCGAAGTCGGTAACGTGTTCACTGTCGAACCGATGCTCAACGTCGGACGCCCGGGAACAAAGACTCTCGCTGACGGTTGGACCGCAGTGACCCGCGATGGCTCTCTCAGCGCCCAGTGGGAACACACCGTCGTGAAGACCAAGGATGGCATCGACATCCTGACGCTCCCGCGATAGACGAAAGAACGGGCTACGCCCTACAGACGAAAGAGATATAGAACGCCTCGCGCAAAACGTGCGAGGTGTTATTTTTTCTTCTTGGACTTGTTTGGACTACAGTTATACCGAGTCTTGCTCTCACAAACTTTGTTTGTTTCACGTACATATTTTGCATTCATTTGCTTTTTCTGAACACAACATATAAAAACTAGAAACAAAAGCTTCACTCAAAAACACCTCCGCTTGCGCGGAGAAAACCAAGCCGGGAACGTTTCCCCCGCCTGTACGTAAGAAACACCTCCGCTTGCGCGGAGAAAACATTTTCCTGGCTATTGTCAAGCTGCCAATGATAGAAACACCTCCGCTTGCGCGGAGAAAACAGCCATCCGCCTTTGGGGATGTATTCGACAAAAGAAACACCTCCGCTTGCGCGGAGAAAACCTTTGTGGACTTTGAGCAGCAGAAGGTGGTCTAGAAACACCTCCGCTTGCGCGGAGAAAACCTTTGTGGACTTTGAGCAGCAGAAGGTGGTCTAGAAACACCTCCGCTTGCGCGGAGAAAACATGTCGCAATCTGTGGATAGTGTGGATGTGACAGAAACACCTCCGCTTGCGCGGAGAAAACTTCTTGAACATCCGAACTATACTTGAAGCCGTAGAAACACCTCCGCTTGCGCGGAGAAAACCACCGCAAAGAAAACAAGCAAGAAAAAAAAGAAGAAACACCTCCGCTTGCGCGGAGAAAACTCGCATCTTCCTCGTCATGCCTCGCGTTACACAGAAACACCTCCGCTTGCGCGGAGAAAACCGTACTGGTCCACACAATGGACGCCCTTCCAAAGAAACACCTCCGCTTGCGCGGAGAAAACCCTCGAACAGCTCGTCCGTCCCCAGGAAGTCGAGAAACACCTCCGCTTGCGCGGAGAAAACAGTACTTCGAGTAGATCCTTGCGACTACGGCCAGAAACACCTCTGCTTGCGCGGAGAAAACCGAAAAAACGATTTTAAAAAGAGAAAGGGGATAGAAACACCTCCGCTTGCGCGGAGAAAACAGAAGCCGTTTTGTTTTTCTACCTTCCAATGTAGAAACACCTCCGCTTGCGCGGAGAAAACCGTTTTCAAACTCCACACCATCTAACGCAAAAAGAAACACCTCCGCTTGCGCGGAGAAAACGCGACGTGGCGAAGAAGCGCAACTGCTCCTTGAGAAACACCTCCGCTTGCGCGGAGAAAACCCATGCGGGATCGTCGCGGTGGGCATAGAAGTAGAAACACCTCCGCTTGCGCGGAGAAAACCAAGCGATCGCACACAACGGTCCACGTATATTGGAAACACCTCCGCTTGCGCGGAGAAAACACTTCGGGCAAGTTATCACCATACGAAGCAAGAGAAACACCTCCGCTTGCGCGGAGAAAACGCTTTGGAAAAGCACATTGGCAAGTCCTTTTCGGAAACACCTCCGCTTGCGCGGAGAAAACTGAATAAGGCTGCAAGCTATGTATCTAAGTATAGAAACACCTCCGCTTGCGCGGAGAAAACTTGCCCTGGTATCAAGCCGAAGCGGATGCTCAAGAAACACCTCCGCTTGCGCGGAGAAAACCGATGATGGCTCTTATCGGCTCGTTCTGCACTGGAAACACCTCCGCTTGCGCGGAGAAAACGACAAAGACTTGTATAAGACACCGTGGGAAAAGGAAACACCTCCGCTTGCGCGGAGAAAACGACTTGGCACAGATGCCACGTTTGCAACGTGAGGAAACACCTCCGCTTGCGCGGAGAAAACGTAATGCCGGGGCTGTATGGGCGACGCCCTCTGGAAACACCTCCGCTTGCGCGGAGAAAACCGCTTTCTATGCAAGCTTTGGCGGATGGCTTTAGAAACACCTCCGCTTGCGCGGAGAAAACCGCTTTCTATGCAAGCTTTGGCGGATGGCTTTAGAAACACCTCCGCTTGCGCGGAGAAAACCGAAAACAGATCGTAAAAGCGTTCGTAATCAAAGAAACACCTCCGCTTGCGCGGAGAAAACATGGACGCCCTCCCAAATTCGTTAAATTGCGAAGAAACACCTCCGCTTGCGCGGAGAAAACATCCCTTACTTCTTCGGCGGTTTCTTGCCGCCAGAAACACCTCCGCTTGCGCGGAGAAAACTGATGGCCTCGATTTTCTTCTCGCGTTCCTCGAGAAACACCTCCGCTTGCGCGGAGAAAACGTGCTTACTGTGGAATTTGGGCGACCGAAGCTGGAAACACCTCCGCTTGCGCGGAGAAAACCAAGCTGGAAACGTTTCTCCGGCTTGTACGTAAGAAACACCTCCGCTTGCGCGGAGAAAACAAATAGTTTGACGTGTCACCGTGGCTATAGTTGGAAACACCTCCGCTTGCGCGGAGAAAACTTGTACGGCGTCACAGATGCAGTCATCGTGACAGAAACACCTCCGCTTGCGCGGAGAAAACTCCGAGAGCCACATTCTATCAAACTCTCTTGTGGAAACACCTCCGCTTGCGCGGAGAAAACTGGAGGGTCGTTAAATGCCGGTAATATATCCTAGAAACACCTCCGCTTGCGCGGAGAAAACGGTGGAAAATGTCGTTGTAGGCGTTCGCCAGAAGAAACACCTCCGCTTGCGCGGAGAAAACCTCCCCCCGCGTTTATTGCGGAATGAACAGCCGGAAACACCTCCGCTTGCGCGGAGAAAACTTGCGCGAGTAAACAGACGTGTTAATATCCGTGGAAACACCTCCGCTTGCGCGGAGAAAACTCCAACACGAGCCAACACAAGTTAATTGATATGGAAACACCTCCGCTTGCGCGGAGAAAACAACTTCTGTAAGTCAGCAATGTCCGACACGATGGAAACACCTCCGCTTGCGCGGAGAAAACCCAATGTCGACGAACTCCATGCAAAGAAACAGAGAAACACCTCCGCTTGCGCGGAGAAAACCGCTTCCGTGGTTTCTTGCTGTTCCATTTTTCGGAAACACCTCCGCTTGCGCGGAGAAAACTGAGAACACCAACCGGATCCTGAAGCGCGGCGGGAAACACCTCCGCTTGCGCGGAGAAAACTGATACTTTGGATTTTCCGAATGATGGCAAAGAGAAACACCTCCGCTTGCGCGGAGAAAACTAGGTGGTCTTGCTGATGGCCTTATCCCTGCTGGAAACACCTCCGCTTGCGCGGAGAAAACCTTGCGAGGGCTGAACGTTACAAAATGCGTGAAGAAACACCTCCGCTTGCGCGGAGAAAACTTACCCGATTGATACGTTCTATAAGGGCGAATAGAAACACCTCCGCTTGCGCGGAGAAAACAATCCCGCTGCAAAAACAGTGGGATTGTGTTTAGAAACACCTCCGCTTGCGCGGAGAAAACCTTGCGTACTATCAGTGCCAAAGTTTGCAGTTAGAAACACCTCCGCTTGCGCGGAGAAAACCAGGCCATCGACCCGTACAACTATCAAGTAAAGGAAACACCTCCGCTTGCGCGGAGAAAACCGCGTTTGCAACGAGAATTGACAGAGAAGTACAGAAACACCTCCGCTTGCGCGGAGAAAACTAGCTAGTCAGATAAACGCCAACATCCCGAACGGAAACACCTCCGCTTGCGCGGAGAAAACAGCGGTAACGGTAGGCCATCTTTGCAAGCTCGAGAAACACCTCCGCTTGCGCGGAGAAAACACGGCATCAAAACCCGTAACGAAAAGGAATGTGGAAACACCTCCGCTTGCGCGGAGAAAACTGCCACGGTCCAGCATGAGCCTACACAAGTTAAGAAACACCTCCGCTTGCGCGGAGAAAACTCACGGTCGGCAACTGTGACAACTTCTGACGTAGAAACACCTCCGCTTGCGCGGAGAAAACCCCGCCGGGGGCGTTCCCCGGCAGACCTTTAAAGAAACACCTCCGCTTGCGCGGAGAAAACTCTGGTCGCTTGGCCGCGTTAAGCTTACGATGAGAAACACCTCCGCTTGCGCGGAGAAAACACGCCAACGGCAAGCCTCTCGCGACCGCCGAAAGAAACACCTCCGCTTGCGCGGAGAAAACCTTGTCTTTTGCGACCAGCGGGAGCCTAACTTAGAAACACCTCCGCTTGCGCGGAGAAAACGCAAAACTAATGCGCGCGCGCATTTGTCGGAAAGAAACACCTCCGCTTGCGCGGAGAAAACGTTGTTAAAAGTTTTAAATTTTAAGCGGCCATAGAAACACCTCCGCTTGCGCGGAGAAAACCAAAAAATCAAAGTACTTACTAACATACCAATAGAAACACCTCCGCTTGCGCGGAGAAAACAATTCCGGCTTTGCATCACACAAATCATCCTGAGAAACACCTCCGCTTGCGCGGAGAAAACGGTCATCCTCTAGAGAATGGTTGGCTGTACACGGAAACACCTCCGCTTGCGCGGAGAAAACTTCACCGTAAGCGTTTAAAGCTTTAAGTTTTTGGAAACACCTCCGCTTGCGCGGAGAAAACTGTGACATCAAGGAGGAAACATGAACGAACGCGGAAACACCTCCGCTTGCGCGGAGAAAACTTGATACCGTCTATAATCCGCTTTTACGGGATAGAAACACCTCCGCTTGCGCGGAGAAAACAGTGTCCGGCCTCCGTTGTGGTGGCCGTCCGTAGAAACACCTCCGCTTGCGCGGAGAAAACCCATTAAAAGCACTCAAACGTATAAAGTAAGTAGAAACACCTCCGCTTGCGCGGAGAAAACTAGGCATTGAGGATAATGCGCGTCACAATTCTAGAAACACCTCCGCTTGCGCGGAGAAAACTTTAGAAAAGTGGGCTATCATGGACAAGTTGTAGAAACACCTCCGCTTGCGCGGAGAAAACGCTAATTATTTTGTCCAAAGTATCAAAAATTCGGAAACACCTCCGCTTGCGCGGAGAAAACGTAGCAGCAGATGGAGTTGTCATGGTTGCAGGAGAAACACCTCCGCTTGCGCGGAGAAAACTTCTTTATTTTATAAGCAAATTCCCAAATAAAGGAAACACCTCCGCTTGCGCGGAGAAAACAAAAGCTTTTGCCTATCGGTCAACAAAACGTTGGAAACACCTCCGCTTGCGCGGAGAAAACGTAACGGGGTTTGACGCTGTTAACGGGTCCGTGGAAACACCTCCGCTTGCGCGGAGAAAACGCTTACGGTCTTTTGGGGTGGCTCACGTGAGCGGAAACACCTCCGCTTGCGCGGAGAAAACTCACAAAGTTCAACAGAACTCAAACGCTTCATAGAAACACCTCCGCTTGCGCGGAGAAAACCCAAGTTAATGCCGAGCCGCTCACGTTGACGGCGAAACACCTCCGCTTGCGCGGAGAAAACTTGAAGATTCCAAAAGTGAAAATGTAGAAATGGGAAACACCTCCGCTTGCGCGGAGAAAACAGCGGCGTTATACTGGTCGTCACCCGGAATCCAGAAACACCTCCGCTTGCGCGGAGAAAACCTACAGCCTTCGCTGTAAGGGTAAGCTTTGTAGGAAACACCTCCGCTTGCGCGGAGAAAACCTTCGTCCTTTTTCGTGCTTGGAACGGTCGGCGGAAACACCTCCGCTTGCGCGGAGAAAACCTGCCTGGGATGTTTTCGTCACGTACAAAGATGGAAACACCTCCGCTTGCGCGGAGAAAACACTGGATAATCACGGTCCCCGATTCTCACAGTAGAAACACCTCCGCTTGCGCGGAGAAAACGCGTGTAACAGTCGCCCACGTCAGTATAGCTAGGAAACACCTCCGCTTGCGCGGAGAAAACCAACTTTTTCATACGTACCTCATCTAAGCATCAGAAACACCTCCGCTTGCGCGGAGAAAACGACCTTTGTCAACGATGGCGTCACAACATCGGAGAAACACCTCCGCTTGCGCGGAGAAAACTTTTTCCCTTTTTGACGTGCGTTAGCCCCCAAAGAAACACCTCCGCTTGCGCGGAGAAAACTCTTTCTTAGCTATTCTGTATGCGGTTCTTTTGGAAACACCTCCGCTTGCGCGGAGAAAACTCAAGATCGTCGATGCTTTTTCTGCCTGGGATGGAAACACCTCCGCTTGCGCGGAGAAAACAAGGTTCCGTTGCGGCCGACAATGGCCACGGTGGAAACACCTCCGCTTGCGCGGAGAAAACCAACAGCATCGTTTCGCCGAAAGCCAACGCCCGGAAACACCTCCGCTTGCGCGGAGAAAACTGCCACGACTTCGACGGGCATGGGCCCGATTTAGAAACACCTCCGCTTGCGCGGAGAAAACGGCAAGGTAGCGGAAGTATTCGAACAGCTCGGCAGAAACACCTCCGCTTGCGCGGAGAAAACAAATACTTTAAGCGTCAAACTTCACGCCTTTTGGAAACACCTCCGCTTGCGCGGAGAAAACGGTCGATATTGCAGACAAAACGATATGGTGGCGGAAACACCTCCGCTTGCGCGGAGAAAACTATACTGTCCAACAAGAGAATTAGAACTGACGAGAAACACCTCCGCTTGCGCGGAGAAAACGCCTCATCTATGCACAACCTAATTTAAATATTGGAAACACCTCCGCTTGCGCGGAGAAAACCCGTTATCACGAAGAACTTGATGTCGTGCGACAGAAACACCTCCGCTTGCGCGGAGAAAACTATCTACTGTGTAATTTACTTTGTAATCCAAAAGAAACACCTCCGCTTGCGCGGAGAAAACACGCACATGGGCCCGACCATAAATTTTAGCATGGAAACACCTCCGCTTGCGCGGAGAAAACCACACGCATGGCACCTTGTAACCATCAACTTTGGAAACACCTCCGCTTGCGCGGAGAAAACCACGAGAAATCAAAGAAGCCGTCAAGCTTCTTAGAAACACCTCCGCTTGCGCGGAGAAAACTGAAGCTTCCGCGTGGTGTACGTATCAAGACTGGAAACACCTCCGCTTGCGCGGAGAAAACTTGGTTACGGCCCATCAACACAGACTGATGATAGAAACACCTCCGCTTGCGCGGAGAAAACTTTCCTGGATGGCACGTCCCGAGTCTCGATGAAGAAACACCTCCGCTTGCGCGGAGAAAACCGGCCGAAATAGATGCTAATAACTTGTCAACAGGAAACACCTCCGCTTGCGCGGAGAAAACTATGACTTCATCTAGCAATGAATTGAATATTGGGAAACACCTCCGCTTGCGCGGAGAAAACACCAAGATTTTGTGATTACACTCTTGGCGACATACAAAATATAGTATTTCACTGATTTATGATTTTTTCGACAATCAGCTGATAACCCGATATTTCATCTATTTTCTTATTCGGATCTCCCTGCCCCCAAATCTTAAATCCAGGAGCCTTATTTATCCGCTGAAAAATTAAAAGCCCTGATTGGGCAGGGCATGACTTCAATAAATATTGAACGACATCATTTGCGACAGAGTCTTTTATTCCAGACACAAATATGTTCGCTCTCGGTTCTACAAACCATAACTTCATTCTTCCCCGAACAGCTGGGGGCAAATCATTTGCGATAACAACAACCATTTACTTACCTAGCATTTCCTCAATATCTGGGCCTATACGTTCCAATAATTTATAATCAAGAACCCGCTTCCTAAATTCGGATGACACCCGATGTTTATTGTACTCTCCTGCCAAATCCAAAGTCATCTTAAAAGCTAAATCTATACACAATTCTTCTTTGTACAAATCCGCCATGTCATAGACAAAAGGCAACGGCGAACCGGAGTGAATAAACCCAATATGTGGCGAATACCCCATAGAATAAATGCAAGAACATAGAATACCGTACAAGGCCGCATTTGAAGCCGTCAGCACTTGGTTTGTGACATCGCTCAGTTCCATTTTTCCTGGAGTAAAAGAACGACCTCGCCAACCAACCCCATATTCATTCGCTTTTTTCTCATATAGCGCACGAACACGATATCCTTCCATCCCCATCATTTCCTTTAAAGGTTTGCCCTTCAAATTTTCATCCGGGAAACGCCGTTCATACATGCGTCTTGCGACCGCAAGCGATTTTTCAGGATTGCACGAAATCTGCATCTGTCGTCGTAAATTTCGAGTATTTGCGGTTGGTGAATTGCCCACTGCATAAAACAGTAACGAGTCTTCACCAACCCAGCACACACTACAATTTGCGGCAGCAAGAACTTTAATAGCCTCGTGAGTTACACTAGTTCCAGGGCCCAACAGCAAAGTCGTTATTGTGGCAATAGGAAGACGAATAACTTCGCCTTCACTATCAATCCACTTAACACTACTATCGTCTATTTCTAAACGGCCTCGTTCAAGATAAAGGAATGGATAACGATCTTTTATTTGAGGCAGCGTATCATGCGTGACCTTGATAATCAATCGATTACTTTTTTCTTTTACCTGGCCATCTGCCATTTACGACAAACCTTCTGAAATTTTGGTGACACGGCGATCACGATACAATTTTTGAGTACCAAACTGTATCGGGACATCATTCAAAGTGAATACATCACCTTCTGTGGATTCACCATCAATCACTTTAAATTTCAGCGATAACGATTTTTTTGCATATTCGGGAAGATTTTCATTATGCAATTCAGATTTCTTTGCAGCATAATCTTTTGCAGCTTGCTCAGCTTCATTTTCAGAAGCAAATTCTCCCTGATATACAAAATCAGTCGGAACACAGCAACGACGTCCTAGGTATATTGGATATACAGGATTTTGCAGAGCATTCGCAATAGTTTTCGTCAAATCAGCGGGAACTTCAAGCAACACCGCAAAAACTGCATTTTGCAGATAATAGCGATGCGTCAATTTTGCACCACTTCCATTTGGCTTTTTCCCTTTTTCAGTTTTAGGAATAAAATTATTTTGCCATCGATTCTTGGATTTATATCCAGCTCCAACCATTTGGAAGTCATGTAGCAAAGGATCCTTTTGACAAAAGGATTCTTTACCATATCGGAACGATAAAACGGTCTGTTTCAAATTCGAGAAACAAGCCAACAATTCTTTCTGTTCACCAGAAGCCCCCATTGCGCATAGAACAAGGCCAAGAACACCCGACTTTGTCGGGAATTCAAGCGTATCTCTGCGTGAAAACTTGGAATCTGCACCCCAAGATTGCAATGGAGCTTCAAACCAAAGAAGCATCCAACGAGTATCCATTGTTACTCCTTAATTGCTGATACAACACCATCAATAAGATTGTCAATGGAGAAATTTTCATCTTCACCAAATTCAAACTTCTTGATTAAACCAAACAGCGATCCAGAAAGTTTTTCCTTTTTGGAAAGAGTTTCTCTCATATAAGCAACGCTCTTGGACAAAAATCCACCGTCATTGTCTTTTGGAATAGGTGTTTCAAACGAAAGTTGCATTCCTTGTCCTTTACGAACATATACTTCTGCAAAGTCCCAAGAGCATACTCCAGCCTGAGTTGCCTGCCTTGCCGATGGAACAGCAACATAAAGAGCCTTGATAAATGAGGATACCGCCTGAGGAAAGAATTGATCATCTCCCAAGGATTCATAAAGTTGTCCCAAATCAAGAGCTATATAACGATAATATGTCGCCGCATTAAATTCAAGTGCCCCAATATGCGCAGAACCTTGCACATTTGTGGGGAAATCAGCAACCGCAGTAAAATAATCAACTTCATTTACAACTTTGTGCGTTGATATTGCATGACTAAAAGACGATGCCGCTTCCACATTCATTGTCGGAGCTTGAGCGACCATACGCCCAAATAACGCTATATCTAAGCCATCCAAATTATTCTTTTGAGCATATTTCTTCTTTTCCAAAATATTTTCAAATTCATTTTTAGGTTCATCCTTTTTTTCAGACTTATCCTTTGACGATTCATTTTTCATCTTTTTAGGATCAAAATCAATTTCTTTAAACTTTTCCGCAATTGCAGAAACTTCAGTCTTTGAAAAGAATACTAAAGTATCTTTTTTAGAATCATTTTCATCGTTTGCATTTTTCTTCGTGAAAATCAGCTTTTCAAATTTATCACCACAAGCATCCGCCTGTTCAACTGTAGCCCCAATATTTATACAGGCGTCAGCAATTAATTTAGCAAGCTGTTTCGTACGAACACCAAGTTCAACGCCACTTACCTCATGCATTGCCAAACGAACAGCACGTTTCCAGCATTGACTAGAAACTCTAGCACGGCTCACGCCGCCAATCATAGCCGTTTTCGGTGCACCCACATCATCTCGGTTCAAGCACGTAACCGGGAAAGACTGCAAGATGTGGAATTCAATTTTCTTATTGGTGTAAGGGTTCTGATTAACCATTTTTATCTCCTATTATTAAAATTTTTACAAAGATGCATTTGTTAGTGGAATAATTTGAAAAAGCCCAAAGCCATACGCTTTCCCCTTTCCCAAACCTTTTTCAAATGCATTAATAAACTTTTCTCGGTCAGTGACCTTAAGGCGACCTTTGAAAGAGGCTTTTCCAAGAACAACATTCTGTTTGTCCTTATGGAATTGTAGAACCGAGGTATTCCCAATAGACAATGAATCTGAAACAACCTCAAATCCATTTGCTTCAGCCTTTTCTAAAAACCACTGTTTCAAAGTTTCCTTATCATTCCCTCTAATGGGAATTTTCTTTTTCGTTTTAGAATCACAACGGACAGGATTCATCAATACTTCGAAACCGTAACATTCCTGCTGCAAAAATTGCGACGGGACTTCTTGTGATTCTACTTTTCCGATTTCAGGTTCTTTGGGCAAATTCTTTGAAAGAATCAAAATTCTCTTTTCATTGAAATCGCCACCACGATCAGCATACAGAAAACTTCTAGTATTCTCATTTTCCTTAGGAAACAACGAATAAACAGTTTTGTGCAAAGTGTATGCATCAAAAACACCTTGATTGCATACAGCAATCTGCTGGATATCGCTTCGAGACAATCGTAAAACGGATATGAACATTACGACTCCTCATTTTCTTTAGATATTGAACCAAAGAAATCTTGCGCCCAACAAGCAAGCGTTTTTTCTGGATTAAAGAATTTCAAATCTTTCAAGAGCTTTTCAAACGAAATGCCAACACCTCTACTGCAAATCAGTTGTAAAATAGGACGCAGGACTCGACATACTTCAACGACATTATCACAAGCTAGAATTCTCCGCAGCTTAGCTTTTGCCGCATCACTATCCCGGCCACCATCGTCTTGATAAGCATTCGCCAAAGCGGCCCCTAAGCCAAGAGTTCCATCTTTTTCCTTTGATGATCTTGCTATCGCCGCAAAAACCAAAGCATGAGGCAATCTCTTAGAATCCACGTCTAAAGGAACCTTAAAATCTGCCAATATTTCCCATGCCTGATAAGCGGTATCAGGATTATCAGCCCTTTTTAACGTTGCTGCAAAGCCCTTATCATTTTTGCAACGAGTAAAAACCTTTGCAACCAATGATTGTTCTGTCTGTTTATTTTCTTCAGCCATTATGATAACCTCTTCTTTTCAAACTTTTTAGGAAAATTTTTCGCCCAAGCTTCCAACTGACGGGCTGATTGGTTCGGACAGTATTGGTTATAGACTTGTTCTACAAGATGTTGAATACGAGCATCAATCTTTGATATTTCGCCATTATACTGATCAGTATTCTCAATTGCACAAACATTAACAATACGCTGAAATTCTTTTTCACAGAGTTGCCAAAAAAGATTAGAAGCTCGGGACGCGATATCCCCGCCATCCATTTTCAAATCGCCATAATAGCGATTTACAGCACTATAAACCTTCTTAGAAGCAAGATCATCTAAATCATTCATTTTTTCAGACAACTTACTAAAAAATGATGCAGAGTCTCTAAAAATATCAGAAGACAACTGGATTTCAGATTCTATAAAATCATCAGTACCCTTAACTTGATACTCACCACTATTCATAGAAACACTAACACCACCAGACCAAATGACAAAATGTTCCATATTCCTTAAACGATTAAAAACATTTTTCAATTGTAAATTTTCAAAAGTACTTTTTCCACTTGCATCAACGAAGGATAATAGAGATGTCAATTGACGCCAAGGTCTCTTTTCTGGATTAGCCCAAATAATCTGATTTTTTTTCGGATTCGAAAAATCAATCGCAACAGAAGGATCTACACACCCTTCATCGTAACTTGGATGAGCAATCCCCTCAGAATAATGGAGACCATTTCTTTCCAAAAGAACAAACCTATTTAACGGAATTAAGCGCCCCATATATGTTTTTTTCAAATTATTTGCAACATCATCATCTTCCCCGCTAGGCATTTTTTCCCATGGTGGGAGACCAATTCCTTCAGAAAACATTTTCACTTGAAAAAACACGTCTTTAGAAAATAAATTCAAATAAACAGACGAAACAACACTGCTATCCAAGAAAAAAGAATGAAGAAACCCCTTACGACCTACAGAAGAACCAATCTTTCCACTAGCAGACTTCCCCATATAACCTTTTGTCAGAATAACTTTATTATCCGTTTGTTTTCCACCTAAAGCAAACCCCATCAACTTTAAAACAAGTAAAGCCTTTTCAGCATCAGAATAATCAGTTTTTTCAGTTTGAATTTGGGTTACAACAGTTGTATTCCCTGTTGCAACATGCATTTCAACCGTTCCAAACGACTTCACCGCCGCCTTTTCTATTGCAGGCATTTGCAAAAACGGTTTTTCGCCATAAAGCCAAAAGCTATCATACCATTTGTCTAAATAATCGGAGACCCGTTCTTGCAGCCCTTTAACTCCCAAAGACTTCCATTCATCTTCATCCTTCGGAGTTATTGCACTTTGTGCTATAGCCAAAAGTAACTTGAATACGGCAATTTTTTCAACAGGATTTCCGCCAAGTGCAGAAATAGATTCGTCAGCAAAAATTTGCCTTAAACCAACTTTTCCTTTCCCTACCACAGGAATCCAAGGTTCATCAATCAAATTAAATTTATTTTCTTTCATTTTCTGCCTTACTTTTCAATTTTATAACCAACACTCTTTGTATATAACATTTTTTTTGCGTTTCCGTCATTCAAAATTTCTATTCTATTTCGATTTAAATCCCTAAAAGAGCAGTCTTTGTCCACAATAACCGCTCTGAACATACATTCTTCATCATCTTCTTTATCTTTGGCTTTGCCAAGATACACGTAATTCTCAAAATATTTAATACGACTCTCTATCGGAGGTGCATCTTTTTTGGCTACAATTACACAATGTTCCACGATTTTTTTTGACAATTCTCTTTTTTGTCTTTCACTTGACGGATATTTAGGCAAAACAATCGCCTCTGATTCATTCCAGAACTTTATTTCAACTCCATTTTCTCCAACTTCGAAAGATTCCAACAACAACACAGATACCGTATCAACATCGGAATATCGTGTCTGTACAGCAGATTCTGGCAATGTTGAATATGCATTAGATAAGCCAATTCCTGCAATTTTTCTCAAATTTTCTTGTTTTTCAACCAGATCCGTTTTCATCTTAGCAAGTATTCCATCCTCCTGCCGCTCTTGGTAAACACTTTCTAATAACCCTCGAATATCATTCGGCAAATTAATGGCTTCTACGCTTTTCAAAATTTCAAGCGTTCTGCTCAAAACATAGGGGCTATACACCACCCCCGTCACTCCAAAGATTTTATCACTTTTTATAATGTCTTCAATAATAGGCGAAAGGACTAGAGTTTCACATTTTGCAGCCAATGGGCGGATCTTATCATTTTCGCGATGTCGCCATAAGCGCCCGATTCTTTGCAAAAGCATATCCATCGGGCAAATCCTAGTTATCAAATAATCCGCATCAATATCGATAGATTGTTCTAGGACTTGCGTTCCCACTAAAATTTTTCCACAAGCACTTCGCTTGGAATAACCGTTTTTCCCATACAGCGAGACCCACTTATTTTCGATTTCAGAGCGCTGTTTCTTTATAAATCTGGAATGAATCAATCCGCATTCCAAGCCCATTTCGGCAGATTTAGCAGCCAGTTTTTTGTAAACATTCTGAGCATCAGCAACAGTATTTTCTATCCAAAGAACTTGTTCCCCATTTTCAGCTTTTTCCAAAGCAATGTCAAAAGCCATTTTATCATCTTTACTTATTTTAATAGAGACATTCCGGTTAGATTCTCCCAAACTTGAAATTTCAGAAAAAGCCTTGTCCGTTTGGCTAGAAATTAAGGGATAACTATCGTTTAAAACTTGTTCAAACGGTAAATCCAAAATTTTCTTTTTCTGAGAAGATGTCAATGTTGCACTTAAAATGATAACAGTACATCCAATGTGCTTTAATTCATCAACAAGTGCGTTCATTATCGTTCCCGTATAGGAATCGTAGCTATGCACCTCATCAAGAATCACAACTTTTCCAGCCAATCCAAATGCACGCACCATACTGTGCTTTACATTCATTGCCGCCATAAGTGCTTGGTCAATAGTTCCAACAGCAAAAGGAGCTAAAATTCCTCGTTTTTTGGAATCAAACCAAGACTTGCCAACTTTGGCATCTTCTCCAAAAGAGTCTTCTTCGAGCCAAGCAGAACTATGCAACAACTTTGGGCGATACGAGGATTCTTCGCCTACGATTTTTTCAAGAAACGATTGCACTCGTTCATAAATTTTATTAGAAGTCAATTGAGTCGGAAGACCAAAGTAAATTCCAGAAGCAAGTCCTTTTTCCAGCATTTTATAGGCAGCATAAAGAGCAGCTTCCGTTTTACCCAAGCCCATCGGAGCTTCCAAGACATAAACACCAGGAGAAGAAACAGATTCAAACAGATCCGACTGAATTTTTCTAGGAGTAAAGCCAAAAATATCTTCAAATTGTAGTCCCGACTTTATAGAAAGTGGAATAAAACCAGCTTTATGGACTGCCTTACAAGCATTCTCTTTCAAAACATCTTTACTATAAGAATGATTTTGCAAAATATTGCCAAAATCACCACCAGAAGCAATCCAGTCAGCAACAGTAATGAAACCACCTATAACACAAGCCTGATTCCATTCGCTAAAATCCTTTGAATCAGAATAGGGAAAACGCCGTCCCAAGTCTTCAATAAGCTTATGCCGCAATGCGGTCCAATTATCGCCACCATAAATATCGTTATTTTCCGCAATCGGACTAATATTCGGTTTAAAGCCGTGATGCATACCCTCTATGGTTGCAAGCATTTTTTGATTAGGAAAAACATTTTCAATAGAAACTTGCGAAACTTTTCCATGAAATCCCTCTTCTTTTCGTCCAGCCCGTTTTTCATTGGCATATTGCAACTGCGGAAAATTTTTAACATCACCAAGCCAATTTTTATATATCATACGCTGGAAATCCGGACTAATCTTTCCAACATCATGTATAGCAGCAAAAAACGGAGCTGATTCAGTAAGTATCTGCTTCACATTATCTATCAAAGACTTGCACAATTCCTCTGCAACAAAACCCGTTATCAAGCAATGCTCAGCAACGGAAATACCGGGCTTTGATTCGCCCGTTTTTTCATCAACAACAAGTTTAGCCAGACATTTTTCCGGCGACAACGCCTCAATTTGACGTTCTTGAGTATTCTTTAAGCACTTTCCTAACATACTTTACAATATAACATACTAGACTGTCAGAAGCTGACATTCCATCTTTTTTTTGCATTTTTATAAAAAAAGTGACTTTTGGGGAATCATCCATCACTTTTTCAATATTTCCCCCAAATTTCTCAAAAATTTCACTTTTGCTAAAGTACCCGATTTTAAAGACCTAATCGGAAAATGTATATTGAAGGAAAAACTTAGCACTAACCATCAAGCACGAATTACTTTTCAAACCCTACTACCTAACCCCTACCCCCTATTACCTACTCATGTCCCTCCTCAGTAACGCACGCGACAAAGCAGTCGAATTCTTTTTCCAGCGCAACGATTTCTTTAAGCAATTTGGAGAAATCCAGAACATCGATATCGACTCGCAAGAAAACCAAGCCATCATCACTGTTCTTTTGCACGGTGAATATACGCCGACCATACTTTATGCGCACTATTGTTTTGAAGACACCGAACAAGGGACTCTGATAGTCATAAACAAAATAGAAAGCAAGCGGCAGCTGGTAAACGAAATCGCCGCATGGTGGTTCAAGGACCACGCCATCAAGAAAGCGCTCCCCAAAGGCACGGGCTTATTCGCCAAAATCTTGTTCTAGCAATCTTGGAAGGTATTTTATCATGGACGAACAACTCACAAAAGTCTTGAACAACGTCTCTTTCAGCGTCAATGCCGAAAAGAAAACTATGGATCTCACCGTTCTTCCCCCTGGCGAGAACGACCCGATTTCATTTCACTTGAACTACAGACTCGCTGAAATCGGCGATAGAACCGAAATAATAGTCCCCAATATCACCTCGGACAGGCTTTGGATCGACGAAATCATCAAAATGTGGCTCGAAAAAAGCAATTTTCAATATAAGATTCCCCAAAACCTCGCTGGAATTGTTAAAATGTTTTTGAAATAGGAGAAAAAAGGAGCTAGCCCCATGTTGAATTTCAAAGAATACAAAGACAAGAAAAACGAGTCCATCCAAGAAATGTTCAACTCTATCGTATTCAATCTGATTACGGATATTCCGGACTCGCTCCTCTGCCCGAACAATAACCCAGACAAGCGAGCCGAGGTTCTTATCAAGCAGGCAGCTCTGAAAGCTGCCACCGTGAGCACATCGCTCTCCATCCCGGCCGGATTCACAGGCGTCTTGACCTCCATCCCGGACATAGCCGCCGTCTGGCGCATCCAAGCACAGCTAGTCTCCGACATCGCCTGTACCTACGGCAAGTTTGCCATGCTCAGTCGCGAAGCCATGGTCTGGTGCCTTTTCCGCCACAGTGCAGCATCGCTCCTCCGCGATGTCGCCGTCCGCACCGGAAGCCGCATCGTAGTCCAGAAACTTTCGCTGACAGCCCTCCAAAAGTTGCTCCAGAAAATCGGAGTCAAGATTTCTGCAAACTTCCTCGGTCGCATCGCCCTCCGCGCCATCCCGGCCATTGGCGCCATCGGCAACGGGGCCTATACTTACTTCGACACGAACGAGGTCGGCAAGACCGCGATGGCTTATTTCAAGGCGCTCGAAGGGATCGAAAAGCCGGAACTTGTCGAAAATTCCATTGACAAGGATCCCGATGCCAGCGCACCCGAAACCGAACAAAATACAGACGAAAACAGCACAGAATCAGGCTCAAGCGAAACCGTCTAACAACGCCATAACGCCTGCGTCCTCTTGTGCAAACTATCAAAAAAATCCATAACACAATGAAACAACAAGGAGTCTTTGTACTCCTTGTATTTATTCTCTTTTTATTTTTTACACAGTCCTTCATTGGCGAAAAAATTCCGCTAAACGACGGCGCCGGTTACGATGGAGCATTTTACTACAACGTAGCCCATAACTTTTCCACGGACTTTTGGACAACGGGCTACGACAAATTCCGTATTTTTCGCATATTCCCATTTTTTTTGATAAACTTATTTTTCACTTTATTTAACATCGAGCCTAAGCTATCTCTTCTCACAAGCTCGATGTACGTACTCCATTTTACAAATATCGTCATACAACTCGCATTCTTTTTTAAACTCGCGCGCTTGAATGAATGGAGAAAATCGACTACGGCCATCATCTTCGGGTGTTTTTTCTTCAATTACTTCGTTCTTAAAAATTGCGGCTATGAAATTTTTCAGACAGACGCATTTGCAAGCACAATTTTTCTCGTTTCTTTTTACTACTTGCAATGTGGCAAGTTTGCAAAGGCGCTCCTAGTTTCATTTCTGGGAATTCTCACATGGCCGACAATCACCTACACAATCTGGCTCTTATACTTTTTCGGGGATGCATTTCCACAAGATGCGCCACGTCTAAAAATTCACACCGGCAAAGCCATTGCACTCACGTTTCCACTCTTATCCTTCGGTGCTGTAGCCATTCTCTATCTATTGAACAAGCAGCCGCTTCTCGACAGCATGCTCTTTATCCCGGCATCCATTCCACTCCTCCTTACCAATGCTATCGCCTGGGGAATTTTTCTTTACGTTATCCTACAAAATTGTGACTACCGGTTCCATACCCCATTCACATACATTCGCGAATTTATCCGTCAATCGTCTTTGAAAAAAATCGCTTTCGTCGCCATTCCTTTCATCGCCATCAACCTCTACCTCCACGCACATACCAACGATGAGTTCTACTTCAGCAGTTCAGCCTTCATTCTCCAAATTTTTCTCCGTCCACTAAAATATCCGCTCATCACACCGATTGCACATCTTTGCTACTTTGGCATTCTGCCACTACTCGTAATTATCCTGTTCCGCGATTTTTCAAAAGAAATTTTCAACAGAAGTCCGGGTTACGCCCTTGCATTTCTTGCAATTTTCTTCTTTGCGACCGATAGCGAAGCAAGGCACATCCTCCCGTTTCTCCCGATGATTTTTGTCCCGCTCGGATGCGCTCTCGACAAAATACATTTGAGTACAAAGTCGACAATAGTATTACTGGTAATCCAAATCGCCCTCAGCCATTTTTATATTCCCATAAACATCGACGGATTTGCCGAAGCACTCACAAACTATGATTATTACACAGTCGCCCAGCGGTACTTTATGAATTTTGGTCCCTGGATGTCCGCACGATCCTGCATTATCTGGGGAATCATAGCCATTCTGGCAGGAATTTTAGTCTACCTAATTGTGAAAAAACGCAAAATTTAACCATTTTCGCGCCCTTTTATACTTTCAAATGAAAAAGCGCCCTTGAGTTCGCCCCCAAAATTTTCTATTTTTGCGCGCAACATTCAATAACATTAACTCCATCAGTGGAATAAAATATGAAAGACATTCAATTTCACAGAAATATTGGTATTTCTGCCCACATCGACTCCGGTAAGACTACCCTTACCGAACGTATCCTTTACTTCACAAAGCGCATTCACGCTATCCACGAAGTTCGTGGTAAAGACGGCGTCGGTGCCACGATGGACTCCATGGAACTTGAACGCGAACGCGGCATCACTATCCAGTCTGCTGCAGGACTCCATCAACATCATCGATACCCCGGGGCACGTGGACTTCACGATCGAAGTGGAACGTTCTCTCCGCGTGTTGGACGGTGCAATCCTCGTTCTGACCGGCGTTGAAGGCGTCCAGTCCCAGTCTATTACCGTTGACCGCCAAATGCGCCGCTACCATGTGCCGCGCGTCGTGTTCGTGAACAAGTGCGACCGCTCTGGTGCAAATCCGCTCCGCGTTGCCGTCATGCTCAAGGAAAAGCTCAACCACAAGCCGTGCGTGATGCAGATTCCTATAGGTTTGGAATCCAATCTTAAGGGTGTGGTCGACCTTATCGAAATGAAGGCCTACTACTTCGAAGGCGACAACGGCGACAACATGATCGAAAAGGAAATCCCGGCCGAACTCGTCGACCAGGCCAACGAATACCGCGAAAAGCTCGTGGACTGCTGCGCTGACTACAGCGACGAAGTCATGGAAAAGGCTATGGAAGGCCAGTATGGCGTCGACCAAATCGACAAGGCCCTCCTCAAGAAGGTCATCCGCGAAGCCACGATCCGTCTCGACATCACTCCGGTGTTCATGGGTTCCGCTCACAAGAATATCGGCGTCCAGAAGCTCCTCGACGGTGTTATCGACTACCTCCCGTGCCCGACCGACGTTGAAAACAAGGCTCTCGACCTCGACAACAACGAAGCCGAAGTCATCCTCAAGTCCGAAGACAACGCACCGCTCGTCTGCTACGCATTCAAGCTCGTGAACGACCGCTATGGCCAGCTCACCTACGTCCGCGTTTACCAGGGTACCCTCAAGAAGGGCGACATGATCACCAACATGGCAACCGGCAAGAAGGTTTCCGTTGGTCGTCTCGTCCGTATGCACGCTGACGAAATGGTGGATATTACCGAAGCCGGTGCAGGCGACATCGTTGCCCTGTTCGGTATCGACTGCGCATCCGGTACGACTTTCACGGATGGCAAGAACCACTACAACATGACTTCCATGCACGTTCCTAACCCGGTTATCGAACTTGTTATCGAAGCCAAGAACCGTGACGACCTCGACAACATGTCCAAGGCCCTCAACCGCTTCACGAAGGAAGACCCGACGTTCCAGGTCGAAGTGGACAAGGAATCTGGTCAGACCATCATCAAGGGTATGGGCGAACTCCACCTTGACGTTTATATCGAACGTATGCGCCGTGAATACAAGTGCGACGTGACGACTGGTGCTCCGCAGGTTGCTTACCGCGAAACCATCACCCGCCCGGCCAAGTTCGACTACACCCACAAGAAGCAGACCGGTGGTTCTGGTCAGTACGCTAAGGTCGTCGGCGAAATGCGTCCGATGGCTGTCGAAGGCGACCAGGAAAAGGTCTACAATTTCGTCAACTCCGTCGTCGGTGGCCGTATTCCGAAGGAATACATCCCGTCTTGCGACAAGGGTTTCCAGAGCTGCATGGAAGCTGGTTCCTTGATCGGCTTCCCGGTTGTGGGTATCGAAATGGAAGTTCAGGATGGTGCATTCCACCCGGTCGACTCCTCTGACATGGCGTTCCAGGTTGCAGCCCGTATGGCCTTCCGCGAAGCTTTCGCCAAGGCTGGTGCTCAGATTCTCGAACCGATCATGAAGGTCGAAATCCAGACTCCGACCGAATTCCAGGGTTCTGTCGTGGGTAACGTTTCTCAGCGTCGTGGTGCTATCACTGGCACTAGCGAAGAACTCGGCATGACCACTATCACCGCTGAAGTTCCGCTTTCCGAAATGTTCGGTTACGCAACGGACCTCCGTTCCATGACCCAGGGTAAGGCTGAATTCACGATGGAATTCTGCAAGTACCTCCCGGTTCCGAAGAACATCCAGGAAGAACTCATCAAGAAGTACGGCGACAAGGTTAAGGCTCGCGCCTAACACGATCGCTCGGGGCTAAAAGCAGGCTAAATAACTCCTTCAGCCCCTCGCTCTCGCTAAAAAGCTCCCGGTTAATACCGGGGGCTTTTTTATCGCTCACAAATACGACCGGAACGGCTAGACTTAAGTTAGAAATTACGTCACTGCCGTTCCTCTCGCAAGAAGCCCTCGGTTAATACCGGGGGGCTCTTTTTTGCTCACAAATACGACCGCAAAATGCGAAAGGCCCGAAAGTTTAAAAGGCCTGCAACGGAAGTTGCAGGTCTTTATGTTTGAGGTTAGCACACACACAGTAATTCGCACAAAAGAAGAGTCCCGCAAGGAAACTCGCGGAACTCTAATAATAACGTAACATTAGTAAGTTCTACTCCGCGATTCGATCCGGCTTCCCGTCTCAGAACCAGAATTTACTGGTGCCACGAGAATAATATAGCACACAAATTTCGAGTGTGAACAAAATTTTTCAAAAAAAGAAGTTCCCAAAAAGAACATTCCAAATTGGAGTAGAGATAGGTTATAGGTTGTAGGCTATAGGGATTAGGTTAGTTAGGCGCCTACGGCACAATTACAAAAAACTAACACCTAATAGCTTTTACGCTTTGCTTCTTTCCAGAGTTTTTGCAAACCTTCAAGGCCCACGTCCTTGATTTCTTTACCTTGTTCTTTAACACGGCGTTCCACTTCGCGGAAGCGCTTTTCGAACTTGTTATTCGCACGCTGCAAGGCAATGTTGGCATTGAAGCCGCAATGGCGCGCCACATTAACCAAACTAAACATAATGTCGCCGAACTCATCTTCAAGGCGGTCTATATTCGCATTTTCGGGCGTAACATTTTCCATTTCACGCCTAAACTCCGCAAATTCTTCCTGCGCCTTGTCGAATACGGGAGCAGCCTCACCCCAATCAAAGCCCACTTTAGCCACCCTACGAATAATATCTTGCGAACGCGCAAGAGTCGGCATGCTCTTGCTTACCTTATCCATAATAGACTCGCCCGCATGCTTTATGTTGTTCTTTTCTTGAGCCTTGATGCGTTCCCAACGGCGGCTGACATCGTTAGCGTTATCGACTTGAGCATCACCAAAAACATGCGGATGCCTACGCACCATCTTTTCGCACAAGCCCTGAATCACATCGTCAATCGAAAAATCGCCTTGTTCCTTGCAAACCTGCGAATGGAAAATCACCTGGAATAGCACATCGCCAAGTTCCTCGCACATGTGCTCCTTGTCACCTTCTTGTGCAGCATCGATAAATTCACAACTTTCCTCGACCAAATACGGCAACAGCGAATGCGTATCCTGCTTACGGTCCCATGGGCATCCATTTTCCGAGCGCAAACGCGCCATGATATCGACAAGATCATTAAATGTATACTTCATGCGGTAAAAGATAGAAAGTAAACGCGTCCTCTTGTTTTTACACAATAAATTCAGTAAATTAGTTACACCGTTATTATACCGTTATTTTTATCGTTTCTTATATCCTCATCTTATTTTAAAACCCCAAACGCACGCTCCGTACGAGCATGACAAAATACGGGCATGACAAAAAAAATGGAAACGAAACCTGTATACAGCGCCCCCTACCGTAAACTCGCCCGCGACAATTATCCGCTCCTCCTTGGTGCATCCAAGTTCTGCCCCAAACAGCTTTTTTATAAGGGCACACTCCCCTCCGCTGATAAAATCGGAATCGCCATGGTCGGCACGCGCCGCCCGTCCTCATCAGCCGAGGAACTCTGTAGGCGGCTCGTCAATTCGCTCAAGGGAACAAATGCCGTAGTCATTTCGGGGCTAGCGCAAGGCATCGACAGTTTTTGCCACCGAGCAGCACTCAAAGCCGGTATTCCAACAATAGCCGTCCTGGGACAAGGCCTAGATACCAAACTCGATGGAGAGCGCAGCGTCCTCGCTAACCGTATTATCGATGCCGGAGGAGCCCTATTAAGCGAGTACGAAGGCGAAACCCCCGCCTACAAGGGAAACTTCATCGCCAGAAACCGCATCATCAGCGGACTCTCGCAAACAACGCTTGTCATCCAAAGCCGTAAAAAGGGAGGCGCACTCCTCACCGCACAATTCTGCCAGGACGAAGGAAAAATACTTCTCGCCATTCCCGGCAATTTCGACAGCGAACTCTACAGCGGCACAAACGCACTCCTTGACAGCGGTCGAGCCAAGCCCGTATTCGTCCCCGAAAGTTTGCCGTCCGTCGCAGGAATTCCGCAACTCGAAAAGGCTAAAATGGAGCAACTCGCGACATGTGGAGTACAACTTTCGACCAATGCGCAAAAAATATTCGAGCATTATAAAGGGTTCCGCAAAACTTTTTCAGAACTTCAGCAAGAATTTGACTTTAAGGCGCCAGAACTTTTAGCTATATTGACGGAGCTAGAAATATCTGGTCTAGTCACATCAAAGGACAACTTCCAATTCTATTTTAACGGAGCATAATTAGTTGCACTTACGACTTCTCATTGGAATTGCCACCGTGATCGCATTTGCGTTCCTGGTGTTCCATCTGCTGTTCGGCAAGGACAGCATTCCAGAGCAGCGTAGAATAGCAAAAGAAATCGAGCTCTACCAAAAGCAGATTGATTCGTTAAGCAAAGTTCTCGAAGAACGGGAAGAACTTATCCAAAAACTGAAGACAGACTCGCTGTACAAAGAAGAAATTCTCCGCACCCGCTATGGCATGAGCCGCGAAGACGAGAAAGTGTTCCAGCTGGTGAAGTAGGCATGGGGTCGGCGCATAGCGCCTTTCGGCACGCTTCGCTTTGAGGTATGAGCTATGAGTTTTTCTCATGATCTCGTTTTCTAATAGCATTATTCAGCAAAACCTTGAGTTTTTCTATTACATTAAGCTCAAAGGACCGCAAGGTCCGTGCCCACAGCCCTACGCCATTTTGCTTGCGTCACTGCGGACGGTTTCGACTTTTCCGGCAAAGAAGCTATATGCGGCAGGCACAATGAAGAGCGACATGAACGTTGCGAACGTAAGGCCGCCAGCAATTGCAATACCCATCGCAATGCGGCTAGGCGTGCCGGTCATGATGAGCGGCACCGCGCCCAATACCGTTGAAAGGCTCGTCATGAGGATTGGGCGAAAGCGGCGTTCCGCCGCGAGCCTAGCCGCCTCAAGCTTACCGCAACCCGTATTCTCGGCAATCTGGTTTGCAAATTCCACAATCAAAATACCATTCTTCGTCACAAGCGCAATCAATAGAATCAGCGCGATTTCGCTAAAGATGTTGAGCGTCTGCCCGGTTATGTACAAACTCACAAGAGCGCCAGCCAAAGCAAGTGGCACCGTAAAGAAAATCACGAACGGCGCACGGAAACTTTCGAACTGCCCCGCAAGTACCAGGAACACTAGCGCAAGCGCAAGCAAGAACACCACGTACAAGCCCGAAGAACTTTCCTCGAATTCCTTCGATGAACCGCTCAAAGTCGTGCTCACGCTCGGATAATCCTTCAAGAGCTTTTTCGCAATGCGGCGCATCTCTTCCACGCCGTCGCCAATCGTCTTGCCCGGCACAAGCCCCGCCTGGATGGTCGCCGCGCTAAAGCGGTTGTAACGCGGGAGCGACGGCGATGCGGACTGTTCCTTGTACGTAATAAAGTTGTCCAGGCTCACCAGCTCACCCTTGCCGTTCTTGACCGTGAGCATCGAGAGATTTTCCGGCGTATCGCGGTACTGGTAACCGACAGCGCCAATGATATCGTACTGGCGGCCATCCTTGTAGTAATCGCCATAAGTCTGGTCGCTAATCGCAAGCTGCACCGCCTGCGCAATATCGTTCACCGAGACTCCTTCCTCGTTCGCCTTGTCGCGCAAAATTTCGATGTGGAGCTCCGGCTTGGTAAAACGCAAGTTGCTGTTCACCACGCTGAATACCGGACTTTTGCTTGCTGCCTCTTCAAATTTTGGCACGAGGTCGCGCAGCACTTCGATGTTCGGGGCCTGGAGCACGAACTGCACCGGGAGCCCGCCGCGCTGCGTACTGATACTCTGCGGTTCAAACACCATCACGCGCAAATCCGGATATTCGTTACCGAGAACCTGGATTGCACGGGCAATTTCGCTCTGCGGGCGGCGCGCTTTCTTATCGTCGTTCAAGAACAAACGCATTCTCGAGTTACCGGCGTTCCATGCACCGGCCTGGAATTCCGTGTACTCGTTCGTATCGAGAATCGAAGTCACTTCATCGACAAATTCGTCGGCCATCCGCTTTGTACGCGAAAGGTTCACGCCTTCGGGCATGCTCATGTTCACCATGACCGCATTCGCATCCTCGGTAGGCGCCATTTCGCTACTCATGTTGTTGAAGCAGTAGTACGCCGCAAAGAAAAGCACCGCCACAACCGGGAACAGGAGCAAGCGCATTCTGAGGAATCCACCCAACAAGCGTGAATAGAAAGCATTAAACCATTCGAAGAACGGTTCCGTGACGCGGAAAAACCATCCCTGTTTCTGGCGTTTCAAGAATTTAGAACAAAGCATTGGCGAAAGCGTGAGTGCACAAAGCGTCGAAAGGAACACCGTCCCGATCATCACCGCCACAAATTCACGGAACAAGAGCCCTGTCGTACCTCCCAAAGCAAGTACCGGCACAAACACAGCCATCAATACGACAGATGTCGCAATCACCGCAAAAAAGATTTCGTTCGTCCCGGCAACAGCCGCCTGCTTAGGCGTCATGCCACCTTCAATCTTGTGGTAAATGTTTTCCACAATCACAATCGCATCATCCACGACAAGCCCAATCGCAAGGACCATCGCCAAGAGCGTGAGCACGTTGATACTGAACCCGCAAAGATAAAGCACAAAGAAGCTACCGATAACAGACACCGGCACCACGACCATCGGGATAAACGTCGTACGGCTTTCGCGCAAAAACGCGAAGATAATTGCAATCACTAGCAAAAACGCTATAAAGATGGTCTCCACCACTTCCTTGATGGATGCACGAATATTAATCGAAGTATCGCGACCGTATAGCAATTCCACGCCTTCAGGAATTTCACGGCGAATATCTTCGACGCGCTTGTAAAACTCGTTTGCTATTTCAACGTGGTTACTGCCCGGCTGCGCCATGAGCGCAAGCGTAATCGAGTTCTTGCCGTTACGCCTAAAGCCCGTACGCGTATCTTTCGGTTCGTAATGAATGTCCGCTACGTCAGAAATACGGATAACAGTTCCATCGGTAGCAGTTTTAATCGCAATATTGCCAAACGATTTCGGGTCGAGAATTCGCCCAAGCGTACGGATTGAAAGAGTCGTTTCACTTCCTTCAATGGAACCGGAAGGGAGTTCGAGGTTGCCCTGCTTCAACGCCGCCGCCATCTGCGCGCCTGAGACACCCAGAGCCTGCATACGGATGGGGTCAATCCACAAGCGCACCACCGGACGCTTTTCGCCCCAAATAGCCACTTCGGAAACGCCGTTGATCGTCTGCAAGCGTTCTTTCACGTGATTGTTCGCGATTTCCGAAACTTCCATCGGATCGAGCTTGTCGCTCACAAGACTCACCATCAAAATCGGGTCATTATCGCTATCGGACTTATAAACGGTCGGTTCATCAACATCGTCAGGCAAGCGGCGACGCACACGGCTTACGCGGTCGCGAATTTCGTTTGCAGCCGCTTCCAGGTCCATGCCCGTTTCAAACTCGATGCTGATGTAAGAGAATCCGTCGCGGCTCGTCGAAGTCAGCGCCTTGATACCGGACGCACTGTTGATGGACGCTTCCAAAATTTCGGTGACTTCCGCTTCGACAACGGCTGCGTTTGCTCCCGGGTAAGAAGTACGCACCTGAATCAAGGGATAGTCGACGTTCGGGTATTCACGAATACCAAGAGAGCTGAGCCCAAAAAAACCGAGCAACAGAATGACAAGCGCCATTACAGTCATGAGGACTGGGCGACGGACGGAGAGCTGGCTTACGCTCATTACTCTACCTCGTAATTGATCGAATGGCGGAGTCCCTTAATCTTTACATCGGCACCTGGGCGAAGGCTCACAATGCCTGAGACTATTACCGTATCGCCAACGTCAAGGCCCGAAAGCACCTGCACAGACATCGGCGTGCGAAGTCCCGTCGTGACATGCTTAATCTTAGCCTTGCCACCTTGGCATACAAACACGTAAGCGCCTTCCCTGTCAAGAATCATAGCTTCCGACGGGATAGTAAAGCTCTGCACGTTACTCGCTTCCATAGCGACATTCACGCTCACAAAACTACCTGCAATAAGTTCACCCTTCGCGTTATCGACATCCACCATTACGCGACGAGTGCGGCTACTTTCTGAAATCACGGCATCGAGCGCAGAAACAACACCAACCTTTTCAACATTGCGTTCCGAATCCTTGAGATTAATCTTGTCACCCACCTTGATAACAGAAGCGTACCGTTGCGGAAGTGCAAACTTCGCCTTTAGGCGGTCCACTTCGCTGAGTTCCGCAATCGGCGTACCCGAATTGAGCCAGGCGCCTACGGACACATCGACAAAACCGAGTTTGCCACTAAAAGGCGCACGGACTTCGGTCTTTGTAAGCTGAGCGCGAATGAGTTCGACACTAGCCTGCGCGGACTTGAGCGAAGCCTCGGCAGCTTCCAAATCCTGCTTGGTCGCACCATTCTTTTCAAAAAGATTGCGCACGCGCTGTTCTTTCTGCTCCGCAAGCATTTTGTTTGATTCCGCCTGTTTAAGCTGTGCTCGAAGTTCAGAATCGTCAATCTTCGCAAGGAGAGAGCCTTTTTTTACAACCGCACCATCTTTCGCCGTAAGGCTCACCAACCGACCCGATGTCGCCGCCGAAAGCGAAACACTGTTCTTCGGCACAAGAGTCGCCATTGTCTGGAAAACTTTTCCTTGCGAACCTAGTTCTGCCACATAACCTTCGACATTCAGCACCCGCTGGGCTCCGCCCTTTTTACCACCACTACCTTTGCCATTAGGAGCACCCGCCCCCTTAGTGGAATCGTTATTACCACCGCAAGCAACAAGAACGAAAGAAGAGAGAGCTATTAGAAGAAGATGTTTCATAAGTAACTAGGTGTTAGGTAATAGGTGTTAGGTCTTAGGATTATCGTTACAGCATTGCCATTATTCGAAAACGTAGATTTCAATACTTAGATGAATAAAATGTCGAATCGGTTGCGTTAAAAGGTATTATTCCTACCCCCCTATAGCCTACAACCTAAAACCTAATTAAAACTTCACGTTCATGAAGAGCGCACCGCCGTCCTGATAGAATTCCGGTTCGAACTGCACACGGTTAGAAAAAGAATTCGTAGAGGTTGCACGATAAATGCGCCACGCATCAATCATGGAAACAACGCGGTTCAAGATTAACGCACCAACAGTCACCTGAAATACAATGCGGCTCACACGGTAATGACGCATACGACTCTTGAATTCTTCAATATGCGCAGTTGTTTCAGGATTATCGGAACTCCCCCAATCCCACTGGATATCGTTTGAAAATTCTTCATCCACTTTCTTATCCGAACGTATCATCGCCTGATTGTAGTCTTCGTTCATATCCGGCGAAGAATTTTGCCCGAACACACCAGAACGGCTGCGATAAGCGCCAACCGTATTCAATATGGAAACATTCTTGTTTCCCGTAAAGCCAGCATGGCGCACCGCATAATTGTGCGCGGACGTCACATAGCGGTCCCCCACTACGTAAGATCCAATAGCGGCAACCCACAAGGCAAGATCAGTCCACACAAACGGACGCACGAACTTCTGTTCGCCCAGATAAAGTTCGCCCATGCCCGGCAAAAGCGCCGACGCACCAACAGCCAAGAAAACATTCTTATCGCTGTTCTTATAGACATTTTGATCAACGCTCACCACAATTTGCGAAAAAGCAGCGACCGATGCAAGCAGTATGGCAAGAACGATGCGCATCAGAATCCCCAGTTTGCACGAACCATCCAACCGAAGGAATCCTTGAAAGACACGCCGCTATCAAAATGCAAACGATCGTACCAAGAAAGATCTTCTTCGTAGAGAACCTTGTTATGGGCATGTGCTGTGAGCGCAGCATCAACGGCGGAAACAATGTGATTCAAGATCAAGCCGCCGATGAACCACGCCTGCATGTCAGCATAATCATTAGCATCACGACGCATGGAACGATACTTTTTCAGGCGATCCGATTCACCTAGCGAAACAACTTCTGCTTCACCCAAGTTAAGCGTACTGGCAGACACGTCATCCACATCATCCCAACCAAGCACATAAGCACCTTCGGAAATCAACTGGAACAATTCGGATTCCTTATCAAAGCCACGGCCAACCTTATCAGCAAAGTAGCTCATTTCATCGCCAAGCTTTTTATCCTTTTCAAAAAGCGCACGATGGCTTTGGTCTTCATCAAACAAGGTCCCTTGGACATAGCAGTGATTTTTTCCTGCATTGCCATAGATGGCTTCGCAGAACGATTTGCGGGTACCCATATAACGGTTGTTGAATTCCTTGGCATTCAATGAACTACCGGCAGCATCATAGAGTTCGCGCATGGAACTTTCATAACGTCCAATCGAGTAATGTTCCTTCGCAAATTTTTCATACTTACGGACCTGTTGATTATACTTGTAAATGGAGAAATACCCCCAACCGCTCCACATGAATACTTCCAAAGCCATGTAGACACCACCACGGACATACGTGGACGTCTTTCCTCCGACATACATCTGTCCCACACCGGGAACCAACAGAGAAAGGAATAAAGCCTTGCGCGGGTTCTTGTAGCGACCTTTCATTTCATCAATGCCGTTCACTTTGGAAACCTTCACCGGTCCTAGAAGATCGCGGCGGCTCAAGCTATTAGACGATGCGGCAACGGAACTGCTACTCACATTCATGAGACCTGCGGCCTGGGCTTGCGCAAGGGAATCCGCTCGGCGTGAAGAATCAGCGAGGGCACGAACTTTTTCAGCTTCCTCAATAGCGGCTTTGCGCATGAGCGAATCGCGAGATGCGGAATCCAGCACAGAAGTATCAGCAACTGCAACAGAAGCACTCGAGTCCGCAACAGAAGGATTCTGTTCCACCGGAGCAACTGATGAAGAGCTGACCGAAACAGGCGGCAAAACCGCATCAGAAGACGAACTCAATACAACAATCGATGAACTCGACGGAAGCGATTCGGACGAGCTAGAAACAGCAATACTGCTAGAAGATTTTCCCTTCGACTTCTTGGATGCCGAACTTGCCGTTGCCTTAGCTGAGGAACTCGCCGGGACAACCACCGCAGAACTGGCTGGGACAACCGAAGCCGAACTCGCTGGAACAGAGGCTGTAGAAGCCTTCGTCTCTTCTTCAAATTCAGCGAACAAATCTCTCACCTGGGCAAACGAGTGCTGAGCGAGAGAAAGACCTAAAAACAAGGGTAAAAGAGCAAACTTGCGCATATAATTCTAAAATAGCAAAAAATGTTGTCAAAACAAAAGCCCCGGACATAAATCCAAGGCTTTTATCATAAAATTTCAGGATTAACGATTATTTAACACGAATCTTCTGAATTGTAGCACCGACACGCACCATATAAACACCTGCATTCGGAACAGGAATTTCAAAATTAGTGGTAGAAACGACACCCTTGTGAACAATTCTCCCCTGCATGTCAAGAACGGCAAAATTAACACCTACCGCAGAACCGCTTACCTGGATGCAACGGTTCATCGAAGAAAGTCCGAACGCCTTTGCAGCCTTAACAGAACCTATAGAAACACCCGGTTCGTGAATAGTCAAGGAACCATCCTTGGCAATGCGGAACTGAACATTTTCGAAATTCAACGAAAGGTTGACGAAATCAGAGGCTGAAAGATTCATGTCATAGCGCCCTAATTCCTTTCCGGACACATTCGGCGCCCCCTTGTAGGCAACAAACGATTTTGAATAAGCGTACTTTTCCGGCAACCAAGGTTCACCCGGAATGCGCAACGGGCTAACGTCAAAGCTCATCGGGACAGAGATGTCTTCTCCCGTGACTTCCACACTAATATCGTCACCAAAAATACCGACCGTAATTTGTTCCTTATAAGGAGTAATCTTGAATTGTCCCTGCTTTATCTTCACCGTGTAATTCGGATTGACATCATCAGACGCAAACGTTGCAGAAATGCGGTACGTTCCATTTTCAGGACGCACAGAATCACCCGCTTCACGCACCACTTTTATCCCGTTCAGCACATCGCCATCAAGAAGTCCATCGACGTCATATCGATATTGTTCCGGATCTTCTTCACTATAAACTTTTCCTGTATCGGCAATAGTCACCGTCACGATTTTTTTCAATACGGTCAAGGTCGCCGTTTCGTACTTGCTAACAGCATAATTTTTATTAGACGGATTTTTTTGATCAAAGACAAGCGCATAATCCCCGGCAGCGAGACGGCCAGTCTTATTCAAGGACAAATGAATATTATCCAAAGTGTCTCCGTTCAAGAGGCTATCGGCAACCCATTCAAATTCCGTCGGGATTTCATCCCCATAAGTAATAGTATCCGACTTCGCCTTCACCACAACCGATCTCGGCGAAATATTCAGAACGCCATCCGTGATATTGAAAATCACGTTAGGATAGTTGACAGAAGTATTTTTAAAGTCATTTGCAGAAAGCCCCATCGCATACTTGCCGGCGTCAGTGCCAGAGACCGATGAATCGCCTGTATAAGTGACAAACTTCAAAGAATACGCTTCGCTGTTTGTCGAGATATCAAAGCCATTTACAGTCTGTTCTTGACCACTATATTCTACGGTTTTCGTATGACCTTTAATGGTAACCACAATTTTATCGTTGTTGGCAGTAATCGTAAGCTTACCGCCTTCTGCAATTTTTATAACATAATTAGGATTCGCCTTTGCATCGACAGTAGCCGTAATCGCGTATTCACCGGCATCCTCGCCCGCCTCTCGTGTAAGCGAAACACCCTTCAATACATCCTGAACTCCATTAAACGAAGCAAGTGCATCGACCGTATAAGTCAATTCTGGATCTTTTTCACCATACTTTTTCGAAACGTCATCAACAGACAAAACAACATTTTTCTGATTGATCGTCAAGGTACTGGGCACAGTCGTCAATGTATAATTGGGATTAGCGCCTTCAGCAAACTCCAGGCTTACTTTATAAGTACCCACAATTTCGCCTTCGTCACGGCTGATTTTGGCAGATTTGAGAGTTTCACCATTGCTAACAAGCCCTTCAGCTTCATAGGTAAAATTGGGATCCTTGTCGCCATAAGTCTTTTCGGCATCCAGCAAGGTTACTGTAACAGCCTTCGGAGTAACGGTAAGCGAGCCATTAGTCGTTGTAACAACATAATTAGGGTTAGAGGCAGCATTGACGCTAGCCGTAATAACATATTCGTCCACTTTTTCAAGCCCCGAAGTAAGGCACTTTGCACAAGAGAGCGAAACATCCTTCAATTCGTCATTGCCGACCAGTCCAGTTACCTTATATGTAAATTCAGGAGTTGCCGAGCCGTAAACTTTCGTAGCATTATCAACCGACAACGAAGCCGCCGCAGGCGTAATCGTCATAGAACCGGGAACGACAACGACATCGTAGTCGACAAGATCCGTGTTTTCTACAGAAATTGCAATTTCATATTTACCGACATTTTCTCCATCGTTCCTAGACAACTCGATTTTACCTAACTTTCCGTAATCATCTTTTTTAATGTTGCCCGTAATGGTGTATTCAAATTTCGGATCGGCAGAACCATAAACTTTCGTAGCGTTTTCCACAGCTACCGTAATTTGCGTTTTTATAATGGTCATGAATCCCTTACTAACGATAACATTGTAGTTCGGGAATAATTTATTCAAATCAACAGAAGGATCACCATTAATTTCGAATTTGAAGCCAACTTCCTCAACACCGTCAGCAACGACAAGTTTCACTTTTTTGGCAAGTTCGCTTTCGAACCTTTGCAAGGTATCCGCATTAAGCGAACTTAAATCCGTATTTTTTGTATCATAATGCCAAGTCAAATTCGGTGTAGCGGCCCCCAATTCTTTTTCGCAATCATCGGCAATCAAGCGGACTCCTTTTCGCTTGATTTCAAATTTGTTATTGACAACATCACCATTCGGCAACGTAATCGTAACAAGACCGGCATCTACACCAGCATTGATATTCGTGCCATAAGTCACAAAATCTTTCAGAACTTCTTCTGTATACTCATCGTCCCCACATTCAACTTTTTTGACAACAGGCCGAATCTGTTCTCCCGTAAAAACAGTGGAACCCGATAAAGTAACAACGCATTCATCCTGAGCAAGCGCATTCGAATACGCCGCAGAAACAGCAAGAGCTAGTATTGCAATTTTTTTTAACATAAACCACTCTCTTTTTATAATCAAACCCACTGAAAAATATAATTTTTTACTTACGTTTTCAACTAGGGAATCAACAAAATGTTGTAAAAAGAGCCTTTATATAAAAAAACCGCCCCGAATGGGACGGTCCGTAAGATTTTCAGTGGAACTGAAGAGAATTACTTTTGGGTGTTACACACCCGTCCGTAACAGCACCTTGGTCATAAGGCCAAACTAGTTTGACCTTGCGACTCTCGGTTTGTTACTTCTCTGCGACCACCCAAACCTTGACCTGTGCTTCAACGTCGCTGAAGACCTTGACAGTCACGGTGTAAACACCGAGCTGCTTGATCGGTTCAGCAAGGTCGATCTGAGCACGAGAAACCTTGACACCAGCCTTGGTGATTGCTTCAGCGATGTCACCTGCGGAAACAGAACCGTAGAGACGTTCGCCTTCAACAACGCGGCGTTCGAGGTTGACAGAAACCTGAGAAAGCTTTGCAGCCACGTCACCAGCAGCGGCGAGTTCCTTCTGGAACTGGGCTTCAACGGCAGCGCGGTTGTTTTCGATTTCAAGCTTGGCTTCCTTGGTAGCACGAACAGCGAGCTTGCGCGGGAAGAGGTAGTTACGGGCATAGCCGTCCTTAACCTTCACGATGTCAAGCATCTTGCCCAAATGGGGGACGTTAGCCTTAAGAATAATTTCCATAGTCTAGTTCCTCCTTATTAGCGCAAACTGTCCGAAACAAACGGGAGAATAGCCATCTGACGGGCACGCTTGATAGCTTCGTTCAGCATACGCTGATACTTGGCAGATGTGCCAGAAATGCGGCGCGGGATAATCTTGCCACGTTCAGAGATGAAGCGACGAAGAGTCTTTTCGTCCTTGTAATCAATGAACTTGACATTGTTCTCGGTGAACCAGCAAGTCTTCTTGCGGCGAATACGAGTAGCCTGCTTCTTATCTTCAAAAGCCATTATTCAGCCTCCCCTTCTTCTGCGTCAACCGGAATGATTTCTTCGGTTGTCTGTGCCTGAGTCTGGTCATAAACGATTTCGCTCATCGGATAATCAGCGAGGGTCATCCAACGGAGGACGTTTTCGTTCAGCTTGAGAGCGGCTTCCATAGCAGCGACTGTTGCAGCTTCTGCCTTGTAGTAGAAGATGACATAGTAGCCGTGCTGGCGCTTGTTGATTGTGTATGCGAGCTTACGCTTGCCCCAGTCGTCACGGCGGAGAATTTCGCCGTTACCGCTGGTGATGTTGGCGGCGATAGTCTCGACTTCAGCCTTGATAGCATCGTCAGAGATCATAGCGTCGATGATCACCATCGTTTCGTATTGTCTCATAATGAGTCCCTTTGGTCTATCGCCCGGATACCGACATTGGCTCCGGGAGGGTTCCGATAAAAATCGGTGCGCCTAATATAGAAAAAAGCGTTTTCGATGTCAAACCTGAGGGGGTGGTTGGAAGTAGGGAGTAGGAAGTAGGGAGTAGATTTTAGGTTTTAGGTATTGGGTATTAGGCTTTAGGAGTTTGAAATTAGGAATTTGGATAGTCATCCTGGAGGGAGCCTTATTTAAATGCCAAACTGGAGACCGAGGAAACCGGCCACAGCCCATTCCATCACGTCACGGTTAAAATACCGTTGGAAAACCATTTCAAAGGAAATCCATGTCGAACGCAAATTTTTATTCGCCCATGGCCAGACTTCATGTAAATTAAAAGCAATACCGGGACTGAACGTTACAAGTTGTGTCCATGAAAAATTGAATTCATAGGCGGCACTGCCAACAAAACCCAGATACGGTCCAACAATAACGCCCATGCCCACTTCAAAACCAAGCGTAAATCCATCCAGCGAGAACATCTTTTCACAATTTCGTTCAACCGCAGTCGAATCCGCACCTTCATCGCCAGAGACATCATCGGATGCATCACCGGATGCACCATCCTTTTGGACCCCTTCCTTCAATTCTTTACGAAACTCCGAGAGGTCGGTTGTTTCCAGCCCAAACAAAGCAGAAGCATAAAAATCGATCCACGAAAAACTCTTGTGAATACGAGTATTCAATCGATAGCGCTGATACATGAGCATGACATCGCGGTCGAGCGTTCCCCCAAAGAAACGAACGTCAAAGCCACCGGTAATGTAATCCTTGTAGTGATATTCCAACTGACCTTGCCAGACCCCCAGGCAATCGCAGTCTTTCGAGGCATTGAAAAGCCCCGCACCGATGCCTACGGAAATACCTTCGCCCAAAAAAGCGGACTGGCGCGGCAACGGGATATTATAGCTCTTGGACTTTTGCTCATTCCTGGACGATTCCGGCATGACAACATAAATAGTGTCGACAATGGTATCCCGAACAACAACGACATCTTTCGAATTCTTAGCGACAGAAGAAGCCGAGATTGTAGAATTCGCCTTTTTTGCAGAAGATTGCGAACGAGCCGTACCGGAACCGTTAGGTTCGGCATAGGCGTTCAAAATCAGCAAAAAGACTAGAACAAAAATGCGCACGATTGTAATTTAATAAAAATTATTTGCTATTGCGGCGTGCCTCAATCTGTTGAATCAGCGTATTTTCTATTTCTGCGCATTTTTTCGAGACTTCATCATAAGAAAGCGTAGTAAATATTTCACGCGGGGGCATGAGATCAAGCATCATTTTTTCAATAGCCATAGCGCCCTGCATTCCAAGTATGGAAGCATTGCTCAAATCCAAACGGCGACTGGTTTTGCGTTTATAGTCCTTCAGCGAGACTCTAAGAGAATAGCCGTCATTAACAAAATCTGAATGGTATTCCTGTTCGTATTTTTCTATAGCATTTTTTAGCGATTTAACAGCGGTTGATGCTTTTTCGGTATTCAGCGGCAGCCATTGGGTAGAATCGATATTCGGTTTTATCCGTTTTTTATAGCCATCCTCATCAATATTTTCAGCACTACACATGCGATAGGCGGCACGATAAAAAACAGAGTCGTTCCGTCCCCTGATTGTTATGATGCGGGAATCATTCCACCAGGCGTCTTCGTGGATCATTTCTATTTCGTAATCAACGTTCTGCGCTAACTCCAATTCAACATCTTGTAAGGGTTCATCGACAATTTCTGCAAACGGGTAAAAGACAGGAGGATAAATAAGCGCAAATACAATCACAGAATACGTTAGCAGCGGCATTATGGGAACAAGAACCCAATGCAATTTTTTCGATGCATTGAACATATTTCCCAAAGCCATTCCAATAAAGTAAGGAATAAACACCAAGACACAATGATTAGAAAATAACGCTTGCGTTAACGAAAAGCCCACCAGCAAGACAGCCGGAAAAATATAAGCAACGGCCAACCACAACTTTTTTCTTGGAGAATTTCTACGAAGGCAACAAAACACGAACGCCAAAAAGAAGAAAATGGCAACTTCAGCCAAATTGTCTATTTTGCAAAAAGAATATGAAAAATCACGCCAAAGCTGATAAAGGAATTGAGAGGTTTCAATCATTTTCCCTCCGAATTATTTAATTCTAGGGAATCATTTTGCTCTAGAGTTTTAGTTTGTTTGTGTTCCGTGTTATTTTGCGAATCCTGCGCAACGCTATCGACAAAAGCATTGCGAGGCTCATTGCATTTTTTTTTCGACTTCCTTGTAAGAAAGTGTTGTATAAGTTTCGCGAGGAGGCATAAAACTTTCGAACGTCTTTTCAATCGTCATGGCATCGTACACACGAGAATGTTTAGCGTTGGGGAAATACAAATGACGGCGTGTTTTGCGCTTGTAGTCTTTGAGTACGACCGAAGAGCCATAGCCATCTAAAATATCTGCTGTGGAGAATTCCTGGCCGTAATCTTCAATAGATTTTTTCAGTTTCCGGACGATAGCAGATTTTTCGACATCCATTAAAATCCATTTGCCGACAGTGCCATCTCCGTGTCGAACCGTCAACAGATTTTTAGTGGTATCGTACTGAACGTCAGCACACTCGCTGTAACCGAATTGAAAAAAGACCGAATCATTCCGTTCGAGAAAGGTTACGCTTCGTGAATCGTTTCCCCAAGCATCGGCTATCGAAAAGTACATTTCGTAATCCGCGCCCTGGGAAACGATTAACCCGGCTTGCTCCAAAGGTTCGTCAGAGATTTCACCATAAGGATGAGCCATGATACTCCACCCAAAAGACCATAAAAGTAGCATTGGAATTATAACCACAAGTGGCAGCAACAATTTACAATAAAGTCTTTTCGAATCAAAATTTTTGCCGAACAAGCTACAAGCAAAAAAGAATGCTATATAAAGGAGCATCACTAAAAAAGGCATCGCTATTGAAACAAAATTTTCAACCATGATGTCTTCATCGGCTTTATAAACAAAGATAACATAGCCACATACAAGGGCACACAGGAGAACGCTCCACAAAGAAAGCCAAAGCTTTTTCAAGCGAAATTTTTCATAAAATAAAGCAAACAGGAAACCTAATAAATGAGGCAAGAATGCCAAAGAAAACACGCACAAAATGCCACAAAAGTCGGAATCGTCGTATAATTCGAGCATTTGCCAAAAGAAATTTATCATAAAGTTCAATATACACAAAAGCCCTCGGCATAAAACCTAGAGCCTTGTAATTTTTTTTAAAGGAGATGCCCGGTTCCTTCGACTTCGCTCAGGACAGGCTCCGCCGGGAATGACAAGCACAAGAGCCGAAAACGACAAATTGTGCGCCGTGCTCAAGCCCAAGAGCCGAGCGGTCACCCCGTGAGCCATAAACGACCCGTATCAACGGGTCGTGTTGGCGAGAGCGAGCGTCAATCACATATTTCTATATGATTCTAGGCGCGAGCGGTCTCCCCGTGAGCCATAAGCACCTCGTATCAACGAGGCGTGGTTGCGAGAGCGAGCGCCAATCACATATTTCTATATGATTCTAGGCGCGAGCGGTCTTATTAGTAAGTTCCTAACAGATGACGGACGCGGTCCATCATGACCTTGGCCTTGGCGCGGGCGCGTTCCTTGCCGTAAGCGAGAATCTTTTCGATTTCGTCGGTATGGTCGAGCAAGTAGAAGTACTTTTCGCGGGCGGCACCGAGATGTTCTTCGAGGACGTTCTGGAGTTCCTGCTTGGCATGTCCCCAGCCCATGCCGCCGGCGCGGTAGCGGGCGGCGAGAGCTTCGGTCTGTTCCGGCGTTGCAAAGAGCTTGTACAACTTAAACACATTGCAAGTATCCGGATCCTTCGGTTCTTCGATGCCCTGGGAGTTCGTCACGATCTTGCCGAGACGCTTCTTGAGAGCCTTCGGTTCGAGGAAGATGTCGATGTAGTTGTCGTAGGACTTGCTCATCTTGCGGCCGTCGAGACCCGGGATGACACCGGTGGATTCCTGGAAAACCGGTTCCGGAACGGTGAACACGTTTTCGCCAAAGTGCTTGTTGAACTTGATGGCGATATCGCGCGCAAATTCGACGTGTTGCTTCTGGTCCTTGCCCACCGGCACGATGTCGGCGCTGAACATGAGGATATCGGCATCCATGAGGCACGGGTAGCAGTAAAGGCCCATGTTCACGTTGGAGTCCACATCAACACCAGCGGCAGTGTTGGCTTCGACCTTGGCCTTGTAGGCGTGGGCACGGTTCATGAAGCCCTTCGGCGTGAAGCAGCTGAGAGCCCAGCTAAGTTCAAAGATTTCAGGAATATCACTCTGCTTGTAGAACAGGGATTCTTCGGGGTTAAGGCCGAGAGCGAGCCAAGTGGCTGCGACCTTGTAGATGTTCGCGCGCATTTCGGCGCCGTTCTGCACAGTCGTCAAAGCGTGATAGTCCGCGATAAAATAGACCGTGTCGTAAGTCTTCGTAAGTTCAAGAGCCGGGCGGATAGCGCCCACATAGTTGCCGAGATGGGGGGTGCCCGTCGGCTTGATACCAGTAAGAGAAATCTTTTTCATGGGGAGCAATTTAGGAAATTTTAGATAGTCGCGAATGCAAAACAATTGCGAAACTCCGCAAATCTGCAGCAAAGCAGGTTTAAAACGCATTTTCACAACACAAAAAAAAAGCCGAAATTGAAAAAAAACGCTGTTTTTACGTAAAAAACATCCGAAAAGCCAAAATCTTACGTAAATTTTTTTAGTTTATTAGTAACAAAATTCAAAATTTTACGAAAAACGCCTCCAAATCAGCACCCAAAATGTCCTTTTCGGACGAAGACCTACCATTTTCGCACGCCAAAACCCACGAAAACCCTATTCGTAACGCTCAATTAACTTAATTTGTTGTAAATTTTACGTAAAAACCGCACGAAAACGCACATTTCTTACGTAAAAATCGCCCAAAATTGAGAATCGGCCCTGCAATGCCATAAATTACTTTATTTACATTAGATATTTTTTTACAAGCATTCTCACCATTTGGGAATTTAATGGTTTATCATGAGTTTCCATCGTAAATATGAAATTGTCCCCAAGGAAATACCCGCTATTTTGATACATTTCGATTTTCACAACGGCATTTTGAGCATATTCAGCATCATCCATCATTCCAAAATGTTCCCACACAAACTCCCTACGGGTATGAACATTCAAACAAGTAAAATCAGGATAAACCTTAACGCAATGCGATGATTCCACGCTTTTCAACTCATGCGGAAACTCATAGCGATAAGGAACGCCTAAGCTTGCTAAAACATCGGCAATTATAATCTCTGATTTCGAGCGAACGCACTCCCCCTTTGCGGTCAAAAGTCCAGTTTTTTCAATAGGTTTCCCCCTATAGCGCTGGCTCTGCCATAAATCCGCAAAATCCGAATCAGGAATATTTAGCGGCGCAATTTGTTCCCTCCACCGTTCCCCCATGGACATAAAAGTTTTTTCACCATTTTGCGGATCATAGGAATTCACCAATTGGTCCAAAGCGCTCCTCTGCCGTTTAAAATCATCCAGAAGCAAAGTATTGTATTTCTTTTGAGCAAGAGCCCGAATCAATTTCGTTTTGCCCTTGGACAAATAGAAGCGCTTCGCCCCTACAATACGTTGCCATTGCACCTGAGAATGACTGCTCGTGCCATAAAGAGTCCCCTCCGGAGCCCTTTCCAATTGCACCTGTAAGAAATCAATAACCTGCTGAAGATCATCAATTCTTTTTTGAGCTTGAGACAAGATACTATCAACAGAGAGAGCGCTCCCATCTAATTTCATCATGTTCATTTAAATACCCTCGCCGTACTATAATGGCTATTTCATAAACGAAGCGATTTAAAAAAGGATATAAGAACTGATATAGGAACCACTTTAATATACAAATTAACAATGCGTAAAAAAAGCCGAAATTGAAAAAACGCTGTTTTTTACGTAAAAAAACGTCCGAAAAGCCAAAATCTTACGTAAAATTTTTAGTTTATCAACAATAAAATTCAAGATTCTACGTAAAGCGCCTTCATTTCAGCCCTCAAAATGTTCTTTTCGGACGAGAACAGCCCTATTTCGCATGCCAAAAATCGCAATGTCCCTATTTTGGGGACAAATTTGGGCGCAAGTTTGTTTAATTTGTTACAAATTTTACGTAAAGAGTGCAAGAAATCGCACATTTCTTACGTAAAAATCGCCCAAAATCAGCGAAAGCTTTTTCAAAAATCCATTTTCCGCTGAAATATGTCGTGTTTTATGCAATTCAGCAATAACATGATACACATTTTATTTCTTTTAATTACATTTCTTTTCCAAATGATGAAAGACGAGAAATACATATTGGTAGATAGCGAAGAATCGCTAGCAGATTTGCTTGCGGATTTGGAGCTCTATGACATGGCCGCAGTCGACACCGAAGCGGATTCCATGTACCATTACACGGCTCGTCTCTGTCTTATCCAGATTACCATTGGCGAACACCATTATATTGTAGACCCGCTTTGTGGACTGGACCTTGCACCGCTGTTCAAGGCGCGTGCAATGCAGACGCTGATTTTCCACGGTGCCGACTACGACCTGAGACTTTTGTGGCAGACTTACGGATTTTCTCCAAAAAGTATATTCGATACAATGCTCGCTGCTAAAATTTTGGGCGAACAGCACCTCGGACTCGCCGACTTGGTCAAGGAATATTTTGGCGACGAGCTCAAGAAGGAAAACCAGAGAGCCGACTGGACCATCCGACCACTTTCACTGGACATGTGCGAATACGCCATCCACGATACATTCTACCTTCACGAGCTTTGTGCCATTTTAGCAGAAAAGCTTCAACAGGCCGGGCGAATGTGCTGGCTTACGGAGCAATGCAACGCACTTATCGAACACGCAAGGACCCCAAACGCCCCTAAAAAAGATCCATGGCGCATTACGGGTTCAAGCATTTACGGACCATGCGCACTAAACATACTCAAACACTTGTGGGAATGGCGCGAGAAGCAAGCCGCGGAACTCGACCGGCCGCCTTATAAGGTAATGCAGTCCGAGCTAATGCTTGCGATTGTGAACGCCCAGAATTCGCACTTCCCGGATGTCGATGAGAAGTTTCTCCCCAAGCTCCCGCGCAATTTCAAGGGAGACCGACTGGAATCTTTCCTCAACATGCTCCGCGAAGCTGCCGCCGTTCCGGAATGCGATTGGCCCATGCGACTTCCCAAGGCTCCACCACCGCCAGTCATCCCGCATTCGGACTTGCTCAACGCACTCAAGACATGGCGTGACGAAAAAGCAGAAGAGCTGAAAATCGATGCAGCGCTCCTCGCAAACAAGTCACAGTTGATTTGGCTTGCCGCGCCGGGGAACATTCCTTGGGAAAAGCGTTACGAAGAAGCTCACTTGATGCACTGGCAGCAAGGCCTCTGGAACGAGATTTTGCGTGACAAGTTGCCAACAGCAAAGCGCATTGGTGATGAAGAATAGAGCATCATAATAAAGGTTTTTTAAATGGCTGCGTCCATCGTTATTGTAATCTTAGTGTTGCTGATTTTCGGCAGCAGTCCCATTGTCGAGATGATTTTGAAGATGCGCCGCATGAAAAAGGGCGACGACATCATCAAGGAACCGTGGCAGGAAATCCACGACATTCCGGGCTACCACGATGCAAGGAACATCGCCGCATTTTACCCTCTCAAAGGCGAACCCAATATCATGCCCATCCTTGAAGAACTAGCAATCGAGGGCCGCTTGTTGCTACCCAAATGCGAGGGTGACGGCATCATGAATTTTTACAAAATAAGCAATCTCAAGAAGGACTTGGTCAAGGGACACTATGGTATTATGGAGCCCCGCGAATGCATCGAAATGTTCGAAGGGGACATTCCGGTGTTCCTGGTTCCCGGTGTCAAGTTCAACTGGGACGGGAGTAGACAAGGGCACGGCAAGGGCTACTATGACAGGTTCCTCGCCAAGTACCCGAATTCGTTCAAAGCAGGCATCATGACTCCGGCACAGCTTTCCAAAGAACCGCTTGAGCAAAAAGAAACCGACGTGAAGATGCACACAGTAATTGCTTGTAGAGAAAAGTACTAGCACGCAACAAGACATGCGAATTCTACGAATGTAAATTTTGAACTGCACGCGAATGCTAAATTTTTAAAGGAGAAGACCGCCCAAAGGTAAAGCAGAATAGCATGGAACCTCCTTCGGAGGATGACATGCATCAGGGCCGGACTCAAAAAACAACATAAGCGATCCCAACATTGGGGTCGAGTCGACTAAAAACGGAGAATCCAGAAAATGAGTTTCAACAATGACGATAGCCGTCGCGGTTTTGGCAACGATCGCAAGCGCAATTTTGGCCGCTCCCCGCGCCCGAATTTTGATGAAAACAAGTTCAACCGCGAACACCCGGACGAAGCCCCCGCACCGCACAATGACCATGAAAATCGCGGCTTTGGTGAACGTCCAGAGCGCCGTAGCTTTGGCGAGCGCCGTGAATTTCCTTCTGAACGCCGTGGTGGCATCGGAAGCCAAGCCCACCTCCGCCGTGACCGCGACAATTTTGGAGGTCGCCCGAGCCGTTTTGAAGAACATCGTTTCGACAACGAGCGCAGTTTCAATGCCGATCGTCGAGACATCCCCGCAGAACGCCGTAGTTTAAACGATCGCCCTACATTTGATGACCGTCGCGCCATTCAGGACAACATCGTACCCGCAGTCGGTGACGCCGATGCTGCACCGCAAGTCGCCGTGGGAGGCATCAAGGAAGTCGAAGAACTTTTGAACAAAAACCCGTTGCAGGTCCACCGAGTGCTCTTCATGCACAAGTCCGGCAACCCAAAGCTCTATGAACTCCAGAAACTCGCCAAACGCGCTCACGTGCACGTGCAGCAAGTCGATTCAAAGATTCTCGATAGCTATGCCCGCCCGAACCACGGTGTTGTCGCCCTCATGAACGAGAAGGAACTCCTAAACTGGATGGACGTCCGCGAAGAATTTTTCAAGGCCCGCGATACCGGCGAAAAGAAGCTGATTGCCGTCGCGACAAACATCGAAGATCCGCGTAACCTCGGTGCCTGCATCCGTAGCAGCCTCGCCCTAGGAGTCGATATTCTGCTCCTCCCCGCAAAGGGAATGTGCGGCATTACGCCAAGCGTTGCCCGCACATCCGCAGGAGCGCTCGAAAAGCTCCGCATCTGCCGTCCGGACAATCTTGAAGGCGCCATTGGCGAACTCAAGATGGCGGGCTACCAGATTTTGGGTCTCGATGCCGACACAGAAACAAACCTTGCCGGCTTTGATTTTGCTGACCATGTGGTGCTCGCCGTCGGTGGTGAAGACGTGGGCCTCCCCCCGTTCATCAGAAAACAGTGCGACGCCGTTCTCCGCATTCCAATGAAGCCCGAAGCCCATTCCTATAACGCATCTGTAGCGCTATCGCTTGGCCTTTACGAATATGCACGACTACGAATAAAAGCATAATTCCTGTTTTTCACAAAATTTACAACTGTTGTAAAGCTATAAACGAAAAACGCACGTAAACATTTATAAACACACCTAATTAATATGGGTGCGTTTATTTTTATGCGAGATGGAAAAGGAGTGTACATCTCTTATGATAAAAAAAATCATTTTATCGACATGTTTTGCAGCAGGATTAACTCTTGCGCAAACATACGATTTACCAATTATTTTTGTTGACACCAAACAAAAGTGCCTAGACAACAAGGTCACCGACAAAATTCCCGCTACAATGAGGGTATTGGACGGCAAGACCAACAACGTGGCCGACAGTGCCAAGGGAACCCTCTATGACATCGGCATCAAGGTTCGCGGTCAGTCTTCCGCCATGTTCCCCAAGCCTGGCTACAGCATCGAGATTCGCGACGATAAGGGCGAAGGCACGGACGTGAGCATGTTCGGGCTCCCGCCCAGCGACGACTGGGTGCTGCACGGCCCCTATGTAGACAAGAGCATGTTGCGCAACGCACTCGCCTACTGGCTCTTTAGGCAGGCAGGCCGTTACGCTCCGCGCACCAAGCATTTCGACCTCTACATCAACGGAGTGTACCGTGGTGTGTATGTGATGGTTGAAAAAATCAAGCGCGGCAAGTACCGCGTGAACATCAGCAAGCTCAAAGAAACAGACATTGCCGGCGACAGCCTTACCGGTGGTTACCTTTGGGCATTTGACAAAGTCGGAACCAATACCGGCGGCGGCGGCAGCAACAACCAGGGCGGCATCCAAGCCGAAGGTTTCAACACCTCCGACGGTTTGAACGTCATTTTGCACTATCCCAAGAAAGCGAACATTCAAAAAGAACAGGAAGAATACCTGAAGAAATACTTGAACGACCTTGAAGCTTTGTTCAAGAACGGCAAGAACGGTGACGGATTCGAAAAATATGTGGATCTCGCTTCTGCCGTCGACTACGTCTTGCATCAGGAAATCACCAACAATGGCGACTCCTACTGGTGCAGCTTCTTCTTGTACAAGCCCAAAAACAAGGGCGGCAAGAACGGCAAGGAATTCAAGGAAGGCAAAGTGACACTTGGCCCACCGTGGGACTTCAACCTCGCCATGAGCAATGGCGGCATGATGGGCATGGGCGGCGGAGGCAACAGCTGGCAAATTGAAAGCAAAGGCGGCATGGGCGGCGGCTTTGGCGGCGGTTTCGGCTTCGGCGGCGGCGGCATGGGTAGCCTGAAAGCCCCGAACTGGCTCATCGGACTGTGGAAGAGAAGCGATTACCAGAGCGAAATGAAAAAACGCTGGGCAGAGCTCCGTAGTGGCGTTTGGCACACCAAAGTCATGGACGCCTACCTGGATTCCATGAAGACATATCTGAAGAGCGCAGCCGACAGAAACTTCAAGCGTTGGCCGAACCTAGGGCAAAACAGCGGCCAGGGCGACACTGACCCGCAGCCAATGAAATACTGTAACGGCAGCGGAAGCTCCGGCATGAAGATGGGCATGGGCGGAAACAACGCCAACACCTGGGACGGCGAAGTGGAACATCTCCGCAAGAAGATGAAAGAAAGAATGCAGTGGATGGACCAGAAATTTGGATTTACGGAACCGGCACAACCCGTTGTAACCGCACCTGTGGACCCCTCCATTCACGAACCCGATTGGCAGAAGGATACTGTAAAAGTTGACACGCTTGCCAAGGATACCATTCCAAAGGATACAATTCCAAAGGACACCATCAAGCAGGGACACGACACTACAGAAGCTTTGTATGACAATTTCAGCAGACTCTCTCCGATGAATTTCTATGACGTAAACGGTAACGTTCTTGAAATTCATACGAATTGGGGTGGAACGTTCGCCCTTGTTGACCTGAACGGAGCCGTGCTGTACAAGACCCAAATCAAAACGGGCGTCACCAGCCTGACCATTCCGGCCAAAGCAAGAGACAAGCATTGGATTGCAACGCTCAACGGCAAAATGCTTTCGAGATAACTATTAAGAGAATTCCTCACTTAATAGAAATGCCGACTTCATGAGTCGGCATTTTCCTTTTTAGGAATTTCACTAGATCTTTCGCGTTCGCTCAGGATGACTAATGTAAATAAATATCGCTGAGCCAGTCATCGCGATTGATGACGAACGAAAGTCTAGATCGCCGAGTTTACCGAAGCGAGCGTACTTTCAGTTACGTGTTCCAGAGCCAGGTGCTGAGGTAACGTTCACCGGTATCCGGGAGCACTGCGACAATGCGCTTGCCCTTGAATTCCGAGCGCTTTGCAACGGTGAGCGCACATTCCAAAGCAGCTCCCGACGAAATCCCGACAAAGATTCCTTCTTCGGCAGCGGCAGCGCGAGCAGTATTCCCCGCCTTCTCGGTACTCGTGAGGTACACCTCGTCAATCACCTTCGAATCGTAATTCTTGGGGACAAAGTTTGCACCGATGCCCTGAATCTTATGCGGACCCGCGACACCCTTCGAAATCATCGGAGAATCGTCCGGTTCAATCGCAATCACGTAGACGTTCGGGTTCTTTTCCTTGAGGTACTTCGCCGTGCCAGAAACAGTTCCGCCCGTGCCTGCGGTCGCGATAAACACGTCCACCTTGCCGTCCGTATCGCGCCAAATTTCAGGACCTGTCGTGCGGTAATGCGCTTCCGGGTTTGCCGGATTGTCGAACTGCTGCGGAATGAAGCTCCCCGGATTAGCGGCTGCGATTTCGTTTGCCTTTGCAATGCAGCCAGCCATGCCCTTAGCGCCCTCGGTCAACACCACTTCGGCGCCAAGCGATTTCAAAAGCATACGGCGTTCCATACTCATAGAATCCGGCATCGTGAGCACGACCTTGTAGCCCTTGACGGCACCGACATAAGCAAGACCCACACCCGTGTTACCGCTCGTCGGTTCAATGATGAGCGCCCCCGGCTTGAGCTTGCCTTCGCGTTCAGCGGCTTCAATCATGCTTAACGCTACGCGGTCTTTTGCGCTACCGAGCGGGTTGAACATTTCGAGTTTCACATAGACTTCGGCATCACCCTTGTTGAGCTTGTTGATGCGGACGAGTGGCGTATTGCCAATCGTTTCAAGAATGTTGTTATAAATGGCCATAAAAAAGTTCTCCGTACTGTACGGAGAACAATCTAGAATTATTTATAGAAAAATTGCAAGTTATCAGTCTACAACGGGCTGCACAAAAGTTGCATACGCATTTCTGAACAAGTTTTTCTGTTGACTCAAAATTCCGTCAAACGTTATGCCCGAGAAATTCTTGACGGCACACGCAACAGCCACATCAGCCATCGGACCATATTCATAGAAGGAACCACTGGTAGCTTCACATTCCGTTCTGAAAGGGTCTATAAGCAGACTTGCATAGGAACCAAGCGTAGCTCGCACCAAATAAAGTATAGAGGATTCAGAAACTTGAAGAGTCGTTACAGAAATATAGCCCAGACCACCATAATATACATCTAGCGGAAGAACCATAGAGCTTTTTACACCTTTTTCTTCGCGATATACATCTATCGCGCTGCGTTCCGAACCATCACCACGGACATAGTATTCATCCATTTCAGTCGTAAAACGATATTCGGCTTCGTAACTTAAAAATATCGTCATGCCATCAATAGCATCAGTCTTTGTCTTTCGAGGATAAGCTCTCGCAAGGCTATCCAAAACAGAGCGTTCTGCATCAGACACATTCAAAACTTCAACATTTGGCTTGATAACAAAAGAACGATTAGAATTCGTATCTATACCAACAGCGGAATAAGACGGCAATTCCTGACGAGGATCCACGGGCGGCTCGTACGGATCATCACACTTTTCCCCTGTTTCTTCCAAGCATTTTTCATTCGGGTCAACAGGGTTTGTTGGCGGAACATATATACCACTTGAGCTTGACATATCACGGGATGTCGAAGACAGAGTTGAAAAACGCATAGTCGTTGAGTTTGCGCCTGTAGTAATAGCATAGCACAATTCGCCCGAGAAATTAAATAAGCTATTAAAGGCTTTATTGAAATCAACGGTCGTATCCGCAGGAATTGATCCATCATCAAAGCAATACGCCTTCACGTTGCCATTTTCATCACAAGATTGTTCGCTATTCTTTCCATTATTGACAGAAACATTGGAATGGCACGAAGCAATAAATTCCGCAAGCACGCTATCACAAGAGCTTCCAAAGTTTTTCATTTCTATGGATTTTTCAACAAGGCCGTTATTTACCTTGAGTCTTGCCTCATAGGATTTTCCATCAGCCGTGCAAGCTGCATCAGCGCCGTTTTCTTCACCATAGACAGAAATATCGACATTGTCGACATTCATCACCTTTGTCGCTTTGGTGGAAAAGACAATCTGAGAAGGTCCATTCATCGAATTGCTACTGCCGTTTGCTTTCGACGAACTGCTGTTTTGAGCAACAGCATTACCCTCAATCGCGGCACCACTGACATTGTTGTCGGTACAGCCCATTAAAGCGAGAACACTCGCCACCATGGTGAATTTAATTACGTTATTCATGAGACTCCTCCTGAACTTTTTTTGTTAAAGGGAACAACTGAAGATTCAGTCGATAAACTTGGTTGATGTTTTCATATTCGGCAGCGATGTTTGCCACCTTGCGCACAAACGCGTCTAGTTCCTGCGAAATGCGGGCATAGGCTTCTTCGCAAAGCCCAAGCGTTGTACCCGTAAAATGACGTTCTTCAATCGGGAACTTGTCGATAGCCGTTCTCGCAAGCGATGCCATTTCTTTGTGCATTCCGCGAACCGCAATGGGGAGCGACTCTTTTGTGCCGATGACAGTCTTTTCCGTCTGCACGTAAGTATGCTCGGCCTCGCGCTTGAGAAAACCCGTCTGCACGAGGAACGCAAGCGAATCACGCACCTGTTCTGCAGAAATCACCTGATGGCAAGTTTTCGCCATTTCCAGCGGACGCTTTCCGGGCATCATCGGAGCAAGTTCGCGAATCGTCGGATTTTTCCAAGAATCGTAAAATTGAAATGCTTCGGCATCGACAACACGCACTTTGTGCTCGCGAGCAATATTCTGCATTTCAAGGAGCGCCTCTTTTTTCACAGAGTCTTTCGTGGCATTGCCGAACTTGACCATTTGCGTGAAATACGCAAACTCGTGCCCCACAAGCCCCATCGCATGCGCGACCTGCGGCATCTTGACCAAACTCAAACTGCTCTTGCCATCGCATACAAGTTTCAAATAAACCGGCGACTTGAACCCCGCCAGTTTGGAAAATTCCCGCCACGAAAACGCGCTCGTCCTTTTACGCTCTTCGTAAAAGTCCTGCATGTACAGGCGGTAATCTTTGTATTCTGTTATCGGTTTCATGTTAGGTTTAAGGGTTAGTGATTAGTGGTTAGTGGTTAGTAAACAGGATTCAATCCCGAGCTTTACATGAATAAATTTAGATTTTCAGCGGGACACACGCAATACCAAAATGATACAAAATTAAAGAATTTTATAATTTTTCAGCAATTTTCAAATCAAACTTTCATTTTTAAAAACTAAAAGATACGCACCGTATCATTTAGAGGCAGGCTGGGCGAAATGCAATAAAACAAGTCGCCAACCTTTTCTCATTCAGCTCTGTTCATGTACTCCATTTTCCGCCATTTACATACTAAGCTCCACCGCAAGGGCTTTTTTGTTCGGAATGCCGAAGAAGCGTATTCAATTACGTACCAACCCCGAATAAAAAGGCACCTTAGTACGTAAAGCAGAAATGCTTAATTTATTTGTTACGTACATAAAGTACGACAACCCCCATTTATTACGTAAAATCAGGCTAAAAAAACGTTCAAAAACGAGAAATCCACCCTAGGCGGCCCTTTTCCACGCCCAAAAGCCCCAAAATTACCGTTTTCACCTCAAAATTACGTACTAAGTCCTACCGCTAAGGTGCTCTAGTACGTAAACCCGAAAAACCACTTTTTTAATTACGTACTAACCTAGCGTCAAAAAGCGTTTTAGTACGTAAAACGAAAACAGAACCATTTCAATTACGTACCTAGCCGCAAAAACAAACTTGTTTAGTACGTAAACACAACTCAGCGCTTCGTAGCCCTGCATAAAAAGTGGTATATTTCAAAGCAAACCTATCCAAAGGAGTTATTATGGCAAACAAATACGCAGGAACCCAAACCGAAAAGAACCTTGAAGCCGCGTTCGCCGGCGAATCGCAGGCTCGCAACAAGTACACCTACTTCGCAAGCCGCGCCAAAAAGGACGGATTCGAGCAGATCGCAGCTTTGTTCCAGAAGACAGCCGACAACGAAAAAGAACACGCAAAGCTGTGGTTCAAGGAACTCGAAGGCATTGGCGACACCGCCCAGAACCTGAAAGCCGCCGCTGACGGCGAAAACTACGAATGGACGGACATGTACGAAGGTTTCGCAAAAACCGCCGAAGAAGAAGGCTTCACCGCTCTCGCCGCCAAGTTCCGCAAAGTCGCCGCCATCGAAAAGATGCACGAAGAACGCTACCGCGCCCTCCTCAAGAACGTGGAAACCGCACAAGTGTTCGAAAAGAGCGAAGTCAAAGTTTGGGAATGCCGCAACTGCGGACACATTGTCGTAGGCACCAAGGCCCCGGAAGTCTGCCCCGTCTGCGCACACCCGCAAGCCTACTTCGAAGTACATGAGGAAAATTTCTAAGAGCCGAGAGTCGCGGCGGCGTGTTCACACGCCGACATGACCGAGGCGAAGAGAAAGGCGCTTTAACGCCATTACTAAAAAGCCGAGTGTCGCAGAAAAATGCTTGCATTTTTCTATGACCGAGGCTCTTAGTAAAGCGCTTTAGCGCCATTGCTAAGAGCTGAGTGTCGCGGCGGCGTGCTTACACGCCGGCATAACCGAGGCCTCGCGCAACTACCAAGAGCAGCCTCGAGACGCACGGTTCTTCGCTTAAAAAAATGGCACCGGATAAATTTCCGGCGCTTTTTTGATTCGTAACTTTCTCAGCTCGTAAAAAAAGCCCCGACTCCATTCGAGCCGGGACAAATTTTCAGCAACTGATAAAGCCAGCTAGTGCCGATGCCCTTCGACGTTGCTCAGGGCAATCCAGCCGCATTAGAGTCTTTACTTTACCTGCATTTTCATGGTGTTGACAGCAGAACCCTGCTGCACACGAACCACATAGGATCCATTCGCAACGGCATTGAATGTATGAGCGAAGTTACCTGCGGCCATTTTTTCACTATGGCTTTCGACAACATGACCCATCATATCGAACACCTGAACTTTCACGAGACCGGCCTTAGCAACCGTCATATGCAACGTGTTACCCAAAACCGTAGCCTTGAAAGCGGCTGGAGCCTTAACGCCTGCGATACCCACGTTGGACTTAAGGGTGCCCACGCACTTCACATTGTCAATATCCAATTCGGTTCCAATGTTCGCTGCAGTGAGTTTTTCATCGACAACCCACGTCAACTTGGAAACAGCAGCCCAAGAGAAAGCCTTAATGCTGCTCGGAGCTGCGTCTGCAACCCATTCCGGCTGTTCCATAGTAGAAACAGTCACTGTTTTCCAACCTGTAGATGCATTTTGATTCGGAGCGACATGTTCATAACCGTTGTCAGCCTTAACTCCAGTTACAGAAGCACGCATGTGATGGCCGGAACCCTTGTAATCATACTGCACTGCAGTGCAATTAGAAAGAACACCAACATCAAAGGCGACTTCCATGCCTACGGACGGATAAGTCGTATCACCCGAAGCGATACCGGAAATACCCTTCATCGCAGCATAAGAATTAGTACCTTCCGTAACAATCATATCCCAGGATTCATGAGCATCCTGCGTATTGGTAAACGAGCCACCGGCTGCATACAAGTACCAATAAGCCTTCTTGCCCAGACTCTCAGCAGTAGTATTGGCGTCGTCAAAGTCGTCAATAACGGTTGTCGTACCAGACGGCGTCTTACCGCCACCAGGGTTAGTCGAGCCACCAGGATTCGAAGAACCACCACCAGCATAGCCGGCACAGTTCACATCATCGATGTAGAGATAATTAGATGTTGCTTCGCCCTTGACTTCCCAAGCAAGTTGCACAACGTTAGCCATTTTCAAGGCTACAGTAGTACCCCAGCCCTTATCTTGAGCAAGTGACGATACCGGAATAGTAGCCGTGCTCCAGCTAGTGCTGCCAGGAACAGCCTTATAATGTCTGTTGTATTTAGTCAACGAGCCCGTTTCGTCACCATCCATCACGGCCTTGAAATTATGGCCGGCGCCCTTGTACTTATAAGAAATCGAAGTGCAGCCAGAAAGACCTCCAGCAACATTCAAACCAAGAACCACGTACGGATCGTACTCATTGTCACCCTGATCAAGATTAATGCCCGTCAAGCCGGCACCATACTTAGAACCACCTGCAGCAGCCTCTTCCAACACAACGACAAGACCATACTGATCTTCCGTATTCGTGTAAGAAGAAGCGCCCTTGTCGTTCTTATCGTTATAGGCGTACCAAGCATCGTCAGTACCAGTGCTAGCCAAGCCGTTTCCGTCTTCGAAATCGTCGATGTTTGCAGTGGTCTGAGCAGAAGCCATAGTGGCAGTTGCACACAGCGTAAATAGGATTTTCTTATCCATTGTTCCTCCAATTAGTTGAAATATAATTTAACTTCAAGAACACCCCATGTCAAGCATATAAATTGCTCACATTTGCCTCTTTTCCATAAAATTCTGTCATGTTACGTTTTTTTTCGCGATTTGAGCGTATCATTATGATACAATTCACTAAAACGCGATTTTAGCACCATAAAAAACGAAAGTTAGCGGATAAACATTCTCAACAAGCAGATATCTTTTTGTCATTCAGCAAACAAACTCAAGATGTTTGAATGAACAATACTTTCATATGCGCTTATGATCGGAACCTCTCCGCCATCGCCGTATTTTGCTAGTGGATGAAAAACGGTAAAGTTTTGAACAACTTATCTAAGTTTTTTTCGTTAATTTGCCGCCCGCGATAAGCACCAGAAAGGCAGCACCGCCAACGCCCACAATTTTCTTGATATCGCTCCAAAATTCGCGACGTTTTTCTTTGCATGCCTCGCAAAGCTTTTCGGAATCTTCGGTTTTATCGCAACCACATTTTTTACATTTATTCCACAATTTTTGAGCCATAGAAAATTCCCTTGATGATTCAATTGACAGAGTCTTTTCTTTAAAATAGATTTTTAGCCACACAAAAACTAAACAATATCAAGGGTTATTTTTAAGCAAAAGGATATTTTTATATTATTTTCAAATAAAAAGGAGTTTTATGAAAAAATTAATCTTTTACATCACCTTTACTTTTGCCCTGTTTTTTGCGGGCTGTGCAGGATCCGGCAGCAGCAACCCTTCATATACAAACTATCGTTTCTTGACGGGCAACCTGTACCTCCATACCGAAATTCCAGTACCCACAGAAATTGACCTCAATTTCATCTACAAGCATCACGAATACAAATACTCAACCCCTATTTACACTTATGAAAGAAGCCTCTCCGCGTTTACATTTATCAAAGACGACGTCATTACAAGAATTAGGGCAATGGCACCAAGGTTTATGAAAGCCGATACAAACTTTCACCCTGCAGAAAACTTGAACGACCCGGAATATATCGACTTTTACATCAAATACGTTCTCACGAATTTCTACCCATCAACAACAAAAGAAGATGCAATCTACAACAACGAACTCAACTACGGTTACAGTTGCCATTATCCCAAGGATCCCGATGTCATTCATTGCGTAGCGCTCCGCATAACGCCCCAAAGAAATTTTGTGGCCGTAGAAATGACCGCTCCGACAAGATCCGATGAAAACGTTAAAAAATGGATTGTTTCCACAATCGAAAGCGTTGACGAAAAAACGGCCCAGAAATAAACCTATATATCAGGTCATGAATAAATTTATTTTCATCTTGCTTTTGGCGGTCGGACTTGGAACCGCCGCAGCGGACTCAATCGTCAAAGAAAAAAAAATCAAGGAAAAAATACCCAAATACGCCATGAACGAAATCATGGATTTTGATGGTCAGCAAGTTCTCCTAGAAGAACGTACAGACAAAAAGTTTATCCAGGATTTATACATCGATGATTACAAATTTCCACACCCTTTTGTTGCCATGGTCGGGACCGCTTTTGCGAATCATCACTCTATCGAGATTTATCCCGATGACATTTGGCTTTTGATTATGGATGGAATCCGCCTGCATGTCAAATACAACCGCGATAAATTTAAAGATAAATTCGTAAAAAACGAGGCGGACACAAATCTTGTCATAAACGACAACGCCCTTACTTTGCATTCACCACCCAGCGCATGGAAAAAGAACATTGCACAAATATACGATTCACTTTACCAAAAACTCCCAGAAGAGACAAGAAGTTCATTCGACATCGACTTTTCAACATCCACTGCAATTGACAAGTTCGTTGCAAAAGCAACGCTCATGGCCATCAGCTCGGAATATTACTCTTACTCCATACACACTTTGTGCGGGATTCCCCAAATTATCATCAAAGGAAAAAAGCGAGATTGGCAAAAACTGAAAGATTCATTCGATAAACTAGCGAATATTTTTGACATGCCCTGGTGGGCTGAACAACTCGATCCGATTCTAAATGAATTTATCCAGACTTTCAACAACAAGATTAACATGAAATTCTGGAGGGGAATCTACAAATATTTTCCGGAGGATCTCAGTTGCGGAGCTACCCCGCACATCAACGGATGGATAACAAAATTCTTCCCCTACATTGTCAATGGAGAACAGGAACACAGAACCAATTGGGATGAACAAATCCAATACAAAGACATTTCAGCCGGGAAAAACGATGTTTTCATTACATGGAAACATCTTGGCAAGGAAATTTACTTACTACTATCCACCGGATTCTGGGGCGTGACCATCGACCCGAAAACAAAGCGATTGAAAACCATCCGCGGATACGCGCTGACAAGAGAAAGAAATTAGGATTTTTTCGTCAATTTGCCGCCAGCAATAAGCACTAAAAAGGCGGCACCGCCTACACCCACAATCTTCTTGATATCGCTCCAAAATTCGCGACGCTTTTCTTTGCACGATTCGCAAAGTTTTTCAGAGTCGTAAGCTTTATCGCAGCCGCATTTTTTGCATTTATTCCACAATTTCTGAAGCATAGACAAACTCCTAATTTTTTGGGAGTGGGCTTAGAAGTCTTTGCAAAATACCAAAATTTTTTAAATGAGAGTAGTGGGGATTACGGATTTAAAAAAACACGCCACCTACAGTTGACAAAATGAACGTTTTTGCTAACGGTTGATTGCAAAATTTGCAAAGCTTCACTTTTTTGAGATTCGCCATTGTAGATTAGAGCCTCTAAACTTATCAGGAGGTTAATCAATGACTCAAAAATTCTCTCATGACTCTTATGTTCGCTCAGTGCTTAAAGACCCTGCTCGAACCGCAGAACTTCTTCGACTTGCATCACGGAAAAACAACAATCTCGCACAATTTCTTGCGACGGTAAATCTTGACACACTACAAGAGATTTCTGAAGCGTTCAGCGATACCGCAACTCATGGCGATGGCGACCTAGCATTTACCGTAAAACTCGATAGCGATGAACCCAAGCAAGCCGAACTTCTGGTCGGCATTATCGAAGAACACAAGAGTTATCCTGAAACGGGAATTATCCCGCAGCTGGTCAAATACTGGTTTCAGATTATGTTTCGCAATCAGAAGAATATTCCGACTGTAGCCATCGTGTTGTATAACGGAAAAGATCCCTACCACATCGAAAAAGAAGTCATGTACCCGAATTATCCTGAATACTACCACAAGATTGGATTACCATTTTTACTGGAAGTCGTTGACGTGAGTGAAATTTTCGAAGACTTTGAAATCTCGATGATTTCGCCAAAAATTGCACTTGCATTAGTTGCGTTGAAGTACGTTTTTAATGGGGAAAAACTAAAGAAATACTTGAAGCCAGCCATGGCGGGACTCAAGTCACTCCCCCGCGAAGAGGCTGAAGACTTTCTCACTCAAACTTTTATATATTTGAAACATTGGTTCAAGGGCGATGCCAAGGAGCAGTTCAAAATGGATTTCAAGAAATGCAGCGAAGTTTACGGCTACAAGTCTATTGCCGAAGTCGAAGAAGAAGAACTTGAAGCCAAGATTAAAGATACCAAGCTCGAAATGGTTGACGCCATGCTCGCAAACAATAAATTTACGGACGAGGAAATAGCCGTCATTTCAGGTTTCCCGGTAGACGAAATCCAAAAGCGTAGAGCGCAACGCTAAAAACTCATTTGGAAAATCCACGGTAACATGCTGTGGATTTTCTAACATGTTTAGCAATCATTTTATCGCCATTTTTGAGATTTATCGCCATTTTTTATCGCCGCTTTCCGCGTTTATCGCCACTTTTTATCGCCGTTTTTCATATTTATCACCGATTTATCGCCGATTTCTGATTTTCGTCGGCGATAAAAAAATGAACACCCATCACTTAAATTTATTCAAGACTTTTTTGATTTTAACCGACATATAAGCAAATTTCGCATATAAGACTAGCAATTTCAGATGAAGTCTTGTCTTTTTACTTATATTATCATTGACATAGCCCTTTGCCACCCGGCATGGGGCGACCGGAAAATTTTGAGATTCGTCTCTTATTCTTATCGCTGAAACTACCACTTTACGTCCCATCTGGGGCGTGGGTCGTTTGTGCTTATTGTACGAAAGGGTGTGGTAGCCCGCAGCGATGATAGGCACGCTAAGCGACTCCACGCCTTTTTTGTTTTTGCGACATCTTGGGCCAAGGTCTCCGTGCAAATGAGGATGGATTTCGCCACTTTTGCTTGGAGATGTTATGGCGAAGGAAAAGAAGCAGGTGTCGCTCGAAGCGGGACTTTGGGCTGCGTGTAACAAGCTGCGCGGAAGCGTGAGTGCCACGGATTACGTGAACGTCGTGTTGGGACTATTGTTCCTGCGGTTCGCCTATGACAAGTTCGAAGCGCAACGCCAGACTCTCCTTGCAAACGAAGATACGAAGGATTTCGTCAACAATCCGCGTTTTTACTCCAAGGAAAACGTATTCTATCTCGAAGAGACGGACTGCTGGAACTACTTGCTCAAGAATTCCAAGAAGAACGACATCTACAAGCAGATTGACGATGCGTTCAACAATATGGAAAAGAACAATCCTTCGCTCAAGGGCGCTCTCCCGATAGGCTTCTATCGCGACCTGCATATCGAGGCGAACAAGTTCTCTTCGCTGATGGACGAAATCAACAAGATGCAATACAGCACCGATGAAACGGACGATGTAATCGGTCGCGTTTACGAATACTTCTTGCGTAAGTTCTGCATTGCGGCAAAGTCCGAAAAAGGCGAGTTCTACACGCCGGGGAATATTGTCGAACTGATGACCGAAATCGTGCAGCCCTATACGGGTTCCGTTTTTGACCCGGCCTGCGGTTCGGGTGGAATGTTCGTGCAGTCGGCCGAATTTATCAAGCGCCACAAAGGCAATAAGAAGAACATTACCATTTATGGTCAGGAGTCGAACGACAAAACTTATAAACTTGCCCGAATGAACCTGGCCATTCGCGGCTTGAATTGCAACCTGGGTGATACCGACGCTTCGAGCTTTACGAACGACAAACACAAGGACTTGAAGGCGGACTTTATCTTGGCTAATCCGCCGTTCAACCTGAAGAACTGGCGAACGGAAGAAGAGTTGAAAAATGATGCCCGTTGGAAGGGCTACGAAGTTCCGCCGGTAAGCAATGCGAACTATGCGTGGATTTTGCACATGATTTCGCACTTGAGCTATAACGGGACGGCAGCCTTCCTTTTGGCGAATGGTGCATTGAACGCCGATGGCGATGAATACAAGATCCGCAAGAAATTGATTGAAGAGCATAAGGTAGAAGCAATTATCGTGTTGCCGCGAGATATGTTCTATGCGACGGATATTTCGGTGACGCTTTGGATTGTGGGCAATCACAAGAAAGAAAAGACCGTAAAACGCAACGGCAAGAATGTCAAGCTCCGCAACCGCGAAAACGAGATTTTGTTCATTGATGCTCGCCAGCTTGGTGATGGTGGCGCAAACGAAGACGGCTTTACCCTTTTAACGGAAGAAAGCAAGCAACGCATTGCGCAGACTCTTTTCAACTGGCAATCCCCTGATTGGAAAAACTTGTACAAGGACGAAGCGGAATATTGCTACTCTGCCCCGATGAGTGAAATCATTGAAAAGGATTATTCGCTTGTTCCGAGTAAGTATATCGAGTTCATTGACCACGATTTGGATATCGATTACAAGAAAGAGATGAAACGGATCCAAAAGGAAATGCAAGAAGTCATTGCCGAAGAAATCAAGTCTCAAGAAATGCTCGTAAATGCGTTCAAGGGGATTGGGTATGGGATTAAGTAAGATTCGAATTGGCGATGTTATTTCATTGGTTGATGAAAGAAATTCGTTTGGAATAACAGATTTTTACGGCATAAATATTTTTAAAGAATTTATGCCTACTGTGGCAAATACAGAAAATTTAGATAACACGAAATATAAAATTGTTAGAAAGAATCGTTTTGTATATAGTGGCATGCAAACGGGGCGAGATAAGTGTATTCGAATAAGCATGTTTATGAAAGATTCACCTGTTATCGTATCGCCGGCATATACGACATTTGAAGTTGATCAAGAAAAGATTTTGCCGGAATACTTCTTTATGCTTTTTCTCTCAAAGGAAAAAAGATCGGTTAGGATGGTTTCATAGCGACGGTAGCGTAAGAGCAAATTTGGATTGGGATGTCTTTTGTGACTTAGAGTTTGAAATACCCGATGTCCCGACACAGCAGAAGTATGTTGATATCTATGATGCAATGTGTGCAAACCAAAAGGCTTATGAAAAAGGCCTTGATGACCTGAAACTCACCTGCGACGCCTACATTGAAGAACTCCGCCGCAAAATGCCCTGCGAGAAAATTGGATTATACATATCGCAGAGTGATAAGAGAAATGAAAGTGGAAAATTAACAGTTGATGATGTAAAAGGCGTTTCAATTCAAAAAGAGTTTATTGAAACTAAGGCTGATATGACGGGCGTGTCTTTGAATCCGTATTTACAGGTGTCTCGTAATTCGTTTGCATATGTTCCTGTCACATCAAGAAATGGTGATAAAATAACGATTGCACTTAATTCAACAAACGACACCTACTTGGTCTCTTCATCTTATATTGTTTTTAGGCCAAAAGACGACTCTAAACTTGACTCCGATTATTTAATGCTTTTCTTTGTTAGATCCGAGTTTGACCGTTATGCTCGTTTTAACTCTTGGGGGTCTGCTCGCGAGACTTTTGATTGGAACGCACTCTGTGATTACAAAATTCCGATACCTGATATAACAACCCAAAAGAATATTGCCGAAATTTACAAAGCATTCAATATTCGTAAAAATCTAAACGAAAAACTTAAACAGCAAATCAAGAACATCTGCCCCATCCTAATCAAAGGGGCAATCGAAGAAGGTAAATCCAAAAGAGGTTAACACCTATGGCCAAGTTTTGCGAAAATGAATTCGAGCAGGCTGTTCTTGAAAAGTTCGAGAACAATTCCTGGGAATACCTTTGTGGCTACGATATCAGCCGTGAATTGGATTCGCCCATTCTTAAGCAAGACCTTCGCACTTACTTGGACCAGAATTATGATTCGCTTTCGGATAACGAATTTGACCAGGTCACAAGCTATATTACGGAGTATTCAAACCAGTCGCTTTATCGTGCGTTAAAAGAAACCTACAAGCGACTTTTCAAGGGTTTCGATCTCTTGCGAGACGATGGTTCAAGGCTGTTTATCAATTTCTTTGACTTTGGCGACGATGCCGAGACAAACAACATCTTTCGCGTCGTAAACCAGTTTGAATTCCAGGAATATAAGCTACAACGCCCTGATATTGTCCTGTTCATTAACGGCATTCCTGTTTCCGTTATTGAGCTCAAGAATCCTGCCGATGATTCCGTAACCATTGCAGATGCATACGAACAGACGCATATCCGCTACGCTCAGAATATTCCTTCGCTAATGAAGTTTGACTTTATCAATGTCATCAGCGACGGTGCAAATAACAAATACGGAGCGTTGTTCAGCCCATACGAATTCTATTTCAAGTGGAAACTCAAGGAAGGCGATGCTTACAGAAGTGCCGATGGCCCGCAGGGAATAGACAACCTTATCGAAGGCATTTTTGAACGCCGCACGTTACTGAATTTTTTGCGCAATTACATCTATATTCCTGACAACAGCGACAAGAATCTCGTTATCTTGCCCAAATACTATCAGTATTACGGTGCAGAGGCGATGTTTAACGGCATCGTCAAGGAATATGCTGCAAATACACACAAGGGCGGCACGTTCTGGGGTGCGACCGGCTGCGGAAAATCGTACATCATGCTGTTCCTCGCAAAAAAGATTACGACTTACGAGGATTTTGACAAGCCGACTGTCATCATGCTTACGGACCGCAATGATTTGGACGACCAGCTGTCCGAAGATTTCGAAAACGCCAAGGAATACTTTGTAGAAGCGAATACTCTGCAAATCAAGAACCGGCTGATGCTGACACAAAAATTGAAGGATGTCCAAAGCGGTGGCGTTTACTTGATGACCATTCAAAAGTTCAGGGAAGACTTGAACTTGCTCAGTGACCGCAGGAATATCTTCTGTATTTCTGACGAAGCGCACCGAACGCAAACGAATGTAAACAGTAAAATCGTGATGTCGCAAACCAAGGGCGCAAAGACGGTTTACGGTTTCGCGAAATACTTGCGAGATTCGTTCCCTAATGCCACTTATATCGGCTTTACTGGCACACCCGTAGATGCAACTTTGCAGGTCTTTGGAGACATCGCCTTCAAATACACGATGTTCCAGTCAAAAGAAGACGGTGCAACGGTTCAAATTTCCCGATTGAACGGTCCGCGAGAAGTTCAATTAAATGAACGACAAGCTGAAATTTGCGATAAATTCTACGAATCTATGGCAAATGCTGGCACAAACCCCGACCAGATTCAACAATCGCAACGGGATATGCTCAAGATCAAGACAATTCTGGGGGCTACAAGTCGCCTTGATATTGTTGTCAATCACTTTATTGGTCATTATGAAAAACGTTGCCGTGAAAATGCTACCGTAAACGGCAAGGCAATGTTTGTGTGCTATGACCGTGAAATCGGGCTTGAAGTCTATAAACGAATCAAGACGCTCCGCCCGGAATGGTTTGAAAAACGCAAGTGTGCGCCTGAATACGACGGAAATGAAATTAGCCGCGATGCGATGGACATTGAAAAGGTCAAGTTCGTCTGTAGCGGCTCCAAGAACGATACCGCCGAAATGAAGGCGATAATCGGGACCGATGATGACCGTAAAAACTACGCCAAGGAATTCAAGAATGAAAAATCGAATTTCAAGATAGTCATTCTTGTCGATATGTGGATTACCGGTTTTGATGTCCCTTCGCTTGACACCATGTATCTTGACAAACCCGTAGAACGTCATAATTTGATTCAGACGATTTCCCGCGTAAACCGAGTTTTCAAGGGAAAAGAATACGGGTTGATTGTTGACTACATCGGTCTTGAATCGTCTATCGCAAAAGCGATGAAGTTGTATAATGGCGATATCAAGCCTGTTAACGGAACAGATGCGGCGCTCGTCATCTTCAAGGACTTCTTGCAAAAGACGATGGACTTGATGAATGATGTTGATTATAGCAGGTTCTTTGAAGAGACGGCTACACCTCTTGAACGGCTGGATATCATCAACAAGGGGGTTGAATTTGTAATGGCGTTCAAGGAACGTCGCGACCGCTTTATGGGCTTTACGCAGCGCGCCAAGAAAGCGTTTGATGTGTGTATCGGTCACGATCAAATTACAGAACGTGAAGTAGATTTGTTGCATTACTTCTTGTGTGTCCGTTCCGTGATTTTCAAGATGACCATTGGCGATACGCCCGATGCCACTTTGATGAACAAGAAAATCGCAGAACTTGTGGACAAGGCCATCTGCTCGTCATACGAGGGCAAGGATTTCACATTTGACGATTCTGCTAAAGATGACGTGCAAAACTTATTCAGCGATGAGTTTCTGGAAAAGTTAAAGAAGATAAAATTCCCGAATACGAAATACTTTGCGTTGGTCAAGTTGCTGAAACGCGCCATCAAGGAATTCGGCAAGACGAACATGTTGAAGGCCGCTGAATTTTCAAAACGCCTGAAAAACATCATTGACCGCTATAACAGTCGTAACGAACTCAGCGAAGTTGAAGAAATTATCGAAGAAACCGTCGATAACTTGAGCGAAGAACTTGAAAAAGTATTCAAGGATTTGAAGAAGGAAAAGAGTTCCTTTGAAAAAATGGGAATTTCTTACATTGAAAAGGCCTTTTACGACATCCTTGTTGCCGTTGCAGATGAACACAATTTCCGTAAGGCCCTGACCGAAGAAACCTATATCGAACTAGCCCGAAAAATCAGGGAACTCGTCAACGGCAAAGCAAAATACGCCGATTGGACCAATCGGCAGGATATCCGCGACGAACTCTATTCCGACTTGGCCGTACTTTTGAAAAAGAACGGCTACCCGCCAACCGTAATCGACGAAGCCTACGACGAAGTCTTGAAACAGGTTGAGAATTTCAAGAAGTATGAGGAGTAGAGGGGGGATTGCTATTTCTTCTTGCTTGCGTCGTAAGCAGCTTGTTTCTCAGCAACACAACTACTGAATTCCGACATAAAGGATTCTGCACCCTGTCGAATATCATCTAAGATTTCCTTGTGGGACATCTTGGAATGCTTCAGGGAATTGTATTCGCGCAGTTTGCGGATATCTTCTGCATCAAAGCGGTTGCTCATTTCGGGAGTGACCATATTTTAAATATACTATAAAAAAGGTGAAAAAAGTTTAAAGTCCTATTTCCAAATATGTTTTTAGTGTTGCCGCCACACGGAGTTTTTTTGCATATTCAATTAGCTTAGGAATGTTCCTATCGTGGCGACGAAGATATGTCTTAACTATTTCCGCGCATACATCTAGTCCTATTTTATTGCGATATTTTACCGCATCGCAGACGGAGCGCTCCAAGTCGGTGACATGTACCTTATGCCCATGTACTTCTGCTATTGTGGTTCCGAATTCCAGCAGATGATCCGACCAATAATAAAGCGTTATTGGAGGGAATTCGGGCAATACAAGTTTTCGTTTACGAGGATTTCAACAAAATACGGAAAATTTCAGAATCTCAAATAAATTCCCCTCAATCTATCCAAATCCCGATCCTTATCAAAGTTTGTCCGCATTTCTTCTAAAGCCCAGTCTCCAAAGACGCCTTCTGCAGATAATGATTCATCAACCATAGCGCCAATAAACTTTGAAACATCTTTCTGAATTTCCTCACCGCAAGAAACTGTTTCTCCATCTCTTACAAGTGGCAACAAGCGGAATACATCGTACTTATGTTTGTTCAAATCATATTCTTCTACGGTGCGCCCTTTTCGCTTTTCCGCATCCAAATTAATCCACGCGTACATTTTCAAAGGAATCAGATATGGAGCTTGGAGAGTCCACACGCCATTGATTTTTTCACGTCCTTGCATTGCAAAATTGTAATAAGAGTCCGAAAGTAGCATGGCGGAAAGTCCAGACGGATCTTTATCTGTTTTTACATAAGTAATCCGCCTTTTCCCCTTCATATTTAAAGCATTCCGAGAAAACAGCTCTATCATTGTGGGGAAACCTTTAGTTTTCGGTTCCTTAAAACGGTACAATCTCTTTGTTCCATTCGCTCTTTCTTCACAATAGTAATCACCGTCATCAATGAATTCCAAAAGTTGCTCGGCAAACTCATTGAATCGAGGTGAATCAACAAGCAATATCATATCGATATCCTGTGTTGCACGGAATTCCAATGTCGCGTTTTCCATTAGCACGGAACAGGCGGTACCGCCAATTACTGTGTAACAGTCTTCAAATGATTGAAATTTTTCCTTGAATAAATCCAATCCGTTTACCATTGAGCCTTCTCCAACATTTCTTTTAAGCATGCCTGAACGCGTTCATTAGGCGAATCCTTAAGCGACAGGTATAATGAAACTATATCGATTCGCCCGTCCTTTACAAATGGGACCGGGTCGTATTTCCAGATTTGCAGTCGGACAAAACTATTCTTAAAAAATCCCAAATTTTCAATCGCTTGACCTTTCTCTTTAGCTAAATTCGCATGGGGACCGCATGCAGCAAGGCTTTCTTTGGGCGGTGCCAGCATGGAAACTTCAGAAAGGGCGGTTTCTCCAGCTTTAGGGAGCGAATTAAAAGCCTGTGACGGAAGAAGTATTATTTCTTTTTTGATAGGAGAATCCAAATAAGGGAGAGCCTTATCGAAAAGCATTTTTCCTATTTCGGAGCAGCTGATTAATGAGGAATTTCCTTCCTTAGTTTCGTTTATGAGTCCGCGATCCAGAAGCTCCCTACAATAACGAGAAACGGACATCGGAGTGAGATTATTTTGCCGAGCCGCTTCACTTTTAGATATCTTGGATTTTTTGACTTTGTACATCATGAACAGGAAAAAAGCCTGTGCTGAAGCAGTCAACTTCGGCAGGGTGACGTTTCTTTCCTGATTATTTTTCGAGGACGTTTTCCTCTGCTTACGATAAGCAATTCCGAGAAACGGCAAGAAAAAGGACGATGTCGAAACATAAGGAATTTTTGTTTGGACCAGTCCCTTTCTTTGTATTTCGTTCAACACGTCAAAGCCTAATGCAACAGGCATGTTTGTGTTCAATTCAATTTGATCTAGAATTTTCTTCTGGGTTTGCCAACGTAGGCTGCTTGCTCCAACATAGGATACAAGCAGAAAACATCCGCCAAGAACATGAACTTCGTGGAACTCTTTTCCCTGGCTAATATAGAAAGGGAGCCCCTTCGGCCCGTCACAAGGTCGAATTTCACATTTCATACCGAAATCGTTGAAGGCCTTTTCAATTTTTGGTCCGATTTCGTCTTTAAAAAAGAAGAAGAAAAAGAAGGCTTTACCCTCGTTTTAACATTTTTCTATAATATAACATTTCAAAATGTTAAATGCAAGAAAAAAGTTAAAATCACACGTAAAAATTGCAAATTTACGCAAAAAACGGTCATTTTACCCAATCTCCACCAAAAAGTCTTCCTGTTTTAGTCCATGTTCTGCATAGGGATTTTCGTCAGGGTAACCCACAGGATTGCAAAGCAATAGATGTTTTTTGCCAAGTACGTCGGTGTATTCGCGCTTGATGGCGGTGTGGGTGTGGCCCGCTTGCCAAATGCTCCCATCATCTAAGTTTTCGAGGTATTTGGCTCCGTGGAAGTAGAAAAAGTTTGAGTAAGGATCGTGCTTGTAACGCTCCGCCATTTCGAATTCTAGTGGCAGAAAGTGAGACATCATGATTTTTGGGCGCTGTGCGGTAAGTTTGCGAAAAACTCTGTCGTAATGTCGCCAGAGTTTGCCCGTATCGTTCTGCATGTATTTCCAATGACGGCCATCGAACCAGCGCGTTGCCCATAATATTTTATTTGCTATTTCTGATGAGGCGGGTGAATGCTTGTACTTGAAATCGCACATTCCCATGCAGCCTGCGACATCGTCGGCAATCCGGTTTTCAAGCAGCTGAACGTTCGGAATATTTTCCACCTCAGCAAGGAAGTATTTTATTTTGCTTTCGGATGTTGCGAAATCGCGATCAGAGCCAAATCGCCCCATGTATTCGGTGATGATGTCGTGATTTCCGAGGCACACATAAACGGTGCTGTATTTTTTGGCAATGAACTTCAAGAATTCCATGTAAGTGAAGTAGTCGTTCGCGATATCGCCCGCGATGCAACACGCGTCCGCCGGTAGAAAGCATCGTTCGAAAAAAAGCTGAAAATGTTTGCGCAACATGGCGACGGTGCGGGTCATTGGTGCATAGAAATCGACATGCAAATCGCTGATAAAATAGTAGGTCATGCCCTATAATCTACACACGCCAATTTTGGCGGTCAAGGCGTCGGACTTCGGGTGAATTTTGCGTTAGGGATAGTGACCACGGTGTGGCGGCCCTTCGGCAAGCTCAGGGACCTTTTCCAATGCTATTCTGCCGAAGGTCCGTCGCAAGAGCTGCGCGGGGGTACCGTAGGTGCACACGGGCGGCCTTGCGATATAGCCCGACCTTGCCCAAGGCAAGGGAACGCCCAACGTAATTGAAGATTGCCGCGCGATTCAACTGGATTGGGCTAAAGTCCCAATTTTTAGCTCGGCAAGAATATACAAATGCATCCGAAACTGTATGGATGGGGCAAAGCCCCTCCCTTTAGATTCGGTCATGTTCATACAAGAGCGATTAGAACTGTATGGATCCTCCTAACGGAGGATGACCGTGGCAGCGACGTTCGCCTTAAAGGGAGTCTCCTAACGGAGGATGACTGTGGTCGCAACTCTCGCCTGCCGAGTTGTCTTCGCTGCGCTCAGAATGACGTGTTTCTCGTACATCTGTTTTAGCCGCTTTTTCAAAGCATTATTATCTTGCTTTTGCGTACACACCACGCAAAAGTTCCTAAATTTTAGTTAGTAACATTCTCTACCGGGATCGCCATCCCGATGGATTAACTCTCAACAAATGAGGAACAAACAAAAAATGGCAAGAGCATTGATTATCGGTTGTGGCGCCGTTGCCACAGTTGCTATCAAGAAGTGCTGCACCTGCAGCGAAGTTTTTAGCGAAATCTGCATCGCCAGCCGTCATCGCGAAAATTGCGAGAAGTTGGCTCAGGAACTCCGCCCGAATACGAAGACGGTCATCACGACTGCCGCCGTGGACGCTGACAAGGCCGAGAACGTCTCTGCTCTTATTAGAGAATATAAGCCGGACCTGGTGATGAATATCGCTCTCCCCTACCAGGACTTGGCCATCATGGATGCATGCCTTGAATGTGGCGTGAACTACATGGACACGGCTAACTACGAGCCGGAAAATATCGACGATCCGGAATGGCGCAAGGTTTACGACAAGCGCTGCAAGGAAAAGGGCTTTAGCGCCTACTTCGATTACAGCTGGCAGTGGGCTTACAAAGAAAAGTTTGAAAAAGCTGGCCTCACGGCTTTGCTCGGTTCCGGCTTTGACCCGGGTGTTTCTCAGGCATACTGCGCCTACGCCTTGAAGCACCAGTTCGACACCATCGAAGAAATCGACATCCTCGACTGCAACGGCGGCGATCACGGTTACAAGTTCGCAACGAACTTCAACCCGGAAATCAATCTCCGTGAAGTTTCTGCTCCGGGCAGCTACTGGGACACGGACGAGAACGGCAAGGGCCACTGGGTTGAAATTCCGGCTATGAGCATCAAGCGTGAATACAACTTCGCACAGGTCGGCAAGAAGGACATGTACCTCCTCCACCACGAAGAAATTGAATCCCTCGCCCAGAACATTCCGGGCGTGAAGCGCATCCGCTTCTTCATGACGTTTGGCCAGAGCTATCTCGACCACATGCGTTGCCTCGAAGATGTGGGCATGCTCAGCACGCAGCCGATCAAGTTCCAGGGTCAGGACATTGTTCCTATCCAGTTCCTCAAGGCTCTCCTCCCGGACCCGGCAAGTCTCGGCCCCCGCACTGTGGGCAAGACGAACATCGGTTGCATTTTCAAGGGCACCAAGGATGGCAAGCCGAAGACTTACTATCTGTACAACGTTTGCGACCACCAGGAATGCTACAAGGAACTCGGCAGCCAGGCTATTGCCTACACCACAGGCGTGCCAGCCATGTGCGGTGCCATGATGGTACTCACGGGCAAGTGGAACAAGCCGGGTGTGCATACGGTCGAAGAGTTCGATCCGGATCCGTTCATGGAAGCCCTCACGAAGTACGGTCTTCCGTGGAATGAAGACTTCAACCCGGTGCTGGTGGATTAGGTATGAGGTTATGAGGTATGAGCACGCGACCTACGGTCGCTTTGGGGTTATGTTAGGTGCCTTCGGCACAATTTATAGCCCAGAGGGAGCAAGGCTCCCGACCTCAAAGTGAGCGGAGCGAACGACCTCATAGCCCAATTCCTCAATCCGAAGGATTGTAAATGAAAAAATGGCGCATTGACGATTCCCGAGATCTTTACAACGTAAAGGGTTGGGGCGTAAGTTACTTTGACATCAACGACAAGGGTCACGCGACGGTTTCGCCGATCAAGAACGGCGGGCCGAGCATCGACCTTTACGAGCTCGTGCAGGAACTTTCCTTGCGCGATGTTTCGACCCCGGTGTTGCTCCGCTTCCCGGATATTCTGGACAGCCGCATCGAAAAGATTCACGAGTGCTTCACGAAGGCGACGACTGAATATGGCTACAAGGGTGGCCATTACAGCATTTTCCCGATCAAAGTGAACCAACAGCGTGCGGTTTTGGAAGAAGTGGTGAGTCACGGTTCCAAGTTCAACATCGGCCTCGAGGCAGGTTCCAAGCCGGAACTCCACGCGGTACTTGCGAACATGGAAAATCCGGATGCGTTAATTATCTGCAACGGCTACAAGGACGAAGACTTTATCGAGCTTGCTCTCCTCGCGCAGAAGATGGGCAAGAAGATTTTCATTGTCGTCGAGAAGATGAACGAGCTTCACTTGGTCGTGGATTTGTCCCGCCGCATCGGCGTGCGCCCGAATATCGGCATCCGCATCAAGCTTGCAAGCTCCGGCAGCGGCAAGTGGGAAGAATCCGGCGGATACCACAGCAAGTTCGGCCTGAATAGTTCTGAACTTTTGGAAGCTCTGGACTTTATCAAGGAAGAGAAGATGGAAGACTGCATGAAGCTCATCCACTTCCACTTGGGAAGCCAGATTACGAACATTCGCCATATCAAGAATGGCTTGCGCGAAGTTTCGCAGTTTTACGTTCAAATTAGAAAGATGGGCATGGGCCTTGAATTCGTGGACGTGGGCGGCGGCTTGGGCGTGGATTACGACGGCACGCGCAGTTCTAATGCGAGCTCCGTGAACTATTCCATCCAGGAATACGCAAACGACGTCGTGTACGCGATGTACGAAGCTTGCGAAAACGGCAATGTTCCTCACCCGAATATCATTGCGGAATCGGGCCGTGCACTTTCGGCGCACCATTCCATCTTGGTGTTCAATGTACTTGAAACGGCCGGTCAGGCTTTCTTTGACGAGAGTGTTCACGAGATTAGCGACGACGCCCCTGCAGAATTGAAGGACTTGTACAGCATTTACAAGGGGCTTTCGCCGAAGAACTTGCTCGAAAGCTGGCACGATGCCATGCAAATTAACGACGACACCTTGAGCGGTTTCAAGATGGGCGACGTGGATTTACAGACCCGCGCCATGAGCGAACGTTTGTTCTGGAGCATCGCCCGCAAGGTAGATTTGCTCGCCCGCGACTTGCGCCATCCGCCTTATGAATTGAGCGAACTCCCGCGACTCTTGGCCGAAAAGTACTTCTGCAACTTTAGTTTGTTCCAGAGTCTCCCGGACAGCTGGGGCGTGGATCAGGTGTTCCCGATTATGCCGATCCAGCGTTTGGACGAAGAGCCGACGATTGAAACGACCATTCAGGACGTGACTTGCGATAGCGACGGAAAGATTGACATGTTCGTTCGCGGTGGCGAAGTGGCTCGCACTATTCCGCTCCACCCGATCAAGAAGGACGAACCGTACTTTATTGCGGTTTACCTCGTCGGCGCATACCAGGAAATTCTCGGTGACCTCCACAACCTCTTTGGCGATACGAACGCTGTGCACATTGTCTGCAACGACAAGGGCGGCTACGATATCGACAAGGTGATTGACGGCGAATCCGTGGAAGACGTGCTCGACTACGTGAACTTCAGCGACAAGGCGCTTGTCCGCAACATGGAAAACTGGGTCACGCGCTCTGTGAAGGAAGGAAAGATTACGCTTCAGGAAGGCAAGGAATTCTTGAACATCTATCGTTCCGGACTTTACGGGTACACGTATCTGGAGTAGACGAGAGAACGCCCTTTCGGGCTACAGACGAGAGACGAAAGAGTAAGTCAAAGATTCTAAATGTCACCCCGGATTGATGCTCTTTGACCACTTAGAACTTTGACGCTTTGCGTCAGCATCTTCGGCTCAATCATGACAGTCTGCAAGCAGCCTGTCGCGACACTCGCCTTGAATGCAACTAGTTCTTATGTGGTCATGATCCGCGTATGGGGACGGGGTCGGGGTCGCCTTTTAAAAAAAAACGAACGGCTAAACAATGGAACGGAACAACTACGATATTGCGATTTTGCTGGCCACGTACAATGGCGGCAAGTACATTTGGGAACAGCTTGAATCGCTGTTCCAGCAGTCTTGTAAACTGTTCCATTTGTATGTTCGCGATGATGGATCCTCGGACGATACGTTGAAAATAGTTCAGCAATTCCACGAAATGTTTCCAGACAAAGTTACGATTTTAAAAGACTCGCAAAAGCACAGGGGTGCGGCAAAGTCTTTTATGTATTTGCTCGAAAATGTGGATTCCGAGTATTACATGTTCTGCGACCAGGACGATATTTGGTTGCTGGAGAAAATCGAAAAGACGTTTGCCCGGATGAAGGAAGTCGAAGTTGCCTACGCTGGGGCTGCGCAAGTTAGTGGGACAGCCGAAGCCGAGAAGGTCGCGAAAAACGTGCCGATTCTCGTGGCGACGGACTTGGGTGTTGTCGATGAACAGCTTAATCTGCTTTCGGAATCGTTCAACAAAGACCTGAAAATTGACGTTTTCCGCAAGCACCCGGAATTAATTTGTGTGCGCCACGTGGTTACCGGTTGCACGATGATGTTCAACCGCGCCGCAAAATTGGCGTCGCTTCCGATGTCGCCACGTGCGACAATGCATGACGAATGGGTCGCCCTTTGCGTCCACTTTAAAGGCGGAGTCATCTCGATCCTTGACGATGCGACAATTCTTTACCGCCAGCACACAAGCAATACGCTTGGCGCAGAACAGGCCCGCAAAGGCTTTTTCGCACGCGCCATCGCACGCGCAGGGCAAAAACAGTTCTTCCAAGTCGCAAAATTGCTCCACAAGGATTTCGGATTATCGTACTTAAAGTTCTTGATGTACAAAATTTTGTATAGTTGGTTCTAGGTATGAGAAGAAGCATTTGCATGGCGACCTACAACGGTGCCAAGTACATCAAAGAACAGCTGGACAGCATTATTCCGCAGCTTAGGGATGATGACGAACTCATCGTTTCTGATGACGCTTCGAAAGACGATACCTTGAAAATCGTTGAAAGCTACAACGACCCGCGCATCAAGATTTTCCACAACGAGAATCACGGTGTTGCACACAACTTTGAAAACGCCATGCGTGAGGCCACGGGCGACTTGATTTACTTCGCCGACCAAGACGATGTCTGGTTGCCGGGCAAGCTCGACAAGATGGAAAAGTTTTTGACGGAAGGCGGCTACGACACGATTCTTTGCAACTGCTCGCTTGTGGATGCAAACCTGAATGTAATCAAGGAACGCCATTACGACGAAAAATGGCCGATGAAGAAATCGCTCTTGCGAAACATCATCAACAACTGCTGGCTTGGCGCTTGTATGTGCTTTACGAAGCATGTAAAAGAAGCGTGTATGCCGTTCCCGCCGAAAGTCGTCGCACACGATTTGTGGGTCTCGTATTACGCACAGAAGCATTTCAAGTGCGGCTACCTAGATGAAGTTTTGCAGCTTTACCGCCGTCATGAAAACACTGTCTCGTTCACGGGCGGCAAGAGCACGAACAGTCTCTATTTTAGAATAGCGTACCGCGCATATCTCGCGTGGCATATCCTTTGGCGTTAGGTGTTGAGCATGAGAATTTGCATTACACTCGCAACTTATAACGGCGAAAAGTATCTCGCACAGATGCTTGATTCCTTGGTCGCGCAAACGAGACTGGCCGATGTTATAATTGCAGTGGATGACGGATCCAAGGATTCTACATGCGAAATTTTGGAACGTTACAAAGGCAAGCTCCCGCTCGAAATTACGAGATTCGAAAAGAACAGAGGGCATCGCGCCGCCTTCTCGACTGCTTTGGAAAAGGCTTGCGAATTGCTCGCTGATGACGACTTGATTTTCCTTGCCGACCAAGATGATATTTGGCTCCCGAATAAATTAGAAGTCATGAGCCAAAAGATTGACGAAAGTTCCATGATTTTTGGCGATGCCGAAATTATTGATAGAGAAGGCAATGTCACGGATTCGTCTTGGCGCAAAAAAGCTGAAATTGTCGAACATTTGAGCCAAAGCGCACTCCTCACCGGATACACGAATGTAACCGGTTGCATGGTTGCTTTCAAGGCCGAGCTATTGAAGACGACCCTTCCGATTCCGCAAGGGGTTCCCGTTCACGACCAGTGGATTACGCTTTGCGCCACTGTAGAAAACGGCTACCGCGCCATCGCAGATAAAGTTATTCAATACCGCATTCACGGCAACAACGCCATCGGTGAAGGCAACAAGACTTGGAGTGAAAAACTCCTGACGAATTTGCAATGGGCAAAAGCGGTAAGAAATTCGAGTGTTTTTGAAAAATTGCCGGACGAGAGCCGCCGATTTTTGGACAAATTCATTCAATTCCTAGAATTGCGCTTTAGCCATGCGTTTTTATCGCCACTGTGGTTTCCGTGGATTGTCAAGAACGCTCGCAACATTTATCCGCAGGTTCACAGCGCTCACAAAATGATTGGACGAATTTTATTCTCTTTTGTCGGCGTTTCAACCGCCAAAAAATTCTTCAAGAAAAAATAGATGACGGATTTTGTCCGCCATGACGAACAAAAATAACTAATAACTATTGACTATCCTATGATTCACGAAATTGCACCGCACAAGTTAGATAACGAATTTAAGGCAATCGCGCCGAAGTCCACCGATTACTTGATTATTTTCAATGGCGAACAAACGCTTTTCAAGAAGGCGGGTGACAATTTTGCAATCCCGCGTGTAAGCGATTTTCCGCAATGCGATTGCCATTACTTGATCAGCATTGACGGTGACGCTTATTTCTTGTGCAATTCGAACTTTCCTGAAATTCCCGAAGGCTATGAATTCCGTGGAAACCGTACGTTCCGCACGCTTGAAAATCATTTGGAGCGCCTCGGCGGAGCAACGTCCGCACACATCGCCAAGTGGGAAAGTTTGAATAAATTCTGCGGCAAATGCGGATGCATGATGAAACGAAGTACCAAGGAACGCGCCATGGTCTGCCCCGCCTGCAAGAACACGGTTTATCCCAAGATTTCGCCAGTCGTGATTGTCGCCGTGCATAACGGCAACGAACTTTTGATGGCTCGCAACTTGGACAATCCGGACAGGACGCGCATGTTCCTAATTTCGGGATTCGTAGAAATCGGAGAATCGCTCGAACAAGCGGTCAAGCGCGAAGTTATGGAAGAAGCGGGCGTCCGCGTCAAGAACATCAAGTACTTTGGCAGCCAGCCGTGGCCGTTCTCCGAATCCATGATATCGGGTTTCACAGCAGAACTCGACGGCGACCCGACCATTCACATGCAAGAAGCCGAACTCGCTTGCGCCACTTGGGTCAAGCGCGAAGACATTCCCGAATACGATACGAGCGTGAGCATCAGCAGTTGTTTAATCGAAAATTTCCGCTCAGGATATACGATAAAGGAATAGTAGACAGCCCAAATTGCGGACAATCCATTGAAAATTATGAAAGATGCGCGACCGAGAAGCCGCGCATTTTCAATAAAAGCGTACCCAGCATTAAGACTGGTATGACATTTCAACACGTCGTACTGAGCCTCACGAGGCGAAAAATCCAGTTACTTTTCCGAGGCTTTATCCGCTTTTTTCTTGGGCTTGCTCGGAACCGCTTTCGGCGTTGCATCGGGCTTATTTGCGAGGACAACATATAACGTATCGTGAATCACGACCGTATCGCGCACGACAAGCGTATCGTGAACAAGAACTGTATCGCGAGCGCACAAAATGTTTGCGGAACTGCTTGATGCTGGAACAGGCGACATCGCCGACGAAGACGCAACCAAAGAAGAACTCGACTGAACAGCACTTGAGCCAGACTGCACACGCCCCGAAAGCGCAGCACTTGATTGCGCGACACTCACACTCGAAGAACTAGCAATCACAGCCGATGACGTTGGCATTTTTTCGATTACCGTAATCAAGGAATCGCGTACATTGCGAAGGCTATCCAACTGTTTGCGGTAACGCGTCTTATTGCCCGGACGGCGTTCTCTGGAATACTGGACTTCAATCTTATCTATCTGCGACTCAACGCCCCTGAGTTCATCGTAAACAGGACCTTCGCCTTTAATGGAGCCTGTCGGTGTGAAAAAATTTGCGAAACGCTGCCACATCGAACGTTCTTCAGCATTCACATTGTTCAAACATCCAAGACAAAAGAGGACCGATAAAGCCCCACAAATAGATCTTAACCTAAAATTTTGCATATTCTAATAATAGAAAAAAAGACGCCATCCCTTTACAAGCCCCTTAATTTTACTAAATTAACACTACCCACGCGGGAGTAGCTCAGTTGGTAGAGCGCGACCTTCCCAAGGTCGATGTCGAGGGTTCGAGACCCTTTTCCCGCTCGAAAAAAGAGAAACCACCTATCAGGTGGTTTTTCTTTTTTTATATGGTAAAAAAGGGTCGAGAACCCGAGAAGAGGGTTCGACAAAATTCGATCATGGACGAAGTCCAAAGAGCGAATTTTGGAATTATCGCGTAAGCGATAAGCCCGTAGGGCGGCAAGCCAGCCGCGAAGCGGTGACTGGCGAAGACGTCAAACCCGTTCCCGCTCTAAAGAAAAGACGACACCTTTATGGTGTCGTTTTTGCTTTTATTCGTAAATAAGGTCGAGAACCCGAGAAGAGGGTTCGACAAAATTCGGTCATGCACGAAGTGCAAAGAGCGAATTTTGGAATTATTGCGTAAGCGATAAGCCCGTAGGGCGGCAAGCCAGCCGCGAAGCGGTGACTGGCGAAGACGTCAAACCCGTTCCCGCTCTAATGCAAAGACGACACCTTTATGGTGTCGTTTTTGCTTTTATTCGTAAATAAGGTCGAGAACCCGAGAAGAGGGTTCGACCCCTCCCCCAAATCCAATGAAAATTTCTTTTATCATGCATTAAAGATATTTTCAAAAAACCTTTTGTATATTCCATTGTATAAGGTTGATGAAAAAAGCGTGTTAAAATGAAAAATCTTTTTGTCACATTATCTTTTGTTTTTCTATCGGTTTTCATCACCGCATGTTCCAACGATTCACAAAACAAAGCCGATTTAAGCCAAATTCAAAGGACAATCGACATAACCCGTGATTCTTTGAGAAACGAGATTTGGCTTGAAGTTGAAAAGAACGAAGTTATTAAAATTTGTTTAGACAGCAAAGTTCAAACCTGGAAAAGAAATCTTCACTCCAAAAGTCTCAATGATTCTTGCCTTGCGTTTCAAGTTCCAGCACTTGTCGGCGTTGACATTATTAAGGTCATTTTTCCCAACAGCGACAGCTCCCATAATATCAATTTAGCTATAGGCATGAAGTATCTTGATTTCAAAAATGAAGAAGTGCTATTGGGATACAATGAAAGAGAATTTGGAGCAAGAATCAATCCTGTATGGAATTGTCGTTCACATGGAGAAGCAGATCCTGAAAGATACATTTCAGTTACAGGTACATATTTAGTTGACAAACGTCCAGTAACACAATGTGAAATCGTGCAGATGATGTGGGATAGCATTCCTAATAATGTTCAATCTGAGAGAGCTTTCCTAAAAAACGGCTGGATATCTAGAAAAAAAACAACTGAGCGTAATGGCTTTTGTGTAGTTCATGACTCTGCAGCAAATACAATATCCATATACCAAGCCATGAAATACGCTAACGCACGTAGTATTCGTGAGGGACTAAAACCATACTACATTTTTTCTGCAATAAATGCACAATCTTCAAGAATTCAAAGTAAAGGTCTATACGACATTTGTAACACCGACTTTACCATACAAAAAAACGAATATATACGAGTTTCCGTAAATTATTCATCTGACGGCTACAGACTCCCCTATTATGATGAATGGATGATGTTCGCTCGAGGCGGAGACAAGAAAAATAAAGCCCAATGGAATAATTCCGCAACATTTGAAGATGTTTCCAAATACGCAAAATTTACATATGAAGAAGAAGATAATTTTTATGATGCAGGGCGGGTTGGCCTATTAAAACCAAACGGCTATGGTCTTTATGACATCTTTGGTCTTGTCGAGGAGCATGTGCTATTTGAAGAATTAAATCCTTTTTGCTACCTCAAAGAAAGACCATCCTGTTTCAAAGGAGGTAACACCCACATAACAGAAACTTGGAAAGATGTAAATTATGCATACAGAACACCAAATTACACGGGATGCCAACCAGGCGGTTTCCGCCTCATCCGCAACATCGGCAATAACGCCAAATGGACAGAGATCAAGCAAAATTCAGAACAAAACAACCAACAAAATCGATATTTCAACCAGGAAACAAATAATAATCCGGGCGGATTCCAAGAGCTGTTTCGTCAGCTTCTAAGTCCGTAGCGGGCACATTTCGCCCCACAACAAGAGCGCTATCAAATCCAGCAATTTTTGCGCCATAAACGTCTGTTCCAAGCGTATCGCCTATCATCAATACGCGAGAGCCCGACGGAAGCGAGCGTTTTACTTTTTCCCAAATTGTGGGGAACGGCTTGCCCAAGTAATAAGTTTCACAGCCTTCTCCCCCATTCGCATCGCACATCGACGCACAACGCAAGCGTTCTGAGAGAGCTCCTGAAACCGGTTCACGAACAGTCACACCATTTTCGTCTGGAATTTTTGGAGCCCAAGCATCTGAATTGAGCACGAGAAGAATTGCACCCGGTTTCTGCAAAATTTTGACCGCACGCGCATACGTTTCAGGCGTATCTTTCGCTGAAGAAATAGCAACAATCGGCTCGGCAGGTTCCGCATCCATCGCAACAGCTGTGATTCCACAAGCTTCAAGCACATGCTTGCCCGTGTCGCGACCGATGTAATAGACCTCGCGCAATTCAAGCCCGTGACCACGCAATTCAAGCGGTTTCGCGACAGCCCTACATAGCGCAACATTCCCTTTTACACGTTCACCACGACGCAAGCGTTCCACGAGTTCTCGCAACAAGCTCCCCGACGAAATCGTTTCTTCAGTCGAAAAATCGAAACCGCGTTTGTCCGCATCGCGAGCCAAGACTTCATCGACATCCGAAGCGGCATTCGTCACCAAGCGGAGGTGCTTGCCGGCATGGCGAAGCATCTTGAACCATTCCATTGCACCGGGGTAAACAAAACTACCGCGATTGTAGAGCGTGCCATAACCGTCAAAGCAAAACGCGTCATAACGGTCTAGCAAATCCACCATGTGAACATGACGAGGTTCGGGATAGTCCTCCCTAATGCGATCGCGAGAAATAATGGATTCCCTACGCAAGTGCAATCCAAGAAATGATGGTTTCCCTCCCTCCGGTCGAGAATGACAAGCTTCGAGGATAACAGAATTCTGAATAATTTGCTTGTAACGGAGATAGATTTCTGTTTCGAATAGATCCATAGCGATTATGCGTCGCTGCGGAGAATGCCGTAGTCGCGGCCTTCCACGGGAATCACGAGTTGCAACTTTGAAAGTGTCTTGATGTGCTTTTCAAAAACGACCTTGAAGTCTTCGCCAAGCTCTTCGTCATCATCATGGTCAAGGTTGTAAGCAACATAACTACCATCCGCAAAAATCGAGATGCAGCAATCCCACGTGATGTCGCCTTCCTGCGGTTCTTCGTCATCTTCGCGGTCCTTGCTTTCGAGCATCAGAATCGGGCGCGGAGCAGGAATCGGTTCAGCATGACCATTTTCAAAAATAAAGTAATTACGGCTGATGAGTTCGTGCTCCAAAGCCATCGTACTCGGCACGCGCGCAAATTCTCCGCGCAAGCGGTTGATGTTTCCAAGATCGTCTTCGTACGGGTCCTGGAAATCTTCAGGCAAGACAATCTGATAATAATCAAATTGCTTTCCACTAGCGGCATAATTGTCTTGCCAAGACTGCGGCGGTTCCGGACGCATCGTCAAGAAGTCTTCGAACGCATCGAGAATGTCGTTCAAGCGGGAATCCCAAGGTTTTTCCTTGAGTTCTTGGACGATGTCCATAAAGTTCTTGAGGCTTTCTTCACCCGTCACTTGAGTCAAATCAGCACTCGGCACACTAGATTCATCGAAGTCTATCATAAAGTCATTCCTTTGAACATCAAAGATAATATTTTCCGCGTGAGGGAAATGTGCAGTGGAAAAAGGCGATCCCCGCCTACGCGTGGACGACAAAGCAAACTCGCCGCAGCATTTTCTTCCTACAGTCTACTTTCGACTACTTTACTACCACTTTTCCACGGTTTTCACGGTGAGACTCATGGCGATGTCTTTTTCGTAGTACGCGGGTTCGTTGATGAAAATCGGGTAGACGCTACGCCCGTCCGGTTCGCCCTCGAACAAGATGTCCTTACCATCGAACGTGCGGAAAAGCTTGTCGCCCTTCTTGAGTTCTCGGTAATCGTGACCGTCCAATTCCGGATGGATCATCGCTTGTATTGCGCCACCACCTTGCGGCTTGGGATAACCCAAATCTCGTAATTGCGTATAAACTTCAACCTCAACCGGTTCGCGCTTTTGCAGTTCACCGCGGTTCCATTCATCGGCAAGTTCCAGATAACGTTTTACAAGTTTTTCGGAGCGTTCAAAAATTTCGGCATTCAAGGTCCCGTGCTGTTGCGGACCAATTTCAATGCAAACATCCGCTTTCGCGACTGTTCCAAAATACGGCGAAGCACTGCGTTCTTCGGGCTGGTAGTAAATCCAAGCGTCTTCGAATTCTTGCATGAGCACTGCCGAAGCCTTCATCGTAAACGGATCGCGGGTCGAAAGGATTAGGCAATAGCCCATGTTCGCACCCGTGTTGTGCACGTCCAAAATCAAGTCGGTGCGCGTATTTTCGCCCTTGGGCCCATAAATCTTATTGAGTTCACGTGCTCTGCGAAATTCGTACTGAACAGGTTCTACAGACATATCCAAGCAGGTCTGCGAAAACGCGCGATTCAAGTCATGGTCGCGGTAACGACGATTGAGGCGAACCGCCTCCGGATTCGCAAGCACAACATCAACCTTCGCCGATTTACAAAGCGTATTATAACATTCAGGATGAGCCTTCCACTTTTCGACCAGGCTCACGCCCGTGCGTTCGTTGCCATGCGTTCCACCGGCAACGACAATTGTGTTGATTTTACTCATAATTCATCCTTATTCGTCATCCCTTTTCTTGAGCCAAGAGCCGCAAAGGTACATCGAGAAAATAACGCTAGTCACAAGGAACATAAAGATTCCAATGCAAGCCAAATGCCCTATTCCCTGCAATCCACGATGAGTCGTGAACAAGAAGCCCACAAAGCCTGCGATTGTCGTTGTGGAACTCGCCATCACATTACGACCGGTCGTATCAAAGAGCTGACGGAGATTCATACCCTTGTTAGACTTCGAAGACCACGATGTGATAAAGTGGATCGTTGCATCAATACCAATACCAAGAGTCATCGGAATAACAATCACGTTGTAAATGCTGATTTTTCCGAATTCAAAGAAATACGTCAACGCCCCCAAAAGGCCAAGCGTGAGAAGCGCGCCCATGCCAAACGAGACGCCACCCGCCAAGAACATCGACGGCTTGCGGAAAGATACAATCAAAGTAAGGAATATCACGAGCACGATGACCGATGCGAGGTTAAAGCTATCCGCTTTCACCGATTCAATCACATCTGAAAGGATGAACTGCGAAGAGAACGTGCGCAGGCGTTCGCCATCAAAGTTCCAATTGCCATAACGTTCCTGGAAGCGGTGCAACGCATGAGCATCCCAACTCGGGAAGTCGCCGTAAATAAAGCCAATCTTGCCATACGAGCCATCTTTTTCACGGAGCAAGTCAAGCGTCCAAGCGGGGACATCTTCGGCGGTAAAAGGTTTATCGACTTGAGCAAGTTTGCGAAGTTTCGATACATTTGTCGAATCCTCGCCTTCGGCTTTGTCAAAGACTCTTGCCTCGACCAAGTCACGAATTTCTTCGATGACTTCCAGACGTTTTTCCTGCGAATCCGCGGGAGGCACAAAACTCTTGAGCGTAAGGAAGCTTCCAAGAAGCGTATCCTTTTCGTCGTGGAGGCGGATCATCAAGGTGTCATAAAGTTTATCAAGCTGCTCGGGCTTGGAACCCATCACTGCTGCTGGCGTCGATGTCACCGCACGGTTTGTCGCACGCGTCACCTTGGTGGAAATTTTCTTTTCGGCAGCGGGGACAACCTTGTCCGTATGGACTCGGCGCAAATTTTTCAAGTTATGTTCAAAATCGACATGCGGTGCAAACCACAAAGCAACGGCCCCGAGAACGAAACCTACAAGCGCCACATGCTTGAAGAAACTGAATATGCGCTGTTCACTCCAAGACGCAGGCAAGAGCGACTTTTGCGGTGCAGGCGGGATGCCACCCATGCAAGCGACAAATACCGGCAACACGAGAATCGATGTCATCATGCTAAAGAGCACACCCATCGAGGCGACAATCCCGAATTCATAGAATCCGCGGAAATGCGCGACCAGGAGCGTGAGGAACGCGGCAATCGTCGTGAAGCTTGCCAAGATGAACGGCTTGAGCATCTTGCGTTGCGTTTCTTCGAGCACGGCCTCCAGCGAATCGTACTTGCAGAGCAACTTTTGTGCGTTTCCCAAAATATGGATGGAATAGTCAATGCCGATACCCAAAATAATCGATGCCACAAACACCGTAAACGGGTTCAGCTTGCCATAGAACAGCGCCGTAAACGCAAGCGTCGGGAGGCATGCGTAAAGCACGGAACCGGTCACGAGAATCGGGCCTTTCACGCTCCTGAAGAAGAACGCCGTCAAAAGGAAGATGAGCACAAGGCTGATGCCGAACGAGAAAATACTGTCGTTAGCGACTTCATCCACCTCTTTCAATCCTTCATAAGTTCCTTCAACGGTAAAGCGGGTGGGCACCGGGTAGTTCTTGCTGCGGAAATATTTCAATAGGTCATCGGTTTTTGCCAAAATTTTCGTAACAAATTCATAGTCGGTCGAGGGTTTGATCAGTTTCGCGTTCACGACAGCGTTAAAGAGAATTTTCCCCGTGCTATCAGGTTCCGGGCTGCCAATCAGGCGGTTTTTCAAGCTATCCGGCAGATAAGCTTTCGGATTCCATTCCTTCTTTCCGCTAACGGTATCGACCGGGGTATCTTTTTTAAAGAATGCATCGAATGCGCTCACGGCTTCTTCGGGGAGCCCGAGTTCCATTGGCAAATTGGCATCGAACCAGACGCGTTCCGTTTTCGACGATTTTTCGCCGTTTGCCGGATCCGTAGAATTGCCGGAATCGTCCCCCAACAAATCGACAACGAGCGGGCCATTTTTGCGGCCAATTTCAAGCTGCAAATCTTCCAAATTATCGCGAATCTTTTCGAGATGCTTGACCGGAAGGTATAAAAGTGCGTTATCCTTGAAAAACTGGTTATCGTTATCGACCTGCGTCGAGACGAAATCGCCCTGCCAATTCTTATGAATATAATCGCTGATGGAATCCTGCAAAGCGGCTGCGAGTTCAACGCTTTCGCTCTGGATGGCAATCATGAAACGGTCGGTACTGCCAAAGCGTTCGTACGATTCTTCAAGCGCCTTGACGCTCGGCGTATCTTCGGGCAAGAGGTGCGAAAGGTCGGCATCGAGTTTTAACCCCGGCTTCACGAGAATCGGAAACGCGAGGAGCAACGCAAGGAGGAAATAGAAAACAAGCGCCTTGTACTTGTGTTTACAAATAAGCGGGATATACCACTGTGAAAATTTTTCTGCAAACGATTTTTTCGTATTCATACGTAGAAATATAAAAATATCCCCACAATCCATAAATGGAACCGTCGGCAAAAACCGACGAACGGCAAAAAACTGCGACTAATTGGGCTGCATGTTGTCGTTGCGGAGGAGGGAACGCAATAATTTGCTAGCCCCAACGGCGCGCGACTTCCAATAAAGCGACAGGGAATCCGAAACAGATTCATACGTTTCGCCCTTGCCCTTATAGACTTCATCGGATTCGAGCCCGCCCGTGAGCACAGAATCGCGGAAACCTAGATAATAGGCGTTCTGCGTGTAAAATAGCGCAGGCTGTTCTGCCGGGCGTTTTTCGGAAAGCAAGTCATAACCCCAAAAATGGTTCGGGGCTCGAACTTGCGCCAAATCGAAAATCGTAGGGCCGATATCCAGCTGAGACGCCACATCTTCACGGATTTCAAGGCCCTTGAAAAGATTCGTATCCGCAGAGAATATGCCCATGAAAATCTGTGCTGCAGAAACGCCAAGCGGTTGCGGCACTTTGTAATCAATGGAATCGACAGGAGTATCATGATCCCCAAGAATTACGACAACAGTACGGTCAAAGTCGGGCCTTGCGTAGAGCGCCTCGAAAAAGCGTCCCATCTGCTCATCCGTGTAGCGAAGTGCATTCTTGAAACGCACCATCGCATCTTCTGGCTTTGGCGCATAGCTGTCCGGGTAACCGTAAAACGGAATGTGCGTCGCAATCGTATTTGCAGCAAAGAACCAAGTGCTATCGGTTGGCATCGTCTTGAGCATTTCAATTGCAAGGTCCATCCCGAGGCTGTCCGACGTTCCAGGAATTTTCGGGTCTTCGATAACACGCCAGTTGTCGCCATAAAAGCGTTCTACGAAAGGCAACGTATGGTCAAAAACCGGATTTGAAACCGTCATGTACGCACGGTGATAATTTGTCAGATATTCCTGGAAGCCCTTGAAATGGTTCGAAGCATAAAACGCGGGAACGTCTCGGTTCGGGTGCGACGGGAAACCGAGATACGTCGAGGTCGTGCCACGAACGGTCGGGTAGCTCCCGCTAAACGCATTCTTGAACCAAAGTCCGCCCACATTTGCCATTTTCCACAAGTGCGGCGCAATCGACGTATCGCCTTCGAGCATTTTGTTCAGCACGCGGCCTTTGTAGGATTCACCGAATATAAAGACGATGTTGTACGGTCTCGTCGCTTTGTATTCATGCTGCGAAGCATTACGGTATCCCGGATAATTTTTGTCCAAGCGAGCACCTGCGAAATCGGCTGGCAAGAAAGCGTCCAAGTCATGAACAAGTTCATCGGTAATGGCGTAACCGTCACGCATAAATTCAAAAGTTTCAAGTCCGGCGATATGCAAAACCGGTGCCGTCAGCGTGTATTTTCCGAGCGTAAAGCGCCAGTCGATTTGCGTTTTGATTATAGGAACTGTCGTAACGCCACGGGCCCCCACAAGGAACAGAAGCAAGGGAATCAACGAAAGGATTGCACCAGATGAAAGCATCGTGACAGCAATTTTCTTGTTCGGCTTCTGTGCAATGGCGACATCCATCATCGTCATGCGTTTTCTGCGGATGGAATACGTCATGCAAAACGCAATGCCCCCCGCCAAAATCAGGAACACAAGCCCAAGCCAGAGAACCGTCCCTACGCCATCGCCACCGAGCGTCGAGACCGTAGTCGCATCCGTAATATTCGAAACATGGAAATAGGTCCGTATAAACGAATACGAAAGGCGCTGGTGATTGAAACGGAAAATTTCGTAATCGGCAATTGCGAAGAAAAAGTAAACGACGTAAAAAACGGCAAGCGCCCGAGGGCTTTTCAAGAACGTGAAGATGGAAGACATCACGAGAATTGCGCCATACGCCATGAAAATTTGCCAAATGGTCTTGCCCGCAAACATTTCGGACATCGAAAGCCCTAGCGGATCCGGCAAAGCATAAAACAAGACAAGCATGGCCGTTTGCAGCACAAATGCAACAAACGTAATCAATATAAACGGATTTTTAAGAAACTGTTTGATAATCGTACCCAAAGAAAAATAGACAACCGGAATGAAATATAAAAAACAAGCAAACGGCTTACTACAGACGATTCGTTTTTTTGCAGTTCAAAAGATTACTTGTTGTATTTTTCATGAATAACATCGCTATAATGGCGTTGCAAATAGATGCCAGAATGTTCATCGCGAACTTTTTTACAATCAGGATCGCTCGCATATACTGGATAGTAAAACAAAAAATCAGGATGCGATCCAGGAAGGTGGATGTTCCATCTTTCGCTAGAATTATAATTTGAATGATTGGCGACACACAGTTCTTTTTCTTTATTCAAAAAAGCTTTAACTCCAAGAACATATCCACCCTTCGTTGCATATTCGATATTTACAGTTTGGTAAGGAACACCATTCCTGTAAAAAACAATTTCATTGGCTTGATCATTTTCGTCAAAGGCAATATCAAAAACTTTGAATTCTGAAGTACCGACATTTCCCCGTCCATAACCTATATCTAATTTATAAGGAATCCGCTTTTTAACGGAATCGCTGCGATAGACGACCGCTTGAAATTCTTCAAACAAAATATCATCCGGGAGGTCACCACGAACACGAACAGCACTCGAATTTTCGATATGAATAAGATCACGATCTAATTCTGCATCAAAGTCCCGCTTCGGGGCACAAGCAACAAGTGCCATCATCAAAATGAACCATAAAAATTTCATCATAAATCAATAATCACACCTTCTACTTGGATTTCACGAACTTGTTTTTCGCCTTCGTAAAGGACTGCCTTGAACTTTTGCGAAGCATCTTCACAGAACATCTTTAAAGTTTTATACGGAATGTTGTTCTTATACCAAATGACGGATTGAGGGCCGTCAGGCAACTTTGGGTCGCACGGAAACCTTCCCATTCGATTAAATTCGATCTGACGCCGCGTTCCATCATAACGGATTGTAGTATGATTCATTACAGGTATGTCGTTACCGCAGTCTTTTTCCAAGCACGAATCCGAAGTCGCGTAAGAATAAGAAACAACCGATTGCTGTTCGATGGGGGCATCTTTGGGTAAAGATTCGTTGACGCGTATAACGTGACTCGGCAATACGCAGCCAGTCAAGAGCAAAACAAACAACGGAAAAAAGAACTTCATGCAGTAATAATACAAATACTTGCGCCCGGTTCATTTGTTCATTTGAGCACTTTTTACTATATTTGCGCTCATGGATTTTGGAAGTTATGGTAAGACTTGGTGGGCAAACAAGTGGCTTTGCTCTATTCTTGCGACGGCAAGCGATCAAGCTGTTTTGCAAGGACTCAAGTTCGCCGCACGTGGCCAGGTGACAAGTGTCGATATTGTCGATAACCGCGTAATTTCCGTGGTAAAAGGTCCGAATGGCGGGCTACACAACAACTACATCGTCTTCCCGAAATTTTCTAAAGAATCTTCCGAAATCTTCGTGAGTTTTTTGAAGCAACAGCCAGCCGAACTGTTGGCATTCAACAATAAAGCTTTAAGCCCATCGCTTGAACTTCTGATGAATAAAAGCGGACTCCAGCTTTTCGATGACCCCGCCAAAGTCAACATGGGTTGCGACTGTCGCGACGAACGCCCATGCAAGTACCTCGTTGCCACGTTCCTGAAAATCGCAGAACAGGCGGACAAGGAGCCAAATGTTCTTTTCAAAATTCACGGACTCGACCTTGAATTTATCAAGGACTACAAGCCAGACGCGATGGAAATGGAAGCTCCGCCCGAAGCGAATCTCGTGAGATCGTTCAGCAAGGCGACAAGACTCGTGGGCTCAAGTGCCGAGAATGCAGCCGGGAACGCATACGCATCCGCTAACGGGAATGCCGCCGAAGGCTCGGGAAATGCAAACGAGAACCGCGCCGGAATTGCCGTAGGAAACGCCGCGGAAAGTAATGGGAACAGCGCCGGGAACAGTGCGGATGGCACTATTACGAGAATCGTCGAAAACGGTAATGGGAAAAGTGCCGAACACGTCGAACGAGCGGAACGTGAAGAACAAAACGCAGCCGAACTTTCAAACGCAGAAGACGCGAGCGCTAGTTTATTTGGTGGGTATAAAGGCTCGGGCCGCGAATCGCTAAACAGCATTCCGCCCAAGCAACTGCCGACATTCGATTTCAATAGTTGGAAAGACTACTCACATATTTTGCCCGCGATGTTACAAAACTTCCCCAAGTTCTGCCCCGCCGGGAATTTCCGCAAGAGTTTTACAGACGAACTCCAAGCGTGCCATAAGTTCTTTTGCGACTTCGAGAATTTTGACGCATTCTCGGAACAGTTCCGCGTGAATAACGCAAAGACGTTCCTGATGGAAAATGAACAGCTGAGACTGTTCCACAAGCCCGGATGGCATTGGAATTTCGAACAGTCCATGGCCGGCAAAATCATCAACAGCAACCTCACCGTCACAAACGTGATGGGCGCACTTTGCTGCCTCAGCGCCGGCAATTTTTCGTGGCACCACTATTCCGTGCGCTACTTGCACTTGATGTTGCAAGTGGCATTTTACCTTGTACGCACCGGAGCGATTTATCCGCAAGTTTTCTGGATCGGAAAAGACGTGGCGCAAATGCGTTGGCTCCCTGCCGAGATGCTCCCCGAGATTCTGTACATTGTCGCCGACCTCGAAGTCACCGCCCCGCGAGAACTCGCATGGACAAGTAAGGACGAATCGTTCTTTGAAATTGCAGAACCCGCCGAGCACATTCTTTCGCTGTTCATCTCGCAGCTTTTGAAATTTGCACGCAAGTACAAGACTCCGCTCAAGACGAATCACGGCAACTTGCTCTCGTTCTTTTTCGATAGCGTTTCAGGGAAGCTCGCAAACAACGCTCACGCCATTCCGGGGAAAATCCAGCAATGGCTCTCGGTTTATTCTTGCCTCGGTTGCCGTACGCAAATTCTCTTTGTCTGTAGCGAAATGGACGAAGATGTGGCGCTGGACGTTTTTGTACTTGACGAAGACGCAGCAAGTACCGCCGGGAATGCGACTACGAAAGCCACAGGGAATGAAGCCACGAATGCCGCCGGAAATGATGCATCAAGTGCTGCCGGGAATGCCGCGGGACAGCTAAATGCCGCGAGACGCACGCCGCTTTCGGAACTATTTGAAAACAACGACTCGCGATTGCTCTCGATTTTGAGCGTTCTGAATGGCATTGCCGATGGCTTCAAGCCGCTTGACGCCTATTTGGAACGCCGTGCGAGTGAACCCATTTTGATGCGAGGCGCCGAACTTCTCGATTTTTTGCAAGATTGCCTTAAAAAGCTCCAACTGTTCGGCATCCAAGCCGAAATTCCAAAAAACTTGTTGAACATCGGGAAGCCGAAACCCAAAATGCGTTTGCAAGGTAGCATGAGCTTTGGAGCATTTACTGCCGGCGACCTGCTCGACTTCGATTGGGAAATCGCCATCGGTGATGAAAACATTTCGGCAAAGGAATTCTTGGAACTCGCCGAACAAGCGGACGGACTTTTAAAATACAAGTCTAGTTACGTACAAATTACCGAACAGGATTTGCAATCCATCCGCGATAAAATTGAAGGCAAGTCTAGCGACTCTGCGAAAAACGGCAGAAGCAAAAAAGCTGCTGGGGATGATGCGGGAACGTCTTCTGAAAATGCAGCCGAGGGCGCTACTGGAAACGCCGCGACCTCCACAGACGAAATCCTCGAAGAAGATTCCGTTCCAGAAATCACGCAAGCCAAACTCGTACAAGCGTGCTTCACCGGTGAATGCGACAACATCCCGGTCGAAATGGCGAGCGATTTCAAACAACAGTTCGATGCATGGCGTGCAGAAACGGAAATTCCGCTGCCCGAAAATTTGAACGCGACACTCCGCCCCTACCAAATGCGCGGCTACTCCTGGATGTACAAGAATTTGGAAATCGGATTCGGTTGCATTCTCGCCGATGACATGGGCCTTGGCAAGACGCTACAAGTCATCACGTTCCTCCTCAAAATGAAGCAGGAAGGCAAATTCGCAGAGAAAAAAGCCATCGTCGTAATGCCCGCCGGCCTCCTTTGCAACTGGCAAGTCGAAATCAAGAAGTTCGCACCGGACCTCACGTTCTTCGCTTATCACGGCGGTCGCCGCAACCTCGAAAAATTCAATGCCGATGTTCTACTAACAACATATGCGACATTCCGCAAGGACTTTGCCGAACTCGATAAACACGAATGGCAAACGATTATCATCGACGAAGCACAGAACATCAAGAACGCCGATAGCGAACAGAGCAAGCTACTGCGCAAAATGAAGGCGCCCATGAAAATCGCCATGAGCGGTACACCCGTTGAAAATCGCCTCATGGAATTCTGGACCATCATGGATTTTGCGAACCACGGATTTTTCCCCAGCGCAAGCGAATTCCGCGAAAAGTTCGAAACGCCGATTCAAAAGAACGGCAACCAGATTGTCGCTGAAACATTCCGCAAAATCACGGCACCGTTCATGCTGCGCCGCCTCAAGACCGACAAGAGTATCATCAGCGACTTGCCCGACAAAATCATCCAGGACGAATACGCCGAACTCACGCGCTCGCAAGCCGCCCTTTACAAACGCACCCTCGACCATTTCTTGGCGCAGCTCGAAGAAGAACAACAACTCAGCGAAAAAGCGAACGATGCCCACGCACTCTTCAAACGCAAGGGCATCATCTTGCAGATGATTCTCGCGCTCAAGCAGATTTGCAACCATCCCGCCACATTCCTCAAGGGGTTAGACGACAACCATTTAAGGCGAGAGTCGCGACCAACGGGAGTTGGGCATGACCGAGCCGAATGGTTGGGAATTGAGCGAAGCGAAAGTCCAAAGACGAAAGACGAGAGCGCCGCATCCCAAAAGTCCAGCAAGCTCGAATCCGGCAAGATGCAAATGCTCCTGGACCTTCTGACATCCATCCAAGAGCAAGGCGAAAAGACTCTCATCTTCACGCAATTTGCCGAAATGGGCCACTTGCTAAAATCCACAATCGAAAGCGAACTCGGCCTCCGCACGCACTTCTACCACGGCGGTTGCACACAAACGCAGCGTTCCGAAATGATCCAGGATTTCCAAGAAAATCCGGATTGCAAAGTGCTCATTCTCTCACTCAGGGCAGGTGGCACCGGCCTTAATCTTGTCGCCGCCTCGCAAGTCATCCATTACGATTTGTGGTGGAACCCCGCCATCGAAGCACAAGCCACCGACCGTGCCTTCCGTATCGGTCAAAAGCGCAACGTTCAAGTCCACCGCTTTATCACCAAAGGCACCTTCGAAGAGAAAATCAATGCGCTCCTCGAAACCAAAAAAGCCATCGCCAACTTGACCGTGAACGCTGGCGAAACATGGCTCGCCGACATGGACGACAAGCAACTCGCCGAAGTTTTCTGCCTGGACAACACAATTGTGTAGAAATTTAAATCGAAGCCTATATTATATTTAAAATCGAAGATCGAAAAAAAGTTGAGGTAAAATGCGACGCAAGGACAGAGAAGTTTTAGGCGACGAAAACATCGCGAAGATTATCGAACAGTGCACAACTTGCCATGTCGCGATGATAGATGATGCAGATGCAAACATGCCTTACGTGATTCCGCTGTCGTTCGGTTACAGCCTTAACAGCGGAGTTCTGGAACTGTATTTCCATTGCGCACACATCGGCAAAAAACTCGACTGCATCCGCAAAAATCCGAATGTCGCATTCAGCATGTGCGTTGAAAACCTCATCGAAATTCACGAAGACGTTTATTGCAAAAGCGGTCGTTTTTACGCAAGCGTTGTCGGGCAGGGCAAGGCCGAAATCGTCGAAGACGTCGCTGAAAAATGCCACGGGCTCTCGCTCCTGATGGAACAGCAATCCGCTGCATCGCACCACCCAGATTCCGCGCATTCCACGCAATCCGCCGCGCCACACAAGTTCGAATTCACGCCCGAGCAGGCCGCCACCGTGACCGTCTTCAAAATTACGAGCACCAACTTTACCGGCAAAGCGAAAAACGATTATGCTCAAAAGTGTTAGAAAGATACTGGCGTTAGCCTTGGTATGTTCTGCCCTTTGCTGGGCGGAAGAACAAATGCTAAATCTATCCCTGCAAATCACGAAGAACTATATGTTCATCGGTGCATTCGGAGGTTTTTCAAAAAATTTTTATTATAGAGCCGCACACGACTTATATGAGAGCCGCTACATTTCGCTTCACAAGGAATACGAAGATGATGCCGGACGTATCGTATGGGCAATTTACTCCGAAAAGAACGGCATGCTGGATAGCGTGATTGTCGATGAGAACAACGATATCTATTCAGCCGTTGGCCTCGGCGAAGGCGGGATATGGCCGCCCCATCTGAAGCACAAACTTACACCACACAGGGACGATAAAGTCGCCGTCGCCCCTTTATCCATATTCGATGAAGTTTTTAGGGACCTGCTTAAATACCGTCATGCACCAAGTTATGCACCAAAATATGACACAAATGATATTGTCATTGTTTTGGACCCAGATAAAATTGCAGAACCGAATGATAATAGAGAAAACTTCTTGAAGAAAATTCAATCCTATAAGCCACTAATACAGATGATAAAAGATGCAGGGTTTACCTACATCGCCATCGCTATTACAACACATAACATTAAAGAAACTGGACTTGACTATGGTGATATCGCGATTTTGGTCCAGGATATGTACAAGACATTGGGACTGGAAACTCCACCAAAACGGGAAGGACAAGGCAAGCTTCTTCTACGCACAATAGACAAGAAATACCTTGAGAAAAGCGAGAAAGCTTATCTAGAAATGAAAAAAGCAAAAAAATAATTCAGCCGCAATAGTTCTCGGAAATAGGATCTGTTCCTAGACCTACTCCGCCCAATGGTTTCCGTTGTAATTCTTGGCGGTGTCCGCGTCCATGCCGATTTGACGAACCAAATCTTCAATGCTTGCGAATTTCTTTTCAGGGCGCAAAAAGGCGAGCAAGTCCAGCGCTAAATGCTGACCGTAAATGTCTTCGTCAAAGTCGAGAAGGTACGCTTCGACGGCGAGCAAGTGCGTTCCGGGCGTTGTCGGTTGCGTTCCGATATTCACGACGGAGCGGTAAATGCGACCATCCGAGAGTCTTGCGCTTGCGACATACACGCCACCTTTCGGCAAGAACTTGTACTGTTCCATTTGCACGTTGGCCGTCGGGAATCCAATCGTATGGCCAAGGCGCTTGCCGACCACGACCGTTCCAGACAAGCGATACGGGCGACCCAGATATGTCTGCGCACGGTCCACATCGCCGTTCAAAAGAGCATTGCGCACGGCAGAAGAGCTCACGCGCTCACCCTTGTGCAAGACCATCGAAAGCATCTGCGTCGAGAGTTCCGGGAAAGCGGCGGTAATCGTCTCGTAATTGCCTTTGCCGCCAGCGCCAAAGCAATGGTCGTGACCAAAGAACATCGAAACGACTTCGCGTTTTTCAATCAGTTCCGTGCGGACAAATTCATCAAACGGGAGTTTTGCCAATTCGTGCGTGAACGGCAGTACCAAAAATTCGAGGCCAAAGCTTTCGATAAACTCGCGTTTTTCTTCGGTCGTCGTGAGGAGCAACGGATCGCCCGGCCCACGCAAGACGTAATTAGAATGCGGTTCAAAGCTGATGACCGTCGGCTGCAAATGGTTCACTTCGGCAACCGCTTTCAGCGTGCGGAAAAGCGCCTGGTGCCCCAAATGGCATCCGTCAAAATTACCCATTGTCACAGCGCGTTTCATTTAATCATCACCTAAAAAGAACTTGGGGCAAATGCGGCCCGGGTCATAAACGCCAAGCCCAATCACAGCGCCATCTTTATCGGCGGTAAAGACAAACTTTTCCGTTCCTGGCGTCGTGCTTAAATTTTCAACAGGAGTGCGCCACGGCACCCAATTTCCTAAACGTATGGCTTTCACCTGGTCGTCATTCAAACGGACAACCGGAAAATCAAGCACCTGGTCCACAGGGAGCAAATGTTCCGGCGTAAGAGCGTCCCCGCGAACAGCGCGATCCACAGTCACATTACCAATGCGATGGCGGCGGATCATCGAGACGCAGCCGCACGTTCCGAGCGCACGTGCCAAATCTCGACCGAGCGAACGGATGTACGTTCCCTTGCTGCAGTTGCATTCCAAATCAAATGTAGCAAAGCACTTGCCGGTACAGCCTTCCGTCACAAGGCCCTCGCCTATAACTTTGAGAGATTCGATATGGATGCGGCGAGGATTGAGTTCGATTTCACGACCGCGATTCATAAGGTCGCTGGCGCGGCGACCATTTATTTTTAAAGCACAGTAATTCGGTGGAACCTGGTCAATATCGCCTATGAACTGCGGAAGGACCGCTTCGAGGTCCGCGCGCGTCACCGAAGGCGCACCGCACTGGATCCTTCGACTTCGCTCCGCTTCGCTCAGGATGACACCTTCAGAATGGCATTCAACCTCGCCTCTCTCGTCTCTCGTCTCTACTCTCTCATCTGTACGCACCACTTCCCCGTCCCATTCTAGGGTGTCGGTTTCGTAGCCAAGGTGGAGCCTGAATGTATAGCACTTGTCCTTCGCCTCAATGTAGGGCAAAAGGCGCGTTGCACGCCCCGTAGCCGCAATAATGAGCCCGCTTGCACGCAAGTCGAGCGTTCCAGCATGACCCACGCGTTTAGTACAAAAGACCCTTTTCAGAGGGAAAAGGGCCTTAAAAGATGTTTCACCTGCAGTTTTGTCCAACAAGACGAAGCCGGAAGAGGCCAATTAAAGTTCCCCTTTCTGCTTCAGTTCTGCAAGAATGTCTTCAATATGCATGGCATGTTCGAGATTTTCGTCCAGAACGAACTTGAGTTCAGGAACCTTGAAAATTTTCAAGGACTTGCCCAAGACGCCACGGATAAAGCCAGCGGAATTGTTGAGCCCGACAAGCGTATCGCGCTTTTCTTTATCGGAACCCATCACCGAGACGAGGGCCTTTGCATAGCTCAGGTCTTCGGTAATATCCACTCGGGTAATGCTTGCGAGAGAACTCACGCGCGGATCCTTCAAGCCCTTTTGAATAAGCTTTCCGATCTCTTCGCGGAACTGCTCGCCTAATCTATCGGTTCTTCTAGTCATTATTAGGTTTTAGGTTGTAGGTTATAGGTATGGGGTCGCGCTAAAGCGCTCTGGGCACGCTTCGCTTTGAGCTTATGAGCAAAAGCATGTCAATTTCATGCAATTAGCTCATACCTCAGAGGACCGAAGGTCCGTGCCCATAGCCCATAGCTACACTTCTAAGTTCTAGTTACTTTCCTTCGCGGCGGCGGCTTCTTCAGCAGCCTTCTTCGCCTTTTCTTCAGCTTCCTCGCGGGCAACGTCTTCCAACGTACGGGCGACCTTGACTTCCTTGAAGAAGATGAGGCTATCGCCTTCCTTGATATCGTCGTAACCCTTGAGGCCGATACCGCACTCGAAGCCACGAGCGACAGACTTGACGTCGTCCTTCATGCGCTTGAGAGACTGTACCGCGGTCGTACCGAGTTCGATACCGTTGCGGTAAACGCGGACATGGCTCGTGCGGTCCACTTCGCCGTCGGTAACCATACAGCCAGCGATGAGGCCGACCTTCGGGACCTTGAACACCTGGCGGATTTCGGCTTCGCCAACGAGTTCTTCGCGCATGATCGGCTTGAGGAGGCCTTCCACAGCGTTCTTGATATCTTCAATGCAGTCGTAAATCACGCGGTAGTTGCGGATTTCGATGCCTTCCTTCTGGGCCATTTCGCGGACAGCAAGAGACGGCATCAAGTGGAAGGAGATGATGATTGCCTGCGCGGTCGTTGCAAACAGGATATCGGATTCCGTAATCGTACCCACACCCTTGCGGATGATGTTGACGCGGACTTCCTTGTTGGTAAGCTTTTCGAGGGAAGCGGCCAAAGCTTCTGCAGAACCACCCACGTCGGCCTTGACGATGAGGTTGAGTTCGGAGAGCGTGCCTTCCTTCTTTGCGTTGAAGGAGTTTTCGAGAGAGACTGTCTTACGGGCACGGAGATCGCGTTCACGAGCGGCCATACGACGCTTGGAAGCAATTTCACGTGCGGTCTTTTCATCTTCGACCACGACAAGTTCGTCACCGGCCTGCGGAGTACCGTCAAAGCCGAGCACCTGACACGGAGCAGAAGGAGGAGCTTCCTTCAATTGGGCACCACGTTCATTGAACATGGCACGGACACGGCCAGCGTAGATACCGCAAACAAACGGGTCACCCACATGGAGCGTACCGTTCTGCACGAGGATTGTAGCCATGGAACCCTTACCCACGTCGAGCTTGGATTCAACGACAGCGCCACGGGCGTGCGTATCCGGGTTGGCCTTGAGTTCCAAGATTTCAGCTTCGAGAGCGAGCGTTTCGAGGAGCACATCCATGCCCTGACCCGTACGTGCAGAAACTTCGATACAGCTGGTCTGGCCGCCCCACTGTTCGACTTCCACACCGCGTTCTGCGAGCTGGGCGCGGATCTTGTCCGGATTTGCGGTCGGGAGGTCCATCTTTGTAATGGCGACGACCATCGGGACGTTTTCGCGCTTTGCAAGTTCAATACATTCAACCGTCTGCGGCATGACCATGGAGTCTGCTGCCACGACGAGAACGATAACGTCGGTCACCTGGGAACCGCGAGCACGCATAGCGCTGAACGCTTCGTGACCCGGAGTATCGAGGAAGGTAACCTTGCCCTGCTTGGTGGTGACCTCGTATGCACCGATGTGCTGCGTAATGCCACCCGATTCGCCGGACACCACGTGGGTCTTGCGAATCCAGTCGAGGAGAGAAGTCTTACCGTGGTCCACGTGGCCCATGACGGTAACCACCGGATGACGCGGCTGGAGATTTTCCTGGGATTCTTCCTCGATGCCGAGAGCTTCTTCTTCGTATTCTTCCATCAGCTGAGCTTCGTAACCGAATTCATCAGCCAAAATCTGAATCGTTTCGAAATCGAGGCGAGCGTTGATAGTCACCATCATGCCCATTTCCATGCACTTCGCGATGACGCGTGCCGGCATCTGGTCCATAAGGCCAGCGAGTTCGCCCACAGTAATGAAGTCAGACGTCTTGAGAATCTTCTTTTCTTCGCCCGAGTTGTTTTCGGAATGATCTTTATGATAAACTTTCTTGACAGGGTTCTTGGAGAGGGAGGCCATCACGCGGGAAACGTTCTGACGTACGACTTCCTGCTGCTGCTCCTTCTGCATTTCCTGGCGGTCTTTAGTATTGCTACGACGGTTCTTGTCGTTGGCGTGACGACCATTATTTCCCTTACCATTATTGCCCTTGCTATTCTGGTTGTTCTGGCCAAGAGACTGGTTGTTGCTAGAAGCGTTGAAAGCTTCCTGCATGGAACCGCTGGAGAATCCACCATTACGACCGGTATAGCCGCGACTACTGCTGCTAGCATTGCCGCCGTTCTGGCGACGATTGTTGTTATTGTTGCGGTTGTCGTTACCACCGTTTCCGTTGTTCGAAAGACGGCCGAACGTACCCGTGTAACCCTGACCGTTATTGCCACCGTTTCCATTGCGGGAACCGTTCGGGCGGTGGTTGTTGCGAGCGGCCTGCGCCTGCTGGCGGGACTTCTCGATACGGGCAAGAATTGCAGCATCGGGCTTGAACACCTGCGCCTTCATTGGCGGCTGCTTGAGTTCCGTCGTTGCAGACATCATTGTCGGCTGCGGAGCAGCAGGCTTTACGGCCGGAGCGGCGGGCTTTACAGCCGGAGCAGGAGCAGCTGGCTTCGGAGCAACTTGTGCAGGCGCCGGGGCGACAGGCTTTGCCTGAGGTGCCGGGGCCGGGGCAGAAACCGATGTTGCAGCCGAAGAGGCCGGAACAGGAGCGGCAACGGGCGCTGCAGCAGGTACAGGAGTAGATGCAGCCGGCTTCGATACCGGAACTGCAGGAGCAACCTGAGCCGGAGCGGGAGCCGCAGGCTTCGGAGCCACATGTACAGGAATCGGGGCGGCCGGTTTTACAAAAGCAGGAGCGGCAGGCTTCGCCACTGGCGATTTTGGATCCTGTTTTGCAACGGGCCTCGGAGCATCCTTGCGGGTTCCCGGACCTTTCTTTAAACTAACCTTCAAGCCAAGTCTGTTCGTCGCAACCGACGTTTCCTTCTTCTTTGCAGGAGCGGAAGCGGAAGAATCAGATTCAGAAGCAGCGGGCCTCTTGAGATTCTTGTTGCGGGCATCCTGCTTCTGTTTTTCGGCAGCGGCAGCCTCCTCAATCTTTTCAAAGTCTGCCATATCCAATTTGGACATATGGGTACGAACAGCAACGCCTGCATCGCGAAGCAGCTTCATCACCACATCAACCTTCAATCCATGAGCATCAGCCCAATCCTTAGGTTTCATTTGAGATTCATTCGTCATGAATAGCCTATTCAATTCCTTTTCTTATTCTTCCGTTAAACTTATTGCCCTGCGCAAAAGTTTTTAAGCGTTTGCATCCTTCTTGACAGCAGCGGCCTTCGCCTTTCTGTCTTCGTCCATGCGCTTCGCTCTCATTCTTCTTTCATCCTCATAGTTCGGAGCGAGGATACTGTTCTTGGCGTCTTCATCCATCTGGGACCATTCCTGTTCTCCATGAACATCGAGCTTGCGATCTACGAGGCGACCGGCAAGTTCCACGTTCTGGCCACCTTTACCGATAGCCTGAGCGAGGTTTTCGTCATCGACGATGATTACGATACGGTCTGTATCCGGAACCGGGAACATCTTGAGGACAGATGCCGGAGCCAAGGAACGTTGTACGAACACATCGAAGTTTTCGTCCCAGTGGACGATATCGATACGTTCGTTGCCAAGTTCGCGAACGATCGTCTGAACGCGAGCACCCTTCATGCCGACGCAAGCGCCAACCGGGTCAATCTTTTCGTCACGAGAATAGACGGCAATTTTCGCACGGCGATTCTTGGAGTCACGGGCCACAGCCTTGATTTCGACAGTGCCTTCGTAGATTTCCGGAACCTCCTGGCGGAGAAGAGCCTTGAGGAAGTCCGCATTCGCTCTAGACAAAATAACCTGAGCACCGCTCTTCGTCGATTCTTCGACACGAGCAATCACGGCCTTCACAGAAGCGCCCTGAGTCAAGCGTTCGTGAGGAATCTGTTCGCGGGCCGGAAGTTCAGCTTCAATCTTGTTGCCAAGATCAACGATGACATTACGTTGTTCCAAACGAAGAACCGTACCGTTGATGATCGTACCAATGCGGCTACGGTAGATATCCATGATGCGCTGGCATTCTGCACTGCGAATGTGTTGAGTCAAGAGTTGCTTAGCAGTCTGGATTGCCTGACGACCGAAGGAGGAGGTCGGGAGCTCCATATAAAGACTGTCGCCTGCCTGAGCATCTTCGTTAAAGTCGCGAGCTTCATCGACGAGCATGTAGCCTTCGTCCATTTCTGCAACTTCTTCGGCAGTCATGTTCGGGTCGTAGTCCGGATAGTCATCGACAACTTCGACATTCAGGAACACATGGACTTCGTTTGTCTCCATGTCGATATCGACGTTGATTTTCTTTTCAATGTGCAGATACTTGCGGGCCGCAGAAATAAGAGCCTTCTTGAGGGCATCCAAAATCACAGCATCATCGACACTCTTGTCTTCAACGACTTCCTTGAGCACGTCGAGCAAGTTTACTTTCGGTTCATTCTTCATAAGTTGACCTTCCTATTAAATTTCCACTTCTACTTTGGCCGAAAGCACTTCGGACCGAGGTATGACGATTTCGCCGGCATTGCCCTTGAGCTTGAGCGTCAAATTTTCTTCATCGGCATTCAAAAGTTTGCCAGTCACTGGCTTACCCGTTGAGCGAGTCACGCGGAGCAAACGGCCCTTGTTGCGGTTAAAATCCGCCAAAGACTTGAGGGGGCGGTCTATTCCCGGAGAAGAAACTTCTAGCGTATAAGCGCCCTCGATCAACTCGGGATCCTGGTCCAGAGCATCCGAAAGGAAATGACTCACGTTCGTGCAGTCATCGATAGTAACACCTTCGGGCTTGTCGATAAAAATTCGCAATGTCTTGCGCTTGCCGGCACGGAACACATCAGCTTCCACAAGCGTAACAGATGCGGACTTGCATGCATCGGCAATGAGAGAATTCAGTTTTTCTTGGGCGACCAAATAAACCTCTTACAATAAACGGCGTTCGTATTCGGACCCGAATCCGGCTCGTTCAAGCCAAATTTGAACCCACGAACGTCAGTACACACCAAATAGAGAAATTTTTTTCGCTCTAGGCAACTGTTATTATATGAATTAGGGGGTATACGGCCCCGCAACGCGACCTATTGCACGTTCTCTCCGCATTATTTATTTTCACTATTACGACGAGAAAGGCCCGCTGACAGAGGCGTACGCATCCACGAGCGGGAACATTCCTTCTCGCAGTTGTAGGTCCGGTATTGACGGAAGCGGTGGCTTGACCACCCCTGCCTTGGAAAACCCATGCGGAATGCGCTGCGATACATATCCCGACAGTTCTAAAAAAGAATGCAGGCTTTAAAACAAACTAACCACAAAAATACACAAACAGTGTATGTTTTTTGACGTACACATTTCCTCCGCTATATAGCGGACTTGGAGTCCTATGAACCAAAAACAATACGCAGCAATGCTCAAAGACATCAGCGAAACACACAGGCAAGGAGGCAACACCCATAAATGCATTGCGGAATACCGCGAAAAATACAAATACGCCTATATTTACAACGATACAATTTTCAAAATGCTTTTCGGAAATCCCGAAAACATGGAATTGACCGCAAATTTCCTGAACGCAATCCTCAAGTTGGATGGCGGAGACTGCATCGACAATCTGACGTTCGTAAACCCTACAGTAAACAGTCCTTTCAGCAAAACGACCACCTCGGATGTTGTTGCAGAGAACAAACGCCTTGAACGTATTGTTCTTGAAGTCCAGCACATAGAAGATGAAACCTACAGCGATCGACTTGTATTCTATACGGCAAAACACACCATTGCAAGCAAGGTTCGGGGCGACAGCTACTGGCTTCGCGATTTAAATCTCATTAGCCTGCAAATGTTCAACGGTTTTCCTAATTCTAAAAATTATCGACATAGCATCAGGCTTAAAAATCAAGATAACGAAGAATTTTTCAAAAAACAGACTGTCACTCTTGTTGAAATTCCCAAATTCATAAAAGGGAACTACGTTTCCGACCAAAGCCTTCTCGCACAATGGCTTCGCGTTATAGACGGGCTCAACAACGAGACCCCTATAGCGGTTCCAAATGATTCCTTATTCGCTGTATTGCAGAAAAAGGCCGAATTGAGTATCTTTACAGAAGAGTTTCTTGTAAGTGAGGCTATGGCCATGAGCGACCGTCTTTACGAAATGTATGTTGAAAAGAAGCACGCCCGTGCAGAAGGTCTTGCAGAAGGACGTGCTGAAGGGCATTCTGAAGGGTTTGCAAAAGGACGTGCTGAAGAGCGCAAAAAAGCTGATGAAGAACGTCGTGAAATGGCCAAAGCGATGCTTGCAGAAGGCGACTCCGTTGAAAAGGTCGTACGCATTTCCAAGCTTTCTGATGCCGAAGTTTTTGCAATCAAGGAAAGTCTTACGCAAAGCAAATAACGAAGCTTCTTAAATGCATAAAAAGACCCCGAAAGGGGTCTTTTTATGCAGCATATCGAATTAATATAAATTAAGCACAGAAACTCTAAAAGACTCCAATCATCCATCAGATTCATCAAAATCGGGATAACCACATCCTTTACCACTCGGTTTACTAATTTTTCACGCAACGAACGGAGTAAGCATATTCCTTGGAGCCTCCCAAAGTAATATCAGCAACCCAGTTATTAGCGTTATCGCTATACTTGAGTTCCAAAAAAGTCACGCCGTTTTTTTCCTCCGTGCTAGTCCAAAAAAAGGCTCTACTATTGATGTATGAATACGATCCTGTGTTAGACATATAACCAGCAGGCAAGGCATCAAAGCCAACCCCATTCTTACCATTCCAATCGGTTTCAGACATGAGAACCACACCAGCAACACCCCACCCAACAGCATGTTTCATGTCAAAAATTTCATTGGATGTTGGCAAATGCCAACCGGAAGGGCATGAAGTGTTCGCCGCTGACCAAGTATAGAGACGACCGTATTTTCCGCAATACTTGGCAGTATCGTTATAACAGTAACTATCAGTCACTTCAACGTTCAAGTTTTCCGCCATCCAAGTCTGGTCGCCGATAGTCACTTGTTTATAAATGGTGCTGTCGCGTTTGTCGCAAAACTGCACCTCGGGATCGTATTCTTTCTTACCGCACTTAGGCGTATCCTGCACACAACGAATCGACATCTGAGCTTTGGGCCAATTGCCACCTGCGCTAGCACTGTATATATGCACATCATCCGCATCCAAAGACATGGTGGCGTGATAGTTTTCTTGTCCTTCAGGAGCCATCCAGAAATATGCGGAATCCCCAGCCCCGACAAAATAGCCATAAAGACTTTTTTGACCGCCAGCAAGGACACCGAAGCCTAAAGTATCATCTCCACCAAAATTTTGAGCTTTAAGTATCTTGCCTGCGCGACTGTAACCACCAACCGCATCAACGAGCGTTTTAAACTCTTTCTCCGTTGGCAAATGCCAGTCTGTAGGGCACGCTTCCTGAGCCGCAGCCAAGTTATACAGGCGACCATATTCGGCACAGAGCACCGGATTACCATCATAGCAAGAGGAGCCTTCGACTTCCGGGCCATTGAGATTTTCAGCCATCCAGACCTGCGAACCGATTTTCACCGTCTTATACGAATTTTTTCCATCGCTCATGGTTCCGTAGCTTATCGGAGTGCGGCTAGAAGAGGATGCAACCGATGACGAAGACTTCGCTGAACTACTGGACATTGCCGATGACGAAGACTTCGCCGAACTGCTGGACGTTGCCGACGACGAAGACTTCGCCGAACTGCTGGACATTGCCGATGACGAAGACTTCGCTCCCGAACCCGACTTAAAATCAACATTCTTCGCATCAACAACACAACGGACGCTAAATCCCATATCTTTTTTATGGTACGTCACATCCCATTTATCAGCATTCACCATCACAACATAAGCTTGAGCTCCTTCAACATATTCGTCCCCACTCCAAACAAACGCAAATTGCCCCCTGTCAGAATAATTGCTTGAAATGCCGGCATTTTTCCCGTTCCAAGAACCGGCAGCAAGTAAAGCGAATCCGAAATCATCCGTTCCGGCGCCTTTTGTCCAAGTTTCTTTCGCCTTAAGCGATTTCACAGCCTTTTCGTCTCCACCCACGAAAGCCGTAAGCGCACCAATTTCACCCTTCGATGGCAAGTGCCAGCCATCAGGGCACGCTTTTTGAGCATCAATCCAGGTATAAAACCTTCCATAGGAATGGTCTTCGGCGGAACAATCATATTGGTAGCAAGGACTTATTCCATTTCCCATATTGTAAGCCAAGTTTTGCGCCAACCACACTTGGTCGCCAACCTTTACAACCTTGTATTTCTGGTTATCACGTTTATCTGTAAATACCCCCTCTTCATCCACAACAATTTTAACGGCAGAAGAAGACCCTACACTAGAAGATGAACTTTCTTTTTTGCTCGATGAAGACGACTTTACCGAACTGCTAGATTTTTCATTGGCCGAAGACGATGACTTTCCGGTGCCACTATCGCTAGAAATATCCTGCGTAGAATCGCTAGATTCGTTCGAATATTCCAGCGCCCCGAAAGCATTTTCAAATTCTTCCTGATAATCCGTGCAAGCGGAGAACAAGACGAAAGATGAGAGACTAAAGATGAGAAACGAGAGAGAGATTTTTCGACGGATAGGTTGCTTCGTCCATTCGGTCCTCGCAAAAGCGTTTTTTTTCTTGTATAAAAACATAATCCTCTCCTAAAAAGCAAAGCTCAAGCCAATACCAACGGCACCTGTGATTGCGATACCTATTCCCACTGCCCGCATCGTCTGATAAGTTCCTATATCGTCGTGACGCTTGTTGTATTCATCTTGCGAGGCAGGCTTTTTTTCGCTTTCACTTTTCGCCTTGCTATTCCCGACCACGGCAAGCACGACTCCAGTCACAGTTGCAACAGCACTGATACACAGCGGAACCCAATGAACGCCGCGTTTCTTCGCCATGGTTTCCGTAGCGTTCACATTCGTAGGAACGCTTTCGCCCGCTTTACTATCCTTATCGCTAATTTCACGTTCGACCTTGACCTCATCGGATTTGGCGCTATCGATTTTTTCGCTACCGACATTGTTTTCAGCAACCTTGCCACCATTTTCTGTCGGGCGGGTAACCTTGCGAATCATCCCGAAGAATTCGTGCGCTTCCCTTTCAACAAAGGAGAGAAGTTCCTCGACATTTTGTCCGCGCCCATTGAAGCTTGCAATGAGTTTGTTCCCAGCCGTTTCATAGAGTTCCGCCGAAAGCGTGAGCGAAGTTCCGAAGCGTCCCACGCGCGCCTGCGCAATAAAATCCGCAGCAATGTTCTTGCCGGTTTCCACAAGACAACTGCCCTCGCAGTCTTCAATCGCCTTGCCGGGAGGCAACATCTGCAAGATGTTCTCGCGGGTCATGATGGTGAAATCCTCCATAGCGGGGAGTTCCTTGACAGCTTGTTCACGCAATACGTTCGTAAGGTACTGGCGGTCTAAAAGGGAGACGCTATCCTTAGCACTACCGTCAGCCGCAGTCTCAAGAACCGCCACATAGGTCGCAAAAGCATTAATGGAAAGAGCCAAAACAACGAAAGCAAAAAGTAAACGTTTCATACCCATAAAGTAACATTTTTAGGGTTGCCCGTCAAACAACATTTTATCGGGTTTGTTCTACGTCACTTATTCAATTTTTTGCTTTGTTCTATATTGTTTTTTTATCAGCCACCCCAATGCGCTTTGCACTATAAAAAAGAAGATGCGTGCCTAGTGCAAAATTTCACCAAAGCGAGCCTATCGAACAAAAATTCTAAGACACTAACTCTAAGTTTAAAATTCTAATTGTTATATTTAGCCTATGGCATACGTATTTCTCATTCTTATCAGCATTGCAGGGCTTGCGCTCTGCGGATTCTATCTCAAGAAAAATATTGTCCGTATCAAAGACAAGAACAAGGATGAGCCCAAGAAATACAAGCGAATTTTGAACTACGTCCCGACAGGTCTCTGGTACGGCTATTTGATTCTGTTCTTTGCAGGACTCACGATCAACAATACGATTTTTTAGAAATTAGGTTTTAGGCAACAGGTATTAGGCTTTAGAATTTATAATCGCGGCTTCGCCACCAACCACCTAATCCCTACGGCCTACAACTTACTAGTAGTACGCTTTCTGCGCTTCAAGCCAACGTTCGTAGAGGAACAGCGCGATAAAGTTCTTTCCGTCGATAAACTTGTGCGCAGCCTCTTCGTAAGGCAACACTTCCGTGCGGATCCATTCGTTTTCGTCGGTGTAAGTCTGGTTCTTGCCGTCCATCGCCTCAAGTTCTGCGCGCGTTACATGGCGTTCGATTGCGTAAAGGCGGATGCGTTCGTCCAAAAGGCCGCAGCTTCCGGCAAAGCCGTCGCTTGTGCCCTTGTACCAAAAATCCATCAAGTCGATGAGTTCGGAATCGTCAGCCTTGATCTGCGCTTCTTCTTCCAGTTCCGAGAGCGCCACCTTGCGGAAATCGCCCGACCAGTCAAGAATTCCCGCCGGGATTTCGAGCGATGCCGTCTCCGAAATAGCAAAGCGCGGTTGACGCACCAGAAGCAAGTAGCGTTTGCCTTCGCAATGGAGCACGACAAGCACGCCCACCGCATGACCGCGTACAAGTACGATCCCGTGAACCGGTTTGCCGTCCGGCAAGAACGCCGTTGCCTTCAGCTTGATGAACAGCGGCTCGTGACGCTTGTTGAAGTAATCCACCGATGCAAAATGTACCTTTGTTATCTTGAACTTTTGTTCGGAGGCTTCGAGCCACTGCTTATAAATTTTACTTTCCAGAATTACAGACTTATCTTCTTCGGGAATTTCAGCCGCAAAGGTATATTCAATCATTTCGACTCCGTCGTGTCGGCTTTAAGCGTGTCGCGCGCTACGATTGCCGACTTCCAGACTTTATATAAACTATCTATAGACGCCTTATTTTCGCCATTGTCGTCCAGTACGATTTCGTTATTTTCCAAACGGAAAGCCAACCAATCCTTCTTTGTCGAGGGTCCGCAGGAGCGCTCATTTTCGCTAGGCACAAAAAGCTCACGTACAAAAATAGCCTTATTGCCATAAGCGAAACCCGAATATCTAAAGCCGTTCATCAATCCGCATGAGGAGATATCCTCGACATAATACGTGCTCATGTGCCATACGGTATCCAACCGTTCCATCACTTTACCAAGCGCAGTCGAATCGTACTCCCATTTAGAATCGAGGCAGTAAACGGAATCTGTCGCTGCACAGGCATAACGCACCGGAACAATCGCCGTATCGTTCACATTCCAATTAGACGGGTAAACGGTATCGGCAACAACTTCATCGCACATATCCACGCGCATCGTGCAATTTGCACGAAGCGTCCGCCAATGGAACTTTTGCGGCGTAATGGAATCGAGCACTCGTAAAATCGAAGGGGAACCTTTTGTACGCAACGGAAGCTTTCCGTGATCGGCAAAAGCGGAATCCACAAAAATACTGAACGTATCCAGAACAAGCTTCCCGCGGCGCAGTTTAATGGACGAAAGCAGGGAATCCACATCGTTCTTGACAACAACACTCGTCACCTGCGAAGAAACGTTCTCACCCAGCACTTTTTTAAAAGTTGTATCCGGGCGATACATCGGTGCGGGGCAATCGTCCGTATTCACCTTGATATTAATTTTCGGGGCAATGACAAGCAATGAATCTTCAACACTTTCATCCAAATCAATCGATGTGAGCGAGCAATTCGAAAAAGACCAAATTTTCGAAAGCGTAATATAAAGCGTATCCGAAATCAGATGAAGCGTTTTCCCGGAATCAAGCGTTGCACTTAGAAAAAAGCCCTTGCCAACAACAGCTTCCCCATTCGGCATCACATCGAGCGGGCCATCGCCATCCTGTGCGCACGAGGAAAAAAAAGCCATCAACGGGAACAGCAAATAAAACGGGAGCATTGTTGCGAATCGACGCTTCATACAATTTCACTTAAAAAGGCAGGTTCTTCTTGAATATAGCAATTTGGGCAGAGTCCACTGGATGAGTCGCTTTGTAGAAATCTTTCCAGCGCACAAACAAACCGTTTTGCCGAACAGTCAAGAAAAACGACGAGCTGTCTTGCGGAGAAAGACGCCCCACCGCATCCTGAACCCCAAGCCTTCTCCCGACAACAGGAGCCATTTTCCAAGATCCAATGCCGAACATGCGCGAAGTAATTCCATTCCCATGGTTGAGTTCCACGAACATGCCAAGCGAATCGCGCCCTGCCTCGAGCACCGTTCCCGGGAGCACAGGATAAATCGGAGCCTCGCCAAGACCTTTAAAGACATCCGCAGAAATCAACTGTTCCAAGCCCTCAAAGTCAAAGTTGTCTACAATCGCAAGCGCCGACCACCCAAGCGGTACGTGCGGGCAAGGTCCCGGGAAAAGGCAACCGGTCTTGCTCGAAATCCAGACCTTCGACGAATCTTCACACTTCATGTGCAAATAAACATTTCGAGTCGTGTCTTCAAGAACGACAAGCAGCGCATCGCCAAAATCTTTCTTGGATGCCACCCAATGAATTTTTGCGCCATCGCTCGCCAGGTTTTTCACATAACGTAAAAATGCATTCGGAAGCGAAAGAGAATCCGTCACGATCCAGGAACACTGCGCATAGCCTTTCTGGAGTTCAAAAGGAGTCCCGTCGTAAGACGTGCAACCGGCAATCCATTCTTCGACAACCGGCGGAGGAGGCTCCTCGTTTCCTGGCAGCGGAAGCTTATCTACCAGCATACGGAACCATCCGTTCGAATAGGCGACTATAATCAAGGAGAATACTAAAATAATCCTGATCAACGGGAATTTACGATGTACCCGCTTTCTTTTCTTCTTTCCTTGATACTCTGAGAATTCTACGGCCATCGGTTACAAGACAAAAAGCAAGACAACAACGGCAACGACAAGCAAAAGAACAAGCACCACGATGAAGGTTCCCTTCGAAGAAGATTCTTCATCCACTAAAGGATTCTTGTCCAGAATTTTCGGTTCAGCCGACAGCAAAGCAAATGTATTTTGTGGACGCGCAACCGTTACAGGCGTCACCATTTTTTTGGAAAGCGGTTTTGCAGCATGAAAAGCGCTGATTTCGGCAATACTCTTCGGAGGCGTATTCGCAGAGGACTTGGGCGGATCAACAGGCGTATACGTCAATATTTCCGTCAAATTCGAAAAAATACGAATAAACCGTTCCAGCCCAACCTTTCTAAGACTCTTTGCCAAAGATTCCCTATTGACAAGAACGGCAAAGGTACCGTTTCTCTTCAAAAGTTCTTGATGAAACTGCAAAAAGGCGTTATAAGCATCGCTATAGACAAAATCAAGTCCCGACAAATCAACCGCGATATACTTGGCATAAGTTCTCTCGGTTACCAAGGAATGGAATTTTTCCTTGAATACTTCGGCATCAAAAGCCCCTATCGGATTGAGCGGAGCAGGAAGCACCAGAAATAAACCCACACACTTTGCATCTGTCATCATGAAGCCTCCTATTCCAATATTTCATCGTCAGTTTCAATAATCGGAGTCGTAGGAGCAACAGCAGGAGCCGGGGCTTCTGGTGTTACCGGAACCGAAAGAGGATCCGTTGCAGGAACGGCCGTATTCCCAGGAACCGTTTCTACCGCCGATGCGGTCGGAGTAGCATTTTTTGCAGACTCAGTCCCATTAACAGGGACGTCCGTCTCGGAAACTTTCGCAGGCGCTTCTTGGATACTTTCTTCCACAAATGTTTCAACGGGCAATTCTTCGGGCTCTTCCGTCTCGAGTTTCTTTGCCGCAGCCTTCTTGCTCAAGCGCCCCTTTTCTCTCGGCTTATGTCCAAAGAGGTACGGACTAAAGCTCACACTCACGCGATGCACCGGAGAAAATACCGGATGCGATTCAAAAGCGTAATCCACAACAAGGAAGTTCGCAATCGTAAAACCGGCACCCGCCGTTACACTTTTGAACGTTGTAAAGCTGCTAAGCCCCACACGCAACTTGAGACCAAAGTCAAAAGCGAATTCCACACCGCCACGGCCGCCGGACAGCCAATCCAGGGGATCTTCCCAAATACGCTCGCCACCATGAGTATCCTCGTCAAAGTCCAAGTCTCTCGCGTCATGGTGAAAAAGTCCTGCACTCTGCCAATAGAAATTGAACTTGCCATACAAGTATTCTACAGGAAGTCCGTAACTCAAGGCCAAGTAAAATTCAGGTGCGGAGTATTCAAACGTGCCCGATTCCCAAGAAGCTGCCGACGAAGTCCAGCCTTTCAAGAGACCCGATACATAAAAGTCGTCCTTGATCTGGTAACGAGCGCTAGCATCTCCACGGAACCCCCAGCCGCTCTGGTCCATATCGCGGTACAGCACATGGAACGCAAGACCCAAGTCCAACCGGTCAATAATGCGCCGGCCCCAAGCAACAGAAAACACCCAGTCCGCATAAGAGAGCGTATTGTAGTCCGAACCTTCCGGCAAAGGCTCACCTTCCCTGATATAGGGGATATCGTCAGCGCCAAATCTGGCGAACGAAACACCAATTCCCTGATTTTTCGGGAGCGGGATAACCATCGACGCATAATCGTACTTGGTGTCTTCGAAATAAGATGTGTGCGAGAACGAGGCCCACATGTACTTCGCCTGCGAAAGCTGGTAGGCATTAGTCATAAGCCCGAGGTAATCGCCCTCGACCGCTAAAGTTGCAGAACCCAGGGCCGCGGAACGCGCGCCCGGTTCCATATCAAGAGTCGCATTCGCACCCGAAACGCGGTCGGCAGCATCAGCCGCAGACACAAGCGCGCAAGCAACGAAAACATTTCGTAGAGTATAAAAATTTTTCAAGAAAGACATTTGGTGACAACTAAGATAGATTATTTTTTGTCCTGGAAGAAATTAAAAAAATGCTTTTAGACGAATACATCCAAAAATTTTTGATATACCTGCAAACCCAGCGCAGATATTCCGAAAGAACGGTCGATACCTACCGAAAATCGCTCGAAAAATTCTTAACAACACTCGGCGAGAACGGCCAAAAGAACACCGTGAATGTGTCGCACGTCACAAGTGCCGCTCAAGATTCAGACCAATCTGCCACCAATCCAAATGACGCCGTTCCAAACGCAGCGTCCCTAGAAGAGTTCTCCGAAACAAGTATCAAGAATTTCGTGTGGGATTTGAAAATCAAGCAGAAACTTGCACCCACAAGTATCTGCGAGCACCTCGCCGCATTGAAAAGCTTCGGCAAGTACCTTGTGCGCTCCAAGATTTTGCAGAAGAATCCCGCCGAGGCAATTCCCATGCCCAAACGCCCCAAGCGCCTCGTATCCTTCCTCGGACAAAAAGATCTTGCCGAAGAAAAATTCCCCGAATTGCCCGAAAACCCGTCACTCCAGCAAGTCCGCGCACGTCTCTTGCTCGAACTCATTTACGGCTCGGGACTGCGAATTTCGGAATGCCAGAGCCTCTGCTGGAATCAGCTACAGACAAAAGAAAAACTTGTCCGTGTGATTGGCAAGGGCAACAAGGAACGCATAGTCCCCATTACAGACACGCTAACAACATGGTTGGAACGGTTTAAAGTCGCAGAAATCGAAGCGGGACACGCCCCAAGCATCACGAGCTACGTATTCCTCAGCGAAGAAGGCAAACCATTCAGCATCCGCACGCTCAGAAACGACATCCACGACCTGCTCCGCGATATCGGCTGGGAAGGCAAGGCGAGCCCGCACGTGCTTCGTCACAGCTTTGCCACGCACCTGCTCGAAAACGGCGCCGAAATCATGAGCGTCAAGGAAATGCTCGGACACTCGAACATCTCGACCACGCAAATATATACGCACGTGAACGCCGAACGACTAAAGCAGGCCTTCAAGAAAACACACCCCAGGGCGTAACATTTTAGACGAGAGAACGGACCTACGGTCCTACAGACGAAAGACGAGAGAATTATTCATCTTTCGTCTCTCGTCTACCAGCTATACGAAACTTGGCAACTTGTTGCCTTAGTTGAGTTATCCTCTTTGAGGAGAAGCGGTCTCTCGTCTAACTAAAAGAAGCTTCCTTTAACGCCTACGGCAATTGTCCACTGCTGGCCAATGTCACTCCAGTCCGGAGCGTTCCACTTTTTCATCGGCTTTTCGTCATATTCGTTCATGGCGTTAGATGCGCCTGCCTTGTCATGGATTGGCAAGGAGAACGCGAGGAAAACCGGGAAGTCCGGATTCGAGAATTCCAGACCATAGACAAGCGAAACCGACCACGCCTGGTGATCCGGGTCCGGTCTCGGGTCATAAGAACCTTCCGTTTCCGAAGAAATCCAAGCCACGCCCAGCGGAATAGAGAAATTCAAGCCAAACGACTGGACAATGCCGGAACGTCCACGGTAACCGTAAGCGATAGAGCCACCAATAGACGGCGGGGTAAATGCACCAAGATCATTTTCTCCGTACGGCTTGAAACGGTACTTGAAGCGGTCTCCGTGCTTCTTGATATTCTTCCAGTAGCTGTCATTGAATTCGTTTTCACCCGAAAACAGGTGCATGGCAAACGGGTGCGTGTAGCTCAGGCTATAAAGCCAAATGCCCTTATCCGTATCGCGGCTATAGTCCCAACCAAGCGTAAGCGAATAAAGACCACTACCCTTCTGGAAGCTACTAGGCAAGATTTCCTTTCCTCCATCCGTACCGCGCTTGATATCGTATTGACCCGTCGGAATTGTAAGCGATGCCGAAAGAGAAGCTGCACCGCCACTGCCAATCGTCTTCGAAAAATCAAACGAGATATCTCCAAGCCCACCCGTGCTGCGGTCAGTCGCAGGCTGATTACTGCGATACTGCACTTCGCCCTGATGGCTCATGAATGGAATCGAAATACCCACTTTCGTGTCCCATGTCGGCTTGATCGAGAAATGCGGAGTCACGGAAAGCGCCGAGAAATTCTGCCCCACGTTATACTTTGTAAAAACTTCCGCTTCGAGATATCCGCCCGAAACGCCCTGGCCGATCCACTTGATGCCATCGCCGGAACCGCCACCGGAACCGCCCGCACCGCAGCCGCCAATAGATTCCCACGGAGTTGCAGGCGCCACAGGAGAACTAAGGCCCGCATAAAAAGCAACCGCAACAAGAGCGACTAAAGAACAACATTCAATCAACAAATTCTTTTTCATGTCGAACCTCACGGGAGCTTAAGCAAATACGCCTTATCAGTACCAGTCGAGAGAAACTTTCCATCAGGGGAACGACCGCCCATCATAGGCACGGTCGCAACCACGCGATTTTCGCCGACCCATTCCACAGCCATATCCGAAGGAGCTCCCGCAGTCAAGCGGATCTCGCGCATCAACGTGCGGCCAGAGGAACCATCCTGAGCCGAAGCAACCATCAAGTTAACCCGGTTTTGCATTTTGGACGTACCTATCGGAAAATCAGTCCACAACACAAAAAGACGCCCGTTAAAAGCGAACCAGTGCGGTTGCGCAGGATCGGACATCATGTCCTTCGTGCGATCCACCTTAACAGCCTTGGAATTCCCGGATAACTCCTGGATGTAGGCTTCCCAACTCGATTCTCCTTTTTTCATATTATAAACGACGAACTTTCCATCCGGCGAAATCAAAGGACTATCAATATTCCAGTCTTCACGATCCGACGGTTTTTGCAATCTAACGGCCTTGCCCCCGTTCGCATAGTCCACAAACACAATCTTTCTTTGCGGATCTTTATCACCTTCAATGTAGGTAAGGCGCACGTTTTTAGTTCCAAAGAAACCTTCGACGGTCGAATCATCGCCACCTTCGGATGCTTTTGCTGAAGGATCCACCCACACATGCGGAGTGGCGTCTTCGATAATACCCTTCTCGTAGAACCAGAACTTTTTCTTGTCCGACGTACGGACAGCAAAAATGCCATAATCCAGTGCATCACTACAGGACTGGTCGCTTTTGAAACGCTTGCCGCGCAAAGCCACGATATAATCGGCATGCGTACTCCATTCCGGATCCTGGAACTGGCATTCGCCCTTATCTTTATCGATCATCAAATACCACTTTACATTATTCGCAGTATCCGAAACCGTCAAGCGGTCATGCTGGTCCACATTCGTCACGGAATAACCCTCATCATGGCCCTTCACAATAAGCTTGTTGAAATTGAGCCAAAGCATCGATGCCGGGAAATTTACCGTGTCTTGCGAAATGGACGGATTGCAAGTTTGCTCGTCATCATTTTCATTCGCATCCACCGGATACAGTTTTCCAACTGCCGTCTCTACGCTGCTAGACGCAGAATGATCGGAATAATCCGCAACGAACGGATCAGGGCTATAGCACGCAAAAAATGCAAAGGTCCAAAGACCAAGGAATAAAGGCTTCTTTTTCATCAATACGCAATATAACAAGAATTACAACTGTGAACCGAGAGCTTAGAACATAGAGAGGGTTTTTAGAGCTTAGAAAAGCGTTAGGTTTTTACAATCGCGCCGTAGGTGCCTAACGAACCTACCCGCTATCGCCTACAACCTATAACCTATCAAAGTTCTACCAACTCACCCCTTACGCGCTTTCTTGAACTTTTCGCGGATGAGCTGCAAATCGTGCTGGTAGGGGTTACGTACAAAATCATCGAACGCCCATGCGGTCGGGTGGAAAACGCCCTTCGCATAAGTCAAGAGCATATCGAGCCAAACGCCCCTGCCCGCATAGAGCTTGAACGGTCCGCGCTTGTAGCTCGGCAGCACCACTTTATCCATGTCCATGTAGCCGATGTCGATATTCACATGGCGCAGTTCCGGGTTTTCAGCCGAAGCGGTCGTAAGTTCCAGCGCATTGCTGCGTTCCTTTTCTTCGGCAATCGTCTCGGGCGGTATTTCCTTCTCGAAAGAAACGACACCGCGATACAAGCCATCCCCCATTTCGGGTTTGTAGTAATCCGTCTTGTCAAAAGCAAAGAGACGCCCCCTGTGGCGGAGCTTTCCCCAAGTCTTTTCCAAAAGATCGATAACGGTCGGATCCCACTCGGAACCTTTTTGCAAAACAAACGCAATCAGTTGCGCATTTTCAGAAAATTGAGAAGCTTTCATTTTTTAATGCGGGAATATCATGAGCGACGAACGAACCAGATCCATTTGCTGTTTCGTAAACGAGACCTTATCATCTTCATCGATCGTCACAGGAAACATAATATTTTCTCGGTCCGGACAAGCGTCAAATCCAGATTTGGCCAAATAATTTACCTTCTTTCTATAATAAATATCACTACGAAAATTTTCAGGAACTGAAGCACGGCGATAAAGTGTGTTCTTTAAAACCACAGGGCAGAACGGCGTATCGGTCAATCCATCTTCAACATTCGACAAATCGCCCCAAAAAACCGTGTCTTTTCCATTTTCATATACCTGGTTCAGGTCGCGCCATGTCGTTGACGTGTGTCGTAATCCAAAAAAATGCCCCGTCTCATGGATTGCCGTCGAGGCAATATTTTTCGAAGACAATACCTGAATCTCGCCAGACGAATTCCTTACATGTTCTCCAATCACGACAGCCCCTCCCGCCATCCCCATATTCCCGGAGAATAGGTTCGAAAGTCCCATGATGTCATTATCAACAATGCTATGGACAAGAACGATATTCAATGCATTGCGAAGCCCATCTTCTGGCCAGCCGGCGACATCGCTCACAAAGTAATCTTCCGAATCGAAACCAGCCACCCAAGGTCTGTTCGCCAGATATTTTTGACCGTTAACCGGATGATTGTGGGCGTAGCTCAAATAGAGCGTGTCAATAGTAACGCCATAGTATTTTTCGCGGAAAAGCTTTAACATGTACCGGGAGAGTTCTTCTACGTCCATGCCATCCAAAGTCCTTTCCATAGAACCGACGACTACCAAATTAATCGAAAAATGGTCGCTATAAGAACCGACACCTTCAAAATAGATGTTTTTCACTTTTCCTTCATAATACCGCCCATTAACACCAAGCGAAGTAAGCCATATTGACATTTTTTCTTCTTCGCAATTAAACTTGTATACATAGCGATTTCCGACAATTTCTGGAGACAACGTCCGGACTTTCGAAAAACCTAAACGATCTACATCATGATCAAGCCCGAATGTACGGAACAACTGCAATTCTGGAGGCGGCTGCGTTGAATCTATATCAAAAGAAAGACTGTACGAAACTCCGGGATGAACGACCAACTTTATCCCGCGCGCCAAATTTGCCGCCGAGGAATCGTTTTTCGCCTTATCGTTCGGATAAAGTCTATGCACAATCGTTCGATTCGTATCAGGAGAAAGTACAGCATCCCCATCTACATCAACAACTGTGGAACACGCCGCTAAAAAACACCCCCACAAAGCACAAAAAAAACTAAGCCCTACAATTTTTTTACAAACATTTTTCATAAAACGCCCGTCCAAAAACTCCTCACTTGCGTGTATAAAAAAATAGAGACTCCTTTAAAATACAAAAGAAATAAGAAAATGAAAAAAAATATTAAAGAAAAAACAATTATCGCAATTAAGGAACTTTTAGCCCCGCTAGACGGGAAACCGGCTCTCGTGAGTGCGCTCACACTTACCGCCACCATAGCAGCTCTGGATGAACCCCAATTCGCTTTTTTCCTGCTTGGACCGGTATTTTGGTTCACGCATTCATTTAGGCGTCATGTGCAATGGGTAATTTTGATCACCATGACTGCAGGAATCGTCGTACACGAAGGATTTTTAGGAATTGGAGGGGTATTAAACGCCAGCGCTGTTGACAAACGCATGGACTGTAGCATAGTGAGCAAACGTGATACCCTCAGCCATTTTGGCTGCGGAATAGTCGAATCGAGACAGCCACGCCCCAAGGGGATGGCATTTATAATCAATGTTTCGGAAAATTCCAACAAGACTGCGCACGGGCAGGCGAGCGAAGGGAGAAATCGCGAGAAAGCGCACAAAGTACGTTACAAGGTGCGTCTCACCGAAAAGCGGAATTTGCCGGACCTTCCCTTGCCGGGGGATTCCATCTGTTACGAGGCTTCATGGTATCCGGTGACACCGCCGAGCGTGCCCGGAGCGTTCGATACACAAGGCTGGTTAAATTCGCAGGGGCTCGCCGCTTACGGCAAATTCAAACGATGGACCGCATATCCGGGCGATTGGACATTCGAGCGGAGCTTTTTTCAGTTCCGGCAATTTTTGCAACGGCGGTTCGCAAAGTTTCTCGACCCCGCAGAGACAGGACTTTTGATGGGATTATTGGCAGGCGACCGTTCGGGCATTCCAGAAGTGTTGCGGAGCGATTTCCAGCGGTCAGGACTTGTGCATGTGCTTGCGATTAGCGGCTTTCACGTGGTTTTGCTCGCGGGAATGCTCATGATTTTCTTGAAAGCGACCGGACTTCCGCATAAAATCGTCATCATCATCGCCGTGACGCTTCTCGCGATTTACGTTCCCGTTACGGGAGGTTCGCCAGCTGTTCGCCGTGCCGTCATGATGTTCGCCATTCCGCAAATCGGCACGTTGTTCGGGAAACCCGCCAATACGCTCAATAGCTTGGGTGTCGCGTTGCTCCTCATCATCTTGCCGGAACCAAGTGTCATCTGGAATCCGGGATTTCAACTTTCGTTCGCCGCAACCGCCGGTATTATCATCGGAACGCCGCACAACCCGACAAAGTTGTTGCCCGAAAGCCTCAAGCAAAACAAGCTTTGGCAAAAGATCCAGGCGTTCGCAATGGACCCGACTTACGTCACGCTCTGCGCAACGCTCGCCACGGCTCCGTTCCTCATCCATCATTTCAAGACGCTTTCGCCATTCGCCTGGTTCGGAAACATCATCATCGTTCCCGCGATTTCGCTCGGCATGCAGGCGGGACTTTTCGCACAACTTTCGCCCGTTGACTTTATCTGCGGAACGTTCTGCGAAGCCGCGAGATTCTTTTTGCGGTTGGCCTCGCTTTTGACGCGAATACTCTCGGACTCTGCCGCCGCCTCGATGACCGTCGGACCGTTTTCGCCTGCGGTACTGCTCGCGCTCGGATTCTTAATTCTGCTTTTGCCGGTTTGCTACAAGAATTACATCGCCCGCAAATACGCGTTTTTATGCATTTTAATTGCAGCCGCTTTGTTCGCGTTTGAAAGCTACCGCGAAGTGCTGCACCCGTCGTGGACGCTCACGACCATCGATGTCGGGCAAGGCGATAGCCACCTCGTCAAAGCGCCATCCGGAAGGCATTTTCTCATCGATGCCGGCGACAATAGCCGCCAAGATTCCGGCAAAGACATCATCGTACCATTTTTGCACCACATTGGCGTAAGCGAACTCGACGCCATCATCATCACTCACCCCGACAAAGACCATTTCGGCGGTGCCAAATCTATTTTGAAAATGTTCCCCGTCAAGGAACTCTGGGCAAGCGACTGTTCCATGAACGAAAGCAAACCCGATTGGCAACAAGTTCTCAACGAAGCCCGCAAGCGGAACATCCCCATCCGCAAAATCCATCGCGGCATCCTATGGAAAGAAAATTTCTTCGAAATGCGCACCATCCATCCGCGAAACGACGTTTGCGTCGAAGCGAACGAAGGAAGCATCACGCTTCGGCTCAAAGGACTCGGGCATTCCGCCGTCCTCACCGGAGACCTCACCGTCAAAGGCGAAAAAGAGATCATGAAAACAGACGCTTATCTGAAAAGCGACGTGCTGAAACTCGGGCACCACGGTTCCAAAACATCCAGCAGCGTACCTTTCCTGAACGCAGTATCCCCCACGTACGCCATCATCCCGAGCGGTCGCAAGAACAGGTTCCGCCACCCGCACAAGCAAGTCACCGACCGACTAGACTCGCTTAACATCCCCTACATCAACACCGCAAAAAAAGGGACGATAACATTCACGTTCGCCCCGGATTCCGTAAGCTACACAACGATGTGGGAGTGAGTTAGACGAAAGACGAGAGAACGCCCTTCGGGCTACAGACGAGAGAGGTTTTAGGTTACAGGTTTTAGGGGTTAGGACAAATACGTAGGTCGAGCGTCGCGACAAAACTTGTTTTGGCATGACCGAGACCAGCATTTGGAACTTGAGCTATACGAAACTCGGCAATTTATTGCCTTAGTTGAGTTATCCTCTGTGGAGAGAAGCGAAAGTACAAGTAGGAAGTGAACAGTTTACTGGAGCCGTCATCCCGAGACGCGAAGGAACGAGGGATCCAGTGAAGTTTCTTATTGCAATCCTAACCACCAAGAGCGTGCCAAATGAGTGACACAAAAATAAGCTTGCTTATTTTTATGTCCGAATGCAGCCGCGGACGTCGAAGACGTCAACCACTGCCTACTGTTTACTTTCCTGCCAGCATTTCCAGCGCAACGTCGTGCAACAGCCCGTTCGTCGCGATGCTCGTGAAGCCTTCGTAAATCGGAGCCGTAGGCTTGCCGTTGGCATCGAAGAGTTCCGTCTTGCCATCAATCGTGCTGAACTTGCCGCCCGCTTCCTTCATCAAGAGCGGGAACGGAGCAATGTCCCACAGCGAAACAACCGGATCCACCATGATTTCGGCACGGCCAGCCGCCACAAGGTAATAGCCGTAGCAATCGCCCCAACCGCGATGCAAGCGGGCGCTACGGCGGAGCTTCGTAAAGCCTTCGCCAAAACCCTTGTCTTCCATCGTATTGACCGTTCCCGAAAGCACAAGCGCATCGCTCAATTGCGAAACGCCCGAAGCATGAACTTCGCGACCATCCAAGAATGCACCACCGCCATTCACCGCCCATACAGCGCTCTTCATCGCGGGCAAGCGGATCACGCTCGCAATCGGAACGTTCTTGTGATAAAGGCCAATGAGCGTACCGAACAAAGGCACACCATGGATAAACGATTTTGTTCCGTCAATCGGGTCAATCACCCACTGAAACTCCGCATCCGGGCTTTCAATGCCGAATTCTTCACCAATGACACCAAAGCCGGGCGTTTCCTTCGCCCAGAACGTTCGAGCAAGTTCTTCAGTCCCCTTGTCCGCAATCGTCACGGGAGTCTTGTCTGCTTTCCATTCGACGCCCACATTGTTCTGGTAGTACTTGAGAATATTCTCTTCGGCAAGTTCCGCCGTCTTGAGCGCAATCTTCAAGAGTTCCAGATTCTCGGGAGCGACACCGGCCTTTGCAATTTTGCGATTTTCCATAGCGAGCTCCTAGCCGACCCACTTCTTGACAAGCGAAACGAGCAATTCGTTTTCTTCGGGCTTGCCGACCGTGATGCGGATATGTTCCGGCATTCCAAAACTCGTGAGGCCACGAACGATCATGCCGTTCTGTTCCAAGAACGAAACGAGTTCCTTTGCACGTTCACCGATGCGCACGCAAATAAAGTTTGCCTGCGTCGGGAGCACCTTGAAGCCAAGCGCACCAAGTTCGCGGTTCAAGTATTCAAAGCCAACAGCATTGTTCTTGCGGGTCGCTTCAACGTGAGCGGTATCGGCAAGAGCCGCCACGGCGGCCACCTGAGCAGCCTGGTTCACGTCAAACGGCGGCTTGATTTTCCACATGGCACGGACAACTTCAACGCTTGCCATCGCATATCCCACGCGGAGCCCAGCCAAACCATAAATCTTGCTGAATGTACGGTTGAGGAACAAGTTCGGATATTCCGAAAGCAGCGGAGCCATCTTCGGATAATCGGCAGCCGTTGCAAATTCAGCGTAAGCTTCGTCCAGGAACACGAGAACGCTCGACGGAACCTTCGCAAGGAAGCTGCGGATTTCAGCCTCGGTATAATAGTGACCGGTCGGGTTGTTCGGGTTGCAAATGAACGCCACGCGAGTCTTGTCATTGACGGCAGCCGCGAGCTTATCAAGAGAAGCTTTTTCTTCACCTTCGCCAACGCCAATAAAATCGGCTCCGTTCGAAAGCGTCGTAAACTTGTAGACGGAGAACGTCGGCGTGATGCCCACGCAATTGTCGCCCTGGCGGATAAAAGCCTTGCCCACCATATCGATGATTTCATCGGAACCGTTACCGATTACGATTTGGTTCGTCTCAACACCATACATCTTAGCAATAGCGTCAATCAGCTTCGGAGCATCGCCGCGCGGATACAAGTGCAACGAATTTGCAATTTCGTGGAACGCTTCCACCGCTTTAGGGGAAGCGCCCAGCGGGTTTTCGTTAGACGCAAGCTTTACAACATTCTTAAGACCATAACGTTCACGAATTTCGTCGATGGACTTGCCCGGGACGTAATCGGAAAGTTTAGAAAGTTCTGGACGCGGTTCGATCACAAATACCTCCATTTTAACGCATGTAAATTTAGCTTTTACCAAGCGATTTATCTAACTTTGATGAACATGAAACACATTCTTAGCCTGCTATTTACGATTTTAGCAACAAACGCATTTGCATTGGACCACTTCTGGGACATGCGCTACAATTTCGGTCCCGAAAGTCGTCCCTCTCCCAAAATGGGTGTAGGCGTCGGAATCCGTTCCCCGTTCAACTCCGATGTTCTCTTCCCCATCAATTTTACAACTCGACTGAACAAAAATTTTGACGTAGGTGCAAAGCTCGATATCAATACCTACGGCCAACTCGAAGAAATCAATACAGCACTTGACCTTGGTGTCCGCTACCGCTACAAGCCAAGTTCTTACATAGCTTTCGACGGCTATCTTGATTTAAGCAACACAAGCCAAAGTGCGTTAGCCCTCACCATCGGCACACAGCAATTTATTGCAAAATGCTTCGCCAACTACTACGAACTCCGCGCAGGTTTTCTCGAAGGCGCCACTGGTAAAGACGGATATGTAAAGTTCGCGGGAGCCATGATTCCGACTCTTGTTTTCGGACAAATGTTCCGTATTTTTCTCGAAATCAATTCCTCGTTCAGCATCGGAAACCTTCGCGATGACTTTATGGTCGATATCATCCCGAAGTTCGAACTTACCTTCGGCGGTACGCACGTTCGCATCGACTTCGATGTAGGCGTCATGCAAGAAAAGAACAATGATCGTAAGACCATTGCCCTTTACGTTATGACAGCATTGTAGCGGCTTCGCCGCTGTGGGCTATGAGCACGCTCGTAAACTCGCTTTGGGGACGCTTCGCTTTGAGCTATGAGGTCGGCTTGTTTCACAAGCCTTGGGGCGTTTCTAATTACAATAGCCCATACCCCAAAGGGAGCCGTAGGCGACCGAGCTCATACCTCATACCCCATCACTACTTCACCACAAACATTCCGTCCTTGTAGTCCACCACAGCGGGCTTTGCGGCACTTACGGTTCCCGAGAGTATCGCGTGGCTCAACGGACGTTCAATGTTGCGTTCGATGTAACGCTGGATCGGGCGAGCACCGAATTCCGGCTGGTAAGCGCCTTCCGCAATCGCATCAAGCGCCGCATCCGAAAGCGTTATCACCAAGTCCTGACGAGCAGCGCGGTTCGCCAAATCTGCAAATTTGAGTTTCACGATTTCGCGAATCTGCTTCTTCGAGAGACTCTGGAACACAAGCACTTCGTCCAAGCGGTTCAAGAATTCCGGGCGGAAGAATGCATGCAAGTCGGCTTCGACATCCGCAAGCGCAACCTGCGGCGGTTCACCGTTCTTGGCGCTAGCCGCACTCAAGCGAAACTTCTCGGCACCCAAGTTCGAGGTCATCAAAATCAAGGTGTTCTTGAAGTTCACCGTACGGCCCTTGCCGTCCGTCAAACGACCGTCATCGAGCACCTGCAACAGCGTATTAAACACGTCCGGATGAGCCTTCTCGATTTCGTCGAGCAAAATCACGCAGTACGGATGCGTACGCACGGCTTCGGTCAGCTGGCCGCCTTCTTCGTAGCCCACGTATCCCGGAGGAGCACCGATCAAACGGCTAACGCTATGCTTTTCCATGTATTCGCTCATGTCGATACGGACAAGTGCGTTTTCGCTATCAAAAAGTTCCACAGCCAAAGCCTTCGCAAGTTCCGTCTTGCCCACGCCCGTCGGGCCCAAGAAGAGGAAACTTCCAATCGGCGCATTCTCGCGGCTTAAACCGCTACGATTACGCAAAATCGCTTCGGACACGGCTTCGACAGCTTCGTCCTGGCCAATCACGCGGGCATGCAGACGTTCGTCCAAGTGCAACAACTTTGCCTTTTCGCCTTCGCAAAGCTTTGTCACCGGAATGCCCGTCCAACGGCTTACCACAAGCGCAATCGTCTCTTCCGTGACTTCTTCGCTCAAACCACCTTCTTCGGCACTCTTGCGGAGCGCTTCGGTCTTTTCGGCAAGTTCCTTTTCGATGTTCACGATCTTATTGTACTTGAGTTCCGCAGCACGGTTCAAGTCGTAACGGGCTTCCGCCTGTTCCATCTCGTCCTTTGCCGCCTTCAATGATTTCTTCAAGTCTTGCACTTCGGCAAATGCGGCACGACGGTCTTGCCAGCGTTCCTGCATCTGCTTGACCGCAGCATCAGTCACAGCCAAATCTTCACGGAGTTCTTTCAAGCGCTTGACGCTCGCTTCGTCCGTTTCCTTCGAAAGCGCCTGCTCCTCGATTTTCATCTGGAGTTCCTTACGCTGCAACGTATCGAGCGCTTCCGGAACCGTATCCATCTGCGTTTTCACAAGGCTTGCCGCCTCGTCAATCAAGTCAATAGCCTTGTCCGGCAAAAACCTGTCACTGATGTAACGGTTCGAAAGTTTCACAGCCGCCACGAGCGCATTGTCGTGCAGACGTACGCCGTGGTGCGCATCAAAGCCATCCTTAATGCCACGCAAGATGGAAATTGCTTCGTCTTCGCTAGGCTCCGAAACCTGCACCGGCTGGAAACGACGTTCCAAAGCGGAATCCTTTTCGATGTACTTGCGGTATTCCTGTGTCGTCGTCGCACCAATGCAATGGAGTTCGCCACGAGCAAGCTTCGGTTTGAGCATATTGCCAAGGTCCATCGAGCCCTCGGTCTTGCCCGCCCCCACAATGTTGTGGAGTTCATCGATGAACATAAGCGTGTTGCCATCTTCTTCAATAGCGTCAATAACAGCCTTGAGCCTTTCTTCAAAGTCGCCACGGTATTTTGCACCCGCCATCAACGCAGACAAATCAAGCGCAAAGACCTTCTTGCCTTTCAACGCATCCGGCACGTCACCGTGGTAAATACGTTCGGCAAGGCCTTCGACAATAGCGGTCTTACCCACACCCGGTTCACCGACCAAGCAAGGGTTGTTCTTTGTTTTACGGCTCAAAATCAAAATCACACGACGGATTTCTTCTTCACGGCCAATCACCGGCGAGAGTTTTCCGTCAGCCGCCATTTCGACAAGTTCACGACCGTAAAGTTTCAGCGGAGACTGTTCCTCGGCATTCGCGGCACCCGCAAACGGATCAGAAAGCCAAGTTTCCACCACTTCGGTCGAGCCAAGCGCATCTTCAAAGACCTTGGCAAGCCCACGGTCACCCGAGAACTTCATCAAGGCCACGAGCAAATCGCCCGGCGTTACCATACGGCTGACCTGACGGGCCGCCTGCACAGCAGCACGCAAAATGCGGTTCAAGTCGCTATCCGGTTCTACGTCCGGATTCACGCCTTCCATGCGCGGGATTTTCTGCACAAAAGGCTCCAAACGTCCACGGAGTTCCGTGGTCTTCGCCCCTTTGGACTTATAGAGTTTCTTCAGGGTTGCATCGGGACCCTCAACAAGGCCGACGGCCAAATGAGCCGCACCCAGGTAAGAGTGCGAACAGCGATCGCGCAAGCTCTGCGCCTTGGCCAAGACCTTTTCCGCATCATTAGTAAAATCAGACATTTTATCCTCGCTTTTCTTTTTCCCCATCCCCATTGCAAACCGCGTGCCAAAAATCCCCAAGTACCCCAAAATCGCGATTTTCAAGGAAAAAACATCATTTTTAGCAATTTTCCCCCTCCCGCCTATTCAAAAAATAACACGCAAACGTTTCAAAAGCAACGATTCAGGGGACTTTTTTGAAACGCCCCGGAAACGCCCGAATACATCAAAAAAAGTCCAGCAATCTCTTGCTAGACTTTTTCATATGGCGTATGAGCCCTAAGCCCATTTACTTTTTCAAGTACACACCCTTCGCTTTCTTCCCTTCACCCACGTTACGTCCCTTGATGTCATAGGTACGTGGCATAAAGGTCATACGGTACGGAGCTGTGCGGGTATTGAACTGTCCAATAACGGTCGTTTGTTCGTTATTCTCCCCATTTTCGTCGTTCTTGATAATCACGATGGACATGCGGTCCTGCAATTCAGAATTTGCAGCAGCTTTTGCGATACGGGCGCCGTTAGCACGAATTCCCGAAGCAGAAGGCTTCTTGACAAGGTAAGCACGCATCGGGGCAATCCACGCACCTGCGGCAACCTTGACGAAATCGCCCACTTCTATACCGTGCTCATCGTCGGCGTTTCCTGCAAATCCGTAAATTCTACCCAGTTCCGGGTCATTTTCTTCCCATTTCTTGTAAGTTAAGCTTCCACGGAATTCCCACTCCGAATTATCTTCGGAACCGGCGTCAACAACTTCCTTCGTGACTTCGAGCGTCACGGCACCGCCGATATCGAACTTTTCGCCATCCATCAGTACTATATACGGAGTGTAAGCGTTTAACGTCACATGTTCAGACGACGTGTTTTCCCAGACGATATGCATGCCGACCGCCTTTTGACCGTTTTCCACCACGATTTTGCTGAATCCAAGTACTTGTTTCAACCCCTTGATTTGACTCGTGCTTACGCTGAACGGCAAGACAATTGTAGAGCGAGAGCCTTTCGAGAAGCAACGTTCAAACATAACAGAATCGACCGTAATTTCTTCGTCAATATTCACGGATCCGTCTTCACCGAAATTTCCATCGATGGCAGCAATCGAATGTCCGTTTTCGTCCTTGAAAATTCCGACTGCGGCGTAATCGGCGGTTCTTTCGAGGATGGCAAAGTGCTTTTCGACGACACCAGCATACTTACCCATGCCAGTAATTTTTGCATAAGGAGCAGTCGAAGATTTTTCCACATTTTCAAAGCATTCCACAATATAGTCCAACTTTGCTTCAAGCGTCTTTTGACCGACCCTCACAACGACATCGGGGCAAACGGAATTGCCCGTGTAGGCCTGGACAGGAATATCTTCGACAACGAAATTCGGCGCAACAATTTCGAAAACTTGTTCAACACCATTTTTCGGCAATTTGTAATTTTTGTCGCTCAAGTCCGTTACCTTAGCGGTGTACTTGCCTACATTTACCGCGGCACCTTCCACTACAGCGGAACACGTTTCACCATTTACGACACCTTCTAACGATTTTACAGACGGGATATGTTCTGCACCATCGTAAACAAACAAAGTCTGTTCGCCCCATATAATAGTGGCTTCCTTCGGTTCCACCGTCAACATGCCATCAACGAAAGTAATTTCATAATTGTCAGAAGTCAGGCCACTCGGAGTAATGGTGTATTCACCGATGTTGTCATACTGCTTGTAATTGTAACTATAGACAAGCGCGCCATTCAAGGACTTTTCATTATCTTCACCGATAAAGCCACTGAATTCAACACCCGCGTTAGACGGTTCATCACCATAAACCATTGTTTCGTTCTTGGCCACAACCGTGAGCGAAGCCTTGGTAATTTCAAAATCCTGCTTGGCGGCAGTTTCCGGCAACTTGTAGTTTTCATTGTCCAATTCAGTCACCGAAGCCGTGTACTTGCCCGCATTTACCGCAGCACCAGCAATGGTGAAACCGCACTTGTCGCTTTCCAAAACACCTTCCAGCGTTGCTGTCGGAGCATGTTCTGAACCATCGTAAGTAAACGTATTTTGCTTATCCCATGTAACAGCAACATACTTCGGTTCAACGGTCAACTTGCCATCGATGAAATTGATTTCGTAGTTGTCGGCAGAGAGACCGCTCGGCGAAATCGCGTATTCACCGACATTGCCATATTGCTTGTATTCGTTGCTATAAACGAGAGTGCCGTTCAAGGACTTTTCGTTTTCTCCATTGACAAAGCCACTGAATTTGACTCCGGCGTTAGACGGTTCATCGCCATAGACAATCGTATCGTTGAAGGCCGTAACCGTGAGCGGAGCCTTTGTGATTTCGAAGGCTTGGTCCAAGCCTGTTTCTGGCAACTTGTAGTTAGAGTTGCTCAAATCTATCACCGAAGCTGTATACTCGCCGACATTTACCTTAGCACCAAACAGCGTGAGGTCACACCTGTCTCTTCCAAAAAGGCCTTCCAGTGTTGCAGTAGGAGCATGTTCTTTGCCATCGTAAGTAAACGTAGTCTGCTTATCCCAAACGATGGAAACTTCCTTCGGTTCAACCGTAAACACACCTTCCATCAATTCGATTTCGTAGTTGTCGGCAGTCACATTACCACTTAACATAATTGTGTAACTAGAAACGGTGTCCCCAGCCGTATAGATACAATCATAAGATAACGTACCATTGAGAATTTCGGACAATTCCTTTAAAGTATCTGCACCGACAAGGCCAACGATTGTCAATGCTTCTGGAGCATCAGAACCATAAACAATCGTAGTATCTTTGGCCTTAATCGTAAGCGGAGCCTTCACGATATTAAACGTTTTCTCAACTTCGCCATAATAATTTCCTGCGCCCTGAACAGTTAGTTTAGCGGTACCAACATTCAAGTTATCTTCGCATACAACAATGTAGTCTTCGTCAAGCGTAAGCTGACTATTGCCGATGCGCACAGCGGGTTGCGGGCAAATCGAATCACCGACATAGGTCATATCGGGAATATCGGCAACAGCAATATTGCTTGGGAACTCTATAGCGGGGATCAGCGTCCGGTCAACGAGAGTTTCAATCTGCTTAGCATCGAGAGTGCCGCTATAAATTTCATTCGCGTCGTCCTTGAAGGACTTGCCACTCGCGACATTGACGTTGGCACCGGTGAGACCAATAGTAAAGCGATCGTCTAAGCGATACGAATTTAAGTTAAGTTCTTTGGCCTCGATTGCATTTACAGGATCAAAAGCATATTCGTTATTAGAGGAAATATTCACGACACCACCGTTGATATTGACTGTGTTGGATGTTACTGCAGTACGCCCAGTTATAAAACTGTTTCTTACGGTTATATTTCCTCCGTTAATGTTAAAGTTCTTACCTTTCACCACAATTGCACTATTATCAGCAGTCGAATCAATAGCCGTGAGCTTACCCGTACCAAGCTTCTGCCCGTAAATGGACAAATTGCCTTTGGCTTCGATTAACATTCTATCAAATGGATCCAGTTTCATTTCTGCACCATCCGCAAGGATGATATGCGCATCCCCATTGAACGAGAGCGTGTAATTCTCAACATAAACGTCTACGCTATCGTAGAAAGTATTATGCACCACATACCAAGCGCCCGGGAGGTTGACGACGCCTTCTTCTTCGTTGGCTTTGATAAGGTCGCTTGTGAGCACGGTATAACTATTTAGAGATTGAGATTGACCATTTTCGTCAATATATTCAAGCCTGTCTTTGTTCCATTGGGCAAAGAGGGTCATATTTTCAGTGACAGGGATATTGAAAAAATATCCCCTTGTGCCATCTTCAGTGGTGGACCAGTGATAAAACTTGGATCCGTTGCGGGTTGGAGCCGGCGGCTCAGCAATGTTGGCATAGCCTTGTTCGTCGAAGGTCGTGGCAGCAACCACAGGTTCCGTGCCGTTCAGCGCTTGGAATGTAACCGCATAGCACGGCTTAAGAGTCTTGCCGTTCAGCGGGCTTAAATATTCATCCTTTTTCCAATTCTCATCATATACGGTTTCCGTCGAATAGACTTTACCGGTATAAACTTTGCCGTCTTCATCTCCAAAGGCTTTGCCTTCGGCTATTTGAAGAAACTTCCCCGGTTGATGAAAATTACCTAAGCTAAATTTTTCAACCTTAATGGAATCGGTAGTTTTACGCCAATCCAAAATGATTAAATCAGCAAAAACTGTATTAACATCATAAGAACCGCCGTTTAATTTAACACGACCATTACTAGCAAACAATTGACCACCTACTTTCACGGAAATTCCGTTTATAACAAGATCTTTATTTCTTCCTGCACTTAAATCACCTTGTACGTATGGAGAGGTACTCTTCTGACTATAAACATTCAATTTTCCAGAGCCATTCTTCTGACCATAAACATTCAAGTTTCCTTGGCCGCTTATACCGAAGAGAATATCCTTTTCATAATCCACAACGTTTAATTCGGCATTATCCGCAATGATAAGGTTAGCATCGCCTTCGTCTTTCCTAAAGTAAATTTGACCCTCAAAAGTTACACGATCGTTCACTACATACCAGCCACTCGGCAAATACACGAAACGATCATTGGAATAAGGATCCTTCTGAACTTTCGGTAAAAGTGTATCGAGGATGACATAATCCTCAACACCTCGCTCTACTCCGTTTTCGTCCATGTAGAAGAAAGGAGTCTTTGCGGGCACAAGTGTTTTGTCTAGGATGCTATAAATATTGTCAACAGATAATTGGCCGCTGTAAAATTTGCCGTTTTCATCCTTGACGTATAAATCGTTCTCTATGGTGAAGCTTTCGCGCATCCTGATAAAATTGCGCACTCTAAAAGAATCCGTGGGATTTTTCCAACCAAGCGTAATCGTTTTTGCTTCAAGTTCTTCTACATCGACATTACCACCATGAAATTCAAAATTTTGAACATCTATGCGTACATTATCTTTATGACTATCGTTTTTAGGATTATTATAATCCGTTGTGACGTGACCGCCATAAATAGCTATAGAGACATTAGATGCTGTAGTAGGGTCAATACCATTTTTGACATTTAATACACCCGTACCTAAAATGGGTTTATAGTAGCTAGTTGATCCTACGAAAATGGATATAGAAGGAACATCTGAAAGTCCTAAATCTTTTTTATAATATAATTTGTTGCAGTTTAAATAAGCTCCATCCATTAAAATAATCGTGATACGACCCTCGAACCCGATATTCTTATCACCCAGATCTACGGTGTCATTTACCACATAAATACCGTTATTCTGCATAAGCGTCATATGGTCAATGTCTTTTGAGAGATAATTAAAAAGAGATACGGGCTCCCTTTCTCCGTTTTCGTTAATATAAAAGATATATCCCCACGAATTTGCCGACATTAGCAGGGTAAAGAGGAACACAAGTCCCAAACGGAGCGAACGTAAAGATTTGTTTATTTTTATTCTGGTCATATAGTCTCTTCTCGTTTTAGAATTAAATACTTTGTACAGTATTATCAATTTGCACAATATTAGAAATAAATAAGAAAAAAGCAATAATACATTATCTAATACTTTCGGGCTATCGGCATATACCTTTTTCATTTTTTCTGTATTTAAAGTTTTGAATGTAAATTTTATTAAACATTTTAGATTTTAAGTGTTGTAAAGTTTTACATCAGAAAAACTGATAAAAAAAACACGAATATTCCAAATTAAACTATTTTAAAGATACAAAACCAAACATCCCATACACCAAAACAACGGCACCTCTTCTGAGATGCCGTTGTTTCTTTTTTTCATTTTTTCTGGTTTTATTCGAAACGATTTTGTACTTTATCAGCAAATGACAACCCATATCACTCCAAAGCCCTCCTACGAGGGCTTTTCCGTTTTCTAGAGCATTGGATAATCGGCTACCACCCTCCGACTAAAAGATGACCTTCGATACTCCAAAGCCCTCTTTACGAGGGCTTTTCCGTATCGGATAATCGGCTACCGCCCTCCAACTAGAATCTGATCAACTTTTATAGAGGGTTGTCCGACGGTCACTGGGACATGTCCCGAAGAGGCGCCGCATACACCAGCAGCCTGCTCGAAGTCTGTCCCGACCATGCTGATGCGAGGCATGATTTCGTGGCCTTTACCAATAAGTGTTGCACCGCGGACAGGTTCGCAAATTTTGCCATTGCGGATGACATAACCTTCATCCACAGCAAAGTTGAACTCGCCTGTAGCCGGGTTCACGGAACCTCCTGCCATACGGGCCGCATAGAGTCCGTTATCGACACTTGCAATCATGGAATCGAGAGAATCCTTGCCTGGAGCGATAAACGTATTGCGCATACGGCTGACCGGTGCAAACTTGTAGCTTTCACGGCGGGCACTCCCCGTACGGGCAATGCCGACTTCCATAGCACCCACGCGGTCGCTCATGTACGTTTTCAAGATGCCATTTTCGATAAGCGTCGTGCGCTGCGTCGGCGTTCCTTCGTCATCGTACTTGAGGCTGCCCCAAACACCGTCCATCGTTCCATCGTCAATGGCAGTCAAGCAAGGTTGGCCGATGGCTTCGCCAAGCTTTCCGCAGAACGGGCTCGCATTGCGACGGATGGATTCCGTTTCCAGCGGATGACCGCAAGCTTCGTGAAAAATCACTCCACCAAAACCATTGCCCATCACGACCGGCATCTGACCGCCAGCAATATAACCGGCATCGAGCATACGAAGCACGCGTTCTCCGCATTCCGTCGCAAGCGCTTCCGGAGAATAGTTCGCCAAGAGTTCATAACCGCCAAGGGCTCCCGGAGCTTCATGAGTCGTCAAGCGTTCCGTGCCGTCTGTTGCCGTCACGTTCACGTTCACACGCAAACGACCACGCGTCATCTCCAAATGCAAGCCCTCACTGTTCAAGAGCGAAATCGAAGTGCAACTGTCAGTCACGCTAGCACCCACTTGCGCAATCTTCGGCGAAAGCGCACGAGCCGCCTTGTCCGCACGGAACAAGAAGTCCTGCTTCATGGCCTGACCCAGCACACGCGGATCCTTGTAAGCAGCCGCGTTAAAATCGCAAACACGCTTTTCGGGAGCAAATTCAAACGGCTTTGCAGCAAAGCCGTCCGCCCCCGCTGCAGCAGCGATACGCCCGAACGCAAGAGTCTTCACGAGCTTGACCAAAGCGTCTTCGCTATCGTCGCTCGTAAAGCCGTACAGGACCTCCGTCCCGTACAAAAGGCGAACGCCGATACCGTACTCGGTACCCGCAGTCGCCGTTTCAATCTGGCGGTCCTTCAAGCCAAGGCTCGAACTGCGGGTTTCTTCTTCGAAAATTTCAACAAAGTCAGCCCCGGCACTTTTGCCAGCTTCAAAAATCTTGACGGCTACTTCTGGATTCACCTTACACCTCGCCGTTCATCTTCTTGCGCACAGGAATCCCTGCGGCAAGCATTTCACCCTTGATACCAGGGACCGTATAATCGCCAAAATGCACCATCGACGCGACCAGTGCCGCATCGGCACTCGTCTTGCGGAACAAATCGACAATGTGAGCCGGAGTTCCTGCACCGCCGCTTGCAATCACAGGCACCTGCACAGCCTTTGCGATCATGTCGGTAATCGTGAGTTCGTAGCCATTCTTCACGCCATCCGTGTCGATGGAGTTCAGGCAAATTTCGCCCACACCGAGCTCTTCGGCGCGCTTTGCCCACTGCAAAGCGTCGATGCCCATCGCCTGGCGACCGCCACGGATAAACACTTCGTAACCGCTCGGGATCTTGTCCGAAACACCCACGAACTTCGCATCCATGCCAAGCACGATGCACTGGCGTCCAAAAGCCTTCGCGCCTTCGGCAATGATTTCTGGATGGAGCACGGCAAGGCTGTTCACGCTCACCTTCTCTGCACCCGCGAGGAGCGCCTCATGCATATCATCCAAGTTGCGGATACCGCCCCCCACTGCAAACGGAATAAACACGCGCTTTGCAATCTGGCGAATCATTTCCATATCGCACGGACGATTTTCTGCACTCGCCGTGATATCATAAAAAACAAGTTCATCGACACCATCATCGCTATAGCGTGCACCCATTTCTACGGGATCGCCAATGTCGATATTACCTTTAAACTTTACACCCTTCGTGACCTTACGGTTACGAACATCCAAACAGACAATTAAACGTTTTGTGAGCATATTAAGAAAAATAGAAAACTAGCAAAAGCCGTCAACAACAAAGAGCCCGGTAAATGAACCGAGCTCTTTCAAACACACCTCACTAGCGACTAGAGATTTTTTTCGATAGCACTCTTGAGCGTATTCTTCGGCACGGCACCAACGACGTTGCCCACTTCGACACCATTTTTGAACAACTTCATATTTGGGATGTTCGTGATGCCAAAGCGTCCGCAAATATCAGACACGCCCTCGTCATCGACATTGATCTTTGCGACAACAACACGACCGTCAAATTCCTGAGCGAGATCTTCGACCACCGGCCCCATCATCATGCAAGGACGGCACCAGGTCGCCCAAAAGTCAACAAGCACAAGTTGACCACAAGAAATAACTTCATCAAACGATTTTGCAGTAAGATTTAAAGCTGCCATAAAATCCTCCATTATTTACGATGAAAAATATAGCATTTTAAGTAGTTAGTGATTGGTGGTTAGTGATTAGTAGGCAGAACTTAGCCCGCTTCGCTCTTAGAACTTAGTTATTTTCTTTTAGAGCAAAAGGAGTGTTCTAAGCTCTAAGTTCTAAGTTCTAAGCTCTAACACACCTTCCGCATCTTCGCGCAGTAGATGGGTCCGCAACCATGAGCCTTGTCCGGCAAAATGTGCACACCGAGCTCAGTGCGGTCCGCGCCCTCCGGCAAGTCCTCGATGCGAACAAATTCCATCATCTTGCGTTTCTTCAAGATTTTCGCGACCACGGCATCGTTTTCGAGAGGCGAAAGCGCACAAGTCCCGTAAATCAGTTCGCCACCAGGCCTGAGCGCATCCACCGCAGACGCCAAAAGCGAACCTTGCTCCACAGCCAGGCGCTTGACACGCTTCACCGACCACACTTCCAAATGCGAAGGAGAATTCAGCACATGCCGATCTGATGAGCACGGAGCATCGAGCAAAATGCGGTCGTAACACTCCTTCTTGTGCATACCGAACTTGACTCCATCATAGCCGGTAACATTGATTATCGAGCGCCATGATTCCGGCAGGGAATTTTCAAGCACATGCTGCAAGCGAAGCCGCCTGTCCGGAGAACGGTCATTGCATTGCAGCGTTCCCTCGCCCTTGAGCATCGAGGCAATCACGAGCGACTTGCCCCCCGGAGCGGCACACATGTCAAGCACGTCCATTCCTGGTTCTACAGCAAGAGCCTTAGCCGCAAACACCGAAGCCTCGTCCAAAAAGTACGGCTCCAAGGAATCTGCAAACTGGAGCTTCGTTGCGCGCCCCTCGCCTTTCAGCGATTCCAGCAACGTAGGCCATCGATCGCCATAAACTTCTTCAAAGTAACCAAAAAATTCCATGGCACAAATATAGGAATTAGGTTGTAGGTTATAGGAATATTATCATGTGCTCCGCACGTCTATAATAAACGACGTAGCCGCAAGAATCAACCTAATCCCTAACACCTATTACCTAAAACCTTTTTCGTCTGAAAACGCCCCAAATTACGTAAAAACACCCCAATATCATCCAATTTTTACGTAATTTTTCAACTTTATCTGTAATATTTTTTGACATTTTGCGCATTTAGCGACCTTTCACGACTGTTTTACGAGCCAAAACACAACAAAACACATAAAAAAGCATCAACTTAACCCTAATTTTGTCTAATTTATACATAATTTTACGTAAGCATCCCCACATTTTCCAACTTTTTTACGTAAAAAAACGCATTTTTTCAAAATTTCGCACAAACAGCGGCATTTCGCGGCGTTTTCCGGCATCCCGCAGCACACCCCGCGACACCCCCGATGGCGCCACCGCCCATAACAAAAAAAAAGCCCCTCGGAGTAGAGGGACTTTAGTTGAGCTACCAGGATTCGAACCTAGACAAACAGAGTCAGAATCTGTTGTGCTACCGTTACACCATAGCTCATCAGTGCGCACCAATTTTAGAAAATAATTTTCATTCCTGCAAGGGGTTTTTGTAAAATTATTTGTCCGTTTGCAAAGTTGGAGGTTCGAAAGTCATCCATTGCTGATCGAGCGTATCCCCCTTAGGCAACTGCACATGCGTAATTCTCACATAGTCTTCTATTCCCTCTCCCGCTTCCTGAAGCGTCTTCACCACTTTAGGATCACCAGAATAAAGAACGATATCCTGACCACCTGCCGGAAGATTTTCAATTTTAAGCAAGTTGCAAACCATCTCTCTCACAAAATGGCTCGTTCCCTTCAAGCCGACGACCACGCTGTTTACCATACAGTTGCTAGCCCGAGTCGTATCCGCTCCGTCAATGGCAAGTTTAACTCCACTCACCAAAACAGACGGCGGTGCAAGAATAGTGTCGCCGATGGAGAGAGTATCCTTCAAGTTCTTGAACTCGGAAACACGCACATAGCGGCTGACCCCCGCAAGCTCGATCTTGCCATTATCATTCAACAAGCGGTATTCCATGCGGAGACTGTCATACGGCACCTTTTCAGGAATGGGCAACACCCAGCGACCCGAGGCATCCGTCACCGTTTGCGCCACAAAACCAACGGAATCTCCATCGACAAAGTCAAAGCCGTACAAGTCCGTAATCATTTCTACCTGAACATTCGAGCAAGGCTTTTCGTCATAGCATTTCACGACACCGGACAAGTAAGGTTTAGCCCTCTTCTTTTCTTCAAGCTTGATCAAGGAATCCACCTGCATCGTCGGGCTCCAAATAAAAGGTCCCTTCGAAAGCGTATCACCCGATTTCACCTTACCGTCCATATTCCATGTACGATAAATTAACGAATCCGCGACACCGGAATCCGTTAGCCGAGCCACAATCTGCGGATCGCCCGGGCAGAACCCGAACCACCATGAACCGGCAGGAATAAGCATCGAGAAAGAATCCCCGGCAAAGACACTCTGGGAGAACGGCGTTCCCGGCATGAACACTTCAAAATGAGACCCGACCGCCACAGAAGGTTCAACCACATTTTCATAGTAAAGCACACTGCTGAACACAGCCGCCTTTTCAAGCCTGATGCTATCCAAGGCACCCGAATTTTTTGTCGCACGCGGCTTGTACGAAATTTCATTATGCTCAACATCAACAACCGCAAGCTGGAACGTATCCACCAACACGGAATCGAACGTGTACACACCCAGCGAATCCGTCTTCGTCTGGATGAAGTCCATCTTAGAAAGCGTATCGCCAGAATCCGGCTCACGGGAAATACGAACTAATGCAGAAACAGCGCGCGAGCCATCACTACGCGTCACAACACCCATTGCAATCGTATTGCCAGTATCCGTAACGGTACCCGCCACATCACCATGCTCGCCCGTACAAGCAAGCATGCAGCCACACACTGCAAAAAGCAATCCTACATACGACTTAGCAAACTTCATCTTCATCCTCCTCGACATCGACATTCGCCTCAGGCGGAAGATTTATCTTTTCCTTACTCAGCGGGAAAAACTGGATGTTCAATTCGCAAACCATGGATTCACCTTCGTCCGAACGGACGATGTCCACGATTTCCTTGCGGAACAAGTCTATCTTGCTAATTATACGTTCCAATCCCTGCGCCGAGACGCTCATCGTCATACAAGATACATTTCTACGTTCGGTGCTGTAGTGATCAAGCGCATCCTTACCCAAATCAATCATCTGCTTTTGGAACTGATGAACGAAAAGCGGGGCGATTTCGCTACCATTCGTAATTGCCTTGTTTACGGAATGGTAGAAGCCATCTTCACCGAGCTCTATAAGTCCCAAATTGAGAAGGAGCTGGATAGTCTGCTTCGCCTGCGGGAGCGAAATTTTCGGATTGAGGAAAAGCGCAAGTTCCTGAATATTCTTGTCATTAATTTTTAAAACGGCTAAAGCTTCGCGGGCGACAACGTAATACCACTTGCTGTAATATTCCTGCTGGTTCTTGGTCAGGTTCTTGATCGTACGCGGAAGGAGCGCCGACATCTGATCAAAAATCTGTTGCTTCGAAGAGGCCGTTGTGGCATGCGTGAAGTCCACCATCAAGGTGAAATAGCGGCCTTCCCTTTCATTAAGTCCAAGAGCTGCTATGAATTTCGGGAGCATCTGCGGAGTAAGCGACTTGCGACCGCGAATCAAGTCCAGGTAGAGACCAGAAGAGGAATACCCGGCCTTCTTTGCAAAAGACCGGTACGAGAAATACCTCTGTACGGACTTACGATACTCGTAATAGTCCTGTAGGTACTTCCGGTAATTGTAATAGGCATATACGTTCATCAAATAGAAATCTAATTTTTTTTCTGTTTTTTGGGAACACCTATTTTTGAAAACTTCCCGTAAAAAATCCTTATTCCATTTTAATTTCGGCAAAAAAGAACACCTTGGGAACACTTTTTGTTTTTGAAGTGATACGCTTTCAAAAAAAATTGCTTAATTTAAAGGAACACCCAATCCCATCCCTCGGACTCCCGGTTGTACTCCACCGGGAGTCCTTTTGCGTTATACGGCCACAGGCCTATAACGCCAAACACGACGGCTCAGTTATAGGTCCGCAAGCGGCCCTGCAACATTCGCCTTAGGTGTTTGTGTATTTTCTAGATTCTAGTAAACCAAATTTACCCAAGCAAGCATGGTCGCGACTCTCGACCTACGCATTTGTGCTATTATTCGCCTTCGGGCCATAACGCCAAACACGACGGCTCAGTCATAGGTCCGCAAGCGGCCCTGCAACATTCGCCTTAGGTGTTTGTGTATTTTCTAGATTCTAGTAAACCAAATTTACCCAAGCAAGCTTGGATGCGACACTCGCCTTACGCATTTGTGTATTCTCATGCTTTTTTCTAGCATCAATTGCCTTAGGCGTTTGTGCTTTTCTAAACCGCGGGCCATAATGCCAAACGCTGCGGCACGGTTATAACCGTGCAAGTACGATTGCAACCTTGACGCTTCGCGTCCGTCTGCATTTATCAAATACAAGTCCATAAATGGCTTATGCTTGAATAAATTTGCACTCTCTTGGGTGCAACAGCCTACTTCCTACCACCTACTTCCTACTGCCTACTAAAATCTTTTCTAAATTCACGATGAACCAATAACTATTGTCTAATGACTGACAACAATTAACTAATCCATGAAAATAAAAGAACTCGCTCTGGGAACACTTAGCCGTATTTTACGTTACGCGGGAATTCTTCTCCTTATATATATTAGTATGGTATTTTACCTAGCGCTCACCGAGCGCAGGAACGCATTCCCTCGAGCCATTACGCATAACGAGGCTCGCGAAGCCATTGCCGATAAAGCCAAAAACATCTTCTGCACCCTCGATGACGGCACCGTTCTAGAGGGTTTCGTTGTCGGAAACGAACATAATAACATATTCCTATACTACCCCGATGCCGATGAAGACGCCGCCCAGTTCCTGGCCGAGCTCGATTCACTCCCCGGCTATGCAGCCGTCACGTTCAACTACCGCGGAAGCGGGAACAACAAAGGAACGCCATCACAAGAATCCTTCGAGCAGGACGCCCAAATGATTTATGAATGCGCTTCACAAATAAACGGTCGCGCCCCCAAAGTCACAGCGGGACGTGGCACCGGCGCCATTTTAGCTACAAAACAGGCAAAAAAAGATAACATAGTCATCCTTATCGACCCGGTTTTGAGCATCGCAGATGCCATTTCCGACAAATACCGCATTCTTTACCCAAAATTTCTTGTCCGAGCAAACGTAAAAATTGAAAAACAGAACATTTTACCACCCCAAAGCACCGTGATTTTATCGGATAGAGCTCGTTTTAATGACAGGAATCACTCCGTCAAACAAGCACTTGAGGTCATTAATTTGTCAAAGCGAGGCTCAAAAACCCTGTCAGAAGCCATTTTTGACGCAATAACGACCAAATAAAGAAAAAAATTTTTCATTTGTTGCAACATTTTACATTTTTATTATTATTTTTTATACAACAAATGTTATTGGTTACGAAAAAGCTATTTTTATCCTTTGTACATGTTTTTTTCATGAAAATCTTTGACATTTGGACAATAAATTGTTATTTTATCGTCAATCAAACAACAACAAACAAAAGAGGTGTAAATGGAAAACGTAATCGTAAAAATGGATGTCCGCGGTTTCATCAGATTCCCTGAAGAAGCTGTCAAGGCACTCAAGCTCGACAAGCTTGCCACTCAGACAAAGGCTGAAGATGGCCGCACAGTCGACGTTGGTCCTTATGTAGACGTCGAAGTCGATCCGGTCGGCAAGCGCGTAGCTATCACGCCGATCAAGACGCCAAAGTCCACATCCTTCCGCTTCATCAACGGAATCATCGGCTCCAAGTCCAAATTCCTGTACTTCAAGGGCGCATTCAATGCCATCGGTCTCCCGGTCGCAACAGGCGCATACACGCTCGTCAAGGAAGGCAACAAGTATGTCTTCACGGCTAAAGGCTCCAAGAAGAAGGGCGAATGGACAACACTCGCATGCCGCAACGCTGTGGGCAACAAGACCATGCTCTCCATTGATACCCGTGGTACCATCATTTTTGACCACAACACCAAGAATGCTCTGAATACCAAGGAAAACAAGACAATGGTTGCCGAATACGATGCAGCCAAGAAAACCTTTAAGCTGACCTTCAGCAAGAACAAGGGCTTTATCAATGTCCGTACCATCGCAAGCCATGCAAATGCATCCTTCATGGGTACGCTTTCTTCTCACGGCATCGCTCTTCCGCTCAAGAGCTTCCGTACTGAAAGCCAGGTTGACAAGAACGTCCTTACGTTCAGCGTAGCAGCACTCGTTGCTCAGCAGAAGGCCGCCAAGAAGAAGTAATCTTCTTTAGTTCTAGAGGTAAGATAAAATGATTGAAGTATTCAAAGTATTTTATCCGACCCATTATAACTTCGCAGCAGTCAGTATATTATTAATCCTGTTATTAATATACCTGCTGTCGAAGAAAAACTTCAAGTGGAGTCTCATCAGTCTAGCCCTACTCCTGGCGTTCAATATCGCAATTTACAAGCGAACGGCCGACAGGTCATGGACAATCACCTTTGAACCGGAAAAATCGTCCGATCCTTATTATATACCGGAGGTAAAGAAAATGACCTTCTCGGTAGAGAAAAATTGGACAATTACCGATGAAAAGGGCGAAGTCCACCACTGGTGCTGGGTAGAAGAATATTGGCAGCAGTTTGCAAGCATCGACGTTATCGCAAAGCTCTGGGGTGAAAACTCCAAGAAGAAGATGGTCAAATCATCAGAAGATCGAGCAAGCAATATTGACGAATAACTTTTACCGCTAGTCTCCAACTAAAGCGAAATCAATTTTAGTCCGCCATTCTCCATGCAGAGGATGGCGGGCTTTTTTATGAACTCTCCGGGGGAGGCCACCACGCCGTTCGGCGTGTTCCAAATGCCCGAAATATGATGGTGACCGTGAATGCAATAATCGCACTTTTCTTTTTTTAGAATACGGTCCCCCCATTCCAGATACTCTTCGATCTTGATGGCGCGGTTTTCACCGTATTTACGGCTGTTGCGCCCGACAAAACGGGCAAGCCCCATCCCCCAGTCCGGGTGGATTTGCTTGAAAAGAAAACGGTTGAGCGGCAAGTCGAGCACCTTGCGCAAAAAACGGTAACCGCGATCGGACTTGGGAACGCCATCGCCATGCGTTAAAAACACACGCTTTCCCTGAATTTCGAGAACCACGGACTTGTGAACGGCCACGCCAAGACGCTTCGGGAAAAAATCCCCGTATGCGAAGTCGTGATTCCCTTGCAGGACTTGCACCTCGACGCCCGATTCCACGAGTTCCGCAAAAACTCGGTACAAATTGAAATGAGCCGAGGCAATATAATAGTCGTACTCGTACCAGAATTCAAAAAGGTCGCCAATCACGACGACATGGCTCGCCTTGCCCTTCCACGAAGAGAGCAGTTCTATCAATTTTTGTTCCCTGTCGGGTACAGCTCCCGGCGGCTCGATACCTAGATGGGCGTCACTAATAAAATAAGCAGGCAATTCCATAGCATCAATCATAATAAAATCATTCGCTTCCGTTTTTTTATATCTTTTGCACATGCGCTCCATTGTCAAGTTTTTGAGTCCAGCCATTGTTTTTGCGGCATCTCTCTCCGGATGTTCCATGAAACTCACGCAAGGAGACCTCGAAGGGATTCCCCTAACCGAAGAATCGTTCAGCTTTTTCGGAAACATCCCCCTTTTATACGGGGGCGACTCGCTAGAACTCTCGCAAGACCTGCTGCGAGCCTATACAAAAGCCGCGAGCGCTTCAGATTTCCCGCGGGCATCCTGCCGCGGCGAAGCCACCATCAAGGCGACAGTCCAGCAAAACGAGCCGCCATCGACATGGAACATCGGCGTACTCATTCCTTTGTGGCCCGTCCTCCCCGTCAACGAATCCTGGACTTACGCGCTCTCGGCGCGAATATTCTGTAACGGAGCTCTCGTTCGGCACGTGGAATTCATCGAGCAGCAAGACATTAACGCTATTTTATACGGTCGTATGCGCACGGACCTCGTGAACAAGGCTTCCAAGGAAATGCACCGCAAACTCGTGCAGCGCCTCGCCTTTGAACTCAACTCGAATAGACTTACGGATTTGAACAGCGCAAGCGATTATTAGGTTTAACTGTAAGCTATAGGGATTAGGTTTATCCGGCGCCCAAATCGAATGTTGGTACAAACTATTTTTGTAAAAAGTCCTTGACACAACCTGGTTTTAGCAAGCACTAATTAGAACATTCCCCAACAAGAATAGCATCCATTTTTTGAGTCAAGTTCAAATCACCAGAATGATTATCTTGGCACACAAAACGAACTTTCCAATAAAAATCCAACTTCTGTTTATATTGAGACGAAATTTTTTCCTTTGGCTTTTCAATATACGCCGTATAAACAATATCTCCTTGTTGAATGTTCATTTGAGGCACAGGAGGCATTTTCATCATTTTTCTTTTTCTCCCAACCGTCACACAGCCACCGCCCACACCCGACAAGTACTCACCCGGCAAATTCTTTATTTCAAAAGAAGGCGAAAGCCACATACCACATTCACACGCAACAGAATCTTTTAGCAACCATTGCTTTTTCTCCAAAGCTTCAATTTTTTGAACGCGAATGGAATAGCAATTTTCGCATTCAAAAGAAGCACACAATTCTACAGGTGCAGCAAACGCACTTATAAAAGAACAAAGAAAAATAATACTTTTTTTCATTTTTCGCTCATTCACACTTTGAACTTTGCCATTGCTTTTTCAATCTTTCAATTTCTCGATTAACATCAATTCTTTCATGACTAACATTATTCTTATCTTCATCATCCCATGCATTCTGTAAATTCAGCATTGTCCTAAATCTCGATTCCACAGAAGCCCAGTAATCATTCTTTATTTTTTCGCACACACTTTTCTTCGTCATACGACGAGATATAGTCGTAGAAATCGTCCAAGAATCATTTCCATATTCCATATATATATTCTTATGTTTTTGTTCATGATTTTTTAAATTTTCATCATTCCCTTCCAAATACACCTCGATACCATCTTCAGGCGTACTCAATATAATCGTAATATTTAAAGGGACATATTCTTCATTAGAGCACTCTGTACTATAACTAAAAGCAGCACTTGTCATTGCACTAACATGTCCGCTTACAGTTTTCAACAAAGCGTTAAACATAGAACCTTTAGTCGACACAATTCTAGCATCTCTATTCAGTCGTGATTTAACATAAACAGCTCGTTTAACACGAAATACATCATCGTTCTTCACAGATCGACCAAGAGCATCAAGATATAAATACGTTGTTAGAACTTTTTGATATTCTTCTAGCTTATCATCAAAATACCAATCTTTACTATTTGAGGACTTCTTATACAAAATAGAGCCATCGAGACAAACAGGATTATCATCTTCCTCCCCAAACGGGTCATAGCAATCCACTTCCTCATACCACCAGCCGACATTGGACGATGTAAAAGATCCTTGCCAAAGCCAGGAATTCGAGCATTTCGAGCCGCGGGCAGGATTGCACTTGTAGCATGTGCCGTTGTACGCAAAACAGGCGTTCTTTGGATTGCTCGGCACGTTATCCAACGGGAAGCCCGGACACGATCCGACCCGATTGTTGTCGACTTTATCGCCGGTCTCGCAATCGACTTTGCGCCACCACCAGCTGTCCTGAGCATTGGTGTTAATCCAGCCGCGCTGCGTGCCACGAGCCGGATTCAGCGAATAGCACTTCCCGTCTTCCATATTGTCCAATCCGTCTTTGAAAATCTGGTCCGGAGTGTACTCCCGGTCGCCCCCTGCAACAAAAACACCGTCGTCACTTGAAGAATATACAAAATCAGAGCTGCTGGATACAGCTTGCCGCGACGAGGATGAAGTTTCAACAAGTGCGGAACTGCTCGATTCCTCATCCATAGAAGACGAAGAAACCTTGATTATCTTTGAGCTACTCAAGTTGATTTGAATCGATGACGATGATGCTATATCCTCTTTTTCAGAACTAGAAGATTCTGTCTGCGAAGAGGACGATTCTTCTTCACTAGAACTGCTTGACCGCCTATAAGAACTCGACGACAACCTATAACCATAATTCCGCCTAACACGTTCTTTACATTCATCAAAGCGTTCCACAATTTTATAATCATTTATCAGTTGTTGTAGGCTAATATTACTTGGAAAGAAATCCGCATATTCTTCAAGTCCCGTGTCTGAAATTTGAAAATCAACATTGTTTATTGCCATATCTCTCGTTATTTCAATGCCAAAACCAAGTCCTTCCCTCCTTTTTAACATACGACAACCTTGAACATCTTGAACAACATTTCTAGAATAGGGTTCACGGTACGCGACCCCTTTGCAAACATAAAAACTTTGAATATTTACAATATAATCATCTTCACTCCGGAAATAACCAGAGCAATACGCATAAGGAGAATGTGTATAATACACATATGGGATATTTGTCATCACTTTAAGAGAATCTCTACCTTCATCTTGAAAACAATATATTTCAACCATCATATCACCAAAGAATCCGGGCTTCAACGTATAACGTGGTAACTTCAATTTTTTCGATTCAAGAAATACATTAGATTCAAATAACACGTCACCATGAATACCATCAATCGTCATATAATCGGTATTGGGACAGGGTTCAAGATCTTCTAGATACCCATAAGGACCATTCAAAGAACTAGACGAACTTAAGATTTCATCGTCTTCGCTAGACGAAGAGTCTATTTTTTTTTCGGAACTGGACGATTCAACATCTTCTTCGGACGATGAACTGACAGGAGGTGCCTCGGAACTGGAGGATTCTATGTTTTCGGATGAGCTGCTGAATTCTTCGGAAGAAGAAGATTCTATAGTTTCTGATGAACTGGAGACAGAACAGTTCGGGAGAGGCGATCCACAATCATTTGTTTGCCCAGGCATCAATACAATTGCACCACCCCAACCGGATTCATCTCCTATGCAAAATCTATTAGTATTTCTACAAATAGCTTTACATTGTTCAACAAACATATCTAATTCATTCTTTAACTTAGCGCCTTGACAAAAATCACAAGACATTTCGATTTTCAAATAGCCATTTATTGCCCCCGATTCACCAGAACATGTATTCACCCATCGTCCACGACAAGTTGATTTCGCACCCATTCCAGCTTCAGAAAGACAATTATTTTCAACAACTGGCGTAAGTTCATTTACCAACACATTTTGAACATATCCCAATCCTTCTTGATCAATCCACCCTTGATAATCATCAAGATTAACACACCTAACAATATTTGCATACAAAGAAGACGCCAAGACAATACAAAGTCCCAGTAGGCGCAAATCACACACCCCCTCTTTTAACATTGTTTTCTTTCAATTTTTCCAAAACCCCTTCAACACCGAGATCTAAATCAGGATTTGGAGGACATACTTCTTGTTTACCATTTGACTTCTGAAAAAAACAATGTCTTTCTTGATTTTTTTTCTGACTCCATTGAATCAATCCTACTAGACTATCCAATACATTAGACCGATACAAACTATCCAGCACAAAAATTCGTTCTTCTACAAAGCGATTATCTCGAATATAACTAGCACAATTTTTCTTTTTACATTTCCATTCAACAGTCCAATAAAGATCTTCTATGCCATATTTTTTAGGACATTCAACATTTAATGATGGACATAGCTTTTTTACAAAAGGTAATATTACATCTTTCAATACAATTTTCTTTGATGAATCCTGCCAATCAAGTTCAGCAGAACGTTCATTGATTCCTATAGCCATTTGTTCTTGGTTTTTCTTCGCCTCTTCTTTTTTTTCGGAACATCCGACACATACAAGCATAAATAAAGCTATGAATATCAAATATTTCATTTTCATATAAATTTCTCCCAAGATTAAAATAACAATATTTTATTCAAATTCAAAGTAAGTTTTTTTTTCAAATTAACATTTCTCCCCCAATTATAATCAACGAACGATTTTAGTATCAGGGCAATTACGAAAAAAAAGCAATTTTTATATTCACCAGCTTTTTTCGTCATATCATCACACAACGCAAAGGATTCGTTATAATTTGGGGTTATGATCAATTTTTCCAAGCCATAAGCTCTAATTTCGAAACTCTTAGCCTTAAGCTCCAAGTTCCAATTACTATCTTTCGTCTATAGTCTATAAGGCAACGCCTGTTCTTTCGTCTAAATCTAGTATGTCATACACACTTTACATCGTAGCGACTCCCATCGGGAACATGGAAGACATCACGTACCGCGCCGTGCGTATTCTCAAGGAAGTACCCCTCGTCTTGGCCGAAGACACTCGCCATTCGAGGATTCTATTCGACAACTACGGCATCACGACGCCAATGGAAGCTTATCACGACTTCAACAAAGAAAAAGTCACGCCCAAGTACGTCGATTTTCTTAAGAACACGGGTGATATCGCGCTCGTAAGCGATGCGGGAACTCCCGGCGTTGCCGATCCGGCCTTCAACCTCGTGCGCGAATGTGTCCGCGAAGGGATTGACGTGCGCGCCATTCCGGGCCCGTGCGCGATGATAACGGCGCTCGTCTCGTGCGGCATGCCGACCGACCACTTTACGTTCCAGTACTTTTCGCCCAAGAAGAGCGCCCAGCGCATCCATCTCCTGGAAAAGCTAAAAGACGAAGAAGCGACGCAGATTTTCTACGCGAGCCCGCACAACATCGACAAGTTCGTCGAAGAAATCAAGCTTGTCTTCGGCGACATCAAGATTGCGCTCATGCGGGAACTCACCAAGAAGTTCGAGGAACACCTCATCGGGACGCCTACAGAAATTTCTACGCACTTCAAGGCGCACCCGCCCAAAGGTGAATTCGTACTAGTGTTCAACCCCAAAGACAAAAGCGGACTGTGAGATTCGGGTATGAGGTCGAGCTACGCTCTCTGCGCTATGGGCTCGCTCGTTTCACTCGCTTTGGGCTACGAGCGATTTCTAAAAACACTCAACCTCACAACCCCATGCCTGACAACCTCAAAGCAAAGCGACCTCAAAGGCGCAACGCGCCGACCCCATAGCTAAAAATGACTATTGACCAATTTTTAAACAAACTTAAATTTCTTCCGCGGGCGTACAAGATTTACGTCGCGGTTCTTGTTGCCGTTGAATTTGTCCTATTCCTGTTACGTCCGGATACGCCCGGGCTTTACACACAACTTCCGCAGCTATTGCCCATTGCCGTGGCAATTCCGTTCTTATTCATAAAGAATGCTCGCCGCCCGTTTTCGCGATTCATGAATACCTACGGAATTATCATTTTTGCATTCCTCGCCTTGGATTACCTTACGCGCAGCCACGCCGGGCTTTTCCAGATTGTCGCGACGTTCATTCCGATGGCGCTCTACTGGTTTTCGTTATTCGCCCGATGGAACGTAAAGCTATTCAAGCAAAAGGATTCGCGCGTTGCGCTTGCACTTGCCACATGCGCCTGGGGATTTGTCGCGTTCGCATTCCCGCCACTCCCGCTCGGCCCCGCCATACTCGTGCTACTTGTGCCATGGTTCATTGTCTTGAACAAATACAATCGTGAAACAGCCATCTTTGCGACGTTCTGGGCAAGCATGGTCTATAACTCCATCAACTACTACTGGATCCGCAACGTGATGAACGTGGAAACGGCTCCTTCGGGACTCATCTTCCTTGGGCTCATCCTCCTTATCGCTTACCTCAGCCTGTTCAACGTACTCGCCGCATTCGCCTACTCCACCGCCAAAAATTTAAAGTTCAAAGGCAGAGCTTACCTGCTAATCCTTTTTCCAATCTACTTTGCGTCTATCGAGATGTTCCGCACCCACGGGGATTTCGCATTTCCATGGAACCATCTCGGTTACACATTCGGCAATCATCTTGAACTCATCCAGGCGCTTTCCATTCTCGGTGTATTCGGCTATACAATCCTGATTGTAGCATCGAACCAAATCGTCGCCTACGCGTTCTTGCAAAAAAATCGCAAGCGCTTCGCTTTGTTCGCCGTTCCGTTCGTCATTTTCCTTGCGCTCCTAATTCACGGGAGTTGCACGCTTTCATCACCAGAAGCAGCCCCGTTCTACAATGCGGATTCCCAAGAAAATCCATCGATTGCGATGGTCCAGCCAAGCATTGCTCAAGGCGCCAAGTGGAGCAAGGAACGCTTCGATTCCATCGTCATCAAAACATTCGACATGGCCATGGACAGCACCCAACTGGGAACAAACTTAATTCTCCTCGCAGAGACGGCCATTCCCGATTATATCCGCAGGCAACACAACGTCATCAAACAACTGCACCAGATGGCCAACGAGAGAAACACGAGCATTCTCACCGGCGCTCTGGACTACAAACAAGTTTCCAGGGATCTCAACAACCCGCGACGCTTCGAAATCTACAACGCCTCGTTCCTTTTTACGCCCGGTGACCCGAGATTCCCGAAACGCTACATCAAGAAGCACCTCGTTCCTTTCAGCGAGCGCATTCCGTTCGACGATGTGTTCCCCATCCTCAATTACGTGGACCTCGGCGAAGGAGACTTCGTCCCCGGAAAAGAAACTCCTGTTTACGGACCTTACAAGTGGACGCCCTATATCTGTTACGATGCCATTTTCGGAGACCTAGTCCGAGAAGCCATCCACAAAGGATCACGCCTCATGGTGAACATCACGAACGACGGATGGTTCGGACGGAGCACAGCCCCCTTCCAACACTTGAACATCGTGCGCCATCTCGCCGTCTCTTACGGTTACCCGGTCGCACGCCTTGCGAACAGCGGCGTTTCAGCGTTCATCGACCAGTACGGTCACTATGACCAGAACACAGACATTTTTGAAACCCGCGTCATCCAAAGAAAAATGCCCCTCAAGACAAGGAGCACATTCTATACAGCCGTGGGAGAAAATTTCGAAAAAATATTGCTATGGTTCTTTGTGATTTATCTCGTAGCAGTGCTTGCGATTGCGAAGCTGGGAAATAGGTTAGGTTAGTGATTAGTGGTTAGTGATTAGTGGTTAGTGGTTGGTGGTTAGTGATTAGGGAATAGTAGGAAGTAGTCGGTAGGACAAATGCATAGGTCGAGCGTCGCGGCCACGGTCATCCTCCGCCAGGAGGATCCATACAGTCCTATATACGCTTGTATATTTTTGGACCGAGGCTAGCATTTAACGCCTTTGGCGTTCGTGGCTTCGGTTATGCAATGCCAAAATGCAAGCATTTTGTCGCTGCATAAGCCTTGCACACTTTTGGTGCTTGAGCGAAGCGAAAGTACAAGTAGGAAGTTTTTATAATCGCGGCAAAGCCGCCAAACTATCACTGTCTACTGTCTACTAACCACAGTCTATTTCTTAAAGCAACAACATCGGGGGCCAGTGACCTGCCTTGGGACGTTCCTTAAATTCAGCCTTGGGCAAGAATTCCTTGAGTTTCAAGGTCCATTCCGGTTGGACCGTCACGTCCAGTCGCCCGTAAAGCACTTGGATATTTTCGCTATTCGGGATCACGGATTCTACCCGATGGGACGCCAAATACATAAGCCCCTTCGCAAGCGATTCCGCATCGTATTTTTTGGCTTCAGTAAACCAGTCATCCTGCCAGTCGCCAAAGTCCTCCTCGAACAGTTCCATGAACGCCTTGAGCGCAGGTTCCGTTGTGGTCTGTAGCTGGTGAGCCATAAAATGCAGGTTCGGTACAGTCCAATTGCCTATTTCGTCGCAAAAATCCGCGTACGGAGAAAGTAAAATCCACTTTTGCCCCTTTTGCGGACCTGCCGCAGAACACAAAAGCGACAAGGCACCAAGCCCCCAAGCCACAACCGTCGATGATTTTTTGAAATCCGGAATATTCGCCGGACACTCCAAAAAATCAGCCAATTGGTTGTACTGCACATAAATGTGGTTCGCCGAAGGAGCTACGTCCATCAGATCGTCTTCCCAAATGCCGAGATTTGAGGCCCAATCAGGCAGCCAGATCCATTTTTCGCTCATAATCACCCTTCCTCATACGAAAATCATTCCTAACACTCTGGACTACACCCCTACTAAAAAAATTGCTATTCAACAACCTTTTTGATAAATGTAGTCTTATGGATATATATACGCAATTTTCCTTTTGAAGGCAACTCTTAAAAAAAGTATTTTACAATTCGTATTATTTGTTTACCTCCGACACAAAAACATTGTATATTATCTGTATATTAATTGTAGGAAACCTTTAAAGAGATTTGTAAAAATGAAACATTTGATACCTTCTCTCTGCTTAGCCCTCCTTTTGGCCGAAACTGCCTGTTCCGCTCCGAACGCCGTAAAACGCCAATCAGACTCTGAATCCCGTCAAAAAAACGCAGCCACTCGCCAAAGAGCAGAAAGTGCCTACAACGAACTAGACGGTTTCGGTTCTGCAGCAACGACTGCTACAAAATCAACCGTAAACGCACCTACAGCATTTAATGCAAGCTCACCGGCCGCAGCCCAGAAGCTTTCAACCGCCGCTGCAGAGGCCACGGAAACATACGCCTCAGCGGAAGCCCTCCAGAATTACAGCCAGCCCATTATTATGGTCTCCCCGACCATGAAGGCCGGAGCCCAGGAAGCCGCTCCTGAAAATCCGTACGACCGCACAATGGCAGAAGCGATCAACAGCTATCTCACCAAGAAGAACTACGAGGTCAAGTCCATCGAAGGTCAAGCCGAACTGAGCGCCATTCTCCAAATGCAGAACGACATCGCGAACACTGAAGATGATTTTTCCTACCTCGCAGGCATCGCTCTCGATGCTGACATCTATATCAAGTTCTCTCAAGAGATTACGAACGAAGAAGTCTCCGTCGAAATATCCGCTTACGAATCTTCTACTTCAAGGCTCCTCGGTTCCCAGTCCGCCGTGGTCCGCAATAACGGTCATACATCCAAGATCAACCTGAATTCGAACATCGGCGCAGCAGTCCGCAAGGCTATGCCCAGTCTCGAACAGAAAATTCTCGGTTATTGGAAAATGGATCTCGCCAAGGGAACGCAATACAAGGTCGTCGTAAACATTAGGGGCGAATACTCCGACAGCCAGACCGAAGACTTGCACGACGCCATCATGAAGGGACTCAAGGGTAACTTTAGTTCCGTAAAGGTCAACGTGATGACCGCCAAGACTCTTGATTTCGTTATCTACGCCAATCCTTTGAAATACAAGGATTCCCAGGAGGTGTATTCTAAGATTAGGCAGATTTTAAAGCCAATTGCCGAATCCAAGAAAATCAATCTCACTCGTAAACTGATTTTGATGGAGCTGAACTAGTAATGAACATCAAAGCCCTTATCCTTTGCGCCTGTCTCGCGGCAATGCCGGCAATGGCAGGGAAAATCGTCACCTACACAGCCACATCCAAGGTTTCGCAAGAAGAGGCGAACAACGCGGCGATGGCTGGAGTCGCCAAGCAAATCAAATCTCAGGTTTCCGCAACGCAGACTCTTACCAAATATGAAGACATTAACGATGGTAAAAGTGTCTTGGGCGAAACTTACAGAGCAAAGAGCAATGTCAAGAGCAACGTTGTTCTTAAAGGCGTCAAGGTGGTTCCCGTAAAGGCCGATAAGGGTTTCAAGGCTACGGCAACACTCGACATGGACGAGTTCACCGCCGACCTCCAGTTCCGCTTGAAGACTCTCAAGCAAGAAATCGCAAAGCTTGAAAAATCCGCCAGAAAGGCAATCGACACCCGCGTGTACATCAATGCGGCTACCGACTTGGAAAAAGCCGAGGACAAGGTCAACGAGCACAATTTCTACTTGCTCCAGCTTGCAGACGTCTATCCGCTCGATGACAGCCATCGTTTACAGCACGGTCTCCCGGAAATTGAAAAGCTTCTGGTCGAAAGACTTTCAAGCGTCACCGTCACGACGACCACCGAACCGAACTTTGAACTGACCCGTGCAGAAATGCCGTCCTGGAACGTAATCGTCAAGGATTCCATTGGTCCAGTGCCGAGCTTCCCGCTTATCGCTCGCCAAAGCAAGACGCTTTCGGAACGCCGCACACAGAAAAACGGTATCGCCACGTTCAAGTTGCGCAACGTAAATTTCGACAAAGGCCCGTACGTGATTATTGTGGAGCCGAACTTCCCGTTGGAACTCTTGAAAAAGGCAGGGCTCACAAGCGCCCTTGAAGTTCCCTACCGCGTGCGCCAATCGCGCTGCACAATCAAGCTTGATTGCGAAATGATCGCTAACGCTTGCAGCGCACTCGAAAATGCACTTTCAAAGAAATCTATTTTCACAACAACTGATGAAGAATCTACGGCTCCAGAACTCAGTGTAGAAATTGAAAACACTTTCAGAGGTCGTCTAGGCTTCATCTCGTCTTTCGACTTCACCATCGCGATCAAGGGTGAAAATGTCAACTTTTTCACGACAGCGAAGGGTGTCGGCAAGACTGAAGTCGATGCGACCATCAGCGCTATCAAGAAAACAGACTTTAGCGCACTCCAGAAGCAATTGATGCCTGTTTGCGGGAAATAGAAATCATCGATGCCAACAGATCAAAGCAATCTGCAAGCCGCAAAACCAGAAATAACCTCTGAAAGTAGCTTGCTAGAACAAGTTGGTGACGCAGTGGTTGACAAAGCGGCAGAAGCAGCAATCGAAGGAGTGGGCAAAGCACTCTTTCACGTGGTCACAAAACCTATAGAAGCAATTTTAGACAATTTATAAATGTATCTTTGCAAAGCCGCAGTAAAGGCGGCTTTTTCTATGCCAAAAAGATTTTTATCGATACTGTTCATACTACTGTTCGCCATCCCTGTTGCGGCAGGTTTTGGCGTGAACAAAAAGGGACTCCCCAAACGTCCGCAGAACAGCTACGTCTATGACGAAGACCGCCTGCTATCGAAGCAAGAAGTGCAGTTTGTAAACGAACTCGCCGAACAGCTTTACAAGAAGGCTAAAGTTGGACTTGCAGTCGCGCTCGTTCACGACATCGGCTATGCGGACTTTAGGGATTACGCTTTAAAGATTGCCGAAAGCTGGGGCGTTGGCGGAAAATCAAACGAAGGCATCCTCATCTTTGCAGCGATGAAGCAGCGCAGGCGAAGCGTAGAAGTCGGTTACGGTGCAGAAGGCTACCTGCCCGACGTACTCGTAGAACGGCTCCAGCAAAAGACGATTGTTCCGGCATTCAAGGTTGAAAAATACGGACAAGGCGTGATGCAGCTCGTCTGGGAAATTGCGCAAGTCGTCGCCAAGGAAAAAAACATTTCACTCGAAGTCGATACAGACAAACTTCCCAAAGAACCGGAAAACAATCCGCTCGGACTCGTATTCATTATTTTCGTGATTCTATTCCTGTTCGTCTCGAAGAACGGCGGCGGGTGCGGAAACGGTTGCCTTTGGTTCTTGCTCGGGTCCATGCTCAGCAATAGCAGCCGAGGGCATCACCGCGGTGGCTTCGGCGGAGGATTTGGAGGCGGAGGCGGCTTTGGGGGTGGCTTCGGCGGTGGTTTCGGTGGAGGTCACTTTGGCGGTGGCGGCTCCGGCGGAGGATGGTAATTTATGAGAAAAATCTTAAGCGTTGCAGAATTTCAAAATTCGGAATGGCCGAAGCTCTTTCAAGAAGCGCTCGGCGACAACCTCATTTCGGCATTCGTTCACGGCGATTGCCTTATGGAAGGGTTTTCCGCGCTGGAATCCCCGTGGACCGTCAGCTTCATCTTGAAATCCAATTCCGCACAGGACTTGCTGCCGTTGCAAAAGCTCACATCAAAGGCAAAGCACGACAACATCGTGTTCAATCACGTGTTCAGCCGTTTTGAAATCAAGACATCGCAAGACGTGTTTCCACTGGAATTTTTGCACATCAAGAGCAAGAACGTGACGCTTTGCGGCGAAACGCCGCTTGCAGATTTCAGCCCGAACCTCGCGGAACTCCGCATCGAATGCGAACGCGAACTGCGCGGGCTGCTCGTGCATTTACGCCGTGCATTCCTTTACCTCAAGGAAGACCGCAATCCGCACGGGATTTACGTGCGTTCTGCAACGACACTCCTCCCCTTGCTTTACGGAGTCTATTACCTTTCGACCGGCAATTATCCCGAGAGTCACGAACAAGTTTACGAAATGTTCCCGGGCGTACGCATCCCTAATATGACTAAGGACAACGATGTGATTGTATCAAACATCAACAAGTACATCGAAGCCGTTACCACAATCGTGAATCAAGTCGATGCGATGAAAGTTTAATGAGAAGGCAGAGCCTTAAAATAGGCATTATGGGAAGGAATATGATATTCCATAAAAAACTCTTCATTTTCAAGCCAACGCTTCTCAATACAATCCTCTTGACAATTATTGTAGTTTATTTCTGTTGCTACGATTCCATTTTTGTACCATGAACGCCATAAGCCAGTAAACAAACCTTTTTTAAATTCCTGCGTTTCAGACATTCTCCCATTTTCATGCCATGCTTTGTGGACTCCATCAAGTTCACCGTCTTTATAATATTCTTTTAGCCTTATTTTTCCGTTTTCATGCCATTCCCTCCTAGCACCATCAAGTAGTCCAGCTTTATAGTTTTCTTCCGCTTCCAATTGACCATTTTCGTACCAAGTTTTCCAAACACCATTTTTCCGCCCTTCTTTGTAGCTCTCGATATTTTTCAATTTCCCGTTTTCGAACCATTCCTTCCAAAAACAATCTTCAAAATCATCTTTGTAATATTTTACACTTCGTATTTTCCCGTTTTCATACCATTCCCTACATTTTCCGGTTTTCTTACCTAATTTATATGAACATTCCGATTGCAAACGACCATTTTCGAGCCATTCTCTCCAAACGCCATCTTTCTCACCATGTTTATATTTTCCTTCGAATTTTAATTGTCCATTTTCATACCAAGTTTTCCAAACACTATCACGCCCATTTTTGTAATATCTTTCTCTTCGCAATTTTCCATTATCATACCATTCTTTTCGAATAGCATTCCATTCTTTTTGAATAATGTTCTGAACAGACGAATTTTCACTAACAAATTCTTCAACTGACTTATGAAGCTCATATTTTCCAACGCAAGTACGCCAATTTCCATCATCAATCCCTTTAGATGATACTATTTCTTCTTGCAATTTACCATTTTGATACCAACATTTATAAGTAAATATTTTGCCATCCTTATAATCCAGAACCTCTTTTAATTGTCCGTTTCGATACCATACTTTTTCAAAACCATTTCCATTAAAATAATTTTCACAATCATAACCAAATGTATTCCTAGTACGCTCCCCAAGATGAGCCCTATTTTCATCACTAGCATATACCTTTTTGCAACGTTTTTCCCATCCTTCCGACGACTCTTTTTCTTCTAGAAGATGTCCTTCTTCATCAAATTTCTTATAAGCTAATAGATTGTCATTTTTATAAAATTCCTCCACTTGCAATTGACCATTTTCGTACCAAGTTTTCCAAGTTCCATTTTTCCGTCCTTCTTTGTAGCTCTCGAGATTTTTCATTTTTCCGTTTTCATACCATTCCTTCCAAGAGCCTTCCTCCAAATTCTCTTTATAATATTTTTCACTTCGAATTTTCCCGTTTTCATACCAGGTTTTCCATTTCCCATCTAATTGACCTGATTTATAATTCCCTTCTTCCGCAATTTTTCCATTTTCATGCCACGTTTTCACAACGCATTTTTCCTCATTTTCAGTTTTATAACGCCATTCCTTTAATTTTCCATTTTCATACCATTCCTTCTCAATACAAAAATTACCTGCATTGGTTTTGTATTTGCAAAAACAAGCGTCACAAACACCGGCTTCGTATTTCACCTCAGTTTTCTGTTGTCCGTTTTCGTACCATTCTTTCCTGATTCCATCTAAATTACCTGATTTATAGGATTCTTCTATTTTCAATTTTCCATTTTCGCGATATATATTCCAAACGCTATCTTTCTCGTCATTTTTATATTGCCCCTTTTCCCATACATTTCCATTCCCATAGTACAAGATGTACGGGCCGTCTTTTACACTATCACGATATGTCGTAATAGATCTTAACGGTCCGCTATTGTAATATTCCTTGCGTTTTTCTTTGTCGCAAGCGGCGAGGAGCAAAACGGAGGCAAAAAGCAGCGTAAATAAAATGACTTTTCTCAATTTCATAATCAAGCTCGTTTTAAGGTTTCCCGACTTCATCCCATTTTTGCCAAACTTGTTTATTTGATTCGTAATATCCTTCTCTTTTCAATTTTCCGTCCCATTCCCATTCTTTCCAGATGCCGTCCGGCTTGCCTAATTTATACGAACCTTCGAATACCAATTGGCCGTTTTCATGATATACCTTCCATACACCATCCTTCAAATCCAAAGCATAAGAGCCTTCATACCATAACTGTCCATTTTCACGCCATGATTTCCATGTTCCTTGCATTAGGGAGCATTTACGAAAAAATTTTCCATTTAGTTCCTTAATTTCTGGACGCAAATATTTTTTTATTGGACCTGAATATTTATGAGGATTTTGTTCTCTTTTTTGTTTGTCGCTCCAATCTATTTTATAAAGACCTTCTTTTGCAATTCGTCCATTAGCATACCAAAATTTCCATACATCATATTGCAAACCGTCTTTATACATTCCTTCACTTGCCAATTGTCCATTTTTATGCCATGATTTCCACAAACCATTTTCTTTACCAGATTTGAAGGTTCCCTCCCATTTCAGCTTTCCATTTTCGAACCACTCTTTCCAAATACATTCATCACTATCCAATTGGTATTGTTTTTCTGTTTTCAGTTTTCCACTTTCATACCAATCCTTCCATAAACCAACTTTTGAGCCATATTTGTAAGAACCTTCGTACCGCAATTGTCCATTTGCATACCAAAATTTCCATACTCCATCACACTTACCTTTTTTATAATTTCCTTCATACCGCAATTGTCCATTTTCATGCCATGATTTCCATTTCCCTTCCCTTATACCGCCCAAAAAATTATTCACTCCGCCCCAAAGATCCGCTAGCGAATTTTGATTTTGAGTTTTTTCATCGTTGGCTTTATATGCACCTTCTTCTGCTAGTTGTCCATTTTCATGCCAAGATTTCCATACGCCATCACGCATACCTTTTTTAAAATTTCCTTCACCTGCCAATTGCCCATTTTCATGCCAAGATTTCCATACGCCAACTTGGTACCCCGCCTTGTAATAATCTTTTGTCTCTAATTTTCCATTTTCATACCACGTTTTTCGAACGCCATCAAGTATTCCTGCTTTATAATTTTCTTCCTTATACAACTGACCATCTTCATCCCATGTTTTCCAATTGCCGTCCATTTCATCATCTTTATAACTTCCAGACTCTTCCAATCGTCCATTACCTTCATGCCAACTCCTGTAAACTCCATTAAGTTTTCCTGCTTTATAGTTTCTTTCCATTCTCAACAAACCGTCATCATTCCACACCTTTTGAATGCCATGCAACTTACCAGATTTATAATTTTCCAATTTTTCTAGCTTGCCATTTTCAAACCACACCTTCTGAACGCCGTGCAACTCACCAGATTTATAATTTTCCAATTTTTCTAACTTGCCATTTTCATGCCACACCTTTTGAATGCCATGCAACTCACCAGATTTATAATTTTCCATTTTTTTCAATTTGCCATTTTCATCCCATTCTTTCCACGACCCTTCAGGCTTGCCAGATCTATAAAAGCGAATCGATGATAATTGTCCATTTGAGAACCACTCTCTCCAAGTGCTATCTTCTCTACCCTCTCTATAAAACCCTTCTTCTTTCAAAGATCCATTTTCGTCCCATGATTTCCAAACGCTATCACGCTTGTCAGATTTGTAATATCTTTCAAATTTCAATTGTCCATTTCGATACCATACTTTTTCAAAACCAATTCCATTAAAAAAGTTTTCACAAACATTTCTAAACGCAACCCTAGTACGCATCGTTTTGCAACGTTTTTCCCATCCTCCCGATGACTCTCTTTCTTCTAATAGAAGCCCCTTTTCATCAAATTCTTTATAAGCTAATAATTTGCCATTTTTATAAAATGTTTTTTTATATAATTGTCCATTTTCATACCATTTTTTCCAAGCACCATCACGCTTATTTTCTTTATAATTTCCCACCCATTCCAATTGACCATTATCATACCATTCTTTCCAAACACTATCTTTTCTATCGGCTTTGTAAAATTTCTCCGACATTAATTGTCCATTCGCGTACCATATTTTCCATGTACCATCTTTTTTCCCATCTTTATATAGGCCTTCTACTTCCTTTTTTCCATCACGATAAAACGAGATGTACTTGCCATCTTTCAGCTTTTCATGGATTGTTGTTATGGATTTCAGTTCACCGCTATCGTAATCTTCTTTTCGCTCGTCACTTTCATAGGACGAGAACACATAAAGCAAAATGGAGGCAAAAAGCAGCGTAAATAAAATGACTTTTCTCAATTTCATAATCAAACTCGTTTGTTGCAAATTAGAAAAAATCACTGGATGGGGCAAAGTCCCAACTCTTTGGCTCGGTAAAGAGAAACAAAAGCGATTAGAACTGTAGGGATGGGGCGATGGGGCAAAGCCCCTCCCTTTAGATTCGGTCATGTTCATACAAGAGCGATTAGAACTGTATGGATCCTCCTAACGGAGGATGACCGTGGCTGCGACGTTGACGCGTTGCGTCTTGCCAAACGGCTCAACCATGTTTGTGCAAGCACAACATGGTATTCGCCTTGAGGCATACTCGCCTTCTGAGTTGTCTTCGACTTCGCTCAGGATGACATTTCCAAAACAATTTACAACTTGCACCCGCAATTGATTATAGACAATAGGTTAAATTATTGTAAATATAAAGCTAAAAAAATGCATACGTTACAATTCCGAGCTCGAAACAAACCTTACAATTCTAAAACCTGTTTTATTCTCGTCAAGCAATTTTAAAGATATCGCAAATTCATCAAGAATTCCATCTTTCTTGAACACCCAACCCAACGTATCTTTTCCTGATTTTACAAACCAGGATTTTTCAACGTCATCTTCATAGGTAAATGTTTCCTTGAAATGTTCTTGAGTTTTTTCATTCAAATAATTCTTTTCGAGAAGCGTTCCGTCAGGGGCGTACTTGTAAGTTATCGCATGCGAAAAAATTTCAACATCCGGTCCAAAATATTTAACAGCCTTTATTTTTTCATCGACAATTCGATTTTCTTCTTTTTGGACGTAATGCTGGTATTTATAAAAAGAATCCTCCCGATTTTCTATACAACGTTCTAAGGAACATTGATGAAAATAGACGACCTGTTTTGCCCCCGAAGCATTCTTTTTGACAACCTTTTTCAAGGAACCGTCACTTGCATATTCACGGGACAAATAGCCTGTCAAGGCATCTTTAACATAGCATTTCCACCATACAGGTTCTCTTTTACAGTTTTTTCCAAAACTTTCCACAAGGGTATCATGATAATATTTTGTATAAAAGCCAATAGAATCATCGTTTTCATATTGTTTTTCCTCTATGGAATCCACTTCCAAAAGGCCATCATTTCGCATTTGTAAAACCGTTTTATACGGATTTTTTGTCACTTTTCTGTCGACGATTCCATTTTTATCATAATAAAAAGAGGTTTCTTCTCCGTTCACGATTGTTTTTGAAATCCGCCCCTGCGTATAAATAAAATCGCCCTTTGCAATCGTATCATCAGCCATTCCCTTTTGAGAATCTAGAGTATAAACTGTAAAATCATTTCTTGGTTTAAGGGAATCTATTTGCTTTTTCACAGAATTTATCCAAAAATACTCAGGAGTATCGTAATTATAGAACCAATCGTTCGGTACAAAAAGCTTCAAATTCCATAATGTACCGGAATGAAATGCTGAAAAAACATTTTCACCAGGAATTAAAGGATCCGGAAAACACACGTTGTCATCAAATCGATGGATATACCAAAAGCCGATCATCAAGGCTATCGTAGCGACAAAAAAGAGGAATATCTTGGATATTCCCTTTATCAAAGTTCTAAAGGTTTTAAACAAATTCAAATTTTTCATCTAAAATCTTTATTCAGTCGTTTTACGGTATGCTTTGGGCGAGACTCCGACGAGGCGCTTGAAGAATTTACCAAAGAACGAAACATCCGGGAAGTTCAGAATCTTGGAGACTTTCTGGACGTCTCTGGAAGACGAGCGCAACAGGACTTTCGCATCGAGCGCGATATGTTCGTCAATCCAGCGTTTGGCGTTTTTACCGGTCTGCTCTTCGGCAACGGCAGAGAGATACTTCGGCGTAATCCCGAGTTCATCGGCGTAGAACTTCACGGAATGCTGCTCGCGATGATTTTCGACAACGAGGTCGATAAATTGAGAGAACAACACTTGCCCACGACTCTTGACGCTATCCGTTGTAATCGGTTCATCTACAAAACCAATGCACTCGTACAACAGTCCAATCAAATGATTTTTTAGAACTTGCAAACGGCAAGAATTCGCTTCCGTCGTTTCAAACTTTTTCTTCAAGAAATCAAAACTAGAATTCAGTTGTTCAAACTTACCCTTATCCAGTTGCTGCAACGGATTTTCACGGAACCTTAAAATCAAACGCGTATTATCGTCAAAGCGAATGATCAGTTCTTCAATCATGTTTTTAGAACAAGCTATGCAGATCGGTTCAAAATCTTCAGATGCCCTTTTAGCTCGCACGACCTGTTCTGGAAAAACAACGAACAACGATCCCGCTTCAAGTTTGTAGGTTTTAAGATCGAGTTCAACTTCGACAGAACCGCGCCTCACAAGCAAAAGCACTGCCGCCTGAACCTTTACATAATTTTCTAGCCCGAATTCCTTGAGATTGCTGAACATGGCTATCTTGTCGGGCAAAACGTTTACTTGCTGCAGATAATTCAGCATCGAAAAATCCGCAGTGCGGATGTTACCATTCTTATGTAAGGGGAAGTTTTTCATTATAAGAACATCTTAGTAAAAAGAAGAATGAATGTCAATTACTAAAATAAAGGATTCCATCCCAATTGTATTACGAGAAATTATGAATGGGGCAAGCCCCAACCTCTTTGGCTCGGTAAAAAGAAACAAAAGCGATTAGAGCTGTATGGATTTCCTTCGCTCCGCTTCGAGGATGACATTTCCAGTAACAACCAACTAAGGACTAACAACTCTTTTAGAACAGTTTATAGCTGAAGTAGAGCGTATAAGCAAATACGCCACGGCTCATGGGCTCAAAGAATTCCGATGAGTAGGCCGCAATTTTAGCATAGGCGTCCAAACGACCGCCCATAGAAAAAGCGTCCGTCAAATCATATTCCATCGAGGTGTAATTCATCAGCAACATATCCCAACCGTCGGCACCATAGTGCGGCAAAGACCCCGGTATCGTATGCAAAGCATCAACAATCATCTTGTTCTTGAGACGGAACTTTTTGCCAATCAAGACTTCTACGCCGAGCACATACTTCGCACCCATATTGTACTGGTAATTGTCCATGTCCGATTCATATTCCGGATGAACCGCCTGGATCAAGTCATCGTAGCCCATGTCCGTTGTGCCAAGCAAGATAAAATAAATCTGGTGATACATGCGGAAGCGGAGCGAAGGCAAAAGCCAAAGAGAAAAATCAATACCCGTACCGACAGAAATAGTCCCGACCGTAGCAAAATCGCCATAGAAAGTACAATAGTCAAGATATGTCGCAAAATCAACCCAATGCCCGCGACCATGGACACTCGCATTCGTAAGCTTTCCCGTCACGTCAAGCTGAAAAAGCGTACCATCCGGCCCCACTTCGCCACGTGTAGATAAAGTAAAATAGTCAAATGGACGTTTAACTTTTCGGAACGGTTTTCCATATTCAATCTCGGCTCCATACATAAAATGCTTATCATCCCATCTTTGATCAAGATCATCTTCATTGCGTCCACCATATCGATAGATATTACCAAAATGCGAACCCGCCCCTAAAAATATGGACAAATCCAACGGAGTGCTTCCCGTGACATCATCACGATTCCCAAAAATTTTTCTTTGCAAATAAGCGGAATGCGCTAACCCAAAAGCGCCAATTTGCTTGTACCAAGGAGCTTCATCCACTCCGTAAAATTTGCGAGAAAGTCTGTAAAGAACTTCTCCGTAAACAGAACCGCCAATCGACGTTGCAATAAGATCGTTAGTCGAGGGATATTCCGTTTCGGCAAACATTTCCCACGTATAGCTTCCAAGTGCAGCAAACAGGAAACTCGCATAAAAGCCGTACCCCGCACCACGTGCAAAATTGTAATAGGTTGCACCTTGATAAGGATGTCCGTAAAAATTGATGGCCCAATGATTGTGATCCCATTCCCAGCCTTCCTGAAAATTGCGTTTCCAATAACTTGGGCCCGTACGTGCGTAACCCTTGTCAAGAACATAGCGGTCCCACGCCCAAATAAATCCGTTAAACCCGAGAACCTCGCCTGCAACAATCAAAGGTGAAACTTCTTTAGGTTTACTGGGCACATCGATTTTGAGTGTATTTTCAAACGCCGTGTTCGTTATGGGATAATCGATGTCGATGGAATCGTAAGAGGCTTCCTTAGACTCTATTGAAAACAAAGGAACAACACCACGCGAAACAGTATCGACAGAATCCGAATCTACACTATTTGAATTTTCCGAACCAAGAACGTTCAAGAAAAACGCGCACAGCAGCATCAATAACTTACGGAACATTTCGCACTCTTTTTTCCGTAAAGGTAGAACATTGAGCCAAAAATTAAAGAGGAGTCTTGACGACTCCACCAAATTATTTGCTGAAAGGCAATTTTACAGGACGAACGGTTACTTCGTCTTGAGTAAATTGTCAAAATAGACGATGGTTTTTTCGAGCCCCTTGCGGAGCGGGATGGTTGGTTCCCAATCAAGGGCTTCCTTTGCAAGCGTGATATCCGGGCGACGCATCTTGGGGTCGTCACCGGGAAGCGGCTTGTAGACAATCTTGCTCTTGGAACCCGTGAGTTCAAGCACTTCCTTTGCAAGTTCGAGCATCGTGAATTCGCCAGGATTGCCGATGTTGACCGGCCCGATAATCTTGTCCTGATTCATCATGCGAACAAAACCTTCGATGAGGTCGTCCACATAGCAGAAGCTGCGGGTCTGGTTGCCGTCACCGTAAATGGTGAGGTCTTCGCCATTCAGAGCCTGGACGATGAAGTTCGATACAACGCGGCCGTCATTCGGGAGCATTCGCGGGCCATACGTATTGAAAATGCGGACAATGCGGATATCGACGTTGTTCTGGCGGTGGTAATCCATGAAAAGCGTTTCGGCGACGCGTTTGCCTTCGTCATAGCAACTGCGGATGCCGATGGGGTTCACGTTTCCCCAGTAGTCTTCGGTCTGCGGATGCACAGCCGGGTCGCCGTAAACTTCACTGGTAGAGGCCTGCAAGATGCGGGCCTTCACGCGCTTGGCGAGGCCGAGCATGTTGATGGCGCCCATGACGCTCGTCTTGATAGTCTTTACCGGATTGAACTGGTAGTGGATTGGGCTTGCCGGGCATGCCAAGTTGAAAATGCGGTCTACTTCGAGAAGGATTGGCTCGGTCACATCGTGACGGATGAGTTCAAAATTGCGGTTATCGCGCAAGTGAGCAACATTCGCCATACGACCTGTAAAGTAATTGTCCAGGCAAATGACTTCGTGACCGTCATTCAAAAGTCTTTCACAAAGGTGGCTTCCTAAGAATCCCGCACCACCGGTAACTAAACAACGCATAAATGCTCCATAAATTTTTTCAATTCAAGGGAAATATAGTATTAGTAGGAAGTAGGCGGTAGGAAGTTGGAAGTTGGAAGTAGACGGTAGGCGGTAGGAAGTGGGCGGTAGAACTTCGATCTTAGGACTTGGTATCTTACGCAAAATGCTATATATGCACGCATGGCAAGTGTTGGCTATAGTCTTTTGCTCGTGTTGACGGCGTTCATTTGGGGATCGGGTTTTGTCGCCCAAATCGAAGGAAATGCGTTTGGACCGTTTGCCTTTTCGTGCATCCGATGCTTTATCGCCGCAGGGTTCCTCGCTCTTGTTTTCAAAATTCTCGATGCCATCGGCAAAAGCCCTCGCAGACCACGCAGCAGCGAAGAAACAAAGCTTCACTGGAAAGCAGGTTTCTTTTGCGGAGTTGCGCTATGCATTGCCATGAACTTGCAACAGCTCGGAATGTATCTCGGCACCTCCGCCGGCAAGTCCGGCTTCTTGACCGCCTGCTACATCGTACTCGTACCTGTAGTTAGCTTGTTCCTAGGGAAAAGCGTTTCAATCAAGATATGGATTTGCGTGGGTGTCACAACCGTAGGGCTTTATCTGCTCTGCATCAAGGACGGCTTTTCACTCGAACTTTCGGACGGCGTATCTCTTTTATGTGCGCTAGCCTTTTCATTCCATATTTTGGTCATCGACAAGTTCGTGAACCACATTGATCCGATTCGGGTTTCGAGCATTCAATTTTTGACCATTGGCGTTTTGACAGCTCCCCTGATGATCGTTTTCGACCTAAGATTTCCGGCCATGGATTTCAGCACAGTCATCACATCATTCGCAAGCCCTCGCGCCGTTGCTGGCCTCCTGTTTGCGGCCCTTTGTTCCAGCGGAATAGCCTACACGCTCCAGATTGTCGCTCAAGACAAAGTAAAGCCAACCATTGCATCACTCACAATGAGTCTTGAATCCGTATTTGCGGTATTTGCCGGATGGGCAGTTCTAGGAGAACAGCTTTCTTTACGGGAATTGACAGGCTGCGGAATTATGATGGTTGCCATTATCGCAGCCCAAATCAAACGATAACATTTAAAAAGCCTTAATCAAGACAACTTTTTCTTGACAATAAACAGGCCACCGACAACAAGCACCACACCGGCAAGTAACGAGAGTAAAGCACAGCGCGTAAAGCCTGCCACAACATAACAGATAAAACTGATTGATGCGACCGACAGCGCATAGGGCAGTTGTGTGTTCACGTGATTGACGTGGTTACACTGCGCACCGGCACTTGCCATAATCGTCGTGTCTGAAATTGGAGAAATGTGGTCGCCACAGACAGCCCCTGCCATGCAGGCCGAAATCGAAATAATCATCAAGTCGGGATCGACGCTGGAAAATGCCGCAACAACAATCGGAATCAAGATGCCAAACGTGCCCCAGGACGTTCCCGTCGAAAACGCAAGACCAATTCCGACCAAGAAGATAATCGCAGGCATAAAGTTCATGAGAGCGGTAGCCTTCCCCGAAACAATCCCCGCCACAAAGTCCTTTGCACCGAGCGTATCGGTGACGCCCTTCAAGCTCCAGGCGAGCACCAGAATGATAATTGCGGGAACCATCGCCTTGAAACCTTCGGGCAAGCATTCGAGGCACTTCCCGATTTTCAGGACACGGCGCCCGAGATACCAAATCACCGTCACGATAAATGCAGTAAAGCTACCATACACAAGCCCGACAGAAGCATCGCTCCCGCCAAAGGCTGCAACAAAGCCCTTGTGCGCATCGCCACCCGAGAAAAAGCCGCCCGTATAAACTAACCCAATCACGCAGAAGAAAATCAACATCACGATCGGGAATACCAAATCGAGCACAGTCCCACGCGCCTGTTCCACATTCAATTCTTCCATTTTCGCTTCGATCATCTCGGCTGCGGACTCGTAACTTTTCATGGGACCAAAATCGACCTTCATGAGCACCAAGGCGAAAAGGGCGACAATCGTCAACAGCGCATAGAAGTTGTACGGAATAGACTTGACAAACAGTCCCAAACCGTCTTCGCCTTCGACAAAGCCGGTCACCGCCGCCGCCCACGAACTGACCGGCGCGATAATGCAAATCGGAGCCGCCGTAGCATCAATCAAGTACGCCAATTTTTCATGGCTCACCTTAAATTTATCTGTAACAGGGCGCATCACGCTGCCCACCGTAAGGCAATTGAAATAATCATCGACAAAAATCAAGATGCCAAGAACGATAGTCGCAATCTGTGCGCCGACTTTAGATTTTATATGCAGCTTCGCCCAGTTTCCAAAAGCGGCCGCCGCGCCCGACTTGTTCATCAACGCGACCATCGCCCCAAGCATCACGAGGAAAAAGAGAATGCCCACATTCCACGGGTCGGACACCTGCTTGACCATTCCATTCTTGAAAACTGCATCCAAGAACTGCGGGAAGCTCCCCTGGCTAATAAAAAGCCCGCCAATCACGACCCCGATAAAAAGGGACGAATAGGCTTCCTTGGTAATGAGGGCTAAAACAATTGCTACGACAGAGGGCACTAGCGCCCAAAACGTACCATGAAACAAAGATACAACTTCAACAGCTTGCTGTTCCATATATTTCTCCTATGGAAAAACTAACAAATTTTTCGAAGAGAGAAGCCCCGTGAAAAGCTGTTTGTGGTCTTGAGTTACGGACAGGATAACATTTGCGCCTTGCATCTGGCGCAGTTTTTCAATTTTCAGCTCGTGACCGTCCATAGTTGTTTCAAATAACAGCGTTCCGATGGGAGAAAACAACCGTACGTTTTTTTGCCCATGCTGCGGCGCGTAAATGAAAATATCGCCGTTACGCGTTTGAACGTGAACGTTCAGCGGAAGCGACGGACGCATCGCGAAAACGGAATGTTCGCTGGAACTGGATTCGATGATTTCCGAGGACGAAGACGATTTGACGGTCATATCCACATTGAAAGTGACATATTCCTTGTCCGAAGATTCCGTAATGTCGGAAAGTGCGATTTTCATGCTGTCGCCGGTCCAAAAGACAAAATTGCTGAAACCGGCGACGTTGCCGGTTCCGGGAAACGGGTCTTCTGTCGTGCCGTAAGATCCTTTTTCGGGGATAGCTTCGACAATATCGACATGCATGTGGGTGCTGTCGATATTGATACTGTTACTTTTCCAAATAGAATCTACGTAATCGATATGCCATATCAGCATTCCAGAAGACGGGACCCCTCTATCCCATTCTTTTTTTGTACGGTATTCCATCATGAACAATTCATTGGGATTTTGGGGGTTAGTAACGCTGTAGGCAACGTTATCGTCGAGCTTGTCCAATTTCACAGGGCCCGTCACGTTTAGTTCTGTCGGGGTAAGCCATCCGAGCGACATTCTTTCGAATGCAGAATAGAGCGGCGGTGCACACCCCAGTAATCGTGTATTAAGCGCTGGCGTAGGGCAATAATACGAGCCATTATCCATAACATCCCAGTAAGAGGGCGTTTTTCGTTTATGTTTGCGTTTTGTATCATACAAATCATGTAATCCAAGAACATGACTCAATTCGTGTATTGCGGTCCCGATACCGTTATAAATAGAGGTGTTACTGTCATTTGTATAAGCCCGTCCATTAATTTCGTTTGCACAGGCATAGCGATTTGCATAAACGTCGTCGCTTAACTTCATCCCATCTTTTGAGTATCCTAAATCACCAAGAGATCCGGCATGGGGCCAAATGGATTCGGAAACCGGCGAATCTGCCGCCCCGACTCCGGCGTAAATCATAAAAAGAAAATCAATGTAACCGTCGTTGTCTATATCATACGGCGACAAATCAATTCCACCTTGCCTGACAAGCGAGTCCAAAGCTTCCGTTAAGGCGAGCCTAGCGCCTTTACTCCTCAACGAATAGTTTCCATAAGAACTCCGCTCTCCGGAAACGGTCACGGGACCATAAACGTCAAATGTCGGGACAAATTTTCCCATGGAATTCTTTATAAAATAATCCTTTACGCTGCCTGTATTGTAATTCTCGTTAAAACCTTCCTTGTTCATGAAATCAG
>CACWPM010000002.1 GCA_902762795.1 Fibrobacter succinogenes | reverse complement strand
AGCAAAGCGTTCCAGGCGGCCGATAGCCACAGCCTGGTTCACGTCCTTGTGCATCTTGCCCATGGTGCAGTTCATCTGGCACTGGCGTTCCTGCGGGCAAACACGACCGCAGATTGCCGGGAGCAAGCTCGTTTCCTTAATCTTGGCGATAGCGGCCTTGAAGTCGCCTTCGGCGATCTTTGCGATGAAGGCCGGAATGTCGATGTGCACCGGGCAGCTTTCGACGCAGAACGGCTTCTTACAAGCGAGGCAGCGGTTGGCTTCGACGATAGCCTGGGCTTCGGTGTAACCCTGAGCCACTTCTTCCATCACGCGTGCGCGGTAGGACGGCTGGGCCGGAATAGCAGTCTTGTCCTTGGGCTTGAGCGGCTGCGGAAGAGCCTTAATCTTTTCAAGTTCCACCTTGGCGGCGGCGTCCAACTGTTCGCGAGTCATATGTTCAGACATTATTTGCTCTCCTTAGCCTTGGCATCGGCCATCTTATCAATGTTGCACTTGTGGCCGTCATTTGCACCGAAGCGGTGCATGGCTTCCTGTTCCTGGGGCTTGAATGCACCCATACGCTGGAGCATGTTGTTCCAATCGACTTCGTGGCCATCGAATTCCGGACCATCGACGCAGACGAACTTCGTCTTGCCACCGATAGTGACGCGGCAACCACCGCACATGCCCGTACCATCGACCATGATGCTGTTGAGGCTTACGACAGTCTTCACTGCATACGGCTTGGTGGTGAGAGCGCAGAACTTCATCATGATCGGAGGACCGATAGCAATCACCATGTCCGGCTTGCCCTTCGTGTCTTCGCAGAGTTCCTTGAGCGGTTCAGTCACGAGACCCTTGCGGCCATAAGAACCGTCGTCGGTCATGAAAATGATGTTGTCGGCGAGAGCGGTCATTTCTTCCTTCATGAGGAAGAGGCTTTCGTTACGGGCACCCATGATGATGGTGACCTTGTTGCCTGCGGCCTTGAGAGCCTGAACGATCGGATGCATCGGGGCAATACCGACACCACCGCAAACGCAAACGACATGGCCAAAGTTGTCGATATGGGTCGGAGAACCGAGCGGGCCAACCAAGACCGGGATATCCGTTGTCCTTGTTCGTCTGGAGGATGATAAATTGTCCTGCCTTACGTTCTTGCGCGATCAGCGGGGCGTGGACGCGGAATTGGAATACCGCGGGAGATAACTGTTTTTTAAAGAGAATCTTTGCCATAATGCGTGGCAATATAGAAAATTATTTTAGCCAACCATAGTAAAAAAATATGTAAAGGCGATACTAATAGACGTCAATCCAAAACGAACGCAAAAGATCAAGTAAAATAAATCGATCGTCTAGATTGACGAAATAAGCGACATCAAACGCAATTTTAGGAAAATCAAAGAAAGCAACTATCGTTATAGGTTTTATCAATAAATAATGTATATTTCGACCGTAAAGGAGTCTTGAAACATGAGAGTATCAACGAAGGGTCGATACGCAGTCCGCGTTATCATTGATATGGCAGAAAACGGAGAATCCGAGTTCCACCCACTTCACATTTTGGCGGAACGTCAAGGTTTATCCGAAAAATATCTCGAAGCGATCCTAGGAACACTCGTCAAGAACAACATACTCGAAGGCGCCCGCGGCAAAGGCGGCGGCTACAAACTGGCGAAGCCTGCGGCTGAACTCACAATCTGGGAAATCCTAAGCGTTATCGAGACTTCGATGAGCCCAGTGGAATGCGTCGATAACGACAAGAACGGCTGCGACCGAGCGGACATTTGCCCGACACTCACGATGTGGAAAGACTTTGCGAAAATCATTCACGACTACTTTTCCGGAATCACCATCAAGCAACTCGCCCGCGATTCCTCAAAAATCATCCTCCCTTTCTGCAAAGAAAAAATGAAAAAGTAGAACTAAAAAATAAAACACTCACGGCGGCAAAACCGCCGTTTTTTTACTTCGCGTAACCCACAGGATTGTTCAGCAGCGGAGTTTCCGCATCGGACAACTTCAACAATTTCTTGATAGCAGGAATATCCATCGTCATGCGCGGACGCGTGACAAAGCCTGCGCCAGAGCAGAACAAATTAATATTCTCACTCACGATACCCGCATCAATCGCCATCGCGAGTTTCGCATGCGCATCGCTACTTCCAAACTTCTTTTCGTCAGCCACAATCAAAAGACTCACCGGAGCCGTTTTCGCCCAATCCTGACGGTCCGCAATCAGACCACGATGATCGCCCCTCGCCACCTGCTTTAGGGAATTTTCTTTGTTCAAGTATTCCGAAACGCCCTTCGCCGTAAATACGAACACGCGAATTTCCTGGAAGTTGCGCGCCGTTGGCGACGTGATTTTACCTTCGGACGGGCGGTTCACCCCGATAGCCGCGAAGAGCAAGTTCGACAAATCCTGATCGTTCAGCATCTTGTCGCTGAACTCGGTCCCCGAACTGCGGCCCCATAGAGCCTCCATCACGTTCTTGCCGAGAGACTTGGCCGGCGCCGGAAGCTTCTGGACCTGCGCCATGGAAAGAGCGCTGCAAAGCAGCGTCGTTAAAAGCATAAAGACAATTTGTTTTTTCATAAGAATCCCCTTGCTGAATAAAAGAAAGATAATCAAAAAATTATTGAGGATAACGCTACTACGATACTAAAGTTTCAAGTTTCGTATATAGGACTGAGTCTAACATTTTGGCGCCTGCGCCACGGGAGCAAGAAAATTTTACAGGGCGTTCCCCGGCTCCCGCCGGGTCGGGCTATATCGCAAGGCGCCCCGTGCGCACCTGCGGCACCCCCGCGCCGCTCTTGCAACGGAGCCGCGCAAGCGCGTCTCCGCCCTGTAATGACCGTTCGGCTTACGCCTCACTCTCGCCAATACGACTCGTTAATACGAGTCGTGTTTGGCTCACAGGGTCACTATCCCTAACGCGAATGCAGGGCAAGTCAGTCTTCTTTGCACGGAAGGTAATAGTATTCGTCTAATGGCGACTTCTGAATTCCAATTCGTTCTAAATTGCAATCTCCAAGAACAGCTCCAGTCAATTTCCTTCCGTTGATGGTTCCCGGCAATCTATACTTTTCGCCAATCTTTTTCGATTCAAATACATCTCGTTTTACAGAATAAGCATACAATTGCTCATCGAATTTTTCAATCTCGTTATCTGCAAACGTCGCCTCGGGCAGGTTGGCTGTGTTAATTGGGAAAATGTCTGTTGGAGTGACATGAAAATAAATACAATCTGATTTGATTTTGTCGAATACATCCTCGTCTAGGCATTTGAACGTATTGTTAGGATCACTAAAGTCTCTTTCCAAGGCCAAAATCAAGCATTTTAAGTCAATGGGTTTAAAAATTTTCCCGACAAGTGTTTTAAAATGCTTATCAACAAACTGCACTTCGGTTAGCCAGTTACTAGGCCACACAGCCCAAAACACATACTTTTCATTGAGCAGTTTCAAGAAATTCTTGCGGAACTTTTTGCGGGCATCACGTTTGAATTCTTCACGTAGCGAGGAGCGCTTGGAAGTATACGCCTTAAGGACATACAGGAAATTTACGTCGTACACCTGCAACAGAAGGGTGTCTCGATCAAAAAGGCGATTCGGAAAATGTCGATTCCGGTTATTCCACAATTCATCCATCATCGCCTTTTCGGCATCTTCTTTGTCCCCATTCCCTTTACGGGCCAACATGATTAATTCTTCGCCCTCCCCCTTTGCATTTTCATCAAAAAAGTAGGGCGATTTGAATTGTGAAGGATCCTTATGATCCTTATATTTGGGGAGCTCGCCGCGGATGAAAAAATTGGGCGTAATACTGTAGCCTTCGGTAGTGATATCTCGGTAGCGTATGCCTTTATGCTTGTAGGCATTGTTGCTGTCGTAAAATATCGTATTGAAAAAATTCTGCATCACATTCTTGGCGTACGTAAACTGCTTCGCGACAGATTGCCCTTGAATGTCGTCGGGATCTTGATAATACTTGCTATCGCCAATATGCCAGATTAAATCATCGTCTGTTCCTGAAGCGAATACCAATGATTTCTCTTTATACAAGTGGTCAATTATTTTTCCGTCATCATTTTGCTTGAGAGAATCAATATCCCTGCCCTCATCCCCCACCAGCCGGTCAATCATCGCCTCGAATACGTTATTATACTTGCTTGTAAGTAGGTATTCACTGCTGTAATCGTTCGCGCTGAAGTTGCCGCCCCATTCAAAGAAGGCCTTCACGATGTTATAGAGTTTCAGGAACTTGTCTGCGAAATACTTGTGCTTTATGCGGCGCAGTTCCACGAGACCGCGGTGGCCCAGCAGACGGCGAAATTCGTTCACGCGCATCGGGGCGTAAAATTCCGAGTGCGGCATCTTGAAGCCGAAAGTTTCCTCGATGTAGTGCATCGCCGAAAAGTACAGCACGAGCAAGCGGTCATCAACATCTATCACCTTTTTCTTGTTTTCAAGGTTCATGTAGACGGGCGTGCCTTCTTGCAGGAACGGCTGCGTACGAGAAACAGTGCGACGCCAGTCAATGCGGTTATTGCCACTATGCTTGTTCTTCGCCGTGAATACGAACAAATTTTGGTTCTCGGCATAAAAACACTTCATGGCGTTCATCACGTCGATGAGCGCAGGCGTTTGTTTGTCGCTGCTGAAATAGGTGGCGTTGGGAGCGTCAGGTACATCGACTTCTTTATCGGCGGGATTTGAAAGTCTGTATTTTCCAATAGAACTGCAAACCCACAAAGACAAACTCGAAAGAAATTCTTTGGGTACTTCCTTTGCTTCTGTGTTGAATTTAAAGTTCCTATCTGCGGGAATAACTTGGCCGAACGCCTTGATGATTTTATTGTCGTCTTTTTTATATTCTTCCAGAAAAACTTTAGGCAACACAAAGACGATTTTGTCGGTGGGGTCTTTCTCCTTTTGCCCCTCTTCGACATATTTACAATTGGCGTTATACAGGTAGCCGACACCGTCCAGTTTGCAAAGGCCTTTGGATTCCCTTTGGACGAAACCCTTTGGTAAATTCCAGTCGGAGACCTTTTCCCTTTGCGGAAGGACTTTCTCCAGGAAATCTATACTATACGCCAACTGTTCGAAAAGGAAAATCATTTGTCTTCAGTTAGTTCCGTTTTGACGGGGAATATCTTAAAGTCTTTGAATTCGTCACCGTTATAGGAGTCATCCAACCTTTCCAGAATTTTTAGTAGAATATTTCCAAAATCATCTTCAAAAAGTCGCTGGAACGTAACTACGGAACCATTTTCGTCAGGGTATTTAAAATGGAATACGGCGTTTTCGTCAGTTTCATCCCTGTATACTGAATCCCACAAGTAAAATAGCACCTTAGAACGGAATTCTTCAAGCGAAATAATTTTTTCTTCGTTCTTCGGCTTGATGAAGAATTCGCCCATCTGCTTGTCTTCGCATTGCGTTACCTTGTATATATCCGCATTAATCTTTTTTAGAAACTTAATCCAATGGAAAGTACAGTCTTTTTCTTTGCCATCTTCTTTTTCTTTATATTTAAAAGAAATTTTAAATTCGTCGGCGTCCCAATTCTTATCAATTTTTTCACCATTTTCATTCTTCCTGGCTTTGTATCTAATTGGTACATACTCCCAGTCAAAACGGCGCTTGAAGGCACTGTCCATCGGGAATAGTGACTGGTCGCTAGTATTCATCGTGGCGAGGATGTTCAAGTTCGGCGGGAGCTTGAGTTTGCCTTCGCCGACCCGTTTTTCGTATTCCGTCCAAATAGATTTTTCATTCAAAACAGAATCCGTTTTAAGCCATTTGACAAAATCAGAATCAGCATCTATCGAATATTGCGAAAAGCATTTATCTTCGCCGTCATTAACACGGTCAAGCAACTGGAAAATATCGCCGAAAATTTGGGCACAGTTCCCACGATTGATTTCTTCAATAACGAGATAAACTTGGTTCTCGTCAGTCGAGGCCTTGCCCGCACTGAAATACTGCTTCCAAGCCGCTGCGTAAGCCTTTGCAAAAACCTGCGGAACGAAGGAATAAGTGATGCTGTTAGCTTCTTTCTTGGGCTTGTATGCGCCTACAAATTGAGCATAGTCGTAATCCGGGTGGAATGTGGTGCGGAACTTGCGGTCTTCAGGAATCTCTTTTATTCCCTTACCGATAAGATTCCCGTCTTTATCCTTGAACAGGTTGTAATCAATTTTATGAGACTTGCCAGTGCCAGGAGCGCCAAAGAAAATTATATTCATGTTTTCATTGGTCATTTTCTCTCCCCCTTTTTTAGGACCGTCGGGATTATAAAACTTGTCATAGAACTCTTCATAGATTTCAAGCATCTCCTTTAAATCTTTTTGAAGTTGTTCTTCAGAAGGCAGGTTCCCTTTGACATATTTTTTATAAAAAATAGTCCCCTTCTCATATTGTCTTCCAAGACCACCATTTGCAAGATGTATCCCATTATCCGCTAGAAATTTACGTTTGTCAATTTTATTTCGTACAATCTCTACATTTTCTTGGATGATCTTTCCTTTGCTTTTTTCCAAGTCATCATCTTTAACATTCTTCGAATATGGATCAACATTTTTTGCGGGATCTGTAACGCCCTGATTAAATGTCAAGTATATCGCGCTAGCATCAGAAGAAAGAAGATAAACTATATATACACCATGTTGAGCTGTTGTTGTAATCTTTTTTCTAAATATTGCCAACCATGGAACATCGGGCCAATTTCCGGATTTTCCAACACTACCTTTAACGTTGTATTCTCTTCTATCAACCAATCCTGTTTCGTATACTTTCTGACATGTACTTTTAGTTATAAATTCCTGTACAACTTTACTTTTTTCCTTTTTCCCTTGAACGTAATTATCAAGAAAGTAATTCAAGATTTCTGTTAATTGCTGTGCCATATTTTACTCCTCAATTTCCATCAACACAATCGGAGCGTTCTCGCCCATGCTTGGTAAAGCCCCAAGAGTGTTGAAGTCAATGAATTCAGCGGCTTCTTCGTAATCCATACCGTCAGACAGCATCAGCGAGCGAACCATTTTTTCGTATGCGTAAATGACACGGCCTTCTTCGCTTATTCCAACAACGGCATCTACGAAATCAGGATTTTCGAGAACAATACTTTCCTCATAGCCACGCTCGCAAAGATATTCCTTGAGCGAATCAAGCGTGAGCGCAGGGAAGTCCGCATTTTCAATACGCTTGACAAAATCACTCGGACTTAATTCAAAGAACTTGGCGAGTTTTTCAATAATTTCGAGAGAGACATTACGGCGGCCGTTTTCAATGTCGCTCATATAGCGACGGCCCACCCCTGTTTCGAGAGCAAGTTTTTCTTGCGAAACGCCTTTTTGCGAGCGTAGAGCACGAATTGCTTTACCAATATTGTTTTGAAGAGACATATAATAAATTCATTTGAACCTTTCTCCTCAAACATATAAAAAGCGTTATTTTTCACCACGCCATATAGTGCACATTGTTTTTATAAGATTTTGCGGTAGAGCCACGTGAAGAAAGCTTGTCTTTCTTTCATCAAGATTGAAATACAGTAGCATGCTTCAAAAGCCTCTTTTGGGGTAAAGCATTCTCGCTCGACAAAAAAAATCTCTTGGCAATTACCAAGAGTGAATTTATATAGAACAACAAACAGATGTTTCAATGTTCAAAATTTCAATACGACAACTTTACATTTGTACGCAAGGAGAAGAAGATGTAAAAAAACTTTAGTCGTAAATTACTTCATTCCTTCCATTTCAAGCAAATCCGCGACAAGGGATGTATCGTTCGGATAATATTTCAATGCGAGTTTTAGCAAACGTACAGCTTCTTCAGTGCGTTTTTGCGCATGGGCATCGTACGCCATATTTTTGAAACCAAATACCGCTTCAGCGTTATTGTTTTTTGCAGCAAGCTCGTAAGCAAATTCGGCGCGATCATAAAACTTGACATCATACGCGAGGTTGCCCATGAAGATGGCGGCATCGGAAAAGTCGGGTTTGATTTGCAAAATACTGTTCAGGATTTCCATAGCGATGTATGGCTTTTTGTCTTCGGCAAGGACATCGGCAAGCTTGTACATAACTTGAGTGTCATCGATTTTCACGCTAAGAGCCTCACGGTAGGCATTTGCGCTTTCTTCAAAATTCTTGTTCAGACGGTAAACATCGCCGAGATAGACGAGGAAATCGGATTCTTCAGGATGGAGCGTGTAGCCTTCGCGGATTACAGCAATGGCTCGATCAAAGTCATTCAACGCAATGTTAGCTTCTGAAAGTTGATAGACAATGCTGATGTCATTTTTATCAAGGCGGTAAGCATTTTCAATAGCGCGAAGCGCACCGACTTTGTCACCGGTTTTGGTGTAAGCTTCGCCAAGGTAGAGCCATCCGGAAATGTTATCGGGATCAAGTTTTAGCGCACGATGATAAACGGCAATGCATTCCGGGAATTGCTTTAGGTGAAAATATACGCTTGCCATGTTGAAAAGGGCTGGAGCAAAATTGCCTTCGGAATAGTCCACGGCCTTGCGGTAAGCGGCGGCGGCCTCGGGATATTTGTCCATCTGGTAATAGCTATTTGCGATGTTAAAACTCACCGCAACGGGATCTGCGCCGCGGTCTTCGGCCTTGCGGTACAAGAGGATGGCCTGTTTGAATTTTCCACTGCGATAAAGGGCGTTCGCGCGTTCCATCAAGTCAAAGGTGGACTGGGCAGAGAACGCCGGAAGCGCTAGGAAAAGAGAAATAAGTAGAACAGACGAGAGACGAGAGACGAGAGACGAGAGTGTGGTAAAATATAACTCGCTCTGTAACTTTCCATATTCATTTGTAAACATTTTATTTAACATAATACTCACTTTTGCGCGAAGCGCCATTATAATTCTTTCATCTCTCGTCTGTAGCTCGCTTGCGAGCGTTCTTTCGTCTCAATCAATCCCTAAATTTCACTTCGAAGGGTTGTTCCATTCCGCAGAACGCAACGGCTTTGCCGTCTTTTTCAGCAGGAGCAAACGTCATGCGAGCGACAGCGTCCTTCCCTGCTTGCGCAAGTCCCGAACCGGCTGGAGATTCTTCGATGACCTTGATGTCGTATGCACGCCCGCCAACATCAACGCAAAAGCCGAGACGCAAGACAGCGTCAATTTCGCGGTCACGAATTTGCGGAGGCACCTCAAAATTCGGCATGGAACGATTCTCCGGCTTTTTATCGACATCACCTTTCTCAGAGGAAAGCGTACCACCGCGGAAATCGGCAACAAGTTCATCGCTGATCGCAGCACCAGTAGTTCCAGAAACAGCTCCGAGATTCATCGCGAAACGCGGCCCCGCCTTGGGCGAGCGCGAATTCGACTTTTGGCGATTGGGTTTGCGAGCCGTACGTTTCTTTTCGATTTTCTTTTCGACTTCATCAATCTTTTTGATTGCGACTTCCGTTTTGACGTACTTTCGTTCATGGAATATTTTGCCAGTCAAGAACAAATTCGCCATAGTTACAGAAAATACGAGCACCACACTCGCGAGAATTGCCGCGAGAAGGATTGTAAAACGCTTAAAAAGTTTTTTTACTAATTTCATTTAATTCCTAGATCCTTCGATAAGTGACTTTCGAGAAATAATGGTTCCCCTACGCTTCGCTCCGAGGATGACTGCTCAGGATAACAAGATGATTTTTCAAGAATTTATAGGATTGCAGCTCCTTCGAACCTAATGCGACTAAGGTACAAAAGTTCCAAGTCTTGTATATCGCAGCGCTCGCAATGACGTATTCCCAACACATTCCTTCCTACCGTCTACTTCCTACTGTCTACTAAACATTACTCCGCTTGAGCAGCAATGGAAACTTTTTTTACACCAGCCAGATTGCACATATCGATGACCTGGACAAGAACACCTGTCTCAGATTCTTTATCCGCAATCACTACGGCTTCGCGGTCGGGCGCTTTTGCGAGAGATTGTTTCAAGATGTCCTGCAAGCTTGCCAAATCCACCTGACGTTCATTCATATGGATTGTTCCTTCGCGCGTAATGGCGATGAGCAAGTTTTCTTTTTCAAGTTGGCTTGCCGATTGCGCCTGCGGTTTTGTCACATCGACACCCGTTTCGCGAGTGAACGACGAGGTCACCACAAAAAAGATGAGCAAGATGAATACAATATCCATCAGCGGGCCCATTTCAATACCCACATCTTTCTGTTTTCTTCTCGGTAAATTAAAGTCCATAATAAATCCTTTAGATTGTTTCGCCTAGGGCTCGCAATGACGAGTAATGTGAGATTCATCGGCAAGAGTCGCAACAATACAAGAATCGCTAGTACGAGTTGCAAAATAGTTATCGATCACAGTGGCTCCAAGTTCCATTTCCTGTTTTAAATTTTCAATTCGTTCATCCAAACGCTGTTTTAAAAGAGTCAACGGAAAAGCAATCAAAAGCCCACTCTGTGTCGAAATCAACGCTTCCGAAATGCCATCAGCCATGAGCACCGGGTTTTGGTTTCCATACAATGTAATCACTTCAAAGGTGGAGACCATGCCCGTCACCGTTCCAAGGAGTCCAAGCAATGGAGCGGCAGCGGCCATGACCATAATCACGTGATTTCCTTGTTCCATATAGCGTACACTTTTCATCATACGTACTTGTATGTAGTCGCGGAATTCACCATAATTTTTTTGAGCAATTTCTACAGCATAAGCAAGCTCTCTTGAAAGGAAACCTCCATGTTTGCGGAGCCTTTGGAGCGCAAATTCTTCACACTGTTCATCTGTACGTGTTTCGCCGATACTCGCAGTACATTCACCGTTCAAATCCAATTGCATACGTTTCACAACCCTATGGATATCTTTTCTAAAGAAATCGCTACCGATGCGAAACCAGCTTGCAAAAAGAAAATAGAAACCGACAACACCCGCCAAGAGGATGGGCAGCATCACCACACCGCCCGCCTCGTAAGTGTTACGCAGGGATTCTATAAATATGTAATGAAAATCTGTCATATAAACTTTAGAAGAGATGAGTTCGCCTTCGGTTCGAAACGAAACATTCTATTCATTTGCCTTTCCAAAAACTTTATTCATAAGAGATGTACTTTGCACATACAGTTCACTAGTAATCTTTTCAATTTTTTCGCTAAGGAGTCCATGCAAAATCATCACTGGAATAGCAATAACAAGGCCCATTTCCGTTGTCACAAGCGCTTCAGAAATACCGCCGGCGAGCACACGTGCATCATTCGTTCCGACTTCGGTAATCACTGTAAAGAGCGTGATGATACCCGTTACCGTGCCAAGCAAGCCAAGCAGCGGAGCGATTGTTCCCATTGCAGCAAGGAGTCCCATGTGGCGCTCTAATTTTGGCTGTTCACGAAGCAGAGCCTCTTGCAAAGAGCGTTCTGCATTTTTGCGGGTGTCGTTAACCTTATTCAAAATCGAAAATAAAACCATCGCAAGGCTCGTCTGTTTTTTCAAGCAGAGATTTGCAGCATCTTCGTATTTTTTTTCTTCAACAAGCGCATTCATCTTCTTGGTAAAGCGGCGGCTAAGATGACCACGATAGCTGAGCACAACAAAACGTTCAAGGAACAGAAGGAGAGCAATAATCGCCACAAGCGCAAGCGGATACATCACGATACCGCCCTTCTTGAAGAAAGCCTTAAACCGTTCCGTCCAAGTGAGTTCCTTCGTATCAGTGATAGAGTTCTTGATAGCTTTATTTTGCAGCACATCCAAAGGAACCGCTATGACAGCTTTCGATGGCGATGCATCCATAGCGCCCGTCGCAGAGCCAGCCTGGTTCACGGCAGTCTTGATATTCGTGGCAATTTCCACCGGCAAGTTTGCGTTCCATTCAAAGACTTTTCCTTGCAATGACCCCGAGCGTAACAGCGCCTGCACCTCGCCATTATCGTTAGCCACTTCGCCAAGGAACACCGTTCCCAGGCGTAAACGGTTCACGTTTACATCCGGGCGCTTTCCCATCTGCGAAAGCTCCGCACCATAATATTGCGTATAAGTTATTTCATGACGAGCAAGCAAATCGGCCATATAGCCCTGTACCGCAGCGATCGTATTCGGCACCTTCTTTTCGGCATCAGCGCTAGCACGCTTCAAGCGCAATAGGCGCACATTCATCCCGACGGGATAATCACCCGCGACATCGCCTAACGTCTTTTCAATCGAAAGTTTTACTTGCGTATTGAGCGCATCGAAAGCTACTTCTTCGCTCCTGGATTTTTCTTCAACTTCTTCAGTGACGTTCTTGTTCGCCATCACTTCTTCGGTAATGCGACCAAGATCTGTCGAAAGTTTGGAATAGCGACCATCAAGTTCACGTGTGACATTCTGGTGTTCTTCGGTCAACTGCGATTCAGCATAGCGGTTGCTCCAATGCTTGGCATCGAGCTTTTCAAGGGAATCCGCTTTTTGCATACGGATGCGCGTAAGCGTTTCGACTTCTCGCTGCAAGTTGCGTACTTCAACTTGCAACAGGGAATCCTTGATGCGCGCTTCATCTTCAGCATCTTTCTTGTCACTAGACCATGGCCACGCAAAAGCAGAAGATGCGAGCATTATAACGAGCGCAAAAATGGTTCGACGCATATCTACAAAAATCATCTCGCACCTCCAACCACAGACAAACTTACAGGCAAATTCACTATTTGAGGGGGCTTTTTCGCCTGCTTGACATCAATCGCAAGCTTCACGGCAGCGCGTTCCTCAAGATTCAGTTCTTCGTTCCATTCATAAACAACTTTATCCTTTTCTAGCTTGCGCTCCAAACGGCCATAGAACATGCCATTTTCATCAACGTAAACCATCCACTGATTGCCAATACGAAGAATTGTAGCATTTACAATTTCGCCATTCTTGCGCGTCAACGGACTATTGACAACAGCAACTTCATCGCCAAACTTTATTTCCTCATTCATCAAGGACTTCATGCGAGAAAAAGCTTCTTCTTCAGTAACGTTTCCACTTTCGATTTCACGAGTCAAGGATTTTGCACGGTCAAGGCGTTTGTCGCGTTCCCAGGGAAGAGTCTGCAAAATTTGCATTTCCAACTGCTTGCAAATTTTTGCAAGTTCCTGACGCAAGGCACGACGCTTTGCCGCCACATTCTCGCTCTTATTCTTCGCACGGGATTGCTTGCTGCGTTCTTGTTGGAGGCTTGCGGCCACCTTGCGAATTTTTGCGTTCAAGCTATCGATTTCCAAATTACGGCGTTCCTTATCAGCCCTGTAACGTTGCTCGAGAACCTTGTGGCGAGACTCATCTGCGCGCAGCATCGAATCGGTCGATGCAATCCTCGTATTCAACGTTTGAATTTCGGAATTCAGCTTTTCCTTTTGCATTTTCAAGTCGCGAATTTCGGACTCGTAGTCCGCAAAAGCAAAACTCGAAAACGACAGAACAAAAAACGCAAAAGGCAATATATTCAATCTTTTCATATCTATTCCAAATAGGTTGTATCTAAATTACATTATTAAAACACTTAAACACGCAAAAAGTGTCACCTTATTCCATCTTTTTTTTCATTCACATTCTACACGACCATCCTTAACTTCGCACCAATTTTCACACATAGAAACATCGGACATAGGCCCGGTTTCCCCTTGACCATCCACAACAATTTCAGCAGGAGGAACTTCGCTATAATAGCCATCGCACACTTTCTGAACCTCACGATGAAGGATACTCGACTTCAAATTCTGAAGATAGTAGCGGCTCACAAGCGCCGAACGGCACTGCTCATACTTGTTCAAGTCCCAATTACGATCCGCGCACCAAAGCCACAAATATTCCTTGCAACTGTTTTTTTCAGGATTTTCCAAGCATTCATTTTCAAGCGAAGAACAATTCGCAATATGGTTACTTTTAAAGTTACTCGCCACGCAGTAACGTTTTAACCCGTCAGCGTAAGCATTCTTCTTATCTTCAGCGTTAATCGTATCCGGTAAAAATTCAGACCATGTCGTTGTATCAAGTGTCATTGCGGCCTTCACATTCGAGGCGTAGCAAGCCTGCGCCGTTTTACGATACTTATCGCCTTGATAATATTTATAAGCATCTTCGTTCATCTGGACCAAATCATTAGAAGAACCATATTCCAGGCTCCCCGAACAAAGGACATCCAGGAAAAGTCTACAGCCTTTGGAATCCCAGCTATCCGCATTATCGCCTTCCGTATTCGAACAACCTCTATTCGCAATATGTTCCATGCTTATGAAAGATTCGCCTTTCACATTGAAGTTTATCGATGTCCGTGCCATACCGGTAAATACGCCCATCCCATTTTCAATATTAGATTTAGGGACAACTCGAGAATCTGAAGTAGATTGTCTTACTTTATCTATATAATCAATGTAAGCAGCGTCCGTCGAATAGAAATCCACCGAAAATTTTCCCAAGGGGACCGACATATTCATCAAATAAAGAGTATCAAGAGACTTGAAACCAGCCACAGTACGGTTCGACATGTATCCCAGATTTTGTTGGGATTCCAAGGGATCATGCATCGCAATCCCCCTATACCCCATTTCATCTTCATCTGTCATGCCCTCAAACATCTTATTGACTGTAGTATTCGGAGATTCCCCATTTTCAAAACCGTAATTCATAATAGACAACACTCCACGTACAGACCAATCATAGCCAAGAGCCACTTTCACAAATTCCATATCGTTCGGGTATTCCAGGAAATTCATTTCCACAGTCTTTCCATTTTTATAATCCACCCAATTGTAACTACCATCTTCCAACGGGATATTCAAGCCTTTAACAGTCACAGGATTCGGAATAGTCGCAACAGCCCGATAACTGGATTTTACAGAATGCCCAGCGCTATCCCATTCAAAGTAGGCATTCATCGTATAAGATTCGCCGACAATTCCTTCATAGGGGTTTACATGCGGTACACCCTCTATATAAATCCGCCAATCATTGTAGCTAAAACATCCAGGATGCTTGTTGACGGGTTCTAGGGACAGCACAAGCTTTTCACCTTTACCGGCATCGCCGTCAAAACGACCTTCTACAGTAACACGGGCTTTATTGTAGAACGCAAAATCCTGCGCCGATGTTTCATCGAGTTCATAAACTTTAGAAAAACAGATATACGGAGCTTCACCAGAAGCTACATAACCGTACGTATAAATTCCCGTATAGACCTCACGCTCCTCAGGATAATATTCCCACGGGCCATGAAAATCGCACGCAGCAAGGATAAGAAACGAGAGAATCCAGACGGGAGACGAGAGGAATCGCCTACAAGATTCTTTGAAGGAATTTATCCCAAGCTTGCTGAACGGGCTCATAATAACACTGTCATTTTTTCTTTCGTCTCTAGTCTGTAGCCGAGAAGCGGCGTTCTTTCGTCTAAAAGTAGTATTCATAATTCAACATAATGGGTAAAAAGGGAAACTGAGAAATCGCTGTTTTCTTCGGAGGATTCTTGCGAGTATCATAGTATGTAAAGAACATGTTGTCATGATTAGTCAAGTTGATGATAGTCCAACTGAAATTCCACTTGCCTTCGCGCCCGAAATCTACAGCCTTCAAGTCAACTCTAAAATAATCCGTCTGACGTCCAGCATTTCGACTGCCTGGGAGTACAACATTTTCATCTGAATACCGCTGATGTCCCAAATCTTGAGCAACATAATATCCCTTATATTCACTGATTGGCATTCCTGATGAATACTTGAGAGCCAAGGAAGAACGGAAATATCGACCTTTTTTCTTGTGCTTCCAAAGAGCATCTTCATCACCCTTCCAGTTGATGCCTAAATCCATCTTTAGCGCATACGGTTGATGCCAACTCGGGAAATACGGTTTAGAACCATCATTGGATCGCGCAACGCTAATACTTTGGCTCCAGTTGATTCCGCCAAACCACCAACCTTTATCCTTACGCAACGAGATTTCATAACCAAGGGAATAACCTTCCGCGGAACCAAAATTATCAGCTAGCACAAGATCTTTGGAATTCGAATTATCGCTGCTATCCGTTTTCATCGCAAATGTATTTAAGTTATTCTGAGTTTTGTAATAAACTCCAGCAGTAAAATCGTAACCTTCAAAGAGATCGCGATGACTATACTCTACCGCAAACAGCCAAGAAGAAGCGGGTTTGATATGTTTTCCATCTGAGGTTGTCGTTGCCGGATAATAGAATTCGTTCAGCGTTTCCTGGTCCGTATAAACTATTGAATTCATATATTGCAAATAGTAACCACCGTAAAATTCAAGCGTCTTTGCATCATCGAGATGAACTGTTAACGAAGCGCGAGGTTCCACTCCAAAATGTTTAGATGCTGTTTGAAAATTTAGGCGCAAGCCATATTGCAGCAAATAATCCGGCGACATTTTCCAAGCATCTTGCACATAGGCGACATGATGGAATGTTTTTTCAATATCAGCCACACCGATTGACGCCATTTTTTCCTGATAACGTTCATAATCGTATTCCAATTCATACCCCAACGTCACCGTATGATTGTCAATTCCGCGATAATTCAACCATTGCTTACCTACAAATGTATAAAGAAGCATTTCGATGGACATAAGATCACTGATTTTCATCGTTTGGTAGAATTTACTATAAGCTAACGTTGCATTGTAATCCCATTTACCATCGATGCGCTGATAGAAACCTAGCGGGATTGCGATATTACCCCAGTCCATGTAAAGCGGATCAAATTCAAGTTTGTCTTTACCTATATAAAAGCTGAGTTTCAAGCGAGTATCTTCAGAGAAGTTGTACATAAAAGTTCCCTGCAAGTCCGTAAATTCATAATCCAAGTCCAAATCCAACAAGCCAATAGCATTGCAAAGGTCCAGAATATAACCGATATAAGTCGTGCGTCCAGCAAGTACCCAACGGGCAGGTCCCTTATGCCCTTCCGTATGGAGCTGTGCCGCGAACGTACTGATTTTTATACTGGACTTGCTGAACCATTCTTCCACGGAATCCTGGCCACCAGCACGTCCGTCCATCTTGAGCACGGAACTCAAACGATTGCCGTATTGCGCCGGAAATCCGCTCTTGTAAAATTGAACATCGTCTATACCTTCGACAAGGAACGTACTGAACAGTCCGAAGAAATGCACCGGAGAATACACGACAGCATTGTCGAACAAGAATAAATTCTGATCGGCGGCACCACCGCGCACATAAATCTTGGAACTGAAATCGGAACTCGCAACAACACCCGGAAGTGCCTGGATGCTCTTGATTACGTCCGCTTCGGCAAGGCCCGGCATACGCTTGATAGACTTTGCGGAAACAACGGATTCACCCGGCTTGCGCTTGGGACGGCGACGCAACTGCACCACAACCTTTTTAAGTTCAGTCACTTTGGAATTAGCTCCCCCTGCTGCAAGAAGTTTATCCACGTTCACATCGGAAACGCTATCAGAGATTACCGTACCACCAACCTGCAGCGGCAAAGCATCATTCGTCTCGAACACACTCACCAAAGAATCCGAGCCGCCGAGCGTCATGCTGAACGAACTGTCACTGCCCAAATAGATGAGTTCATAGCATTTTTCCTTTTCGGCTCCGGCCGTATCGGAATTTGTCACACAAACGTTCCAAAGCGTATCTTCAGGGAGCACCACGCTGAAATGTTTGCCTACCGTTGTCTGCAAAGCTTCACCCGTTTCAAGAATTTCAACATTCAGCATTTCGTCAGCAGCAAAAGAGTCGTCCTGGACAACTCCATTAAAAACAATACTTTCGCGGGCCGCAACAAACGCCACAGCTACAGAAACAAGGGCAATAATCCTAACCATAAACTTCATTGTTACATCAATTCCTTTCCCCTATGGAACACCTTAAAGTACAAAAAGTGTTACCATCAATTTCAAAATTATAGCTTTTTTATTAAATACAAAAAGCCCGCGCAAAGGCGGGCGTGATTGGCGAAATACGGGAAAATTCGCTTACTGTAACTAATTCCGTATTAGATCCATTGAATTTGTATTATATAGACTTTTGATGTTTTTTATCAAACTTTTTTTGTCTAATTTTAGAACTTTCCGATGGTAAGTCCAGCGTAAAAGCCCGGCCACCAGCGTCCCTTATGATTTTTGCAGCTGACGTCGTCATGATAGTCGCCGAGCGGCTTGAGCAGAAGCTTATTCAAGTAGCCTTCGCTCGTCAAGTTCAGCGAACCGCCTACAGAGAGGCCAAAGCCCGGAAATACCTGATACACATAGCCTACACGACCGCGATGGTGATATCCAAACTTGCCATCATCATCAAGACGGAACTTATCGTAGACATTGAAGAACATGTATTCCAGTTCAAAATGGCTTCCATAAGAACCGAACTGCGTTCCGATACCGATACCGTGCTCATAAAACTTTTCAAATTCGCTAAAGCCAGAACCTTTTTTGAAGAACGCCGCCCATTCCAATGCCGTGTAAAAGTATGCTGTTCCCAGGTGAACGGATCCTCCGAGCGCCCCCATTTCGTTGATGTAAGGCGTTACGCTCCACACACCATTTCCAACGATATTGATAATACCGATCGGAGACTTTTCGCAATTGCCGCAAACATTGATCACACCCCACTGGCGCCCTTTTGCCTTTGTCGCATAATTGATAACGCCCACTTGCGTTTTTTCGTTGACATGAGCCACATTTACGCCAGCCGCCACTTGAACATCGGAATAAGTCGCGTAATTGACACCGGCAACTACTTGTACATTCGAAGCCACTGCCGCATTCACACCAGCCGTCACCTGCAGATTTGTCGCCTTAGCGTAATTCACTCCCGCAGACACTTGCAAACCATCAAGAGTATCGGCCGCTATGTTGACAACACCGACTTGCACTCCAGATGATTTTTCTTTTGTGACATTCACAGCGGTGCTGACCTGAACGCCATTTAAGGCTCCAGCGTAGTTGGCCACAGAAGAAAGTTGAGCGCCTTCAAATCCGTGATTAACCACATTCGCAACAGTCGTCGCCTGCAATCCATGCATTTCTTTTTGCGCGATATTTGCAATCAAGCTAACTTGCGTTCCCAACATATAATCCTTAGTACGAGTGACAAAAAATCCAAGTTGCAAGCCCTTGCGCGGTTTTTCATCCGTATCCACGAAGTTAAAAGTTGTACGGAACGTCCCGTTATGGTCAAGAGAATCGATTGAGCACGAAACTGCATCGCCACTTGAGCAATTTCTGCGGCCTCCGATTTCACCGCGAAGCACAGTCTGTTCCGCCTTGACGTTCTTAAAATTGTCAAGCGTCATCTTTTCGCGTTTGCCATTCGAAAGCACCACGGTAGCGCCCATGTAAGCAGGATCTTGCTGAAGATTCAATGCATAACGTCCAGCAGGGAGACCAAGACTCATCGCATGACCACGTTTCTTGTTAAGTTCCGCAACAAGTTCACCATTGTCATCGCGGATGTACAGGCGACCATATACACTTCCGTCCAAATCAAGTCCGGCACTCGTTGTGCGCAAATCCGTCATCACCACATCGCCAGTTCCGGCTAAATTCATGTCACGGCTCGGATGCTGAGCGCCGCCCATCGTCGCTTCCGTCTTTTGGAGCGTTTCGTTAAACGCGAACTGGTAAGCTTCGGACAAAGTCACCTTACCATCGCTGCTCAAGTCACCAGCACCGCGCAATCCGCTCACAAGCGAATGCGTAAAGAACGATCCTTTGAGTTTATCGCTTTCTTGGCTCGATTCATCTTGCGTACTGCTCGTGATGAACGCGTAACCCTTCATGTCGCTACTTTGATCCACCATGAACGCAGGCACCGCCTTGCCGCCCTTCACTCGGGTAATTGCACCAGAACCACACGCATCGATCACGGCAATTTTCACATCGGCGCTGAGCGCATCAATACGGTTACGCAAGTCTTTCCAAGCATAGGTTTCTTCGCCCAGGCGGAGTCCCTTTTCATCAGCATGACCGCTATAATAGACCAGCACTTCGTTGCGACCGTTCGACTTCTTTTCTTGGAAAATCTTGGAGTCGAGATTAGCAAATTCCGTTTGCAAAGCGGCAACAGTCGGTTCCTTCACGAGAATCACATTCTGCGGTAACACGCCACCCATTTCCTTGAGCACTTTCGCAAAGGATCGCGCATCGCTTTCAGCATAGCGGAGTACAGGGCGTCCAGAGCCACCATTATTCGCACTCACGGCAATTACATAACGATTGATACGGCCTGCTTCCGAGGCACTAGCGGCATTGGCATTAGCCGCCAAGAAGAGCAGCGCAAAAATAAACCCAAAAGACAATGCCGAAAGCAAACCAAAAGTCTTATTAGAAACCATAAACATTATTTACCCGCCTTTTTGAGAGTAAAACCGATCACCTTCACGTCGTTTCTCTTGAGCAACTGGTCCACATTTGTTTCTTCGACCGTAAACTCATTTGCCGAAGTCACGAAGAAGAACTTTTCGAAATAGGGGGCATCGTCCAATTTGTATGCAAACGGGAGCGAATTCATCTTGCCTGGAGCAAGTTCAACAGCCTTTTCACCATTACCCAAATGGAGAGTCAACGCGCCATTTCCGTCCATGCTAAAAAGGAGACCAAAGCATTTTTCCGGGACGGAATAGCGCAATTGAATCTCGTCACCTTCGCGAACTTCATCAAGATCATTCAGCTGGACAATCCCTGCCGGAGTCTTTTTCCAGACTTCCATGCGGGCGTCAAGCCCCTTGATGCGCGTGTCCGATGGAGTTTCTGCGAGCGCCACCTGCGTATTCTGGGAGCCATGCAACTGAGCCACATCGCCACCCATGCGTTCGTTTATCACGGAAGTTTCGCGCTGAGCCATAAGTGCCACCAATGCAACAGCCAACACGAATACCGCAGCGGCGGCAAACTTCACAAGCGTAAAGCGCGGCGCATTTTTCGCAGCATTCCCTGCGACATTCGCGGCAGTATCCGTCACTGTTCCAAGATTCACGCGACCGTCCCCAACAGCATCTACTTCTGCAATTTTTGCAGCCAGCGTTTCAAAAGGCAATTTATTCAAAATAGCCTTGTTATCTTCGCGAAGCATCTTTATGCGATTGGCAAACATCACATCATTCGCTTCGAGTTCGCGAAGCTTATTCATTTCTTCTTCCGGCAAATCGCCAGTCAGGAATCGTTCTAATTTCCAATCGGGAATCATCACTTTACCTCCAGAGTTTTAACTTTGGCCTGTAACCCGCGTAAACGCTTGCGCACACCGCTAACCGAAAGCCCCACTTCGCGGGCAGTCTCCTCGAGCGTCATTCCATCGACAAAATGGAGCACTGCCATCGTGCGGCTCGATTCGGGCTCTTTCGAAAAGAGCTTCGCCAGCACATTTTTCGCTTCGTAATCGTCCTGTTCGTCTTCGGCGCAAGCGATATTCAAAAGCAGGCTAGAAGAGTCTACGTCAAGTCCACGACGGCGCTTGTCGCGGATACGGTTGAGGCAAAGCCTCGTTGCCGTATTCCACAAAAGACTGCTCGGCGAACTCACGTCCAGACGGTCCTTTGCTGAATAAATCCGCAAAAAAACGTCTTGCATGAGGTCGCTCGCCTCCGCATCATCGCGAAGGAGTTGCAAGCAGCGCCTATAGACCATAGGCGCATACGTCTCGTAAATTTTTGCAAATCCTGCTTTATTTAAGGTTTCTAGGCTTTTCACGTTTATGAAACACCGGAGGAAATAAAAAGTGTTACCATAAAATTTAAAAAAATATAATTATTGGCTGTTAGTCAATATTTATTGGTCTATGGTCGATCGTTATCGGTCGTTGATCGATATTTTTGTTCAAATGCAAGCTTAAAAGCTTTCATTTTGAGGCTAATGATATCATTTTTCAGGAGATTTCAGAGGCCTGAACCTATAAATCTATCATTTTTTTCATTTTATAGGTACAAAACAGGTCGCTACCAATTCAAAATAGGCAAAATCCATTGAAACGACACCTATAAACAGCACAAAGAATCGTTTTTATAGGTATTTCAGATCTTAATTTACACACAAAAAGGGGAATGCATACCTATAAAATGCTGTTTTTTCGGCTTTTATAGGTACGAAATAAAAAAACTGTATTTTCGGTACCTATAAAACTTCATTAACTTTCTGTTTTATAGGTACTGCACCCCAAAAAACAATGCTCAGCGGAGTTTTACGCATATTCCTACATATTTCGCCACGCCACGCGTGTCGATTTTGACTACTTGCGGCCGAGCTGCTTTTTCAAACACCATCCGAGCTTCGCAATGTCTGCATGGACTTACGGAAGATTTCCCTGCCTGATCCAAGCTCAAAGAAATACTTGAATATGCCAAGATCAATCTTGGTAAAAAAGCCAAAACGGTGTTTTGCCACCACACGACCATTCTCATCGATGGTGAACTTCGCCTTGAACTGGTTTAACGCCGAAGGCGCTAGCATCACAAAATCAATACCTCTCTTGAACCAGTCCGGAGCAGAACCGTAACCAGGAGCAACGCGTGTCGCAGGTTTCATCGAGTGCTGCACGCCCGAAGTCTCCCCATAGCCAATAGCTACAACAAGTTCCAGCTTTTCACCATCATCAATTTCAACCATCGATGTTTTCTTGAACGTAAGCCCCACCACGCACGTGTTGAGTCCAAGCATTTGCGCCAAAAGGACCATTTCTGCGGTCGCATATCCCACGCGTTCATCAAGAGTCGCCTCGCACCCCGCGGTATTCCTTTGGCCGGCAACAGCGATATAATTTTTCACATTCTGAAACGAGCCGTAATGCGCCATGCCACTGCTAAACGCCATGTCATCGTTCAAAACAAGCTGCATGTGAAGCGCAAAATTTTCGTTCAACATCCTGATCCGAGCCTGCAATTCTTCCACCTGTTCCTTGGCAAGCGGCTCGGAACGGAACCTGCGCACAGAATGACGTACAAAAACAGCCTCTTCTAAAGTCATTTTTTCTCCTTTCCATAGCGCCAAGAACGTCCGCTATCATCAAAAAAAAGATAAATTATATAAGTGTAAAGGGGATCAATAATTTTATTCTTTTTAATTTTTGAGGGGCAGGTAAATTATGAATGTTCAAGAACGTTTTTTAAAGTACGTCAGTTTCACCACCACCTCTGACGAATCTAGCGAAAGTTGTCCCAGCACAAAGCAGCAGCTTGAACTCGGAAATTTTTTGGTCAAGGAATTGGAAAGTATCGGACTTTCGCAAGTAAAAATAGACGAAAACGGTTATGTCTATGGGCTTCTGCCCGCAACTGCAGGGCGTGAAAACGATACACCGATCGGCTTCATCAGTCACATGGACACTTCGCCGGACTTTTCGGGAGAAGATCCGAAACCGCAAATCATCGAAGATTACGACGGAAACGACGTGTTGCTCAAAGGCACAGGCGCAATGCTGAAAGTCGATGACTTCCCTACGCTAAAATGGCTCAAGGGCCGTACGCTCATCACGACCGACGGCACCACGCTTCTCGGTGCAGACGACAAAGCCGGCATTGCAGAAATCATGACCGCCATGGAAGAACTCGCCGAAGCCGACCGCCACGCCGAAAGCCGAGGCTACGAGAACCTCTCGGGGCATGGAGACATCTGGGTCTGCTTTACACCGGACGAAGAAATCGGACGAGGCGCAGACCGTCTTGACTTGAGCTACTTCAAGGCAAAATACGCATACACCGTCGACGGAGGCTACGAAGGCGATATCGCTTACGAAAATTTCAACGCGGCAAGCGCCACCTTCAAAATCCACGGCAAGGGAGTGCACCCCGGCGAAGCCAAGGGCATCATGAAAAACGCAAGCCTCATGGCCGCAGAAATTGCAATGGCCCTCCCCGAAAACGAGACGCCCGCCACAACTGAAGGTCGAGAAGGATTTTACCATCTGACCGAAATTCAAGGCGACGTAAGCGAAGCGACATTACACTACATCATCCGCGACCATGACCAAACGCGATTCGAAGATCGACAAAAATTCTTGAAAGAAATCGCCGAAAAATACAACGAGCAATTCGGCGGCACGCCCTTTGCAAGCGTCAAGGATAACCGCGCCGGCGGCACCGTTGTCGAACTGCAACTCAAGCATTCTTACAGCAACATGCTGCAAATCATCGAAAAAACGCCCGATGTTCTCATGCGCGCACGCACCGCCATCGAATCGGTCGGAGTCTCCGCCGTAAGCGACCCTGTCCGCGGAGGAACCGACGGAGCAAAGCTCAGCTTTATGGGGCTCCCCTGCCCGAACCTCGGCACTGGCGGCTATGGCTACCACGGTCCATTCGAGCACGTGACTGTAGAGGGCATGGAAACTGTTGTACGCATCATCAAACGAATTGCAGAAACAAGAGGATAGGGCTTTTGGGCATTCTATTCTCAAACTTTTTCCGTTCGTTTACATTTTTCGATGCATTTACATTTTTTTCATCCACTAGATTTTTGTTGAAACCCAATCAAAAAAAATTTGGTTTTTTCCTAATTTTAATATACATTATTCGAGACAGACTAAATTATTATAGGGGAAGCCATATTGCAGACTTCCCTTGAAGCAATCTTTTTACAGACGAAGTAAAAGAAGGAGGACATATGCACATTTCATTCATTCTTTTTGTCATCATCGCCATAGCTGTCGTAGGCATTTCGGGATACTTCTTGGGCAAACATGTCTCCAAGACTAGCGCACACGAAGCCCCTGAAGCACAAAATAAAACGCCACACGAAGATTGCCTCGTCCAAAACAAGAATAAATTCAATTACGGAACTTTTACGGATGCGCGCGATGGAGAGATTTATCACACTGTTCAAATAGGCAATCAAGTCTGGATGGTCGAAAACCTTCGCTATAACGCAGAAGGCAGTTTTGCACCAAAGAATGACGAAGCGAACACAAAAAAATTCGGGCGTCTTTACACATGGACTTCTGCACTTAACATTCCCACGGAATACAGTGAACAATCTACAGCAAAAGATATCGAGTTGCACAACAAAATCAAGGAAAAAAGCTATCAAGGCATCGCCCCGGAAGGTTGGCACATCCCAAGCCGAAAGGAATGGGAAACGTTACTTAGCAATTTAGACGCAAAAACTGACGGACGTGAACTCCGAAGCAAATGTTTCTGGTTCAATCCAGGCGAAGATTCCTTCGGATTTTTTGCGCTGCCCGCCGGCTACCGTTTCGACAATGGCGCATTCTGCCACTTCGGCAGGCGCGCCCGCTTCTGGAGCAAGGATGAATACGGCAAATCAAATGCATTCCGCGTAAGCCTCACCAACAATTCCGTTGACATTGAAGGCGTGTACAGATCCGACGCCCTATCCATACGCTGCGTGAAGAATGCGTGATACATAGTTGATAGAACCTAGAGAAAACAAAAGTCCCTCGCGAAATTTCTCGAGGGGCTTTTCGTTACCGTTTGTACCAAAACATTACAGCAATGATAAAGGTGTTTTCTAGTTTGTTATTAGATAGATTATTCATTGCTGTGAATGTAGCTGACAAAAGCGAAATGTCTGCTATCGGGAGCCCAGGAATTCACGTTAATCGTTCCTTGTCCGCCCAAAAGTTTAAGGATTGTTTGAGGAGTAGTCCAAGAATCAAGCGATTTTTCACAAGAGCCTCCGGCAAGAAGCGCGCAATTCAGGTCTGCAGGGGCTGAGCGACGCATCAGGCGGAGCTCTACGTTTTTATTCGGAACATGCTCACCCGGGCGTACATCCGTTTCCGCGTACGCAATCATTACAACCTTTTCGCGATCCGGCGAAATATGCGGGAACCAAGTATTCCAATGCAAATCGTGCGTCATCTGCGTCTGGCAGGATCCATCGGCCCTCATGCAGAACGCCTGCATGCGCCCCGAGCGTTCGGAATTAAACCAGATGTATTCGCCGTTGCAATCGAATTCGGGACCATCATTCAAGCCAAATGCAGTCGTGAGGCGAGTTTCATTTCCACCCGCAGCCGGAATAGTATAAATGTCATACGCACCATTGCGCTCGGCGCAATACGCGAGAGTTTTTCCGTCCGGCGTGATGCCATGCAAATAGCTTGGTGCAAGAGGCGTCACGAGTCGAGGCAAGCGACCGTCAAAATAAATTTTGTAAATGCGTGAAAGCCCGTCTTCTTTCGTGTGGTGGCTCACGTAAATGCCGCTGCCATCCGGGTCGAGAACATGGTCGTTGTTGCAGTTATCGACAAAGTAACTTTCAACAAGTGTCACCTCGCCTGTCGCAAGCATGTATTTGAAAATACGTCCATCGCTGTTGTACGTAATAAACGTTCCATCCGCACTCCAGTTCGGAGCTTCGATAACACCGTCGAATTCCTTGAGGACTTTCGCTTCGCCAGTTTCAATATCAAAGACTTGTAAAATAGACTTGTCACCGTTGCGGTTCCAAGTTTCACCCGGAGAAATTTCGAACGTATAGCTCACGCCAAACTGCTCGCGGATTTTGTCCATGAGCGTCATGAATTCCATAGTCTTCGCGTGCGTCATTTCCGGGCGTTCCCAGATAATTTGTTTCGAGAGCGCACCGCTAGCCATCGCACCATTCAAGAGCGTGCGAGAACTCGAAAAGTCGCGGAAAGTCAAATCATTGTCAACCGGGCCGTCGCAAATTTCGCGCCGGAACTGTGCGGGATTTTCAATCGCTTCCTTGCACGCGAGGACTTCATATTCGTAACAGTTGCAAAGGCGCGGCGGTTCAACCGTTTCAATGACATTTCCCGCATCATCAAGCAATTGCAACTTAACCATGTCATTCAAATTCTGCACACGGATCTGCCCTGCCGTTCCGTAAATCACGCCCTCGTTATGCGTTGGCGAAACCATCGAAGTCTTGAGGTAAGCCTTTTGACCGTTTTCATACGTGACATTCATCCAATCGGTGGCATCCACGCCGGTCTTGAACTTGACACACTCGCAATCCATGGACGTAATTTCGTTACGGACAACTTGTCCATCTGCATCGATACGCTCGCCAAGGAACAAATCCGCAAACGTAAGGCTGTAAATACCAAGATCCAAAAGCGCTCCACCAGCAAGCGCCGGCTCCCGTAAACGTTCCACATGGCTCAAGGGCATCGAAAAACCTGCTTCAACCGTTTCGACAACCCCGATGCGACCATTGCAAATCCAGCCACGAAGCGTTTTCAGCGCTGGCAAAAACCGAGTCCACATCGCCTCGCACAAGAAAACGCCCTTATCATGCGCAAGCGAAATCACTTCTGCCGCAAGCTTTGCATTTGCCGTAAATGCCTTTTCAACGAGGACATTTCGACCATGTTCAATACAAAGTTTCGCAAATTCATGATGGTGAGAATGCGGCGTTGCTATATAAATTAAATCAACAGAATCATCTGCCGCCAAAGCCTCGTAACTCTCATACGCTTTTTTAAAGCCATACTCTTTCGCAAAAGCATCGGCCTTTTCCAAATTGCGGGATGCAACAGCGTAGCATTCCACGCCCATCCCCTGATTTTCCAAAGTTTTAACAGCGGCAGCCATTTTTGTCGCTATGTGACCGCACCCGAGAATCGCAAATTTCAAATGTTTCATACCATAAATATAAATCGGCTATTCGCAAACTGTAAAAAAATTTTGCAAGCTCCGTTTACCACCGTAGCCGAGTAAAAACATATCTGTTTGTCACTAGCCGCCCACATTCAAGCCCGTCATGCCAATCACCGCGCATGCACCTTCCTCACCATCAAACACTCTAGAATTTGATATATTTCGTCCTATGAATCAAATCAAAACAGTTGCAGTTGTGGGGCTCGGGGCAGTCGGTGCCGTTGTGGCAGAACAGCTCTTGAGCGTTCTCGGAAACAAACTTTATTGCGTGATGGACGCCGAACGCAAGGCGCATTACCAAGCAAGCGGAATCGTCATCAACGGGAAAATGGCGGACTTCAACTTCGTCACGCCGGACGAAGTCCCTGTCGTTGACCTCGTGATTTTTGCAACCAAGAATTTGCAATTCAACGAAGCGCTCGAAGAAGCGAAAAATGCGGTCGGTCCGAACACGGCTTTGCTTTCACTCTTGAACGGCGTGCATTCCGAAACAGAAATCGAGCGTGTTTACGGTGCTGAAAAGACGTTGTACGGATTCATCGTCAATTTGCAGTCCATCAACAAGCACGGAATCATCGACTGCGCAGGCCGAGGCATCATCCTCTTTGGCGAGAAAGACAACCGCCATTCCGAACGCGTTGAAGCAATCCACCAGCTTTTTGAAGAAGCGCACATCGTACACAAGATTCCAGAAAACATCCGTTTGGAAATGTGGAAAAAACTCTTGATGAACACCGTGTTCAATTCGATCGGAGCCATTTGCCGTTCGACATTTGCAGGTTTCAACTTTCCAGTAATGCAATCGCTTGTGCGTAAAATCGGGAACGAAGTTATTCAAGTGGCGAACGCCGAAGGATTTGCGCTCACAAAACAAGACCTTGAAGAAAACTTGCGCCTCACGTGCAACTACACGCCGCTCGGCAAATGCTCCATGTTGCAAGACATCGAAGCAGGGCGCAAAACGGAGAACGCCTATTTTTGCGGGACCATTAGCAAGCTCGGGAAAGCGCACGGAATTGCAACGCCCTACTGCGAATTCTTAAGCGAACTCATCGAAGGGACCGAACTCGCGCGAAATCTTATTAAAGAACGCTAGAGACAAGATGGCGGATCAAGTCCGCCACGACGCAACAATCCAGCCGACATGACATTGTAATCCGACCGACCTTTATTTAACCACCGAAACTATAAGAAAGGTGTTTCACGACTTCGATATCGGCAGGGAGCCAGTTGACGGTGTTTAGGTTTTCGCGGTCAAGCCATTTGGCGTCTTCGTGCTCCAAGAGTTTCGGCGTGCAGCCTGCGGCGAGCGAGCAATAAAAGCAATGCATCGTCAGGTGAAATTTTGGATAATCGTATTCCACCGTGCAAATCTTTTCGCCAACATTCACATCAACATCAAGCTCTTCCTGAAGTTCACGAACAAGCGCCCGCTCCGGAGTTTCACCCGGTTCCATCTTGCCGCCCGGAAATTCCCAGCCATCTTTCTGATCGCCGTACCCACGCTGCGTGGCAAAGATGCGCCCGCCATCCGTGATAACACCCGCGACAACTTCAATCGTTTTCATATTGTAAAATTTAGAAAAAACGCAAACCCATAAAATTTTCCGACAGGAGAATCAATAGCTCGTTGATTCTCTCAGCCCCACAAACGCCCTTCTTTAAAATTCGGTACATCCGTTTTCTATATTTCGGTTCATCAAAACTCAAAAAAATATGATAAAAATTTTGTTCGTATGCCACGGCAACATTTGCCGCAGTCCCATGGCAGAATTTGTCATGAAAAAAAAGGTACAGGATTTGCGAGATTCAAACCTGCAAGCCGCAGACTTCGAAATCGCATCCGCAGCGACAAGCACCGAAGAAATCGGGAACCCCGTGTACCCGCCCGCAAGACGCATGCTCGCCAGTCACGGGATTGACTGTAGCGGAAAAACGGCTAGACAGATGACCATCGCAGACTACAACCATTACGATTACATCGTGCTCATGGACCAGAACAACCTGCGAAATCTCCGTTGGATTTTGCCCCGCGATATTTACGAGCAAGAACTTGCGCAGTACCAAGATGCTCGAGAATCCGCACTGTATCAAGACGCGCGCGGCTCCCGAGTCGGTAAGGTTTCACTCCTCATGGATTGGGCGGGCAAAAACCGAGATGTCGCCGACCCCTGGTACACAGGCGATTTCGAAGCTACCTGGCAAGACGTCAACGAAGGCTGCTCGGCAATGCTCAAAGCTATTTGCAAGTAAATCCCTGCAACTCAAGCCCGGCTCGCATTTCGCCGTAAGTTGAAGTGCGTTTCATGTCCATCGCCTTCATGAATCGGCAATCGTTGTCGATATGCATCTGGAAACCCGCCATCGTTGGAGTCACCTCGCCCTTGCCGCTCGCACGAATATGCTCCATCATCTGTTCACGCTGATCAAATTGATCAGGCGGAACAAACACGTCCGTCACAATATCGACATTTTCAATTTCTGAATCGCCAAACACAAACGAAATCGTCACAAGATTCTTGAGACCATGGAACTGGCCATCCACCTTGCAGACAAGATTCTTGTGTGCATTCTTCTTTTTCGCTTTGGGTTTCGCCTTCTGCGCTACGTTCGGCTTCGGCGTGTAATCCAACGCGCTCAGAAGTTCCGGCTCCTTGATAACGCCCACGCGCTGGTTGATAACGCGACCGTCCTTGATGAAAAAGAACGTCGGAAACGCCTGAATCGGGAGTGTGTTCTTGATTTTCTCGATATTCGGCTCGTCAATCCCGACTGACGCAATCTTGATATCGCTGTAATTTTTCGCAATACCGATAAGCGTCGGAATCATGACAAGGCACGGAGGGCAGCTCGTCGAAGAGATTTCCAGAATCACAGGTTTCTTGGATTGCAGAATTTCTTTTTCGAAATTGTCATCGTTGATTTTAACGATTTTAATATCTTCGTCAGCAGACGGAGCCCCCTTCGCAAAAACTCTACTAGACGCCCCCGCCAAGAGAACCGCAGACACAACAAAAGCAGCGACCTTCTTTGCCCAATTTTTTCTTAAGCCGTTCATTTTCGTTTCCTTAGTTTTATTGACAAGATACAAAAAAGGACGACATTGCGTCTGGATTTTTCCACTGGGCAATATCGGTAAAACACTCCTTTCGCAGCGAACAAGCATTAAACCACAGCGCTAAAACACAAACTCATCGCAACACGTCCCGTAACTCACAGCCATTGCATCTCAAATGCAAAGAATCTAAATTCATCTACAGGGAAAAGATGAACATGTTCAACGCATCACTTTCGTGGATCAAGAGCAAACAAGCCTTCCTGAAAATCCAGGCGGGCACGGGCGACAATCTGCAGCAAGAAGACATCCAAAGGGAATTTGTCGATTATTGTCTATGGTCCACTTTCAGGCCGGAATGCATCGATATCGACGGCGAACTCGACATGGAATGCCAGGACAGCGGCATGGTTCTGTTCAAGGAATGCTGTACCTCGGAAGTAGCGCTGAAATCGTGCTACCAGCAAGCCTTCGGCGAAGATTACAACGAAGGGAATATTATCGTCTTGCTAGAAGAAGCCAGTAATTAAAAACAAGACTCAAACAATTATTAGATCATTAATATAAAGCCTCAACAGGCTGGTTAGCTATATGAGAATCAAAATGGAATACAACGTAAAAAATGGTTTACGGCTATATACGCGTGAGTACCGACAGGCAAACGGTTGAAAACCAACGTTTCGAAATCAGTCGGTTTGCACAACAACAGAACTTGCGAATCAACGACTGGATTGAAGAAACAATCAGCGGTACAAAGAATTACACTAAACGCGGGCTCGGACGCCTTCTGAAAAAAATTCGGAAGGGAGATTTGATTATTTGCGCAGAGCTTTCACGCCTTGGACGCAGTTTGTTCATGATTATGGAAATTTTGAATATCTGCATGAACAAGGAATGCCGCGTATGGACAATCAAAGACGGCTATCGTCTCGGTGACGACATTCAAAGTAAGGTTCTTGCGTTTGCATTTGGACTCTCCGCCGAAATCGAACGAAACCTCATAAGCCAGCGCACCAAAGAAGCTCTCGCCCGCAAAAAGGCGGAAGGCGTAATCCTTGGGCGACCGAAAGGGAAATCACTTATACCGAATCCGCAATGCGAAAAGAACTGCAAGTGGATTCGTGAAATGCTTTCTCGTGGCATGCCCAAAAGCAACATCGCCAAAAGTCTGCACATCGCACGCGGAACACTTTACAGGTTTTTGGAAGGCGGAATAACCTGAAGATCAATCGATTCTAAATAGCTCTTCAAATCAAGAGCGTAATCCTTCACCTGTTCTTCAGCGTTTTGCAGATATTGAGTTTCGCCGACCTTAAATTCCAGACAAAAGACAATGTTGTGCAATAAAAGAATGAAGTCTATTCCCTTGGCAAGGCAAGGAATTGTGTATTCGATTAGTATGCGTTGAGAGACAAGGCATCCTTCTTGATACAGTGTACCGGGAAAACGTTCCTTTTCTTTGAACACAAAAATAAATAAAAATATTGTCATTCTAGTGACAATATTTTCATCAGGAAAAGAAAAACCGGCCACATAGAACCGGTTTTTGGAAAAAAATAATTGTAGATTGGAGAGCCGTAATAAATCTATTTTTTCTCGATGATTTTCCAATATCCGTTTTTGTTACTGCCGACTCGCTTCAGAATACCTAATTTCTGTAGTTTTGACATACTTTCGCTTACAGAAGAACGTTGAATCTTAAGGATTGTCGCCAATTCCGCTTGCGTAACACTTGAATTTCTAGAAATTTCCGCAAGTATAGTCTGCTGTGTATCCGTAAGTTTTATTGTCGGGTTTATTGTCAGGTTTATTGTCGGGTTTATTGAATCATCGTCCGTGATGATTTTCCCCTGTTTCTTTTCGGCATCTAGATATTGCTTACTCGGCGGACACTCCACAACAAGACCTCCCGAATTTTCTTCGGGAATGGGCAACTTTGCCTTGCGAAACTTGCAGATGTCTGAAATATTCTTGTAGCCACGTCCCCAGCTTTCAACATAACCAGCCTTGAAGAACACGTTCGCGATATTCGGGTTGCGCGGTTCGGAAGAATGCGGCTTGAACAATTTTTCGACAGGAACATCAACTGGCATCTTGCCGATATTCCAGATGCGAATTTTATGGGCATACACGCGAATCTGAATTGGCGTAGGCCTCGTATAATCACGATGAATCACAGCGTTCAAAAGTAATTCTCGAAAAGCTTCTTTCGGGAAAAAGAAAGTCTCTTTGCGGTGGATGCCATCATAACTGATGAGAGCCTTCATGTACTTCGTGTAAATAAGGTCCATCGTTTTTTCGACCTGCATAATAAGCGATCCGTGAACCTCATCCTGATAAATAATGTCCGCGTCATTATCTGCGAAAAATCCGATTTTTGTGTAGGCGCACGTGACCCATTTTTCGGGATCCGGATGAAAACACATGACCGCAGCCCTCGTCAAATAGTCATTTTCATACAACCGCAAATTACGCAAAAGAACATCCGTCGGAACATCAAGCGCCTCGCTATCAAGACGGTTGTGGTCAAGAGCCATTTTCTTGAAAATCTTGATAGAATTATTATCCAAGTCATTGACATCTACGTTCGGCACGGGAACGCTATCCCATGTACGCCCTTGCACTACAAGAATCATCTTATCCAATTCGTTGCCCACAACCTCTTGCGTTGTCGAACCGCTACGCTTGTAGTATTTCCCGTGATAACTGACTGGGAACGGATATTTTTCCACATCGATACGAAAATACTTCTTCCCAGCGGCATCAAGAAGCCTCACTTCGCAAATCAAGCCCATGGATTGCAAAATTTTGTTCGGGATATCTGTTGAAAGCTTATGATACTCCTTCACTCCGCAAACTTCGCCGTTATCCATTACGCCAATATATAGCGACCCACCATGCGTATTGGCGAAAGCGCAAATCCACTTGAGATATTCGTCTCGCCAGCTCTGCTTGAATTCAAGATCATGCTTTTCATCTTTATTGATTTTGATGATAGTCATCGTGGCTCCTTTGAAAAAAGAAAAACATTTGATAATCATCAAATGCCTTTCGGAGCCAGCACTATTAGGAACCGCAGCAGAAATGTAGCATATATGCCAAAGTTGGCAAGGGACTTAAGGAAGTTTTACATAGGGTATCGCCCCCTTTTCTATCCAAACAAGTGTTCCGTTTAAACGAACGTTTAAATGGGACAGAGAACGTCTGCAAAGATTCTTCCTCAACAACTTTGTGAACCTATTGCAAAATATTGCGCGGATATAGCGCAATGCAATCTTTTCAATGATGCTGTACAAACCAAATCAAATGATATTCGAGTTATTGAATTATTTGCTGGTGTTGGAGGATTTCGCATTGGCTTAGAACGAGCTTCCGAACGCTACAAAACTGTTTGGAACAGCCAATGGGAGCCATCAACCAAAACACAGGATGCTTCCATAATTTACCAAAAAAGGTTTGGTGTTGAAGGTCACTCTAATGTTGATATTGCCACTGTACCCATAGATGAAATAAAAACAGGCCACCTTCTCGTTGGAGGATTTCCTTGCCAGGATTATTCAGTGGCAGCCACGTTAAAAAGGTCTGGCGGTATCGAGGGCAAGAAAGGTGTTCTTTGGTGGCAGATTCACCGTATTCTTAGAGACAGTAAGAAACCGCCAAAATATCTCTTCCTTGAAAATGTTGATCGATTATTGAAATCTCCGGTCAAACAGCGTGGTCGCGATTTTGCAATTATCTTGGCATCACTCTCGGACCTTGGCTATTCTGTTGAATGGCGTGTCATTAATGCAGCCGATTATGGAATGCCGCAGCGTCGTCGCAGAACCTACATTGTTGCATACAAAGACGGGACTAAACTAGCAAAGACAAGTATAAAGTCTGAAGCAGATAAATGGATTCTGAATGACGGGATCCTCGCTCAGGCGCTAAAATGCAAACTTTCCGAGAACGCGAAGAAAAATGAATTTAAGATCGAAGGCGACCTGATTAAGGTTACAGAAGAATTTAACAAAGATCAAAAAAATTCTCCGTTCTTCACAGCCGGATTCATGTCAAATCGTAACGTTTGCACGTTCGATGTCGATGCCGATTACGCCGGAAAAAAATTAACTCTTGGCGAATTACTGATTGATGAAAAAGATGTTCCCGAAGAATTTTTCATCGACGAAAAAGAATTGCCCAAGTGGGAATATTTGAAGGGTGGTAAGTCAGAAAAAAGAAAGACCGCTGAAGGCTTCGAGTACAATTACAGCGAAGGCCCAATGGCTTTTCCAGATTACCTAGACAAGCCTTCCCGTACAATTATTACTGGAGAAGGCGGAAAGGGACCTTCTCGATTCAAACACGTTATCAAGACAAAATCAGGACGTTACCGCAGGCTTACCCCAATTGAATTAGAGCGTTTAAACATGTTTCCTGACAATCATACAGAAGGCGCCAGCAATTTGCGCCGAGCCTTCTTGATGGGCAACGCACTAGTAACAGGAATCGTAGAAAATGTCGGACGCATTTTAGAAAAATGGATTTGATATGGATGAATCAATTTTGCCATACGACAAAACTTCCAAGGAGTCCATTCTCGAGCATGCGAGGAAAATGCTTGGAAAAACCTTGTGGCAAGTGTATGGCGATGCTCAATTGGTTCAATCTGGAAAAGGCGGCTTGGGGAACGCTGTCGAGAAATACCATTTTCAATATGAACCGAATTCTAAATCAGAGCCAGATTTCAAGGAAGCGGGCGTTGAACTAAAATGCACACCGTTGAAAACGGCGTCTGACGGGAGCATGCTTTCAAAGGAACGTCTCGTTCTCAACATGATTGATTATGTTGAAGAAGCTGCCAAGACTTTCTACACAAGCAGTTTCTGGAAAAAGAATGAATTGCTCTTGCTGATGTTCTATTTGCACGAAGAGGGCAAACTTCCGTTTGACGTAATCTTCAAGATTGTCCGCTATTGGAAATTTCCTGAAACAGACTTGAAAATTATCAAGGACGACTGGGCCATAATCCACAACAAGATTCTTGCTGGAAAGGCTCATGAAATTTCGGAAGGCGACACGCTTTACCTTGCCGCTTGCACAAAGGGATCAAGGGCTGGTGCCGAAATGCGTCAGCAGCCGAAATCCAAAGAGTTGGCTCCCCAGCGTGCGTATTCAATCAAGTCAAGGTATGTCAACACGATTATCCTGGATTCTCTGAAGCATCCGGAGATGTATCATGACCTTTTTGTAAGCGAACAGCAAAAGAAGATAATCCTGAAGGCGCAAGAAACTGCCGAAAGCGTAGTTCGCAGCATTTCTGATTACCGCGAATCGGAAACCTTTGAGCAACTGATTGAAAGAAAATTTTCTCCATATTACGGCAAGACAATTGCGGAGATTGAAAAGATTTTGGGAGTAGAATTCGGCCAAAGCAAATCCATGGCGTATAATGTGTGCCGAGCCATTCTTGGCATCAAGTCAAAAAAGATTGCTGAATTTGAAAAGGCTGAAATCGCCATCAAGACAATCCGGCTTGAAACCAACGGCAATCTGAAAGAGGCAATGTCGTTCCCGAATGTCAATTACAAAGAAATTGTCCAGGAGTACTTCTGGGAAGATTCTGCGCTTTACGAGATGTTCACGCAACGATTCATGTTCATCATTTTCAGGAAATCTGCGGTGAAAAATGATAAGCAGGTTCGCCTAGAGAAAGTGATGTTCTGGACGATGCCCTTTAAGGATTTGGAACAGGGAAAAATCCTCTGGGAAGATACCCGTGCGAAAGTTGTTGGCGGAAATTACGAGCATTTCGTAAAGGCCTCGGAAAATCCAATTTGTCATATTCGCCCCAAAGCGCAGAACGCTGCCGATACAACTGAAGGAGCGCAAGGGTTCCAAGTGAAAAAGATGTGCTACTGGTTGAATAGGGAATATGTGCTGAAGCAAATTAGCTCGATTGCGTAATTTTTTATTAAGTATCCCGCTAATCGAACAATCTAAAACGTAGTTTGTTATTAGTTTAATGAAGTAATTTCATCATATATCTTTTTATACTCATCAGTAGTTATTGAAAGACTTGTTTCGTTAGATGCTCCATGTGCATATTTATTTCGTAATTCCTGAATTTTTTTATAACTATCACATAAAAAATTTAAAGTATCATCATTACGAACCAAAAAAGACAATAAATTATACATTATTGTTGGTGACGGCGTGTTGGATGTATTAGTAAAACCATTTAAAAGAAGTTTTTCCGCTTCGCTGTTCTTATTTTTATCAACTAACAACTTCCGTATGTGAAAAAGAAAGTAATTACATAAATGTATGCAGTAAAATTTAATAGTTAAGTCTTGAAATTGCGGGTTAGGAATAGTCTTTATATTTTCAAAACTTGAAATCAAAGCCTCAACTTCTGTTTTTATTAAGTCATGGCTTTTTTCCCATTCAACAAAAATTTTTTTTCTATTTTCGTCAATTTCGTTACGTTTGGTAATACTAGGCATGCGTTTCTCTTAATATCATTGTAATTGTTTGAATTATTTTACAGAGAGTTTGACTATTTGCGGAACGTCTTGTGTTAGAAATAAAATCTTTAACGGTTTCATTTGCTAAAACAGACTTATATTGTTGAGCCAATAGCTCTTTATGTGAGTCAAACCATTCTTGATAATTGTCAATAGAGGAGACGATGTTTGCTATGGATATCCATGTAACCAGCATCATATACCCATTAAACGATTTCTTGGGAGTAAATGATTTTGCGTTAAATAATTCGGTCATTACAAAAAAAGATTTATCGAATAATACGGAAATTTCGTCTTGACTATGCAATTGAAATTCACGATTTTCTTTTAACGATTTGTCTAAAAAATTTTTTATGGAACCTTTAAATGTTCCTTGTGTGTAATATAAAGAAATAAATCTCAGTATCAATTCCGATACACCGCTTGATTTATCGTCTATGCCAAATACAGTTTTCCATTTTTCATCTACAGCTTTATTGCAAATATATCTAATGTAAGAACCATGACTAACGCACATTCGAATTTGTTGTGGATTCAACCTTGTTGATCCGGTATTTATTCGCTCGTAAACCAAATACATACTTGAGTTATTGTCGGATGGCGATGTTTGCTTTAAATCTATTATGTATATATATGTGTTGCGAATTCTTTTTTGTTCTTCTTTAGACAATTGTGCATATGTTTTGTCTTTCCATCCAGAACATATTTTTGAACCAGTTAAAGTGAATGAAACTCCTTTGACATCACCTTCTTCAGAATCAATTTGAGAGAAATCAATATCAGCCGAAGTAGGAGAAACAGTGATATTTTGATGTTGCTTTTTATCAGGAAAAACACCTCGAATAAAATAATAAAGAGTTAAAAGTCTTTGTTGTCCGTCAATGACAAGATACTTTTTATTACTTTCTTCATAAAAAAACAAACTAGGTGTTGGCAAGCCTCTTAGCACAGAATCAATAAACATTGAAGCCCCTTCTTTAGTCCAAACATAGTTTCTTTGAAAAGAGGGAATCAAAATATCTTTATCTGCGAATCTTCGCAATAAGCCTTCTACATCCATATTAAAGTTGTAAGGAGTTAAATCATATGTGTAATCAACATCATCGATAATTGTCTCGTCTTCAAATTCAAAACTGCTCATTTCAGTCCTCTTTAAAATTAGTTTGTTTTTTTAATAATATTTAAAAAAGTTATATAAACATTGGCATTTTGTCAATAAGCGCCTTTAAAGTACTATTTACTATATGTTATATTTTGTCTATTAAGAACGAATGTAGCAAATGAGATATAGAAGAATAAACGCTAAACCTGTAAAAACTTCTGCGTTAGGGATAGTGACCCCTTGGGGCGGAGACGCGCTTGCGAGGCTCCGTTTTAACAGTGCTGCGGGCGAGCCGCCAGGGCCGACCGGAGCGCGTTAAAATATAGTCCGACCCGGCCTAGATCCTTCGACTTCGTTACACTTCGCTCAGGATGACACATTGCGATGGTTAGGCCGGGGGAACGCCTTGTAAAATTTTCATACTCCCGTGGCGCAAGCGCCAAATGCTAGGCTCGGTCATATCCATGCAAGCATGGCTGCGACACTCACCTTACGCATTTGTGCCAACATTTTCAATGTTTAGGTACATTAATGCAGCACGTGATTCTCTTTCAAATGGAGAATCGCGTTTTCGTTTTATAACGCTAACGCATTCGCCTCGGCAATGAAAATAAGCAAGCTTATTTTCGCTGCTCTCGGCTTAGTGCATTTTTTTATTCTGTGATTTTGGAATAAGGGGACGCCTCTATCATCAACCGGTCCAAATTGTGACCACCTGGAGGCTATATGACTAAAAATAAAGAGAACGTCCCTGCAAAAGCGGTGGAGTCGTTGTTCAACAAGGTGTCGAACTTGATTGAGCAAGTTCGTACTCGTGTGGCCACGGCAATGAATGTTGCCGATGTTTACTCTAAGTATCAGATTGGGCGATATATTGTAGAAGATGAACAGTCCGGGAAAAAGAGCGCCGAATATGGCAAGCAGGTTCTCGAGGGCTTGTCGGATTGCCTCACAGCTCGTTATGGGGATAAGTGGTCCTACTCGAACTTGAGGCAAGCAAGGCAATTTTTCTTAACTTATTCAAATTTGACAATCAGTGATTGTCAAATCTCCGATACCCCAAATTTTACGTTAAGCTGGTCCCATTACCTGATCCTCATGCGCATAAAGAATGATGATGAACGTCGTTTTTACGAGATAGAGGGCCACTTCGGGGAACAGGTCTGTTCGCGAGTAGCAACGGCAGTATAGCTCAAGTCTGCATGAGCGTCTTGCGTTGAGCCGGGACAAGAAACTTCTGCAGGCGAAGGTCAAGGAATGGGTAAGTGAATTTGAAAAAAAGTTTTAAAATTTATAGCCATCATCCCCCACTTTTCTATCTTACCCTACATGCAAACAGAAAACTCTCAAGAAAAGATCAAAGGCAACCCGATTGCCCTTTTGCCCATCGCTGTGTTCCTAGTACTTTATCTAGGACTCGGCATCACGTTCGAATATGTCCTCAAGGTCCCGATGGGATTTTACAACATCCCGATTGTCGCGGCATTCCTGGTCGCAATTTTCGTGGCGTGTGTGCAGAACCGCAAGTTGAATTTCGACCACAAGATGAACGTGATGGCGGGCGCTCTCGGCGACCGCAACATTTTCTTGATGATTCTGATTTTCCTCTGTGCGGGCATTTTTGCGGGGATTCTCGGGCGCTCAAGCGCTTCGGCGGCGGCATACTTGCTCCTGGATTTCATTCCGGCGCAGTTTGCGGTGGTGGTGCTGTTCGTTGTCGCAGCGTTCGTCTCTACGGCGATGGGTACGTCGGTGGGCACGATTGCAGTGGTCTCTCCGATTGCGGTCGAGGTCGCACAGATGGCGGGCTTCGGCGTTCCATTCTGCGTGGCGACAGTAATTGGCGGCGCGATGTTCGGCGACAACTTGAGCTTTATTTCGGATACGACGATTGCGGCCACTTCTACGCAGGGTTGCAAGATGAAGGACAAGTTCCGCGTAAACTTCTTGATTGCACTCCCGGCGGCCATTCTTGCAATTGTGATAATCACGGCAATTTCATTTGCGACCGAGGCAAATACTGTCACCGAAAACACATACAACCTCGTTCAGTTGCTTCCTTATGTTCTCGTACTAGCGCTCGCACTCACGGGCATCAACGTTTTTGCAGTTCTGCTCATCGGCATTGTCGCGGCATCCGTCGTGATGGTGGGTTTCGGTTCACTCGACATGGTCGGCCTCTTGCAGAACATCGGGAACGGCATCTCGGGAATGTACGAGACAATTCTCGTTGCTGTTCTGGTGAGCGCATTGTGCGGGCTGATTCGCATTCACGGCGGTTTCGCCGCACTGTTAGACTTTATCCATAAAGTATTCAAGGGGCACCGTAGCGGTCAAGTGGGCGTTGGCCTCTTGGTGAGCGCACTCGATATCGCTACGGCAAACAATACGGTCGCAATCGTGATGGCTGGCCCTATTGCAAAACAGATGGGCGACGAATACCGGATTTCACCGAAAAAGACAGCTTCGCTCTTGGATATCTTCAGTTGCGTGGTGCAAGGGATTTTACCTTATGGAGCACAGATGCTCGTTGCGCTTTCTGCAATTTCAGCGTCTCTTCCCGATGCAAAGATTAGCGCATTCAACTTGATTCCCTACATGTTCTATCCGTTCTTGTTACTTGTAAGTGTGCTACTTTTTATTGCGATTTCCCCTCGCAAAAACAAATCGCAAATTTAAGACAAATTATTACATACATACTTATTCCAACTTGGAGTATTCGTGATTGGTTTACACAATCATGTCTTTGTAGTTTATGTGGTGGGGGCGAATAATCGTCTCAACCACAAGGAGGTAAATCATGAAACGCATTAAATTTGCACTGTTTATAGCCCTCACTCTTACGGTCACCACATCTTTCGCTGCGAGAGTTGTAAAATCAAAACTGGGCGATATCGACCTTACATCTGAAAAGGACGGAGGTACGGTAATTTGCACAGCAGGCTTTAACGACGAGTTCGCAATTATCAAGGAATCAGACACAAAGGTTTTTGTCAAGGGCAGTTGCGGAAAAGGCTGGGTTGAAAAATCCAAAATTGAATACGTCGCAAAAGGGCCTGGAGATAATTCCATCACTATGGACAACATAGGCATCGAAGCCTGGATTGATAACCCAAGTGCCATATTCGTTTTAGAAGGCAACGATATTGACTTTGACGGAGTGAATATCGATCGAGACTTCAAGGAATATCTGACTTACACGATGGATCGTGAAAAGACCGAAATGCGTAACGGCGAAAATTAAAAACCATAAAATCAGCCTCACGCTGTCCTTCGGGACAGCGTTTTTTTATTACAAACTATTTTCTTCGTGTATTCCAAATTAAACTATAGTTTCACTGGTCTATGTAAACTTTACTTTGTAATTTAAAAAGTGAAGGCGATCAAACGTCTCACAACTAATAATTCAAGGAGGCAATCATGAAAACGGTAAAATTTATAACAGCAGTAATGCTTGCGTTTATGGTCACATCATCATTCGCAGCACGTGTTGTCAAATCAAAAATCGGCGACATCGAAGTTACCAAAGCAAAAGACGGTGGCGAAGTTGTCTGCACAGCAGGTTTCAATGACGAACTGACAATTATTAAAGAAGCAGAAACCAAGGCACTCGTTAAAGGAAAATGCGGACAAGGTTGGGTCGATAAATCCAAAGTCGAATATGTCGCCAAGGCACAGGACAAGACCATCATCCTTGAAGAAATTTCTTTATTCGATTGGCCTGACAATCCAACGAATGTTGGCGTTCTCGTCGACCACAATGAAGATTTAGTCACCGCTCAAATCGACCGGGACTTCAAGGAATACCTGACATACACAATGGACCGCGAGCAGACTGAAATGCGAAATGGAGAAAACTAAATAACATCATCAACATCAACCAAACGCTGTCCTTCGGGGCAGCGTTTTTTTTTACGAAAAAAAAAGTGCGCATCCAAGATGAAAGCGTCCTGCATGATGATGTGTACAGGACATGTCTATTGAGCATCGACAAATATCTAACAAGCAAAACCCAACGACTATAATCCAATGCTCAGCCACTTTTTTTTCATTTTATTACATTTTTTTTCGATATACTTATACAAAAACATTTCAAGGAATTTTTATGAACATTGCTATTGTCGGTACCGGTTATGTGGGTCTTGTTAGCGGTACGTGCTTTGCCGAAATGGGCGTGAATGTCACTTGCGTCGATGTGAACCAGACAAAAATTGAATCTCTACAGAAGGGTGAAATTCCCATATACGAACCGGGTCTTGACGAAATGGTGCTCAGGAACCAGCGCGAAGGTCGCCTGCATTTTACGACCGACCTAGCAAGCATTCTCGACGATGTAGAAATGGTTTTCAGCGCCGTGGGTACGCCCCCGGACGAAGACGGTTCCGCGGACTTGCAGTACGTTCTCGCCGTCGCGCGCACCTTCGGCCGGAACATCAAGAAGTACACCGTTCTTGTGACCAAGTCTACAGTCCCGGTCGGCACGGCCAAGAAGGTCAAGGCTGCAATCCAGGAAGAACTCGACAAGCGCGGTGTGAACGTGCCGTTCGATGTGGCGAGCAACCCTGAATTTTTGAAGGAAGGATCCGCCATCACGGACTTCATGAAGCCGGACCGCGTCGTAGTGGGTGTCGAGAGCGAACAGGCCAAGGAACTCATGACGCGCCTTTACCGCCCGATGATGCTCAACAACTTCCGCGTGATCTTCACGGACATCCCGAGCGCAGAAATGATCAAGTATGCCGCGAACTCCATGCTCGCGACCCGCATCAGCTTCATGAACGACATCGCGAACCTCTGCGAGCTCGTGGGCGCCGACGTGAACATGGTCCGCAAAGGTATCGGCAGCGATACCCGCATCGGCTCGAAGTTCCTCTACCCGGGCTGCGGCTACGGCGGAAGCTGCTTCCCGAAGGATGTGAAAGCCCTCATCAAGACCGCCGAAAAGAACGGCTATAAGATGAGCGTCTTGAAGGCTGTCGAAGAAGTAAACGAATACCAAAAGACAGTACTTTTCAACAAGCTCGCAAAACGCTTTGACGGCGAAGCAAATCTCAAAGGCAAGACAATCGCCATGTGGGGTCTTGCGTTCAAGCCTGAGACGGACGACATGCGCGAAGCGACCGCCCTCGTGCTGATCGACAAGCTCGTGAAGGCTGGCGCCACGGTCCGCGTGTACGATCCGGTCGCCATGAACGAATGCAAGCGCCGCGTGGGCGACATCGTCACTTACTGTAACGACATGTACGAAGCCCTGCTCGATGCCGATGCCCTCCTGCTCGTGACCGAATGGAAGCAGTTCCGCATGCCGAGCTTCGGCGTGATGAAGAAGTCCATGAAGAATGCCCTCATCATCGACGGCCGCAACATCTACGACGCGAAAGAACTCGCCGAAGCGGGATTCGAATACAGCGCTATCGGCTGCTAAGGATACAAATCATGCTTGATAAGAATGTCGACCTTAACGGAAAGACTGTCCTCGTCACAGGCGCCGCAGGCTTTATCGGCTGCAACCTCTGCAAAAAACTGCTCACTAACTACGCTTGCGCGGAAATCGTCGGGCTAGATTCCATCACCGATTACTATGACGTGAACATCAAGTACGAGCGCCTCAAGGAAATCGACACGCTGGCGACATCGACTGGCAAAAAATGGACTTTCGTCAAGGTAAACCTCGCCGACAAGGCCGCCATTGACAGTTTATTCGAAAAGTACCATTTTGCCGTCATCGTAAACCTAGCGGCCCAAGCTGGCGTCCGCTATTCCATCACAAACCCGGACGCCTACATCCAAAGCAACCTTATCGGTTTTTACAATATCCTGGAGGCATGCCGCAGGGGCGCAGATAAAGGGGAAGTCGAACACCTGGTGTACGCAAGTTCTTCTAGCGTATACGGAAGCAACAAGAAGATTCCCTACTCCACCGACGACAAGGTGGACAATCCGGTTTCGCTGTACGCCGCGACCAAGAAGAGCAACGAGCTCATGGCGCACGCCTACAGCAAGCTCTACAACATTCCGAGCACGGGTCTCCGTTTCTTTACTGTCTATGGTCCCGCAGGCCGCCCGGACATGGCCTACTTCGGCTTCACGAACAAGCTCAAGGCCGGCAAGACCATCCAAATTTTCAACTACGGCAAATGCAAGCGCGACTTTACCTACGTCGACGACATTGTCGAAGGCGTCGTACGCGTGATGCAACACGCTCCCGAAAAGAAAAACGGCGAAGACGGGCTCCCGCTCCCGCCCTACAAGGTCTATAACATAGGCAACAACCATCCGGAAAACTTGCTCGACTTCGTGACAATACTGCAAGAGGAATTAGTCCGCGCGCACGTGCTCCCGGCCGATTACGATTTCGAAGCGCACAAGGAACTCGTACCTATGCAACCCGGCGATGTGCCCGTCACCTACGCCGACACGACCGCATTGGAAGAGGACTTCGGATTCAAACCCGCAACCCCGCTCCGGGAAGGGCTCAGAAAATTCGCAGAGTGGTACGCCGGGTATTACGGAACGGGAGAGTAGCATTACTATATTGTGACTAATAATAATCCGGTAAGAGCGTAGACTAAAAAAGCATCCCAGTTTACAAGTTCGAACAGATTCGACCTATTGGAATTTTGCACGTGAAAAAAGTATTGCATATATCAAAGTACTACCATCCCTTTGTAGGCGGCATAGAACAAGTCGCAAGAGATGCTGTTCGTGCGCTACAAGGTAAATTCGAGCAAAAGGTTCTTTGTTTTGACCATGAAAATAACGACAATCCAAGCATAATTGATGGAGTCGAAGTCATCCGCTGCAAATGCCAGTGCAAAATTTTTTCCCAGTCCATCTCTTTGGAAATGGCCCGAAAGTTCAAGGAACTGCTAAAAGAGTTCAAACCGGACTATATCATATTCCATTACCCAAATCCCTTTTTTGCAAGAATCCTATTGCGGTATATTCCCGCAGAGACCAAGCTATTTCTCTACTGGCATCTGGACATCATTCGCCAGAAAATTCTGGGAAAGTTGTTCCATTTTCAAAATATCGCCTTGCTGAATAGGGCCGATACGGTTTTCGCCACAAGCCCGAACTACATCGAAGGTAGCCAATACTTATCCAAGTTCAAATCGAAATGCATCGTACTCCCGAATTGCATCGATGAAAGACGCCTGGAAAAGACTCCAATGGCAATAGAACTTGCTGAAAAGATAAAGAAGGGAAATGCGGGTAAAACGATTTGCCTTTCCGTAGGCCGCCTGGTCCCTTATAAAGGCTACGATTACTTGATAAAATCGGTCCAGAAACTAGGCGACAATTACGTATTCTTTATCATCGGCGATGGCGAACAGAAAAAGGACTTGATACGCCAAAGCAAGAACTGCCCGACTATAAAATTCCTTGGGAAGCAAACGGACGACGAACTGAAGGCGTACTATATCGCAGCCGACATTTTCTGCTTTTCCTCGATCACCAAGAACGAAGCCTTCGGAATTGCATTGGCAGAGGCCATGTATTTTGAGCTACCGTCTATCACATACACGATTCCTGGTAGCGGCGTAAACTATGTGTCCCAAAACGGCATAACGGGCCTCGAAGTTCCCAACCGCGATGTTGATGCATACGCAAAGGCAATCAAGGAACTTTCTGAAAATGAGGACAAAAGAAAAGCTTTTGGAAAAGCGGCGATGTCAAGGGTAGAAAAGAATTTTCTCTTTGCGCAATACAAAGATTTAATCGTAAAATCGATATGCGAAGATAACGCACAAGACAGGAATACTATTGTATGAAAGTAATGCCCAACCGCATGGATCGCGGTTTTCAAATGTACCAGAACGAATTTGAGACGAAAGCTCTAGAAGTACTTCGTTCAGGCTGGTACGTTCTTGGTAAAGAAGTTTCCGCTTTTGAAGAAGAATTTGCGGCATATACCGGCGGAAAATATTGCGTAGGTCTGGCATCAGGGCTTGATGCATTATGGATCGCATTTCGCCTACTAAACATTGGAGCCGGAGACGAAGTAATCGTACAAGGAAACACCTACATAGCATCTGTCATGGGCATCACCATGAATGGAGCGACACCCGTATTCGCGGAACCGGATGAACATTTCGGAATGGATCCCGAAAAGATTGAAGCATTGATTACGGAAAAGACGAAAGCTATTCTTGTAACCCATTTGTACGGAATGGCTTCACGGATGGACGAAATCGTCCCCATTTGCAAGAAACACAATCTGAGATTAGTCGAAGACTGCGCCCAATCCCATGGAGCCTGTTTCAACGGGCAAATGACAGGCACCTTTGGAGACGTCGGATGTTTTTCGTTCTATCCGTCAAAAAATTTGGGAGCCTTCGGGGATGCCGGCGCGGTCGTTGTCAATGACGAAGCATTGGCAAAGGAATTTAAAATTTTCCGAAATTACGGATCCGAAAAGCGCTATTACAACAAAGTCGTTGGCGCCAATTCACGTCTGGACGAACTTCAGGCGGCAATGCTCCGCGTCCGACTGGCTCATATGCAGGAACTGACAGAAGAAAAGCAAAAAATTGCGGAAAGGTACAGCAAGGAAATCAACAACCCGGCAATAAAGCTGCCCACACTTGTTCCTCACGCGACCGGCGTTTGGCATCAGTATGTACTCCGTTGCGAAGATCGGGAACGGTTAATCGACTACCTGAACAAGAAAGAAATCGGAACGATTATCCATTACCCCATTCCACCGCACCTCGCGGAAGCCTATGCATATCTTGGGCATAAAGAAGGCTTTTTACCCATAACGGAGCATTTGGCGAAAACGGTTCTCTCTATCCCGATGTACAATGGCATGACAGACGACGAACAAACCTACGTCATAGACGCCATCAACAATTTTCAATAAGAACGAAGGAGTGTAAGCTCAATGTCTTTAAAAGATCTATGTCCGGTACTTCATTTTCGCGATCTTGGCGATGAAAGAGGAAAACTTGTAGTTATTGAAGGATCCCGGGCCATACCTTTTAGCATCAAGAGAGTTTTTTACATCTACGATTCCGATTCGACGGTTGTCCGCGGGCAACATGCCAACAGGGAATCCGAATTTGTTCTTATCAATGTGGCGGGCACGAGTAAAGTCAGAATTACGGATGGCAAAGAAGAAATCATCGTCGAACTGAACAAGCCTATGATGGGCGTCTACATTCCCAAGATGATTTGGAAGGACATGTACGATTTTTCCCCGGATTCCGTATTGCTGGTCCTCGCAAGCACTTATTACGACGGTAACGAATACATTCGAAACTATGACGACTACCTTAAAGAAATGAGAGGCGACAAATGAGCCCCAATTTAAAGGTATCTCTTTGCATGCCAACCAACGGCGTGGTTGAATGGGTGTTCCCTGTACTAGAGAGTATCTACTCCCAGGGCGTCGACGAGAGCCTTTTTGAAGTAGTCATTACGGATAACGGTCACAACAGCGAATTCAAGGACAAGATAAAAAGTTTCATCTCGGAACACAGCAACATCGTTTATGCGGAAACCGAAGCTTTGCCTTTTATAAACGAAATCGAATCGTATAAGAGAGCTCATGGCGAACTGATTAAGTTTGTCAACCACCGGACAAGGCTTGTAAAAGGGGCGCTGCAAAAACTGATCGATTTTGTAGAAGGACACCGAAACGAAAAGCCCATTGTCTATTACAGCAATGGCGTCTTGAAAATCGCAAAAAAGAAACACGAATTCAACACGTTCGACCAATTCGTGAAACATTTGTCCTACTGGTCATCATGGTCAACGGGAATGACCATATGGAAGGACGATTTCAAGAACCTTTCGGACGATGTTTCCGATTATAATGAGCTGTTCCCGCATACGAATATTCTTTTCAGCGTTCGTCACCACAGGAATTACATTATCGACAATTCCGTGATCTTTGACGAAATTCCCCAAGGGAAAAAGCCCAAAGGCGATTACGATTTGTTCTTTGCTTTTGGAGTGGAGTATCCCTGGATCATATGCACCCTTCTTAGGGACAAGGACATATCGCCGGATACATTCAGGTTTGTAATCGACAAGAATTTAGGCTTTATTGCCGACCTTTACTACCAATACCGAATACGCAAGAGGTACTGCTCCTACGATTTGTCCGGGGAATCCGGCATGTACGGTATATTTTATACAAAACCAAGGCTATTGAAAAAGGTTGCAGCCGTATTTGCAAGGGATGCAATTCGATTCTTGTTACGGAGATAAGATGGCAAGCATTATCGTATTCACGCAAAATCTCAAATTAGAATCTTTAGAGAAATACAAAAAAGTAATTGCCAGTAACGACAAGAACGTCTTCTTAACGACTCATTTCCTGTTTGAAAACGAAAGAGCCTATATTTCTGGATTGTTCAAGAATTGCATCTTTGTCGATTTTGCGGATTATCTCACCGATGAAGAAATGGCGAAATGCGATACCGACGCCTACACTCCGGAAACCAAATATGAAGATTATCTGCACAAGATGAAAGAACTCAAAAATGAGATTGTTCTTCATAAAGTCTTAAAAGAATTTTCACCGGACCGCAAATACATCCTTTCCGAAGACCTGGGCATAGACGGTTCCGTTTGGACACGCCACGGTTTTAAAAAATTGAACGGGACGTATTACTATACAGATAGAACGCCTCTCAAGGTTCGCATTCGGAACAAACTTGCCCAAAACGCGACCCTGAAAAAAATCTATAGATGCCTTCGCGGCAAAAAGAATCAAAACGGAAATTTTTACCGTCCCGAAGAAGTCAGCGTAGCCTACCATGAAGGCCGGAAATACGTATTCCTCGGGAAGATGAGCCGCATCGGCTATCGTTTAGATATCCCGTTTGAAAGTTCCGAACAGGAATGCGAACGGCTTAATGCAGGGCAATACGAGACAAAAGAAACATGCACCTACATGACGACTTGGCACGAACACGGTAAATGCGACGTGCCCGATGACGATAAATACGCCATAAGATGGGCTCAAGACGGCTATTTGCCGCCGAACTATACTCACTACGATTACAGTTACGTTCCAAAAAACGTCGTGTACTATTGCTGGGATATTCTCGGCACCCAATTGTTCAGGAACAGAAACCTTCCCTACGAGATGATTCCGTTTAGGAAAAAGCTCTACATTCCAAAGCCCGTTTTCCCGAAGGCCGTAAAGAACATCCTGGTTGTCGCCTCCGGATCGGGAGACTGGACAGCGCTAAAGAACAGGTCCGATGACGATATTATGGTGGATGCATTCGTGCAAATGGCAAGGCGTTTCCCGGATATCCATTTCACATACCGTTGCCACCCGACATGGGTTCACCCGCTTAACGTAGGCGTCAACGCCATCAACCGCGTTCACGATTATTTCGAATGGCTGAAACTTCCCAATTTGACGTTATCCAGCAACATCCCCCTGGCTAATGTGAACGGCGGATTCCAGCTGTCTTTTTCGCGCAGTTCCCTTGAAGAAGACTTGAAAAAAGCCGATTTTGTATTTGGTGAGCACTCCATTTCAATGATCGATGCCGCGTTTAAACAAATCCCCTTCTGCTCGATAAATTTAACCAAGCGCAGAAATTTCTTCGTAGGCATAAACGACTTGGGCTTCCCCAAATGTTCGTCTCTTGATGAAATCGCAAATGTCATCCAGTCGATTTCCGACGAGGAATATCAGAAAAATTACCTCCAAGCCATCGACAACTATAACCGCATGACAGACGAAGAACATTAGTTGCGTAAAAGAGTAATTATCTATGCTTAACGGGAAAACTGCTCCATCGGACAACAAGCGTATCGCCATGAATGCGCTGTACATGTATATCCGAATGGGGATTGTCATGTTCGCCGGGCTTTTTACATCCCGCATCATACTCCGTTCTCTAGGCATCATCGATTACGGTATTTACAACGTAATCGGCGGCATCATCGCGATGTTTATCTTTTTCAACAACGCCATGACCAATGCGACCTCGCGGTATATAACAACGTACTTGGCGAAAAAGAACGAGCGGAAGCTGAACGGGATATTCAATATGACGGTAGCCATGCATTTCGGGATGGCGATTTTCATAGTCATATTGGGAGAAACGGTTGGCCTCTGGTACTTGCACAATAAGATGGTCATTCCCGAAGAACGCTTTTTTGCAGCGCAAATACTGTATCAATTTACGGTCGTCACATCGTTTATATCCATTCTTTACGTGCCTTTCAATGCCGTTATAATCGCTCATGAAAAAATGAACGCATTCGCTTACATCTCCATAATGGATGTAATTTTCAAACTGGCTATCGCCTTATCCCTGGCGTATGCACCATGCGACAAGCTCGTTTTCTTTGGATTACTGACGGCGTTCGTTTCCATCTTGGATATTGTTATTTATTTTATCTATAGCAAGCGCAATTTTCCGGAAACCAAGTTGAAGTTTTACTGGAACTGGCCATTGTTCAAGAAGATGAGCGCTTTCACAGGATGGAGCCTCGTCGGGAATTTTTCGTACATATTCTATACCCAGGGCATAAATTTGATACTCAACCTTTTCTGCGGGCCTGCCGTAAACGCCGCGAGAGGGATCGCCGTCCAGATCGAAAACGCCATCAAGCAATTTTCAAACAACCTGCAAGTCGCCATCAATCCGCAAATTATAAAGACTTATGCCTCGGACAATCTGGAACGGATGTATTCGTTGATTTACGCCAGTTCCAAGTACTGCTTCTTTTTGCTTTTCTTGTTCTCCTTCCCTCTCATGCTGGAAGCGGAATTCGTTTTGAACCTTTGGCTCGGCGCAGACGCCGTCCCAAGCCATACCGTAAACTTTGTCAGAATCATTCTCTGCGTGACCATTCTGGATGCCTTGATCAACCCGCTTTATACGGCAAATCTCGCATCCGGAAAACTGAAACTGTACCAGATATGCGTTTGCGGTGTATCTTACGCATTTATGATTATCACCTATTTCGCCATCAAAATTACGAACGTCCCCGAATCCGTTTTTCTCTGCTTGCTGGTATCAACAATAATTGGCTCCATAACAAGAATATTTGTAGCGCATCATCAAGTCCACCTGCCGATAGGAACCTATATTTGGAAGGTGTACGTGCGCATTATAGCGGTCGTGGCAACCTCTGTCGTATTGCCTATCATCGTCTATAGCAATTTATCCAATGGCTGGGAACGGTTTATCGCATCATTGGCATCCTCTAGTGTATGTATTGTGGTGTCCGTTTATTTTGTTGGATTAACTTCTAATGAAAGGGCTACATTTAAGAGAAAAATAATCGAGAAGTTTACGAAGAGGAATGAAAAATGATCATTGGCTATACAACGGGCGTTTACGACATGTTTCATATTGGGCACTTAAATATTCTGCGTCGCGCAAAAGAACAATGCGATTACCTCATTGTCGGCGTCAGTACAGATGAACTTGTTTTACACGACAAGAACAAGAGACCAGTAATCCCGTTTGAAAACCGTTGCGAAATCGTAAAAGCCATTCGTTATGTCGACGAAGTCGTCCCTCAAGTGGACAAGAACAAATTCGAGGCATGGAAAAAATACCGCTTTAACAAAATGTTCGTAGGCTCCGATTGGCAAGGAACCCCCCAATGGAAAGAATTCGAAAAACAATTCGCCCCGGTAAATGTCGAGATTGTGTATTTGCCCCATACAGACGGGATTTCTTCTTCGATACTGAGAGATCAAATGAATAATTGTAGGTGAAGATGAAAAGGATCGTTTTGTTCATTTTTCGCTTTTTGCAATCGTTCATATTTTCGTACAAAAGATATGAATGCTTTAAGGGCTATTGGAGATCCTTGCGGTCGATTTGGCTCCGCTCGATTTTTAATCATTGCGGCAAGTCCGTTTTCTTCGGTAAAATCGGGCGCATTCACGGGAGCAAGTGCATTTCAATCGCGGATGGAACTTTTTTTGACGATTATTTTCACTTGACGGCATGGCCGGAACTTGTCAAGAATGTTCCTGTTTTAAAGATCGGCGAAAATTGTAGCTTTGGCGCATATAGCCATATTACCTGCACTAATAAAATAACAATAGGAAACCATTGCTTGACAGGGAAATGGGTCACCATTTCCGACAACAACCACGGGGACTCTTCGAAAGAAGCGTTACAATTGCCACCGAGTCAAAGAGAACTCGTTTCAAAAGGTGCTGTCATCATCGAAGATGACGTCTGGATTGGCGACAAGGCAACAGTATTGTCGGGCGTAACCATCGGAAAAGGCTCCATTATAGCGGCAAACGCCGTGGTCACAAAAGATGTTCCTGCATATTGCATTGCAGCAGGGAATCCCGCAAAGATTATAAGGAAAGTAAGTGATGAAGACAAAGTCTAGAATAATTGCCATGTATCTTCCGCAGTTTCATCCTATTCCGGAAAACGACGAAGTCTGGGGAAAAGGCTTTACCGAATGGACTAATGTCGCGAAAGCAAAGCCCCTGTTTCGAGGGCACAACCAACCCCACTTGCCTTCCGATCTGGGTTTCTATGATTTACGCCTTCCCGAAGTCCGCGAACAGCAAGCCGAGCTGGCAAGAGAAGCCGGCGTCGAAGGCTTCATGTATTGGCATTACTGGTTCGGCAACGGCAAACGCCTTCTGGAAAGGCCTTTCAACGAAGTCCTTGCATCGGGAAAACCCGACCTGCCGTTCTGTCTCGGATGGGCTAACCATACATGGAAAACCTCAAGCTGGGTCACCGGCAAGGAGTTCAAGGGTGACAAGATCATCATGGAGCAAACTTATCCGGGCGAACCGGACTGGATTTTGCATTTCAACACAATGCTCCCCGCCTTCAAGGACAAAAGGTACATCTGCGTAGATGGCAAGCCTATATTCATGATATATTACCCTCCAGACATTCCTGATGTAAACAAATACATGGAATGTTGGAACAAGCTCGCCCGAGAGAACGGCTTGAAGGGGATTTATTTTGTCGGGCTGTACTACGGTAAAGAAAACGAAGTCCATACATGGGATAAATACAATCTGGACGCCATCTCTATTTGCAACATCAGGGATGCAGAAGTGAATGTCAACGGTCGCTACAAGCGCGGCATATATTTCCGCTTGAGGAAATTCCTGCTCAACCTCATCGTGGACAAATATGACTATTCGAAATTGATCAAGTACCTTGTTGCAAAAAGCTGCAAAAAGGAAAACTTATTCCCATGCATCATGCCCGGATGGGACAGGTCGCCCCGTGCAAAGACAGCCGAAATCTGGACAAACAATACGCCAGGACTTTTCCAGAAGCACGTGAAAGAAGCTGTCGACTTGGTGCAAGACAAGGAATACGACAAGAGGATTATTTTCCTCAGATCCTGGAACGAATGGGGCGAAGGGAATTACGTAGAGCCAGACTTGCAATATGGCCACGGATACCTGGATGCGCTAGCATCAGCCAATAGAGACGAAGATGATTCCTAAGATTATACATTATTGCTGGTTTGGATCGAAAAAAATGGATGAATGTACCAACAACTACGTTCATTCCTGGAAAGAAATTCTGCCGGACTATCAAATTGTAGAATGGAACGAAAGCAACTTTAATGTCGAGTACAATCGCTATGTCAAGGAAGCGTACGAACTAAAAAAATACGCATTTGTCAGTGATGTTTGCAGACTGTACGCCTTGCAGCAAATGGGCGGAATCTACTTGGATACCGATGTCCAGGTCATAAAAAAATTCGACTCCTTTTTACACGACGGGTCTTTTATCGGCGAAGAACAAAACGGAAAGTTGGTCGGAACGGCCGTGATCGGAGCCGAACCAGGGACTCCATGGATAAACGAGTTCCTGGCCAAATACGATTCTTTGACCTTCAAAAAGAGATTTGGAGCGCTCGACACTACAGCCAATACGGAACGACTTACAAAGTTTTTCATAAAGCACAAAGAAGTTGCGCCCAAAATTTATCCTATCGAATATTTTTGCGCTAAAGACTATAAAACAGGCAGCATCACCCAGACCCCAAACACAGTATGCATCCACCATTACGCAGCTTCATGGGTCGAACCGTTAAAATTTGAAAAATATGAAAAGAAGTTTTGGTCTTGCTTGGGACTAAAGAACCTAAATATCCTCGGAAAAATTCATGGCCGTATTTTAACACCGTTAAAAAAACTATTTTTTTGTTTATCTTTATAGAAAAAGATTATGGTCTATTTCGTTTTTTTCATAATTTCGGTCCTGATGCTACTAGGATACAACAACAGAACGCGTTATGGGAAAAGAAGCATTCTGTTCACGATCCTTATCAGCTTTTCGCTATTGAGCGGCTTGAGAACAGCCGCCATAGGTTCCGACACATCCGCGTATCCTCTCGGTTGCTACCAGGTCGCAGCATTTACGTCTACATTCACCGATTTCAACAACCGCGTTTCTGATTTATACTTCATGAATGAAATCGGTTACAAAGTTCTCGCTTACGTCTGCAATAAAATCTTCAACGATTTTAATTTTTTCCTTTTCTTATGTGCCGTGATCGTGAACGGAAGTTTCTTGTACTTTTTTACACACTTAGCGAAGAAATACAAAATTCACTTATGGATACTCTGGTTGTCCTATTGTTGCATAATGTTCAACCAGTCATTAAATTTGGCAAAACAATACCTGTCAATATCACTTTGCCTTATAGCTTACGTCAACTTCGAAAAAGATCGAAAAAAAATTGGTATCGCAGCTTTTGTTGGCGCCCTAACATTCCATTTCACATCGGTAGCCTTCCTATGCATATATTTTCTCAAATACCTGAAAAGTTCCCTACTGAGAATTGCCTTGATCGCATGCATTATCATAACCGTATCGGGAAACTACATAATTATTAAAGAACTCACCTCACGATTCGAAATATTCCATCGCTTCGCAGTTTATCTAGGCAACAAGGACGGAGACGTCCCCTTATTCGAAGTACTTTACCATTCCCTATTTCTTGTGGTTCCCTTTATATTATACAAGGCAAAGAAAACATTTATTTCCAAAGAGATTTTTTCTGAGTTTTCATACTTGATCATTGCCGAAATATCGTTTTTCATGTTCAACTACATCAGCGCCCAGGCCGGAAGAATGGGCTTATACCTGTTGCCCTTATGCCTAGCTTTTATTCCCATTGTAGCGGTAAATTCGAATTACCGAAAAACAATCCATTTCATATATGCGGTTTCACTACTTGCTTTCTGGTACGTAACCATTGTCATACAAGGTTCCACCTGCACATACCCGTATGAATCAATTTTATAGCAAGCCCAAAGTTTCCATTGTCGTTCCTGTTTTCGGCGTAGAAAAGTACATAGAACGCTGTTGTATCAGTCTGTTTTCCCAAACCTACGAAAACCTGGAAATCATATTCGTTGACGACAAGACAGAAGATTCAAGCATTCAAAAACTGAATACTGTATTAGAAAAGTTCGCACACAGAAAATCCCAAGTATCTGTTATACACCATCAAGAGAACAAAGGCTTATCTTCTGCCCGAGAAACAGGAATTCAAGCCGCCACAGGCGATTTTATCACGCATGTAGACAGCGATGACTTTATCGAAACCGACTTTATTGAAAACTGCATTCAAGAGGCAATCGAAAAAGATTTGGATATCGTCATTGCAGGCACATGGCATGAATATACAGACAAAAAAATAGCAGATCTTTCAGCATGTCAATCCAGCGACATAACAACCTATACAAAAAATGTAATCGCGCACAACACGCCCTCTTGCATATGGGGCAAGGTATTCAAGACAAGCCTTTATAAAGAAAACGATATACACTGCATTCCAGGCATTAGTTATGGAGAGGATTATGCCGTTTTGCCCAAACTCGTCCATGCCGCAAAAAAAATAGGATTTGTCCAAAAGCCCTTATACCATTACGTCCATTACAATTCAGGTTCCTTCACAAACAAGTTCAAATGGAAAAACCTTGAAGACTTGATGATTGTCGAACAAAACATCCGGAAGTACTTTTCCAACACGCCGGATTTCGCACAAGATATCGAAATATCCCACCTAAAATGGACGGCCTGGACTCTTCGACGCATTTACGAAACAGATTCCGATGAACAAAGAGCATTTTCCCTCATCGGGAAACCTCGCTACAAGTTCAGGTATTTCAGGTATTTCGGTATAAACCACAATATTCTTTTGATTTTATACCAACTGAGGCTTAACGTCCTTGCAAAATTATACGTGAAAATTTCAAAAAGATTAATCGGGAAATATATCAGAAAAAAATGAAATTATTGTTAATTACAGTAAGAAGCGATTTTGGTGGCGGTCCAAGACATGTAGACCAGCTAATTAGAGAACTTTCAGAAAAATACGAAATATTCCTTGCATATCCGCAAGATGGCGACCCGTACTCCAAATTATGGGATGAAATAATTCCAGCCGAGCGCCGCATCTATATTCCTTTTCGAAAATTTTCAATTCCCGCCTTATTAAGTTTATACAAATTCATAAAAAACAATCAGATCGATATAGTCCATTCGCATGGGAATGGAGCCGGCTTTTATTCAAGATTTTTAAAAATACTTGGAACGAAAGCTAAAATCGTCCATACATTTCACGGAATAACCAACAATTATTCCAGCAAGATAAAATTATGGTTAAATACACTGGCCGGTTTTTTATTTCACTTTTTTACAAACAAGTTTATACTTGTTTCTAATGGAGAGTTCAATCTCGCCCAAAAAATGCATTTTCTAGATTCTAGAAAATCAAAAATAATCTACAACGGGATTGACGATCCAAATAGAAAAGCAATTTCCAGCAAATTCAAAGTCGTAACGCTATCCAGGTTCGACTATTCAAAAAACATGGATTTAGCGTTTCAAATCGCAAGGACCTTGAAAAACGAAAACATGGAATTTGTTTGGGTCGGCAACGGCGAAGATTGGGAACGTTTAAAAAAGCAGTCCGAAGAGGAAAATTTAAACATTACATTCACCGGATTTTCGGACCATCCCTTAGACTATCTTGCCGCATCGACGGTCTATCTTTCGACGTCCCGTTTTGAAGGATTGCCTTATGCGTTGATTGAAGCGGCAAGTATCGGATTACCGATTGTAGCAACAAATGTTGTCGGCAATAACGAAGTTGTCGAAAACAATAAGAATGGATTTTTATTCAACACCGCAGACGAGGCATGCACTCATTTAAAGAATTTATTGAACGACAAGGATTTGACATCCAGGATGTCAAACGAATCTTTCGCCATTTTCAATAAAAAATTCACGACGCAACAAATGATTTCATCACTTTGCAGCGTGTATCAAGACCTAATGAAATAACTCCAGAAAGAATTTTGTCTACATCTTCAATATCAATGAATCCATCACATTGAATTCATTGATATAATTTTCCTTTATTCTTTCGATGGACGATTCAAAATCCATTTCTTCATCGCCGGCGGGATAGTTCTCGATTTCTATAGGCCACAAAGCGATGTTTCTTTCGTTCGACTCTTTTATGTACATACAAAGAGAATCAACGAAAGAAGTCAGATGATAAAACTTTTCCTTATTTTGCTGCCATTGTAACTTCACTTGTTCTTTGAATTCAGAACGTTTCATTAAGCTATCAAACCAGATTGCATTTTGTAATTGAAACGACTTACCAAAGCCGAATGTTGCAAAATCAAAATCCCAAACGGGTCCCATTTTCAAAGGACCATTTCCCATTTTGTGCATATAAACGCTCTTGGGATGGTTCGGTTCCCCATTCCTTGTCAATTCATACACAATCCAATATAGGGCGAACGATTTAAAATCAATATAGTTTTCTAGGTCAACAGATTCAAATTTATCCGTATAAAGAACATTCTCAACGGTATCTACAAAAGACTGAATATACGAGAAGCTGTTTTCGGACAACAGTTTTGGACTTTTTATATTTATGGGCAGTTTCTTTTTTTCGCTTTTAAATTTTTCATCACCGTCGTAATAAGTATCAAATTCCAGCAAATAGTCTTCAGCCCCTAAATTCAAGCGGTTTTCTTGAATTTCGACTTTTTCGCACAAATAGTAATTACCCATAAAACTTGAATTAAGAAAAACTTCAACAAACCTTCCTTGAGGAGTCCAGCCGATATCCGTTTGTCGTGCAATTTCAAAGGCAAAAGCATTCCTGACAAGAGTTCGGTCTCGATAGTTGGCCAACAGCACCCATTTTTTCCCTTTAGGCATACCAAGCAAAGACTGTTTTTTTTCAAACTTGATTGCATAAGGCCTCTTAGGATACCACCATGTTGAATTTCCTCTCCCCTTTATGGTCAAATCCATAATTTCACTTTCGGCAGCGGTGTCGCCCCAGATTTGCATCTTGGCGGGAACTTCTGTTTCTCGGTCTTTTACCGACTGGCGTTTTTTCGTTTCAATCACAACACGCGGAATTCCCACATAGGGATATTCCTTATCATCCGGTTCGAATGTGCTTGGATAAAGGAGTTCCAAAGACGGAGTACGGACCGTCGATGAAGAGGGTTCACCCGATTGATTATCTGCTCCGGCGCTGCTATCACAACCATTCAAAACGGGTAGCACAAAAGCCACACAGAATAACAATGTGTATATGACAAAAAATTTCTTAAAAAACCAACTCATAGCGATGTTCTAGAAAAAGATAACTTTCATCGTTTTATTTTTCAACTTTCATTTTTATTCTTTGCGCTCCAGACCCACACGCAATAGACATACATAAAAATACAGTGCAATTTTTTTCTAAATTTGCGCGCATGGCAGAGAAAAAGAAAATCCTCGTAATGGTTGCAAGCCCGAAAAACGAACGCAGCGGAACCCTCATCCCTACAAAAGCATTTGTCGAAGGTCTAGAACAGAACGGCGACTACGAGACCGAGTACATTTTCATCGACAAGATGCATATAAAGCCCTGCCGTGGCTGCCTCAGCTGCTGGGGACGCGAAGATGGATCTTGCTTCATGAAAGATGACGATGTACCGAAAATTCGAGAAAAGCTAATCAACTCTGACATCGTTATCTGGAGTTTTCCGTTGTTCTTATTCGGCGTTCCCGGGCAGATGAAGGTCCTGATGGACCGCATCGTGGGCATGGTCCACCCGTACATGGGCCAGAAGCTTAAAGACGGCGCAAACGCCATGAGCACTCCGTTACACGGGCTCCAGTTCCAGAAAAAAGGGCAAAAGATCATTTTGCTTTCGAGCTGCGCCTGGATGGACTTGGACGTAGTTTACGAACCGGTCCGCAAGCAGTTCGATATCATACTCGGGCATGAAGGCTACACGCTTATCGCTTGTCCGCAGATGCGCGCGCTCGACCATCGTGGCGGCCCGCGCCGTCTGAACATGCTCCGAGAAAAGTACCGCAAGGGCGGCGCGGAACTCGCAACCACAGGCGAACTTTCACAGGAAGCCATCGACCTGATGCAGAAGCCAATTTTCAGCGATGAAGCCTACGAGACTCTTGTCGTCGAATTCGTGACGCACATGTTCGATCGCGACGATAATTTCTAACGCCTTCAGCAAGCCCCTAGTTCATAGTTGACAATTTATTTAAAATCGCGACAAAGCCACGCATGTCATGCCCCGCTACGACGGGGCATTTCCTTTTAGCGCAACACGGGAACGCCCTGGAGGCATCCACCGTCGACAGGTTAACAATTACCAGACATTTACAAGCAGAGGAGTCACTAGTTTCTGGTCGATGGTCACCAGCCAATAGTTATTGTGCACGATTTCATAGGTTGTTTTAAGAATGTCGCCCCGAATTTGCAATAAATTAACAAGCTTTTTAAGCATTTTTTGGGGGAACGTACCTATAAAACAATTTTTTGATTGTTTTTATAGGTACATTTTTCGAAATTACGTACAAACAAACACATATTTTATCCGTTCGAAGTCCATAAATACCGATAAAAATGCTTTCATTCGTTTTTTATAGGTACGTTCGCGATACGGAAATCATCTATTCCCCCTATTTTCCCGTTTTTTGTACCTATAAAAAGAGCTTTTTTAGACATTTATAGGTACATCTATCACAAAAAGCCTCTTGCGCACTATATTCAGCCTTAAAAATTCCTCAACAAACGCACAAAAGCCACAAGCAAAGAAAACCCTGGCATCTGCCAGGGTTTTCCGTAAAAGCAAATTCGCAGATTAGCGCTTGCTGAACTGGAAGTGCTTACGAGCCTTCTTGCGGCCAAACTTCTTACGTTCAACGGCACGTGCGTCACGAGTCATGAGGCCTTCCTTCTTGAGAGCCGGCTTCACTTCTGCATCGTTAGCAACGAGTGCGCGGGAGATGCCGAGACGGACTGCGCCCATCTGGCCGGCGATGCCACCGCCACGAGCGGTAACTTCGACGTCCCATTCTTCAGCGTTGCCGAGGATGGCGAACGGAAGATTTGCAATCATGTCTTGCACTTCAGAATGGAAGTATTCCTTGAAATCACGACCATTGATTGTGCGCTTGCCGGTACCCGGCTTCAGGATCACAGCGGCGATAGCGTTCTTGCGACGGCCAGTGCCGCGGTAGATCTTCTTATTTTTTGCTGTAGCCATAGTTTTCTCCGTTCTAAATTAAAGTTCTACGACTTCGGGTTTCTGGGCAGCGAACGGATGTTCGGCACCTGCAAAAATCTTGAGTTTCTTGATCATCTTGTGGCCAAGAGCGCTGTGCGGGAGCATGCCCCAGATGGCAGCTTCGAGCGGAGCAGTCGGGTGCTTTGCCAAAAGGTCGGCAAAGTTGATCCAACGTTCACCGGCGATGTGGCCAGTGTGGTGGAAATACTGCTTCTGGAGAGCCTTGTTGCCGGAAACAGCAACCTTTTCAGCGTTAATGACAACCACGAAGTCGCCAGTATCGACGTTCGGGGAATAGATGGCCTTATGCTTGCCCATGAGGAGACGAGCAACTTCGCTTGCAACGCGTCCCATCGGCTTGTCAGCTGCGTCCACAAGCTTCCACTTGCGGGAGACAGTCTTCGGGTTTACCGTAATGGTTTTCATGTAAATCCTCTAGTGAGTGAAATTCCAGGGCAAAGGCGCCCCGAGAAAAGCAAGGTAAATATAGATGATTTCAGGAAGACGTCCAAGGGTAAAAAAGTCAATTTTTTGAAAAAAAGTAGTATTTTTAAGGGTTAAGCATTCTATTAATTGATAGAATTAGTAGAATTAATGTAATGTAGAGGACGGAGTTACTAGTTATTGGTTATTGGTCATCGGTCAATGGTCATTAGAAATACGTCATTAGATCCCCTCCCAAATGTAGACACGAGAAATAATGGGTCCCGTCGCTACGCTCCAGGATGACGTCCCTAAGCTCTAAGTTCTAAGCTCTACCAACTAAAAAATGGATGGGGCAAAGCCTCGACCTTTTTGACGATCTCTTTTTATGTTAAATTTTTAGCGGACATTAGTGATATTTTTTACAAAATAATTTTTCTTTTTTTTATTTTATCTTTTTATGAGAACTTTATTCTTTATAGTTATCTTTTTTTCTATTTCAGTTTTGGCACAAACATCACCAAACACAAACGATCGGTGTGACGCCATTCCGGCGTGCATGCAGATTTCAGCAGCACTGGGGATGCAAGTTTTTTCTATAAACACCAAATATGAAAGCACAGAAGAAAAGTATCCAGACCCAGCAACGAGACCTTCCTTAGAGCACACCATCAACATTTCGGGAATCATCGACAGTGTGTGGAATAAAGACGCCTGCATTTTTGAGCAACAGCAGAAAGAAAACTGTTCATTTAAGGTGCTCTATAAAGGGAAAAAATTCGGCCGAGGCCACCAACAATCAACCCATCATGTTCGCAAAACGCATTTCTTTGAAGCTCTTTAAAATTATGCCCGATGGAGATCCTGTCATGGGAAACGTTCTTGATTCCAGCTATATTTACATTCCCCAAAATCTTGATGTAAACGCTTCCGATTCGATTTATATAGAAGGATACTCTGCATACGTCAACAATTATTGCAACAACACATGTTCCTATACACCTATAGCCATAGTCGTCGCTAATTACACAGTTTTTCCAAACAACTCATCTGCTATAAAAAACACAAGGGCACGCAAAGAGAACATTGTCAAGAAACGCAACCGGGATGCAATCGGGAAGAAACTAAAAAACAACACAGCCCGAAAAATAGTTTATTAGAAAACAACTCAAGCGACAATTCCGGATTCACAGGATTTCTTACGCAAACGTAAAATAAAAAATATGGATTCTCCTAGCGAAGAATGACTGTGGCCGCAACATTGACGCTTCGCGTCTTGCCAAACGGCTCAGCCATATTCGTGCAAGCACAACGCGGTACTCGCCTTCTTCCTTCCTACCGTCTACTGTCTACTGTCTACTATTCTTCCTCATGCTCGCAAGCGCTTTTGACTTGCGACGTGCAGTTTCTTGTAAGTTCACGGCGACATCAAATTCATCGACGATTTCGCGACCGAGGATTTCTTCGAGCACGTCTTCTAGGCTCGCAATACCCGCAATCGCTCCGAATTCGTCAACTACACCCACCATATGTCCACGCTGTTTGAGGAATCGCAGCAAAAGTTTGTCCGTCATGAGGCTATCAGGCACAAGCTGCATCGGTCGCATAAGTTGGCGAAGTTTCACATCGCGCTGACCTTCAGCGAGCTTATTGTAAGCATCGCGACGAAGCACAATGCCGATCCAATTGTCCTTCTTATTATCGTAAAGCGGAACTCTCGAAAAAGGCCAATTGCCTCGCTCGTCAAGAGTCTCGCCAATCGTACTATCGGCAGGGAGCGTAAACACGACCTGACGCGGAGTCATCACACGACGCACGGGGAGCGACTTGAGCGAAAGAATGTTCTTGATGACAAGCGCCTGTTGGCGGTCGATCACATCTTCGCGCAGTCCTAGACTCACAAGGCTGTTGATGTCTTCAATGCTCACATCTTTTTTCTCTTTATCTTCGCGGGTCCAACGTTTTGTAAGCGTAAGGCAAAGCCAAATAATACCCGTCCAGCCTAGAATTTTAGTAATGTAATAAAACGGCACGGCCACAAGCGGCGCACAAATTTTAGCTTGTTTCACGCCAAGCGTTTTCGGAGTAATTTCACCAAAGAGCAAAATGAGAATGGTGAGCACAACCGGGAGTAGCATCGCAGCCGAAGGCGACAAGCGTTTCACCGCAAGAGCCGTCGCCAAAGACGCGCCCACCGTATTCGCAACAGTATTCACTACCAACACCGAAGCAATATAACGGTCGATATTATCCTTCACATGTTTTAGATAACGTGCCGTAAACTTCTTTTGGCGTTCCAAGACTTCCACCGTAGAAGGCGGGACGCTATAAAAAGATGCCTCGGTCACAGAGCAAAACGCCGAAGCCAAAAGGCAGCAAAAAACAGTTAAAGCGATTTCAAACATAATTTTGCACCTCCGGCGCAGTTACTAATTACAGTTAATAATTACCAAAATTTTTTACAATGTCATTCTGGAGCTGTCATCCTCGAAGCGGAGGGGGAACCATTATTTCTTGCTCTACAATTGCAACGGAATCCATACACATATTTCTGATCATTATGGATCCCCTCCCTGACGGTCGAGGACGACATCTTTAATCGTTTGGGCATGACAAAATGCACGAGAATAACATAGCCACCGCCTATTGACTAATAACCATCAACTAGAGCTGGTTCTATCGCCCAGAACTGCGTACGTTCCATATCTCGAATAAAGTTTCCTAGCGATTTCGTATTCGCAAACGGAACAACGAAAGAATCCTCCGTATTCAACTGGAGCAGTTCAATTTCTGTAGATTTCGGGATATCGGCTAGCTTGCGAACTTCGTCAAGAGCGTCGTCAAATCCGCCCAGGCCGTGCACAAGCCCAGCCTCTTTCGCCTTCCAGCCAACCATCACACGGCCACCACCATACAGAGAATCGACCACGGCCTGGTCAATTCCCGTTGCCTGGGAAACAACTCCCGTAAAGCGGTTATAGAAATCATCCATGTATTCCTGCAAAGCCGCCTTTTCCACATCCGTCCACGGACGCATAAAAGAACGAGCATCCGAATAATCGTTTGTCTTCACCGTTTCAACTTTAAGTCCGATTTTCTGCATCAAGCCAGAAGCGTCGATTTTACCACCATAAATCCCGATGCTTCCAACAATTGCAAACGGTTCCGCAATTATCTTATCGGCTCCGCAAGCAATATAATAGGCTCCCGAAGCCCCAACGCTACCAATGCTTGCGACAATGGGGATCTTAAACTTATTCAAATTCTTGAGCGCCCCCCAAATTTTGTCAGAGGCAATCGCATTTCCACCAGGGGATGAGATCCGCAAAAGAAGCGCCTTCACGCCCATCCCTGGAAGCTTCCGCAAATTTTCCAATATAGATTCTTCCATACGGGAATTGATTGTCCCATTGATATTCAACAGGGCGACTTTTGAACGATGGCGCCAACTTTCATCAAAAATTTTAGCATCCGACGGAGTCCACGTTCTAAAGCCGGCATAAGGCACGTCTATCCCGAAAAAAGTCTTCAGCGCATAGCCCGGGACTTGATCTATATAAAGTAGCGTATCCGCAAGGCCAACTTTTTTTGCACCATTCGCCGTGATGACAGGTTTTTGCGCGAGTTCGTCCAGCTTTTCCGCATTGACAGACACACTTCCATTTCTCAAGCGACCCGCAAGGCGCCTACGGATTACTTCCCAGACATCCTTATAAAGCGTTCCCACATTTTCACGAGTCTCGACCGACATGGAATCTGCCGTATAGGGTTCCACGGCCGACTTGTAAGCGCCATGACGCAAAAATTCAACCTTGACACCTAATTTATCCAAAAGTCCCTTGTAGAATGTCAACCCACCACCTAGCCCGAGCCAAGTAAAATGAGCCGAAGGTTCTACAACAATGCGGTCCACATTGGCAGCAGCCATAAGCACAGATGGACGAACATCATCCATGTAGGCAATTACAAGGCCTCCACGGGCCTTGAGCTTTTTCACGTAACGGTTGATTTCTTCAGAAATCGCCAAGTTGGCGCTATAACCCGAAAAATCAAGCACGACAAGCCTACTAGACGGATCACGGAGCAGATGTTCGAATAAATTACGAACTTTCATGAGCCCAATTGAAGAAGCCCCCAAAAAAAACATATTCTTTTCTACTTCGGTCACGTCCATGTTGAGCGGCACACGGACAATCTGCGCTGAGCGCGTCGCCCGCGCACTACGAGCCGCATGGAAACCGATACTTCCCCCTTTCGGCAAAAAATCATCAAAGATTTTGAGAGAAGCGTCCAGATGTCCTCCAAGCGGCATCGATATCGTCAACGAGTATTCATCGTCATCACCGTACAATGGCATCTTGAATCCAAAGCGGAACCCCAAAAGCGAAAGTTCCAAAAGCAACCGGTGCTCTTTCCAATTTTCGACATCATAGCTCACGCCAAAAGCATCGCCTAGACGAATTGTCGCACCAGCATTATGGATTCGTTCCATAGAAGCAGGACCAAAGTACAGCAAGTTTTCGCAGGAGTAACCCAGCGACAGCATACGGAACGGGCGAATCAAGAGCCCCGGGGAATAAGTCCACTCAGTCCCCTCGAAGTCGGCACTGCGAAACGCCGTAATGCGGCCACCCCAAAAAACGCTACGATCAAAGAGCGGAAAACCATGCGTCAAGTTCCAGCGCGATTCATCCATTCCCTTTTCATTAAAGCGGTACTCGAAGCCAGCCCCGATGCGATCCAGGTTTCCCCCAACGCGAAACTCGGTTATTCCATCGTCGAAATTGTACGACACGAGCGCGCCCTTGGAATCCAAGGCCGAAAGGCCAGCCGGATTTCCGAAAATTCCATGCGCCCCTTCAAGTGAGACAAAACCAGCCTCGCCAGGAAGGTAAGCGAACGCCGATACAGATATTGAAAATAGCGGTATAACAATTTTTCTCATCATTGATATAATAGAAAAATTGCTATTTTGCGTTATGCATGATTTAGGAATGATGGCGGTTTGAAGCAAACTATTTATCGAAGCGATAAGGATTATCATGGATTTAAGTACTTTTATTAAAAAGGTTTGTCTTCATTTGCATTTTCACGGGTGCTTTAAATTTTTATCCGACAAGCTAGACATAAAAATTCTCTATCTAACGCACTTGGGCAGGTTGCCCAATTTTCGCCATCCAAAAACATTTAACGAAAAGCTGAATTGGCTAAAATTATACAATCGCAATCCACTTTATACAACACTCGTAGATAAATACGCCGTAAAAAAATGGGTTGCCGATAAAATTGGGGAAAAATACATCATCCCCACTCTCGGTGTCTGGGAAAAATTCGATGACATCGATTTTTCCAAACTGCCAAATCAGTTCGTATTAAAATGCACGCACGATTCCGCAGGATTGGTCATTTGCAATGACAAGTCAAAATTTGACAAAGAAAGAGCTAGAAAAAAAATCACCAAGTGTTTGAAACGTAATTACTTTTACGTCACACGCGAATGGCCCTACAAAAACGTTCCCCCGCGCATTATTGCAGAAAAATATATGGAAGACGCGGATAGCAGAGAACTTCGCGATTACAAATTTTACACGTTAAAAGGGTTATCAAATTTTTTATTGGTTGTAGCCAATCGAAAAGAAAAAAGCAATCTATCCTTCTTCAACTATTTCGATGGAAACGGGAACAGTCTCCAGCTTCAAGATATAGCGAATACCGATAAAACGGTTCTGCCACCCCATTTTGAAAAGATGAAGGACTTGGCAAAAATCAATTTTTACGAAATTGGCGAAAAGTTCATCGTCGGGCAATACTCATTTGGCGGTAGCGAAAAAAAACGCATTTGGGACAAAGAATGGGGCGAAATGATCGAGCTTCCCGTAAACAGCATGAACGGACAAGTTCGCTTAGAAATAAACGGCAAGGAACTGTATATAAAGCATCATCAAAACAGAGAACTCGCTTTAGAAAAATCCATCCGAGATTACAAGTTCTTTTGTTTTAACGGAACACCCCAGGTCATGTACGTTTCCCGCGATAAGGCGGAATTCCCTTCTACTGATTTTTTCGACATGGACTTCAACCGTTTGGACATGAGAATGAAAGACCCGAACTCTTTCATCGCGCCACCGAAGCCACATTGTTTTGAAGAAATGAAAAAATTGGCAGCAACATTATCCATGGGAATTCCCCATGTAAGAGTTGATTTTTACGAAATCAACGGGAATGTTTATTTTGGCGAAATGACCTTTTTCCATAACGGTGGCTTCACCCACATATACCCCACGACATGGGAAAATAAATGGGGCGAGCAAATAGACATTTCTTCTATCGCGAAATCTAATTGAGTATCCGAACATGAATATTTTAATTTACGTGCGTTCCCTGGACAACGGCGGCGCAGAGCGAGTCGCGTCTCTATGGGCAAAAGGTTTTAACAAACAAGGTCATAACGTAAGCATCGTACTCGATACCTTATTTACGCCCATAAAATATAACGTACCGCAGCAAATCACCGTCATCCGGCAATTTCAACCTTCTGCAAAAATATTAGCACGGCTAATAGATTTCGTCAAATTAAACAAAACCACAAGTCGCTTTTTCGAAAGAATTTGGAACAACCTTCCAAGATTTTTCAGAAGCAAGCGACTCGCCAATGTTATACAAGCGCGAAATCCAGATACAATTGTAATTGTCATGCCGGAATTTTACCAAAGAGTCAAAAGGGCTTTAAATAAGATCAAAAGGCACACTCCGATTATCGTCACCGACCACAATCCCTTCGAGCGCCCCGACTACGCGCCTCTTTCACCGCAAGGAGAAAAGGAAAAATTCATCGACAGCCGGGACTATGATTTTTTGACTGTCCTGACCGAAGCGGATAAATTAGTTCTAGAGAAAAAAATGGACGCCAACTTCATGAAAAAAGTAAGCGTTCTTCCCAATCCTTTAACATACGAGCCTTTAAAAAGCATTCCTCCAAAAGAAAAAATCATTCTTGCCGCAGGAAGGCTTGACGATAGCCTCTATAAGGGTTTCGACCTGCTTTTAATGGCATGGGCGAAAATCCACAAAAGCTACCCGGACTGGAAACTTAAAATTGCAGGTGGCGGCAACAAACAGCCTTTATTAAAAGCTTGCCAAAAACTAGGAATTACAGACAGAGTAGATTTTCTAGGTTTCATCGACATTCAAAAGCAATTTGAAAAAGCGGAAATTTTTGTTTTAAGCAGCCGTTACGAAGGTTTTGGCATGGTACTCACCGAAGCGATGAGCCAGGGATGCGCCAGCATCGCTTGCGACTACAAAGGGCGCCAGCGAGAAATCATCGAGAACGATGCGCAAGGTCTCATTTGCCCACCCGATGACGATAACGCCATAGCAGGCGCAATTTGCAAAGTTATCACGGATGAACAATACCGCCATGACTTGCAAAAAAATGCAATCGAGCGGGCCAAATATTACGAACTCCCCAATATCATGCAGCGTTGGAATGAAATTTTCGAGAAACTCGGATTGGTGAAGAAATAAATTGCTAATTTGCTACATGAGTGTAGGATCATTTTTAACATAGTGGTGGTTATATGGCAGCATCTTCTAAAAAAGAAGAAACCGACCTTTTTGACTTGTTGAAGGAACTCGCAAAGAATTGGAAAATCATGCTTCCAATTCTTGTTCTATCCGCCATTTTCGGCGTGTTCGTTTCGTTATGGATCCGCCCCGTCTATAAAGTGGACGCACTTCTGCAAATCGAATCCAAGAGCAACAAAAGCGCAGGGCTCATGGGAGGACTCCCGAGCCTGTTCGCCCCCACCAGCCCCGCAGAAACAGAAATCGAGCTCATCAACAGCCGCCACATTATCGGGGACGCCGTTGAAAAAATGCACTTGCAATACGTAGCCACGCCAGTAAACGGGATTGACCGTCTGCTGCATCGCGAAGGTCGCATGGAAATCAGCCAATTCGAAGTTCCATGGCACAAGTTTCCCAAGGACGAAAAAAAAGGTCCATGGATAGCAGAAGCTACAGACAGCCTTTCATTCGACTTGTACGACCACAAAAAGAACAAAGTTCTCTCGGGAACCGTCGGCACGACCTACCATTTCCCATACGCAAGCGACACGGCCACTTTTGGCGTTTATCGCATGGACGCCAAGGCCGGACAAAAATTCAAGATTATTAAAATGGATCGCCTTGACGCCATCGACACATTCAAAGGAGCGTTCGACATCAGGGAAAAAGGGAAAAAGACCGGCATTTTGGAATTCAGCTACCAGGATATCTATCCTGACCGCGCCACAAACATCCTGAATGAAATCGCAACTTCATATCTCAGGCAAAATGTAGAACAACGTAACGCAGAAGCCCAAAAGACATTGGAATTTCTGGAAAAACAGTTGCCAGTGGTCAAAGCCCAGATGGACAGCTCTCTCCTCAAGTTCAATACCTACCGCAACAAAGTAGGCTCTGTCGATATCAACGCCGAAACAAGGCTCGTCCTGGAAAAGCGTAACAAGCTACAGCAAAGTTTGCTCGAGCTACAGCAGAAAAAGCAAAGCGCCATTCGTCTGTTCCAGCCGGAGCACCCGACCATCAAAACGCTCGAAGAACAGGAAAACAACCTGAAGCGTGAACTTGCAAACAATACAGTCGCAACAAAGAAACTTCCGAACACGCAACAAGAAGTGCTCAAGCTCACCAACGAAGTTGACATGAGCAAGATCATGTACACGACGATGCTCAACAACATCCAGCAACTGAAACTAGTGTCCGCTGGCGAAGTGGGATCCGTACGCATCATCGACTTTGCCGAACCGACAAACTATCCGATAAAGCCCAAAAGGAAGTTCATCATCTGCATTGCGTTATTCCTTGGATTTCTTTTCGGAGCGGCCCTCGTAAGCATAAGAACCAAATTCAGCAATGGAGTCCGTGATGCGCACTTCATCGAACGAGAAACCGGTTACAGCGTCTACGCCAAGGTACCCAAAGGAAACCCCAAAGGCACCAAGGGAACGCGCCCGCTCGCCGTAGTCGAGCCTGACGATGTCGCCGTCGAAGCGCTCCGTACATTGCGCAGCTCGCTTGAATTCAGCATGGACGAAAATTCAAACCCGATTATCGGCATCAGCGGACTGATTCCCGGTGTCGGCAAGAGCTTCATTTCAGTGAACCTAGCCGCCCTTTACGCGGGGCTCGGCAAGAAAGTTCTCCTCATCGATGCCGATCTCCGCAAAGGACGTTTGCACAAGGAATTCGGCATCAAGCGAGGCAAGGGACTTTCACAAATTCTCTTGCATTCCGCAACAATCGAAGAAGTCTTGAGCGAAACAGAAGTCGAGAACTTGAGCATTCTCCCATGCGGAAGCGTTCCAAGCAATCCCTCCGAATTGCTCGGTTCCAAGCGCTATAGCGATTTAATCGAAGAACTCAAGACTAAATACGACTTAATCATCATCGACACACCTCCAATCATGCTTGTCACAGACGCAGCCCTCGCCTGCCGTGTCGCAGCCCAGATCGTCATGGTCATAGAATACAACAAGCACAGCATCGACGCCATCCAGGATGGCATGAAGCAACTCTTGAAGGGAAACACCTTGGCTCACGCAAGCTTTGTCATCAACAAGTACGAGCACAGGCATTCCGACGGTTATGGCTACAAGTACGGAAAGTACTAGCTTATCATGCCCGCACGAAAGAAACCATCTTCGACGATATCTTGTGAACGATCGTACTAAAAATTATAATGGACGTGAAAGACAGCAACAAGAACGTTCCGCTTGAAATCGTCGGGAGGAAAAAAGCCATTGTTTTCATGATCATATCATGAGATAGGTATATTTCATACGAAATATTTCCTAAGTGGTTTATGGCCGCATTTCCAAAATTCCGTTTCCGAGTCAAGAACAAGATAAAAGCGATGATAACAAGTCCAAGCACGATTTTTAAGAGATACTCGCCATAAAACCAAACGGTCTTATTTGCCACATACACAACGCCGAAAACTAAAGACAAAACTCCCAATATGATTGTCTTTGGGCGCCAACGGGAATCCATGTATTTTTCAATTTTTGAAAAGGACAGAAATAGCAACAGCCCCCAGACAAGTCCCATCCGCTCATAGCACCAGCCCATTTCTGCAGAATTTTCCGCATCCGGCGAAAACAAATACAGGCACAAGCTCGAAGCAACAACAGCAAGAACCATAGCAACATGGCATATTAAAGGTTTTAGCTTCCACTTTAGCTGACAATACATCACCGCAAAGAAAATCAGGCAATATTGCAACAAGACCCATACGTACGCCGGAAGGCTGATCAGCGAATCGACAAATGAATAATCCTGGCCTTTGCAAGCTCTAAATAAAATACCGAAAAGATTGATCAAGAAGCACGGAATAAGCAAGCTTGCCAAGCGGTTCCGCCAAAAATGCGACAAGTATTTGCCGCCAGCGCGATTTATCGAATATTGCATTCCATACGCAGAAATCATAAAGAAAATCGTCACGGCAACAAAGCCAAAGCTCATCACCATTCTTTGAACCGAATTTTGAAAGACGCCCGGGACATGCACAAAGACAACTATAATGGCACTAGCGCCCTTGAGGACTCCCGTAAAATTCTTATCAAAGGAAAACGGGCCTTCCTTCGGGACACTTTTCCACAGAATGAACACAAAAAGGGCAACGACTAGCAAAGATGTCAAAAAAACGTTATACAACATAGGAGTCTATTCCTTTATTTAAAATCATAGTTATAAATAAAATTCAACTGAACACGAATCCACTCAAGACTACCGTGGACGGGAACGGAAATTTCAGGATAAACGCCCAAGCGTCCGACATCGAACAACATTCCTCCAAAAAAGCGCCTTTCAACATTCCTATAATCAGGCATATTTTTTACACCCGCATAAAAACCGACTTCTTTAAAGGGATACGACTGCATCTGAAAAAGATAACCATATTTAACACCTAAATCGCTATCATAAAAAGGTCGGTATCGGGCCTTTATTTGAACATACCTGTGATGAGCCCAAAGCAAGGACAACTCGCCACCATAATCATAATAGTCCAAGTCATATTGCATACCGCCATACAAAATATACCATAACGTTATTGTAAACGGAAGCGAATACTTCGCAAAAAGAGCAATCCGCCCATGCTGCAATTCAAAATCCTGATTGAGCAGAGATTGTTCAAACGCAATCCCATACGCGCCATGCTGTACACCGGCAAATAGGAACCGCTGGTTACGCATTCCCATGAAAAAGCGATTGTCCATGGCCGTAACCACAGACGTTAGCAACAAGAGCACTAAAAAAATCTTCCTCATTTTCTTAACAATTCCAATACTGCCGAAGCAAGAATTTCTTGACCTGCAAAATTAGGATGCAAGCCGTCCTTAAACAAGTCCATCCTAGGTTCAAATTCATTTTCAGCAAATAAGGGGTACACATCCAGGTAAATATAACGTCCAGCCAAATTATTCAAGCCCTTTTCGATTTCAGCATTCACGCTTTTAATAACTTTATTTGTACTTTGATTTTGTTGACGTTGAAAATTCCGGGGAAGGATGGATATTATGATTAAAGGACCCGCCTTTATTTTTTCGATTCGAGTAAAATAATCCTTCAAAAATTGTTTTTTACGATTATCTTCATAGAATTCACTTAAATTATTCGTACCCATCAAAATAACCGATGTAATCCCTTGACATTCCTCCAAATTCCACTGATCCAGATCCTGAATTTTCGCCCCGTTTTTTGCATGTTTCATCGGAACATATTGAGAAAAAAAATATTCTAGATCCCATTGATAAGTTATGGAATCTCCTATAAAACAAACTCGGGTGCGATCATCCTCAAAATCACACGCCCATAGAAATAGCAACAACGATAAAAAGATTATTTTTTTCATTTCAACTAAGGCTAAATCTAGCAAAAGCCAAATATTTTTTTCAATCGATATCCTTTCTAGACAACAACAAATCTATCTATGACGTTACACTTGGGATTTGCTATTTTATAACAGGACAACCACTAAATTTAAGCCCCAATGCCAGATAAACAAAAAATAATATCGTCCCTTTTTTGGAAATTTTTTGAACGCGCCGGAACGCAGTTAATCCAGTTTGGCATAACAATCGCCCTCGCAAGAATTCTTGCGCCCAACGATTTCGGCCAAGTCGCCCTTATTGCCATTTTCATCAATATCGCCTCCGTATTCGTTCAAAGCGGGCTAAACACGGCACTCATCCAAAAAAGGGATGCCGATGAACTTGATTTTTCTTCAGTCTTCTGGGCAAGCCTAGGCATCGCATTTATTACTTATGTTATCCTATTTTTCTCGGCACCATTCATCGCCGATTTCTACAAGCAGGCCTCCCTAACAAGCATCATAAGAGTTCTAGCACAAACTCTTTTTATAGACGTTTTCAATTCTATCCAGAACGCCTACGTTTCCCGCAACATGCTGTTCAAGAAACTTTTTTTCCGGAGCATCGGCGCCATCATTCCTGCAGGTGCAATCGGGTTAACGCTCGCCCTAGGCGGTTTCGGGATCTGGGCGCTTGTGGTACACCAGTTCTGCAACGCGTTCTTGGCCGTAGCCATCATGTGGTTCACCGTTCCATGGCGACCGTCCTTTAAATTTTCATTTATACGGTTCAAGTCCCTGTTTACTTACGGATGGAAGCTTCTTGTTTCTTCCTTGATCGATGTCGTATACACAAATCTTCGCGGTCTCATCATCGGCAAGTTTTTTTCACCCGCCGACTTAGCTTACTATAACAGAGGTGATACATTCCCCTTCCTTATTGTAAACAACATTAACACCTCCATCGGTTCCGTTCTGCTTCCCTCATTCGCATCTGCACAAAACGACATTGTCCACCTCAAGAAAATGATGCGAAGATCCATCATCACTAGTACTTTTATCATAACTCCCATGATGATAGGCCTTGCAGCCATGGCAGAGCAGGTCGTATTATTGGTTCTTGGTGAAAAATGGCTTCCCTGCGTTCCGTTTGTCCAAATTTATTGTTTCATGTATTTATTTTATCCAATACACACGACAAATCTTTCGGCAATAAAAGCCATTGGACGTAGCGATATATTTCTCAAGCTGGAAATCATCAAAAATATTTATGGCCTTGCTATTCTTATCGGAAGCTACTTCTATTTCAAAAGCCCTATCGGTATCGCTTACGGCGCGTTGCTTTCCACAGTCATCAGTTCCTTTGTAAACGCAAGCCCCAACAAAAATTTGCTGCATTACAGCTACATCGAACAGCTAAAAGATATTTTTCCGACATTTTTATTAACGGTCCCCATGGGATTAATCGTTTACGCTATAGGGTACTTAAAAATGCCGCTATGGTCCCAAATGGCAATACAAGTCGCGAGCGGAGTCTTCATATATTTCGTCATCGCCAAAATTTTCAAAATGGAACGTTTGGACTATCTGATCAACACCATTCAAGAATACCGAAAAAGAAAACTGAACCGCAATTAAGGCCGCCAGATTTTTTTGCATCAGCGGAAAGTCCGATAAATAGCTAAATTCCCCTTCAAAGGAATAACTTTATGTCCAATAACCAAATCACAGTGACCTCGCCTCTTTTGCCCTCGCTAGACGACTTCATCCCCATGCTCAAGGACATCTGGGACCGCAAATGGCTCACGAACAACGGGCATTACCATCAGGAACTGGAAAAGGCTCTCGCTGAATACCTGGGCGTCAAGTATCTTTCGCTTTTTACCAATGGAACGCTCCCCTTGATCACGGCATTGCAAGCCATGAAAATTACTGGCGAAGTCATCACGACTCCGTACAGCTTTGTTGCAACGACACACTCCATTTGGTGGAACGGATTAAAGCCCGTTTTTGTAGACATTGACGAAGAAACCGGAAACATCAATCCGGAAAAAATAGAAGCTGCAATAACGCCTCACACGACCGCAATCATGCCCGTACACGTTTACGGCACACCCTGCAATACAAAGCGAATCCAACAAATTGCAGACATTTACGGACTTAAAGTTATTTACGATGCCGCACACGCATTTGGTGTTAGAGTAAACGGAGAATCCATCCTGAACGCAGGCGACATGAGTACGCTCAGTTTCCATGCGACCAAAGTCTACAACACGATCGAAGGCGGCGCATTGGTTTGCCATGACGAAGCAACCAAAAGACGTATCGATTATTTAAAAAATTTTGGATTCGCCGACGAAACAACCGTAGTCGCTCCGGGCATCAACAGCAAAATGGACGAATTCCGTGCCGCTTACGGACTTTTAAATTTGAAGCAAGTAGACGAGGCCATCACCAAGCGGAAAATCGTCGCAGAGCGTTACCGAGAAACGCTCAAGGACATCCCTGGAATCCGTATGCTGCACGACATCGAAGGCGTACACCACAACTACGCTTATTTCCCCATATTCATTGACGAAAATGAATATGGCCTCAGCCGCGACGCCTTATACGAAAAGCTCAAGGAATACAACATTTACGGGCGTCGTTATTTCTACCCGCTTATCAGCACTTTCAGCGCCTACAAGGGGCTCGATTCCGCCAATCCGTCCAACCTTCCCATCGCCCACAAATTGGCAAACCAGGTACTATGCCTACCTATGTTCGCCACCCTCGATTCTGAAAACGAAAATCGTGTCATCGACATTGTACAAAAATTTGCACATAAATAACTGGATTGCACAGGTTTAAAAATGAACATTCTTTTAACGTCTGCCGGACGCAGAACCTACATGGTTGAATATTTCAGGCAAGCATTAGATGGCGATGGAAAAGTTTTTGCCTCCAACAGCGTTTTAACAAGCACGCTTCTAAGATCAGACGGATTTGTCATCACGCCAAATATTTACGACAAACAGTATATCGACTTTCTGCTTTCTTTTTGCAAGGAGAAAAAAATAGACGCCATTATTTCGTTATTCGACATCGATCTTCCCATTCTTGCCAAAAACAGGAAGGTCTTTGAAAATGCAAATATAAAGCTTGTCGTATCCAACTTTGAAGCAACGGCAATTTGCAACGACAAATGGCTTACATACAAGTTCCTTTCAAATATTGGCCTCAAGCAAACCCAATCATTCCTAAAAATTGACGATGTAAAGGCAGCCATCAAAAACGGTAGCATTTCGTACCCGCTGTTCATGAAACCTCGCTGGGGCATGGGATCTATCGGAATTTATAGAATCGATAATGACGAAGAGCTTGATGTGTTGTACAAGAAACTCCATCGGGAAATTTTCAACACATACCTAAAATACGAATCCGCAGCCGATCGGGATTCCAGCATCATCATACAGCAGGCCATCAAGGGCGAAGAATATGGCATCGAAATTTTGAACGACCTAGAAGGCAACTACGTCACCACATTCGCCAAAAAGAAATTGGCAATGCGATCAGGTGAAACTGACATTGCCGAAACTGTAGATCCGAGACCTTTTGAAAAAATCGGACAAGCCCTATCATCGCACCTCAAACACATTGGAAATCTTGATGTCGATTGTTTTGTCACTGAAAAAGGCGACATTTACATTCTTGAAATGAATTGCCGTTTCGGCGGACAATACCCATTCACGCATAATGCGGGGGTCAACATTCCCAAACAGATCATTGAATGGCTCAAAGGGAATCCGACCAATCCCAAATACACGACTCAAAAAAACGGCGTCAAAAGTAGCAAAGAAATTTTGCCTGTTCTATTCTAAATTAACACCACAATCAACGCAACATCCAAATCGCATGAACGAGAAACCTTTAGTATCTATCATTTGCGCCACCTACAATCAAAAGGACTATATCGCACAAACTATTGAAAGTTTCTTGATGCAGAAAGTGGACTTTCCAATAGAAATCCTTATTCACGACGACGCCTCTACAGATGGCACGGCAGATATCGTCCGTCAATATGAAGCAAAGTACCCGAACTTGATCAAGGGAATTTATCAAACAGAAAATCAATATTCAAAGGTGCTCGGGATTTGCATAAATTTCATTTATCCCGCCGCACGAGGCAAATATTTCGCTGAATGCGAAGGCGATGATTATTGGAACGATCCGTACAAATTGCAAAAACAAGTGGATTTTCTCGAAGCTCACCCGGATTACAGCCTCTGCGTTCATCGATGCAAAAGATTCAACTGCAAAACAAAATCATACGAAAAATCGTTCCCCCAAGAAGAGCATGAACGCGACTTTTCGCTAAAAGATGTCATCCTGGGAGGAGGCGGTTTTTTCGGTTCAAACACCGTTGTTTGCAGAAGGGATTTCGTACAAGACTACAAAGAAGATTTTTGGCAAAGTTCTCCTGTAGGAGACTTTCCACAAATGCTAAGCCTAGCCTGCCATGGGAAAATACACTATTTTCCACAAGAAATGTCTGTATATAGACTTTACGCCAATGGATCCTGGTCCAGTCAAACGATGATTGGGCCCGAAGCATATGACAAAAGGCTAAAGCACATTACCAAGATGCGCAAAAGTCTCAAGGCTTTTGACGCATTTACAAATTTCAACTATTCCGATGCAATTCAAGAAAAGCTGGACCTCAATGATTTCAACCTCTATTGGGATTTCGGCAAATGGGCTTTGCTCAAAAAAACAAGCCATTACAAACAGAGATCTTTTATCGGCAAATTAAAAGCCGCATATCATTGCATCAAAGTTTCCCTCAAGAAATTCAAAGACTGATTGCGGAACTTTTGAAGGCTCTGCAATTCAATTTCTGCAGTTTCTGAACACGGCAAATTTTCAGTCAAAACAAGGGAATCTATTTCCAGTAAATGATGTTCTGCAGAACATTGGCGAAGAAGATCAGCAATTCTACAATCTTCTCCATCTTTTTTTTTGACAACTGAATAAAAATTCTTTCCAAAATTCAAGGCAAAAGCCGTTCCATGGAAAGATGTTGTAATTACAAATTGGGCATCCCTAAACAATTGTAAGAATTCTAACGGTCCAGCCGTTTCATAAACAAGTGCGCCATCAATGGAAAATTCTTCTTTAAGACCCATCAAGATAACAACTTTCAAACCTAATCGCTTTGCCATTTTTTCAGTAAACAATACAATATCCGGGTACGGGTCGTACGAATAAGACTGGATATAAAGCAACAAAAATTTTTCTTTTACAAGATTTCGTTGCGGACAAATTTTAGACCATTCGTTTTTATCAAGCAACAGGCTAGGATCACACACCACGCAAACATCTTTTCCAGTCAAGTCGGAAACAATTTTTGCGGTAGAATTTTCCCGTACGGAAATAGCCTTGTATTTTTTCAAATACGCTCCATACAATTGTTCGTAGTCTCGATTAATAGAGCGGTTCGAAATACTTGAGGCATAACTGATTCTAGGAGCCCCAACCTTGGCAAAATCCAGAAAAAACACGGGATCATCCGCAACAAAACGAGGATTCCAGACCTGGTCACTTCCAGTCATGTAAACATCATAATCCGGCGGAACATCGAAAATTGATTTTATCGAATCGAAAAAACGCGAAAGTTTAAAATATTTTCTATAAAACCGCCTATAATTTTTTTGCAATCGATAGCGGACTATGCAATCTTCAGCCTTTTTCTTAAATTTATTTATATGCAATAAAAGTAAAATTTTCCCAATCAAATTCAGCAAAAAAAGACGCAAAAGCGATCGCTGCGGATAATAGGCAATTCCCTGTTTTTTACAGTGATACTCATTCGGATAACGGTAATCAATTATTTCTGCATTACAACCCAAAAAATCTATTTTCTGCTGTAGCGCATAAGCCTGAAGCGCAGATCCAAAATTTGGAACCTTGTGCATTGTAACGATGCCAACTTTCTTCTTCATACCCACTACCGTCTTAGTTTATTTAAAGCATCCCTTAGCTTTTGAGGCAGCAATTTACGACGTAACCGACGCACATAATACATAAAAGGCTCTTCATGACACAAGTATTTTTTTTGCAATTCATCAAAAGGCAAATCTATATTCGCATAAATCACGTCACGGATTGCCTTGAAAACGGACGGATGATACAAGTTCCAGTTTCCAGAGCTTACCGTATTCAAATCCATAGAAACAACATTCGCTTCTTTTTCTATCGCTTTAAGCAAAGACAATCCTTTAGGCGAATTGACCAAAAGCATGGAAAGTCCTTTTTTCGGATCCAACGCCATCGTTTCAGTCATCTCGTGAAAGCCCCAAAAATCCCCCACCGTAAAATCTCCGTAGCGGTTCATGTTCGCAAACTTGCACGAATAACAAGATTTGCGAAACGTTTCTCCACGCAAGAAAGCGGCATAATAAGGGTCGCAAAGAGCTCTGACTGGATAGGTCTTTTTCCCATCGGAACATTCTCCGCCAAGAGACCAGCCAAAAAACTTTTTTGAGCGGAACACGAATTGTTTTATTGGAGCATTCTTCTTTTCACCCAACCATCGGATGTATTTTTGGAACAATTTTTGGCTAGGCGTTCCATGACACACAAGATCCATTGTCAAAAGCAAATCCGAATCTTCACCCAAAAAAGATTTGAGTCCAGCCACCTGGCAAGGCGTTCCCGAAAAAAGCACATAGCGTCCCTCTTTCAAGAAATCCTTCACCCTTCTATAGGCGTCCTTCAAATCGCTAGACACATACTTGGAGCCCTGCAACTTGGGCAAATCCAACAATTCCGTAATTGCGATATGAGTAACATGCAACGAATCATCGTACGAGGCACCGAAAACAACGCCGCCTAACTTTAAAACATGGCGAGCGATACAAACAAACGCCCCTCCCGAAGTACTCCTTTGCAAGCACTCTTCATCTTTATCTTGCAATACAAACGAAGCAAGAGGGTCGTTCCCGGCACGGTCCGCTTTTTTCTGTGGGCATTTTTTCAAGCACAAGCCGCATTCCACGCATGTCTGCAAATCAACCGACGGAAACGCAAATCCCTCTTGATCATAGACCATCGAGATGCAGTTCTTGGGGCATGCACTGGCACAAGCGCCGCAGCCCGAACAGACTTCATGAGAAACGACCGAGACATTGTCCATTACGCATCATCCTCATCATCTGCATTCTTCACCAGCGTTTCTTTATCTTGAGTATCCTTTTCCTTTACATACAATTCGTCATACTTCAACAAGATAATTGTCAATACAAATAAAAGGGAAAGTTCTATTCCCAAAACGGAAGACAATGTTTTGCCGACCAAGAATCCAAGCGGGACAAACACCCATATTTTGTTTTTTTTGAGCACCGCTATTGCCGCATTGAGATTTACTCCCAAATATGCAATGGCCCCCACCAATCCCTGATCCAGCAGGACCTGAAACCAGATACTCTCCGCCCCCGCAATATCGACATCCACTTCTTTCACGAAAGTCCACACAAAGCCATTCCCGTTCCCCCATATTGGCGATCTAGCCCAATATATCAGGGTAACCATCAACTGGTTCATTCTCATTTCACCACTACTGCCTTGCACGTTTTCGGAATTAATAAAAGAATCGATAATTTGAAGAAAGAACGATCCTCCGACGGCTATAATCACCATCACAAGCACCAATTTAAAAAGGAACAATTTAGCATTAAAAAACTCTTTACGCACAATGATCAAAGCAGCAACCACAGAAGCAGCAATAACAGAGCGCGTTCCAGACAAAATTGTACAAGCAAGGAACAAGCCAACAAGAATTGCCATATACCTTTTCTTCTCTTCTAAAACAGGCGCAACACAATAAAGCACAACACCAAATAATCCAAGAAAAAGCCCTGAAGCGGCAGGAGTTGCTAAAAAACCTTGACAACGTTTGAATCCAAAACGAATTTCTTCATAATCGATTACCAAATCTTCGTTCACCCACTTATTGGTCAATGCCATTTGAATAAACGGGTTCGTTCCTAAAATAACTTCAATTAAAATATAAAGAGACATGACCAAAGCAAAAGCAGTCGTTGTCTTTACGACAAACTGAAGCATCGATTTTTCATCAATGCAATTCCATAAAATCATCGGATATATAAAAGCCGATATGAAACGGAGTATCGATGTCGGCCAGTGAGGTTCTATAAAATAATTTGTACCAACAATAGAAATCAAGGTTAAACAGATACCAACATTAAATGGATTCCTGATCAAGCTTGTCCATTGGGAAAAAGGTCTTTTAACTAAATAAAAACAAAGAGCGATAACCGAGACGACTTCAAAATCACTCACAGGTAATTTTTCAAAAGGAATCAAAGCAAGAATAAGATGAAACGGCGCTAGAATCGCAATAGTCTTTCGGAAATCAATAAGCATCCCGAAAACAAATATTGCAATGAACACGTAAGCAATAGACATAATCCTAGCGTTTTGCCCCAATAAACTCTTTTATTTTCAATTTAAAATATAATTTCTTGAATAACTTGTGAATTCTGATTAAATACCTAAAGCGCTTGCCTGTCGCAATTTTTTTCAAAACAAAACTTTCAAACACATTCGACATTTTAAAATTTTTCTGACCATTCCAATTTTGTCGAATCACCTCTATAATTTCATCCTGCTTTTCAGGCAACGCATCTTGTTCAACCAGCTTATAAAGCAAAAAATAAGCAACAGAAACGAGTTCCTGCCGCGCGCTCACAGCCGCTTTTTCAGAAACCGATTTTGCAGCTTCATAATTATCCATCATCTCATAAAGCAACGTCAAGTGAGACTCCTTTATGGAGCTGTTGACAATACTTTTTTGCTGTTGAATATAATGATATTCCAATGTATGCGTAAAAGAAATTCCGTTTATGGTATTCATAAAGGCACGCATGATAGGGATATCCTCATACAACTGCGCATTGAACCGGACACCATTCCACAACGAACGTACGAATAATTTATTGCACATCCACGAAGGAAGCTCACCGCAATAAAAAGCTTCCGCGGTCTCGACCGAGTTCCAAAAAGGCGATTTCAAGCCCAAACATTTTTTTTCGGATGGCCAGCCATTTTCCCAATCAATCCAAACATCGCACACGACAATGGACTTGCAGTATTTTTGATAGGACTCCATCATTTTTTCGTACATAGACAGTTCACACCAATCGTCACTATCAACAAAGCCAATAAATTCCCCCGAAGCGATATTCAGCCCGGCATTTCTCGCATCGCCTAGTCCACCGTTCTGTTTATGCACAACTTTTATTCGAGCATCTTTTTTAGCCCACGCATCGCACATTTCAGGGCACTTGTCCGGAGAGCCGTCATCGACCAAAATAATTTCCAAATTTTTATACGTCTGGGCGACAACGCTTCCGACACACTTGTCTAGATATTTTTCTACTTTATATACCGGGATGATTACCGAAATCAATGCTTGCTGAGACAAAATTTTTTCTCCAAATTTTAATTTTCAACAAGTCTTTTAAAAACACCCATCAATTGTCCATAATGTTTTTCTGGAGAATACTCATTGCATATTTTTTCATAGGCATTTTCGCCCATGCGCCTTGCCTCGTCTACATTATTGAACATGAATTCAATTTTTGCAGATAAATCGTCAACATCGGCATACTCGAACAAACTACCTGTTTCACCATCGATGACCAATTCCGGCAAGGATCCAATATTCGTTGCAATAACGGCTTTCTTGTATGCAAAGCTTTCCAATATAACATTCGGGAAATTGTCATACCATTCCGAAGGAACGATCGTGCATAGGCAAGTCTTCAAATAAGGTTCTATTTCTTCAAAACTTTTTCGACCTAAAAATTCAATCCTATGCATTTTCCCGTCAAGGAATTTCTTTAATTCATCTTCGTAGCCGTCGTTACTGAACCCGATAATTTTGCACGGAAGAGCCGTCTTGACAAAAGCTTTCAGCAAGGTCATTAAACCTTTCTGTTTTTCAAGGCGTCCCACAAACAAGAAATAAGGTTCATAGGTAACTTCGAGGGCACCCTGTTTTAGATTGAAAAATGTCGGAATATGGTGGAGTCTTTCCATCGGAATTCCGTACAAGTTTAATTTCGTCAATGTAAACAGGGATGGAACAATAAACTCGTCAATTTTTTTCGTCACATGCAAAAAATCGTGCAACTTTTTTGCAGCAAGCTTGATAGCCGAATACACACGTGAATTCATGACGCATTTATTCTTGACACAAGACAACGAACGGCCATTCAGACAATCTTCACATATTCCTTTTTTTTCGTTGTAGAATAACGCATTGGGGCACATGTACTGAAAATCCGAAATTCTATGGACAACCGGAATTTTCCTATTTTTCGCAGCATCAACAATGCTTGGAGAAATTTTATTGTGATAATGGATGATATAGACGATATCCGGTTTGTACTTGTCTAAAAATTCACCGAAGACTTTTTTCGCTTCGAAAGAATAGAACATTCTCGTAAAAGATTTCAGGACAACGCGCAAAGTTTTTTTACTTTGAGCGAAATACGTCTGGTCATCTACCGTATCCAAGAAATCCTCTTCATACGGCGACATCACATTCTTTGAGCTTTTTATGCTAAATGGGATAACTTCGTGTCCATTTCGTTCCAGGACCTCTTTGATATTGAACATGTAGCGTTCAGGTCCGCCAGAAATAAAATAACGATAGTTGACAAGAGCTATTCGCATCGTGCCTTTTACCCTTCACTTCTCAAGTCACCTTGACGTGGGTCTTGCCCCACATTAAATGTCGGGAACTTGGTGCAATCGACTTCTTTTCCGAATAAACTCTTAAGTTTTGCAGAGAGCACCCAAGGAGCCACGTGAGCAATGTATTTTTTCATCACGGGGGCGGCGGTTCCAACCATCCAGCAATTTTTCGGACAAGTGCGCACCTTTTCGCGTACTTTTTGAGCCTGTTCGCTAAACCAGATTTCTTCAAAGTTTTTCGCGGTGTGGATATTGCCCATGCTTTCTTGCCAATAGCGCGGCTCCAGGCCGTTGCACGGATAAACTTCTCCCCACGGGTCCGTAAAGAAATTCACCGACCCCGCTTCACATGGCAACATACGCTTGCCACCCTGAATGTACTTGATGAGGCCCAAGTTAAAGAACGCTCGGAACCAAGACTTGGGGTGATTTTCCTTGAGCAACCGATTCACGAGTTTTCCTATATTCTCGCAGAGTTCTTCCTTGTTGCTGATTTGGTTATCTTCCTTATGGAAGTAATAACTATTATGGAACGCCGCTGTTGCAAATTCGAAATTCATCGAAAGCGCAAGTTCGTAAAGAGGAATCAAGTCGTTGCTGTTCCAGTTGCTAAGCGTCTGTCCAAAACCAATATCCTTAACGCCCATTTCGTGCAAAGTCTTGAGCGTACGCATTCCGCGTTCAAAACCATCGTCACGACCACGTAAAAAATTATTGGTTTTCTCAAGACCTTCGATACTCACGCGGATGCCGATATTCGGGAACCGCTCAGCAAGTTTGATGACGCGATCCACCCACCAACCGCTCGTGCTGATTACGATACGAGGAGCCTTCGTATAAAGGACTTCAACAATATCTTCCAAATCCTGACGGATAAAAGGTTCGCCACCGGTCACATTGGCAAACTTGAGTGGAGGCAAAATTTCTAGGTCTTTTGCCTGGATTTCTTCGCTTTTCTTGGTAGGATTTTTCCAGATGTTGCACATTTTGCAGCGCATCTGGCAACGGTATGTCGTAATCACCGACACGTCTGTCGGCATCTGAATTTTACTGGATCCACAATTACAATTCGCGCAGCCCATAAACTCCTCAGCACTCACCACAGCCCTATTTCAGCAAACTTTTATACAAATCCATCGTCTTGTCCGCAATGAACTCCCAATTATAATGGTCCTCGACAATCTGCTTAAAATCGCGCTGCACGGGATTTTCCATAAACTGTCGCATTTTCTTTGCAAGTTCATCGACATCGCCCAGTTCATAAAAACATTCTTCAGGAAGGGGTACTTCCATGTTCGCCGGGATATCGCTTGCCACGACGTTCCTGTTGTAACCCAGCGCTTCGAGTAATACGATGGGGAGTCCTTCATGGTAGCTCGGAATCACAAATAAAGACGCACTTTCAAACAAAGCCTGCAATTCCTCGCCATGAATAAAACCCGGCAAAATAGCACCGACATCAGCAGCATCGGCCTTCAATTTGTTCACATATTCGGATTCGTAATCCGCCGTCCCGGCAATAACAAGAGGCACTCCAGTAAGTCCGGTTTTCTTGTAGGCGGCAATTAAATCGTGAAACCCTTTTTCCTTGACAAAACGCCCTAAAGCAAAAATATAGTGCTTACCGGCAAGCCCGTACTTCTGAAGCCACGCTTCCCGTTTGTCTTCGGATACAGCCGGCAACAACGTCACACCGTTATTGATGCGGACGGTTTTATCGCAATGATAGCGGTCTTTCAGCCAACGATCCAGCAAGTCCGAAATAACAATAACGCGGTTAGAAAACTTAGTACCCACAAATTCACTCAGACGTAAAACAGCCTTTGCAAACCAGCCCCACTTGGCTCGATTATAATCCTGTCCATGATGAGTGTAGACAACCTTTAACCCGAAAATTCTAAACAAGGGCGCAATGAACGACGGACCAATAGCATGTAAATGCACAATATCGGGTTTCAGGGCAAGCACCTTAAAAAAACACCTAAAAGTATGGACGACCGTTTCCAGTCCCGAAATTTTTGGTGCATAGACAGGGACAACCTGCACTCCCTTATATTCATAGGGAGTCTTCCGAGAGGTATACGCCTTTCTTGCAAAAAGGACTACCGAAGCCCCACGCTTCACAATACGCGGATACAGCTGCTGACAATGGGTTTCAATACCACCCATGATATCAGGAATTCCACGCGTACCAACAACAGCGATTTTCAAAACAAATTACTCCGCTTTACCTTTACCGATACTTGTCACCTCAAAGCCAATCTTGCGAAGAGCATCGGCATCCAATATATTGCGACCATCGAATACAAACGCGGGCTTAGCCATGCCCTTGTAAATGCGGTTCCAGTCCAGTTCGGCAAAGCACTTCCACTCCGTGCAAACCACAACTGCATGGGCACCTTCGATAGCCTTGTACGGATCTTCCTCGAACTGCACTTTTTCAATCACGTCCTTGAGATCTCGCTTTGCATCGGGAATAGCTTTCGGATCGGTCACGACAGGTTCTGCATGTTCCGCAAGCAGATCACGCACGACGAGATTGGCCGGGCTTTCGCGAGTATCCCCCGTATTCGCCTTGAACGCAAAACCGAACACGGCTATTTTCTTGCCGGCAATCGTATTGAACATCGTTTCGAGCATACGGTCCACCACGCGGTGGGTCTGCCACTCGTTTATCTTCACGACGCTTTCCCAATAAGCCGCAACTTCAGGAAGTCCGTAATAGCCGCACAGATACACAAGATTTAAAATATCCTTCTTGAAGCAGCTACCTCCGAACCCGATGGACGCCTTCAAGAACTTGGATCCTATGCGACGGTCCTTGCCCATCACGTAAGCGACTTCATCGACATCGGCACCCGTGCGTTCACAAAGCGCACTAATGGAATTGATGGAACTGATACGTTGGGCAAGAAAGGCGTTTGCCGTAAGCTTCGTGAGCTCGGAACTCCAGAGGTTCGTCGTGAGGATACGTTCACGCGGCACCCAGTGCGCATAAATATCCACAAGCTTTTGGCAGGCCGCAAGCCCGGATTCCGTCTGATGGGAGCCGATCAGCACCCGATCGGGCTCAAACAAGTCATTAATGGCCGTACCTTCGGCAAGGAACTCCGGATTCGAGAGCACTTCAAAATGAAGCCCCTTGTCATTCGAATTCAAGATGCGTTCCATGGCTGCGGCCGTACGGACCGGAAGCGTCGACTTTTCGACGATAATCTTTCCTTCGTCTGCAATTTCCAGGATATTGCGCGCGGTCTTTTCCCAATACTGGAGATCGGAAGCCTTGCCGGCACCATGCCCAAACGTTTTCGTCGGAGTGTTCACCGACACAAAGATAATGTCCGCGTCCTTAATTGCCGCCGGAATGTCCGTGCTAAAGAACAGATTGCGACCACGAGCGCGCTTAACAACATCATCCAAGCCAGGTTCAAAGATCGGGAGATTTTCGCTATTCCAAGCATCGATGCGCGGCTGGTTGATATCAACAACAGTAACCTTAACATCCGGACACTTGTCGGCGATAACAGTCATGGTGGGGCCACCGACGTAGCCTGCACCAATGCAAACAATTTTGGTTCCAAAACTCATGATGCTATAAGATAGAAATTACAATATAGGGCAATCTTTCAGATACTGAAAATACTCGCTTTTTACAACGATTCACTACATCAAACGTGAAAAAAGGTTCCCCTTTCGGAGAAATTTAAATAAATTAATATTATTTTTTTCTTCTCGGACGGCGAATGATAAACATGCACGCTCCGATCAACACGAGCGACACGGAAACCACTTTGCCAATTGGGAACGCTTCATAGAAAACCAACGCCCCTGCAAGCGTCGGGACCGCAGCACCGACCGCAGCACTAAACGGGATAATGAACAGCGCACGCCCACGAGAGAACGACACCTGCGAATACAAGAACGCAATGCCGTAAGTCGCCACATAGCCAAGTGTCCTAAAATCCAAAAGCAGGTTCGCAACAGATGCAAATTCAATGTGGTCGAGATCAAAATCCATCGCAAGACTCTTGTAAAATGCCGCCGAGAGCCCAAAACCGACCCCCATGATCAGCGAATCGACCATTTCGCGATCCTTCACCCAGAAGTGCGCAATCAGCGTCGCAAAACAGAGCCCGCCCGCATACATCCAAAGGGAGGCAATATTCTGCACTGCAGTCGATTCTCCCAAATTTTCGACCGAATACAGCAACCCGGCCACGACAAAACAAATCGCCACCACGATGCGCTTGGTCAAGACCTCTTTCAAGATGCAAAAACCCATCAGCGCAGTAAGCACCGGATTGAGGACCATCATCGGCTGCACTTGCGAAAGGTCGTATTGCGCCATGGCAATGTAATAGCCAAGCGTCGCAAGCCCAGAGCAACCGATGCCCAGCCACCAGAATTTATTCGTTATAACACCCTTGAAAAATTCCCAAGGCCTAGACGTGCCACCCGTGCGTTTGCCCACAGCGGACACGCCCGATTTTTCAAGAATGTTTCCACAGGCAAAAAGAAACGCCGGACCAATAGTTAAAAGAAGGAATAGCATAGCAGTTGGCAGAACTTAGTTGGTAGAACTTAGCTTTTTAGAATTCATAAAAGAATTAAGCATTTTTTCAACTTCATGCAATAAGCACAAGGATTCTTCTATATCTTCGGATTGCAAATATCCAAGATTCAAACAGATTTGCATTTGAGTTTCTAACTCAGCAGCAGATCCACACGCAATTCGCAAAAAATACTTCAACTCTCCTTGTAAACGTCTACCACATCCCTCAGCTATATTGGAAGGAATAGAAACAGCAGCTCTCCTCATTTGATCAGATAATGCAAACATCTCTTCTTTAGGTAATTTCTTTACAATTTTATAAATGTTCACAGTCAATGCCATTGACTTTTGCCAAACAACCAGATTCTTATAATTCGATTCCATATGCACAAACCATCTTAAAACATATAGAGGAAGACAGTGTTCTAAGTTCTAAGTTCTGAGTTCTAAGCTCTAAGTTCTGAGTTCTAAGCTCTAAGTTCTAAGTTCTAAGCTCTAAGCTCAGAACTAGCAGCTACTTTTGCCGATATATTTCCTGATAGATCCAATAATTTCCCATAACGCGCTTGACATAGTCGCGGGTTTCCCAGTAGCTGATTTCTTCGACGCGTAAATCCCACGGAAGGCCTTCGCTTTCGGACTGCCAGCGTTTTGTCGGTTTCGGACCGGCATTGTAATTGCAAAGCACGTACATGTAATCGTTCTTGTATTCGTCCTTGAGATCCACCAAGTAACGAATTCCTAAACGAATGTTCATATACGCATTGTACAGGCGCTTCGGATTGAAATTCGCGATTTCTTCCTTGTCGGCAAGCATTTTGCCCGTCGCAGGCATAATCTGCAAGAGGCCGCAGGCGCCCGCAGGCGATGTAATCTGGAAGTCGAATATAGATTCCTGACGCATCACGCTATACACAAAGAACGGGTCGATATTGCTTCCCGAATGGTAAACAACCGGATCGGCATATGGCACCGGGAACAAGTAATGCAATACATCGATCGGCGGGGTCATCAACAAGCGCCGATCCATTTTTGCCTGGAACTGGCGCGCCAACCTGTAACCGGCAGCGGTCTCGCCCATCTCATAGAACAGCTTTCCGTATTCGTAAAGGAAATCGAGGCGTTTGAAGTTCTTCTTCTTGACATCTTCGTACAATCTAAACGCCTCTTCTTCAAAGCCGTACAAGAAGAGTTTCTTGATACGTTCATAGCGTTCCTTGCTATACGAAGCATCGGCCTTGCCAAGCTTGTTCACGGAGCGGATCCAGTCAAGAGTTGCCGCATGGGACATCGGCACACCATGCGCATACGGGATTTTATCCGAAGGCATCAATCGGTTTTCCAAAAGCTTGGTGCGGCTGCGATGCGCATAGTACGAAAGCGGAAAATCCTTGATGCAGTCGAGATACGCCTCGCGGGCAAGCGAATCTTCGCCCATTTTCATGTACGCATCGCCAAGGAACATTCGGGAAGCACTGCCGCTCCACAAGAACGGATCCCTAATCGCTTCGCGGAAATAAGCGGTAGCCTCGGTCCACATGCCGCGCTTGAAATAGATATAGCCTATGCGGAAGCGCGCCCATTGACGTTTTACGTTATTCTTAAAACGCTTATGGATAAGTTTCTTATAACAGTCGATGGCCTTATCGTACATCAGCTTCTGTTCAAATTCAAAGCCGCGCAGCCAAAGGTTGTTCGCATTTTCGTTACTGAACTGGCTGACATCCTGCAACAAGGAATCATACATATGGATTTCTTCATTAAAAAGCCCCGTCGCTTCCTTGCGGTAAAGTTTCAAAATAGCCTGAATCCAGGACGGACGCGGTTCCACATTTTCAATCAAGTAACGATACTGTTCTATGGCCTCATCGTTGCGGTTCAGCGCCCGTAAAGCACCCGCGCGTTTTTCCCATAGAACAATGCGCGTATTGATTTCAAGAGTGCTCTTCTTCAGACGCGCATACGCAGGATCTTCAAGCACCACGACAGAAGCAGGATTTTTCTGGGCCTGGTGGGCATCCATAATCTGGATGGAATCCAAAAGATCCAAGCAGTTTTTCATTTCGTCTTTTGTGCAAGCCATCTTTGCATAGGCGACCTTCTCGGCAAGCGATTCCGGCGTCCCTAGCACTTCGCGCAGGCGACGGATAGAGGCGTATGCAGAATCCTTGTAAGAAGTGCGACTTGTCAAAAGTTTCATATAAAGGCGCTTCGCCTGCTTCAGCTGGTAAGAATCCTCCAAATAGCGGGCATAACGATACTTGAGCGGCGCAACATCATCGCCATCCGGGTTACTTTCCAAGAAAACCATCAGAGAATCCGCGCGAGCGACATCATTCAGCGAATAATCCGCCATCGTGGCCTCGATCCTCAAACGATCGGCAACTTCACGCCAGGCCTTGTCATTCTCAAGACTTTTCTCCAAATGCAGCGTCTCGCGCATCTTGGCGTACTTTTCCTGCTTAAAATTGGCCTGCGCCATGCGAAGTACAACATTCCCAAGCAATTCCGGTTCCCGTTTGCGCAATGAATTGTAAGCCGCATAGGCACTATCCCATTGTCCACTGTAATAATAATAAGCGGCACGGGCAAAATCACGGTGATTCTGAGAAACAGAAATATCATTCATTGTTTTCTTTGCACGGGCAGCGCGAATAACAGCATCCTGGAACTGATCCGGCGCAACCATTTCCTGTTCCGCAAAAGGCGACTTATACGTAGAATATACGGATCCGTCCACCTGGGCATACAGGGCGGCAGTGCACGCAAACAATAAAGAATAAAATAACTTCATCTACAAACCAACTGTTTTTATTTTTCGACTTGTCCTACAAATCCAGATATACCAAGTTCCATGATGGTCTGTGCATACTTTTTATGCAAAAACTCATTTACACTTTCGGCATCATCCATTTGCAAGACCGTCAAAGCAGCATCACGGACATCTTCAAAGTTGATGGAACGGATAATCTTCTTCGTCGTCATCACGCTCCACGGAGTCATCGAAAGTTCATCAACACCAAGCCCAACCAGCAAAAGCACACTCATCGGATCCGTACACATTTCACCGCAAACAGCAACCGGGATTCCTTCGCGATGCGCCGCAACAACCGTCTGGTAAATCATGCTTAGCACCGCCGGATGGTGCGGTTGGAACATATCGGTAATAAGTTCGTTCGTACGGTCGACCGCAAGCGTAAATTGAATCAAGTCGTTCGTACCCAAGCTAAAAAAGTCCACTTCCTTAGCAAGTTTATCCACAATCATCACCGCGGCAGGGACTTCGATCATCGAGCCAACCTTGACCACGGGGAGCTTATGCCCCTCTTCTTCAAGTTCCTTGCGGGCTTTCGCAATACAGGCTTTTGCCCGCCTTAGCTCGGTCATGCTCGAAATCATCGGCAACAGAATACGCAAGTTGCCTTTCGTATTCGCAAGCAACAGCGCTCGCAACTGAGTCATGAAAATATCTTCGCGGTCCAAGCACACACGGATAGAACGCCACCCCATAAACGGGTTCGATTCGTTCACCGCAGAAACTCCCGAGACAAGCTTGTCACCACCGGCATCAAGCGTACGGATAACAACCGGGTACGGATCCATTTTTTCGAGGATATGCCTGTAAGCACCTTCCTGTTCCTTTTCGCTCGGGGCCCCCTTTCTAAAGAACAAGAACTCCGATCGATAAAGGCCGATACCCGTAGCACCAAAGTCCGTTACCTTGTCTGCTTCCGTCGGAATTTCGATGTTTGCATGCAGCACAATGTACTTGCCGTCGCGGGTCATCGGCTCCAACTGGCGCATCGTGAAAAGTTCACGGCGCTGGCGCTCGAACATTTCCTGACGCTCGTGGAAATTGCGAATATCGTCTTCATTCGGATTGATGATGACCTTGCCATCAGCACCGTCAACGATAATCGTATCGCCACTCTTGACGAGGGCAGCAACATTCCTAAGGCCAGAGACAGCCGGAATCTGTAACGCCCTAGACAAAATAGCGACATGGCTCGTGCGGCCACCCGTATCCATTACGATAGCGTTCACCTGTCCAGGCTTCAACGTCATCAAGAAACTTGGGACAAACTCATGGGCAACAAGGACAATGCCCTCTTCGTCAGCGACATCCTCCAATACCGGTCCGGAGTCATCCATCGCAGACATCAAGCGGTTATACAAGTCCCTAAGGTCCGCGGCCTTGTCACGCATGGCAGGAGAATCAATCTTTTCAAATTTATCGATGTAGGCGCTAAATACTACGTGTACGGCCCACTTCGCATTTTTATGTCTCTTCCTGATTTTATCAAGGACTCCGTTCACAAGTCCAGGATCCTGCAAAATCATCAGATGAGTTGCAAAAATCAGGCTGTCCTTGACGCCAGCTCTGGTTTCCGAGATTTCTTTTATTTGGGCAATTTCCTTGGAGGTCTTACTAATCGCCTTCAGGAACATTTGTTCTTCTGTAGCAAGGCGGCTTTCCGGAAGAGTCTCGTCAACCACAGAAAATTCACGATTTGCAACAGGGAAAACGGTCCCCATGGCAAAGCCCGGAGATGAGGGCACACCAACAAGTTCCGTCCTTGGAGATTTACGGGAGGACTCGTTGGACGATTTCGCCACAAATTCAGCAGGGTTCTTCGTTGAAGTGGTCATCAAAAAGCTTTTCCAACTGCTGAACGACTATTTCTTCATCCTCGCCATCAATTTCGAACTTGACTTCGGAACCCGCCGGGATAGCAAGCATCATCACGTTCAAGATGCTCTTCGCATTAGCTTTCGACCCATCAAATACAATGGACACGTCACTTTTCGCCTGACCCGTAATATCAACAATCATACCGGCCGGGCGAGCGTGAATCCCCAGTTTGTTGGAAACAGTAAATAACTTTGTAATCATCAATCCCTCAAAAGAAATCAACGTTAATGTCAAGACCATCTTGCAAGATAATCTTAAACAAGCTGTCTGCGGAATGCACCGTTTTCACTAAGTCATCGTGAAGCTGTCTGTCATTCAACAATATTCCGACGGTATTGTCCTTCGAATCCATCTTGGTTTGCACCTTGGCGATCAACCCATCCAAGTGCTTCGTCACGCCTTCCAGTTCCGAAATCAACTGGTTCGCGTTTCCCATAACTTTGTCTGTCCCGGCGAAAAGTCCGTTAATCGGTTCTTTCACGCCATCGACTAGCTCGTTGACCTTGACCGTCACTTTGTTCAAATTGGCAAGGCTCTTCTTGAGCTGCGGATCCGTTGTCGTCACAAGCGACATCAAGCGGTCTTCAAGCTTTTCGGCCTTTACGAGAAGCGTCCTGAAACGGTCCTGAAAATCCTGATTAGCGATTGTTCCGTTCAAAGCCTTCTTCACCGCTTCCAAAAGTACCTTCGTCGAATCGCAAACTTCTCCCGCAAGGCCTAGCGCCTCGGCAATGCCCGCATCGAACTGACCCGTAATGGTATCGCCCGGCATGTAATAATCCTCGGAGTCGCCGAGAATCATGCCGATTTGGCGTTCACCCATGATGCCAATGTTCTGCACACGCACTTCGGAATCCTTCGGAATTTTCACATTAGACTTGAGCCGAACCGTCACGACCACGCGATGTCCAGCAAGCTCGATGGATTCCACACGTCCAAGTTTCACACCGTTGATCTTAACAGGGTCATCCAAGACAAGTGTACTCACCTGCGTAAAACGCAAATGGTACACATCAAAAGTTTCACGCAGATCCTTTTCGTTCAAGAAAAACATGCCAAATATCAAAATGAAAATGGCCAAAAGAACGACAAGTCCGACAGAGAAATATAAAGCGGTATTCTTTTTCATTCTAAAAACAATCTAGCATATTTTGCAATCGGCATTGGAAGCATCCTGAAAAATAAGGGAAGAATCTAGTTACAACCTCTGAGTTCCTAGAATCTCATTTTCAAGATTCTCCAGTAACGGTTCCGAAGGCAATTAGCGGCAAAGCCGCTACGCGTCCACCCTCACAATCGGGCTATTGTTCTCAATGCCGTTCACATGGCGGTCAAGCCAGTCGAGCAAGAGAGCGTCACGCTCCGCCTGCGGAAGCGCAAACTTTTCACGGCCTTCCTTCTGCATGAACACGTCAAGATATGTCATCAAGACGCCGCCCGCGACAGAAACGTTCATCGATTCCGTAATGCCGTACTGCGGAAGCTTGAATTCATAATCGGCATGGGCAAGCGTGTCCGGGTGATTTCCATGAAATTCACTGCCCAGATAGAAAGCCATCGGCTGACTCAAATCGAGATCCAAAACAGAATTCGTAGTGTTCGTGCTGGCGACAGCGATCTTGTAGCCCTTCTCACGAAGCTTTTCCATACAAAGCATACGCTTCTTGTACAGATAAATGCTCATCCACTTGTAAGAACCCTTCAAAATAGACTTGTTCACGCTATAGGCGTTATCCTCTTCTATGACATGAACATCCTGAAGTCCAAAGACTTCGGCGGTACGGATAACAGCAGAAATATTGTGCGGGTCAAACAAATCTTCGAGCACCATGCAAAAATGACGCGTACGGCGATTGACCACAGAAGTCAAAAGTTCACGACGGCGTTCCGTGACACGTGCAAGCAAAGTTTCCAAATCCTTGGGTTCACTCATTTTTTAATCCTTTTGTATAATAACATTGGCCTTGTATTCGGCAGGCTCTTCCCTAGGTTCTACAGGCCTTGCCGGTTCCGGCTTTGGCTTGCTAAGTTCCATCCTAGACCGTTCAATACGTTCGGCATCGCCCAGTTTCCAAGATCCACCAGCAACCACTTTGTCATATTCCGCAATATGGCGTTTGTTTTCAGGAGTCCGCAACTTGGCATTTTCCACAAGCGGTCGTCTGTTTCCGTTATAGTACATCGACGCCGCCTTTTTGATGTCATTCACAACATCGTCAATCTTTGAATTCACTACACTTTTGAAAACGCGCAACTGCATGATCGAATTCAATACAGAATTCGCAGGGAACACTAACGCCGTAAGCTTGTACTTTAATTTTCTCGGCCCCACGAGATCCATATCCAGGAAAGCAACCGCAGTCCCCTTGAGCGACCATTTCAATATCTGCGCGTAGCCATAGCCAAAGAACATGTTGCGAAGCATAGTCTTTGTGCCGGCGCTATCTTGCAAGGCCCAGTAAAAATCACCGGAAAGCCCATGACCGTTCCCCCCCGAAAAATACCGACGGTTCAAGCTATTGTACTCCAACGTATATTCCGATTCCAGATACGCGTTAATCATGTCCGCCGTGAACGGCATGTTGTCGAACAAGTACGAAATTTCATTAACTTCAAGCGGGAGCGTTCCCTCGCTTTCATAAATAGCCCTGTACTGGCGACCGAGGCGCAAAAACACATCCGTCATCATCGGCGCTTTGATGTCCAAAGGAAAGCCTCGCTTGACGATCTCCTTGTACGGGCGACAGAATTCATCGTCATACGTAACCTTGGGCCACGGTTTCAGATCCGCTTCCGTGCAGGCTTCGTACTTGACGTCCAGGCACTTGTCCATGCCCGCGCAGAACGAACGCATGTCATCGTCCTTGTTCTTCATTTTCATCAAGAGCTGCCGACGGGAGACCTCCGATGAAGGCACTGTTTTAGCGGCAAAAGACAGAGAAGAGCCTAGCGCAAGCCAAATGCTAAAGCACATCAATAACGAAAAGCGCCATTTTTTTCCCTGCATATGCACCTCGCTTTTTAAAGATTACCTGAATTCAAGACTGTCCAAGGGAATCACTGTAAACGGTTTCAGCGAATCGAACATGGAGACAGGACCAACAATTGAAATGGTCATTTTGTCCCTATCAAAATACTTAGCTATCATCGCCTTGACCTGTTCTGCCGTCACAGCCGTGATTTCCTTCACATAATCGATGTAATGGTCATCCGATTTGCCAAGAAGTTCCCCCTTCGCAAAAATAGAAGCTGTCGACGAAGGCGAATCGAACAGGCTAGGCAAGCTTTCGACCAGGGACTTCTTGGCTTGTTCCAGTTCCTCAGGAGTAGGCCCTTCCTTTGCCAGTTTTTCCACTTCCTCAAAAATGAGTTTTAATGCAAAATCAACCGTTTCGACTTTCGTCTGGAGAGCGATCGTCGTCATCGCCGTGTCGCGGTAGTCGTTCCCGACCGTGCTATAGACACTGTAGGCAAGGCCTTCATCGCTACGCACACGGTTCATAAGCCTCGAACTGAAGCTGCCGCCACCGAGAATAAAACTTGCCACCGCAGTCGGATAGTAATCCGGATGTGGACGTCTAACGAACGGCTGGTTCATGGTGATATTCGCCTGCGTAATGTCCTTATCGACCACGTACACGCCAGGCTTGCGAGCAAACGCAAGCGGAGATGGCGTCGGTTTTTCGGACTTCGAAGGTTCAACATTCCAATCGGCAAAGAACTGCTTGAGCATTGTCACCGCCGAATCCCTGTTCACGTCTCCGGCAAGCGCAAAGACGATACGCTTGGACGAGAACACGCCCTTTGCAAGACGCTTCACATCGGCGGCGGTCACCGCCTTGTACTCGGCAGCGTTCGCATCCCAGAGTCTCGGGTTCGGGACATAGTTGACCTTGGACTTGAGCGCCGATAGCACCTTGGCAGGAGTCTCGTAACGGCGTTCGTATGCCGTGACAAAATTAGCCTTCACGACTTCGAGCTGGTTCTTGTCGAACGCCGGCGCAGTCAACACCTTCTTCGCAAGTTCCAGCATCGACGGGAAATACGAAGAGAGGCAATTGATATCAAATGCCGAAAGATACGTACCGACGCTCGTAGAAATCGATGCGCTCACAAATTCCAGAGAATCTTCAAGCACATGCGGCGTAATTCCACCGCCCGAACCACGACGAATCATGGAGCCGATCATTTCAAAGGCGGCCTTGTCCTTCAAAACCTGCGGCAAATTATTTTCTTCAAAATAGACCGTAAAGTCCACAAGCGGAAGCGTCGAATCGCTCAAGATGTAGCCGGAAATGCCCTCCGCAATTTCCACACGGAAATCCTTCGGATATGGAGCCACATACTTGTATTCCGGGAATTCAATCTTGCTATAATGCTCAGGCAAGCCGTTCTCAGTAACCGGAAAAGAACTTGAATCCGCCGCCGCGGCATACAAATCCTGTGTATGCTTAACATTGGAGTCCTTCCTAGGCATCAGGGAACATGCCGTTAAAGTCGCTAAAGCCGCGCAAAGGGCGGCAGAAATCATGTAATTCGTATTCATCGACTAGAAAATAGTAAACTAAAACAGAACATTCCAAAATAGACCAATCATTTTAAGGTTTATTACACCCCCATCCGCAAATAGACATATATTAATAAAGAGCCTTCCTAGTGGCCCACAACACGCGTAGCAAGCCAACCTCCGGCTTCCGCACCGATCTCCAGTCGAGACACAGCCCCACCAGGAAGGCTTCTTCAATCCCTCCTATGAAAAAAGACCCGACGCAAACGCGCCGGGCCTTTTTTTTCAAACATCTTTCGTCTCTCGTCTGTAGCCCGCGATAGCGGGCGTTCTCTCGTCTAAATCAGCTAAACCTTCCGTTGAGCTGCTTGCGGCGACGACCACGTTCCGAGATGACGGCTTCGATCAAGAACAGGAGGGCTGCAAGTCCAAGGAAAATCTGGTAGCGGTCCTGGTAATTTTCCATGTGATCACTGCTCTGATCCTTCTTTTCGAGCGCCGCAATTTCGGTCAGGACTTTTTGCAACTGGAACTCGCCAGGGCTTGCGTAAAAATAAAGCGCCCCTGTCGCATTCGCGATTTCCTGAAGAGTCCCCTCTTCCAAGCGGGTTGTCACGATATTGCCCTGCATATCCTTCTTGTACACGCTACCGCCATTTTTGTCCTTGAGCGGTATAGGCACGCCTTCACGGGATCCGATGCCGATCGTATAAATCTTGATGCCCATCTCGGCGGCTTCTTTGGCGGCATTGACAGCAGCAGCTTCCAGCTCTTCGCCATCGCTCATGAGAATCATGATAGAATGCTGGTTTGCGCCACCGGAATTTTTGAACAAAGTCATTCCCTTGCGGATTGCTTTTTCCAAATTCGTGCCCGGCATAAGCCATCCCGGATTAAGTTCGCGCAGCACCATCTGCACTGTACCGTAATCGAGCGTCAGGGGAACCATCACCTGCGCTTCGCCACTGAACGCAACCAAGCCTACACGGTCGCCAGTGAGCGATTCGAGAAACGAAGAAATCTCGTGACGGCTACGGACCAGACGGTTCGGCTTTACATCCTCGGCAAGCATCGAAAGCGAAACATCCTGCAACAGCACCAAATCCTGGCCACGGCGTTCCACATGTTCCATTTTGTAGCCCCACTGCGGACGGGCAAGCGCCACAAACAGGAACGCAATAGCAAGGAGCAGCAATAAAACTTTAGTCAGGCGTCGCCAAGGCGAAACGCTCGTCGAAAGCTTCGGGAGCATCGAAAGAGAAACAAAGCGAGCTGCAAGTTTTTTACGACGATGATACGCATATACAAAAAGAAGCGCAAAAAGGGGTAAAGTAAAAAGGCCCCACAAAAAATTCGGTTCAGCAAATCTCATTATCTACTCCGATATAAAATCATCTTGATTCAAGCAAGCAACAAGAATATACAAAAGTCTGCGGAAAAAAACTTCAATTCACCAAATAACGCGAGGCATGAAAACCAAAAACAAATCAAAAATATTTCGTCGAGAGAATAAAGCGCCGGCCAAGGATGGGGAGGGTGCAGCCACGGACGCATAAGCGTCAACTCCGAGCTCTCGCCCCGCCCGCATGACGTACATTCTTAAGTTATATCATAAAGATTTGGATTTAAAACCTTTTCAAAAAGATTTTGATTTCTTTTCATAAAGTCTTCATACGAAAAGCTTTCAAATAGTTATATTTCCTTATAAGGTTTAGGAAGCGAGAATGTCCTATATAGGTCTGATAGAAATCAACATTATTTGTATAGCAGTGTTGCTCATTACGCTGCTACAGTTCAAAGACAGTATTCTCAGGCATCTCGAAGAACGTATTCTCGGCTTTACCATCATCGATACCATCATCTACATTGTGCTGAGCACGGTGACCAAGATGCTTTATTCGGTACATGTGCAAAGCGACCTTTACGCAAGCAACCAGAAAGTTTGCGTCATCTATGCGGTCATGTACGCCCTGAGCCTTAGTTCCTCACTGGTCCTTGCCCAACTGTGGTTCTCGTTCATCTTCCTCCGCATCCGCAAAAGCGTTTACTCTTACAAGCACCTGTTCCCGCTATTCTCGACCCCAAGCATCATCGGCATCTTCATTTGCATAGGAATCAGCATTTACGGGTTCACAAACGACTGCCATACGACATCGCTACAATTCAGAAGGCTCTTACCATTCCTTATCGGATTAAACTTTCTCTATGTCCTCGCAACAATGGCACTCGGTATCCAACATGCCATTATGCAAAAAAATTCCACGAACAAAAAAGAGGCGTTCTACCTTTCGTTCATCGCCCTTGTGCCTAGCAGCACCTGCATTATCCAGTACTTCGTCCCCGACGTTCCGCTCACCGATCCAATTTTTGCGCTAACCCTCTTGCACGTTTACGTCACGCTTCTAAAATACAGAATTACATCGGATCCGCTTACCAACGTAAACAATAAAATTCGCCTCATCGACTATCTCCAGTACATCACACAGCACCAGGACCCCAGCAAGCGCTTGTTCTTCCTCGTCATGGAAGTAGATTACTTCAAAGCTATCGTCCACAATTTCGGCTATGAAATGTCCGACCGCGTTCTCGTAGACCTATCATCGTTCTTCAAACGCCAGTGTCGAGGACAGAACGCCTTTTTAGCAAGAACCGGCGAAAAACAATTCGTAATCGTCATGGAACGCGATGAAGTCTCCGAAATCGAATCGTTCTGCCAAAAGCTAGTCCGAGAAAGCGACCGTGACAGTATGCAATCCGACATGACCTCGTGGAAAATATCGTTCAGCCTGTACTACGCCGAGATTTCGAACATTTCCACAAGCAATATTTCCGAAATTTTCGCCGAAGCGAAAAAGAACTGCTACAAACCAGAAACACCCGCCCCGAGAGAGTAAATTAGACGAGAGACGAGAGACGAGAGACGAAAGACGAAAGAAAAATACAACACAGCTTCGCCACTACCCACTCTCGTCTGTAGGACCTCAGGTCCGTTCTCTCGTCTATATAATCACGGGATTCTCACGAATCTTGTATTGGCCAGCAGGAGTTCGAGCAGAATGAGGAGCGCACCAACCAAAAGCCACGGGTAGAATTTTTCCGCGTAGCGGGCGTAAGCGATGGTCTCGATTTCCGTCTTTTCGAGTTCATCGATTTCTGAGTAAATCTTTTCGAGCTCTTCCTTGTTTTCTGCACGGTAGAAACGTCCACCAGTCTTTGCGGCAACAGCCTTAAGCACACTCTCGTCAATTCCTTCTTCAGGCGTAATATCGCGTTCGCCCCAGGAGATTTCGCCCGTCCACGGGTTCTGCTGGAACGCCAATATCTTGCCGTCCTTCTTGCCGACGCCGACTGTATAGACCTTCACGCCCAAGGACTTCGCCACCTCGGCGGCTCGCATCGGCGGAACGACGCTCGCATTGTCGCGGCCATCAGTCAAGAGCACCACCACGCGGGACTTCGCATCCGACATCTTGAGTCTCGCCAAGGCGTTCATGAGGCCGTCCCCTATCGCGGTCCTGTTGTTGATAAGCGAATCGCGGGCAAGGTCGTCGCTAGCCTTCAATATTTCGAGAAGGGAACCGTAATCGAGCGTAAGCGGGCACTGCGTAAACGAACGCGCACCGAACGCCGAAAGGCCTATACGGTCACTATGGCGCTTCTTGATGAAATCAGCAATCACGTCCTGCGCATAACCAAGGCGACTGTATTTCCAGTATTCGCCGCGTTTCAAGATGCGTTCGGCGTTCATCACGCCAAGCTTCGCCTGTTCCGTGCGCGTGAGCATGTCGAGCGTGCCCATGGAACCGGAAACATCGAGCGCAAGCATGATATCCACACCATCTGTCGAGGTGTATTCGACTTCCATAGCGTTTTGCGGGCGGGCAAGCGCCACCACAAAGCAAATGAGCGCCGCCAATCGAAGCGCAGGAACAATATGCCTAAACTTCACGCGACGGCTCGGTACCGCCTTCTTTGCAAGCGCAAGCGCCGGAAACTTGATCGTACTCTTGCGACGCTGCTGGCGATAGACATAAAGCGCAATCAACAGCGGCACGAACAACAACAGCCAAAAGGCCTCGGGATTTTGAAAATGAAGGGTTCCAATATCCATTTCAGCTCCAAAATAACGAAAAACGATAAATTACACGCAAGAATATACAAAAAAAGACCGCGGACAAATCCACGACCTTTTCTAAAAATTTTTTTCGGATTACTTCACAATAACGGAGCGTATTTCGTTGCCGACGCGAACCAAGTACACGCCCTTGTTCTTGACCGTAACAAGTTCGCTATTGTTTTTGACCATGCCCGTCTGGACAACCATTCCCAACATGGAGAATACGGTCAAGTTAGAGCCGACAGCGGCATTGCTGATCTTGATCTGTAAACCGTTGACGGAAACATTGAACGTTGCAGGAGCAAATATCGTCGGAAGAGCGTTTCCAGCACTCGAAGGACTGGAACCGATATCGACAGGATTAGAGGAGGAACTTGAATTCGTCAGGTTCCCGCTAGAAGAAGAACTTTCTTCAACGATTTCGCTACGGACGCCCGACATGCCGGTAATCAAGACCGGATCGATTACAGTGCCGCTTGAATCGAGGAATTCGACAGCCCTGATGGAAACGTCACCGAAACCGCCTTCCTTCTGCCTGATTTCGAACCTGAGACCCCTGACGTTCTTGATGATGTCCTTACCATCCGGAGCGGAAATTAGATTAACCCAATCGAGGAGACCCCCGAAATCATTCTTTTCGGAAAATCCCTTGAAACCGTAATTCTCCGGAGTCAAGTCGTATTCAAACACCTTGTAGTCCGAGGAATTCGCGACGTAAACTCCCGGTTCGGAAAAAGCTTCCACAGATAGGCCGTTGAGAACTGCCATGCGGATAGGACCGGAAGTCTTGATGTCGATACGGAGTTTCGCAACCCCGAGAGCCTCAAGATCCACCCCCTTATTGCGGTCAGAGAAGAAGTTCATGGCAATATAGGCATTCGGGTACAGAAGCGTACCGGCGTCTTCTGCTTCCTGCGACCATTCCGGATCAGGACCTATCTTCATAGAAGCTTCGGCATAAATCTTGCCACCACGGACAATCAGCGGAGACAATCCGGAATCCGGATTCATCTCGGTACCGAGACCATACCTGTCATGGTAGGCGCCCCAGTACCAGAAACCGGATATTCCCACGGTGGTATCCCTGATTTCCATCCGTTTGCCCTCAAATTCGCTCAGATTCGGTGCCTTATTCGGATCCGGAGTGAAGGCGGTAAAGCCAGTCGTGTCGTAAAAGTTGGGCATGTTACCGGTCAGGAGGAGGAGGTAGAGGAGGTTCAAAGTGGACGAATAGTACTTTTCCCCCGGATTGGATGTCGTGCCACATTCTTCGACCTTGGCACAAGCCGTCTTGGAAGCGAGGTAGTTGTAAACGGAACTAAGGAAGTTTACCCCCGCTTCGGAATCGTCACTGGAGGCTGCAAGGCCGAGACCTCCAGAGAAGGTAGAAGAGATGAAGTGGCGATTGACGGACTTTTCCGCCTTACCCTCTACATAGTAGCCGGAGTTGATATCGCTTGCAACGGGAGCTTCGACATAGAGCCACTTGGTAATGGTTGCATTGAAATTTTTGGAGGTGGCGGTACCAAACCAGTAATAGTCCCAAGCGATGCGCCACGGAGTACGGACAGCTTCGTCAAAGAAACCGATATAATTCAGCTGCACAGAAGAATCCGGCCGAGTCGGCTGATGGGAATCCCAAGAACACCAGTCCGGAACGAGGCCCGTGGACTGGTTCTGGCATGCCTTGATTTCGCTTGCAGCCCAAGTAGCAACTCCGTTCCAGTCGTGAGAGCCGCCCAACGCATCGAAAACACGGAAGTTAGCCAAAGTGGCGTAACTCGGGTTGAAAGCGTAATTTCGTTCATTTCCCGACTTAATCTTGGTACCATCAATATCGTTGGTGAATATCCAATCGAGAAGAGCCTTAGCGTCGTTCAGATAGGAAACATTGTCCCACTGCTTGGAAGCCATGATAAGGGCGAGGGCAGCGTCAAAGTCGGCGTCAGAAGCAGAACCTGTACCGCCATCGCAACCGACACGCCAGTTCATACCGGCGCCGTTACCGCCATTGGCCTTCCAGGTTTCATAAAGCTTGTCGAACATGTCCTTGGCGCCATTCTGGCCGTTGTCCATATACACGGCAATCAACATGCCATAGGCGATTGCTTCGGACGTGGTAGAGCATGTGCCCTCGGGTGCGAGGATCCACCCCTGGTTCGCATCGTACCAGGTATTTTTCCACTTGTTATAATGGTCCATGATCATGTTGACATCGGCATACTCGATAATATTGCCGTGAGGATGCTTCATGTTTTGGGGGAAGGGGAAGTTCGGAGCAGCCAAAGAGGAAACCGCAGCGAAGGCTATCGCCGTAGTCAATACCGCAAATACTTTTCTCATTCTGCAACCTTCTGAAAAAAATCCTGTTATAATTTAGTAATTAATTAATAATATTGCAGCACAGCCATATCCATAAGAGTATGGCAGCAGAAAAACGATTCCGCATTCCCAAATCTACAAGAGCATGAGCCCGTCAACGCCGAGGACGGTAAGGCAGGAAATCGCGGCAACGGTTACGAGTCCACCGCCGAGAAGCGAAGCGATTACTGCAGCAAGAAGCGCACAGGCGCCCGTAATACGGCTATCCGTTGCAAAGAAAATCGCGGGCACAGTCATCGCGCCGAGCACGGTGTAAGGCACGTAAGCCAAGAACGAACTCCAGAACACGCTCTTGAGCTTTTTTCGCAACAAAATGAACGGCACCGCGCGTAAAAAAAGCGTCACGCCCGCCATTACAAACAAATAAATCACGTAGGTCTGCATATCGATATTCATTTTGCAGCTCCTTCGTCATCTGCGTTGACATTTTTCATCGGGAAAAACGCAGCCGCAATAAAGGACGCCACGAGCGCGCAGATTATAATCGCAAAACCGACCGACACGCCGCCCAGCGGCGGGAAAAACTTGAACGCACAACTCAACGCCACGGCAATCGCAACAGCAAAGAACGTCGGGCCATGCACCTTCATCTGAGGCACCACAATCGCCACAAACATGCCATAAAGCGCTACGCCAAGGGCATTCGTCACTATCGCGGGGAGAATTTCACCACAAATGGCACCAACCATCGTCCCGAGCGACCAGCCAAAGTACGGGAGTGTCGAAAGCCCAAGAAAGTAAATCGGCGTCACACACTTTTGCGACATCGCGACCGCATAAATCTCGTCCGTGATGCCCGTCGCAAGCAAAAGACGCTTCGCCGTCCCGAAATCCGGCGACACCTTCTGCGACAGAGAAATAGCCATCAAGGAATAGCGAAGGTTTATAAAGAACGTCGCAATAGCCATTTCGATGAACGTGCCTGCAGCATCGGCCATAATCTGTAGACCTGCAAACTGTCCCGCCGAGGTCAAGTTCGTCATGGATATCAGCGTTACCAACGGCCATGACAAAAAATTCGACCCCGCAATGCCAAAAGAAAACGACACTGCAAAATAGCCTAGCCCGATTGGAAAACCGTCCTTAAACCCACTCATGTAATTCATGGACGCAAAGATAGCATTTTTACGCTACACGCGAACAGGTTTATGCAAATATTTAAATACACGCAATTTTTGTAGGGAGTAGACGGAAGGAAGTTGGAAGTAGGAAGTAGACAGTAGGAAGTAAGCTATAAGCAGTAGGCGGTAGAAGTCGGAAAGTTAGAAGTTGAAAATCCGGACTTCGCTGAAGGAATAAAAAAAGCCCGCAGCGTAGCTGCGGGACAAACATTCACAATAGCGAAGGGCGATTAGTTTTCGCCGTTGCGCATTTCAATATTTTCACGGTCGAGCGTGTGCTGCAAGTATTCCTTGAAGTCACGGTCGAGGTTCACACCGTCGAAGTCGATGTCGTCATTTTCCAACACGAACACGGCACTCGGGTTATCGAGCCAGCCCACGATGTCCACGTCTTCCAACTTCATGGACTTGTCGCCAGCCTTCTGGGCGACATATTCGACCTTGGCCTTCGGAACCCAGCCCTGACCGCAGGCGCCTTTCACGAGGACTTCGGTATCGGCTTCTTTCAAGACCGTCATTTCGTCGTTAAAGCTAGCCGTGCAGACTACGGAGCCACCATCTTTTTCTTTGGTGAGTTCCACGTCGCCCAGCTTGGACTTAACCTTCTTGGCCGCAAAGGAAGAGGCAACCAGCAAAGCGAAGGCGACAAACATAACTTTTAACAATGCTATACGAATATACTTTTTATTTTGCCAATCCGTTGCATTTTCTTTTAAATTTTTACGCAATGAAGAAGATTTTTTCAATTACCGCCATTATCCTCGTTCTAACCGCTGTTTTCGCGTTTTTCCACGTAAATCAACGGTTGAGCGCCGTTTCACATAATGAAAAAACTGTCATTTTGGAGATTCCCAAGGGCAGTTCCCCCACAAAAGTTTTACAAATTTTACAAGAAAAAGGGGTCTGGACAGACGAACTGGCCTTCACTTTATGGTGTAAAATGAACAAACCGGCACTCAAGGCCGGCTGGTACGAAGTACCTGCCCACCAGACACTTGAAGAACTTGCTGCACTGTTCCAAAGTGGCAAAAGCGCCGTCCGCAAGGTGACCATCCCCGAAGGTCGAGCCTCTTGGGAAATTCCCGCCTACCTCCAGAAAAGCTTCCCAAACCTCGACACGGCCCGTTGGAACAAACTAGTCCAGGACCCGAAGTTCGCCCACTCGCTCGGCATTGACGCGAATTCGCTTGAAGGCTATCTCTTGCCGGACACATACCCGTTCGCCATCAACTCCGACGAAGAGTCCATACTGAAACAGATGGTCGCAGCGAATTTGAAAGTGCGCGACGAGATGAAACAGCGCAAAGGATCGATGTGGGAAACGCTGGGCAACTGGCACCGCGTGTTGACGCTTGCAAGCGTGGTCGAAGAAGAAACGGGTATTCCCGACGAGCGTCCGCTGATTGCAGGCGTGTTCCATAACAGACTCCGCATCGGCATGCCGCTTGGAGCAGACCCGACCGTGCGGTTCATCTTCAAGAACTTGACCGGACCGATCTACAAGAGCCAGTTAAACAGCAATAGTCCGTACAACACCCGCAAGTTCCCAGGGCTGATGCCGGGACCAATTTCCAATCCAGGTCGCAAGGCAATCGAGGCAACGCTCTTCCCCGACAAGACCGAAGCACTTTACTTTGTCGCCAAGGACGATGGATCGCATACGCATTTCTTTAGCACGAACCTCGCCGATCACAATAAGTATAAAGATGTCGCCGCCAAGAACCGCGGCGAGAAAAAATAATTAGACGAGAGACGAAAGACGAGAGAATAAAGAAATCATAAATCATCCCTCTCTAGCCTTTCGTCTGTAGCCCGCTTTAGCGAACGTTCTTTCGTCTAAAACAGATTGTAGTCGCCGATACGGATAAAGTATCTGTAATTTTTTAAGCGTTTGATATCACCGAAAGTTTCCGTATCGACAATGCGGTTCAAACCCGCATAAACAGTGAACGAGCGGTATTTATAGCGCAGCGCCGGTTCAAACACGAATTTGTTCGAATTTAACTTTGCAGTAGCCTTATCCTCGAAATCGTGAATATATGCAAACGAGAGCCATGCACCAAAGCCTTTTCGATGCACACCGCCATTCATGCGCAACATGGCATATCCATGCGACGACAGTTCAGGATCGAGCCATTCCCCTGACAACGGCGTCGCCGCCACATGCAAGCGATAACGGTCTTCCATCGCCATATTGTCAAAATTTTTGGGGAACTTAAAACTCCCACCATCGCGATAAGCATCAAAGCCCATCGCAGCCCCAACCGTCAGAGAAGTGTTCTGCGTCGGCGCACAAGAAAACTTTCCGTCCAAGGCATAAATTCCATAGATAGGGCCTCTTTGATGGAAACCATAACCAATCAGATTCATGGCAAGGGTAGCATTAGCAGCGAAGCCTTTAGCCGAAAACCAAGAATCCTCATCGCCGTCCGATATGGAATAACGGACACTTTGTGTCACCGGGCTCGTCTCGTATTTACGACTCGTATTGACATAAACATCTTCATCATATAAATCTAAACCCGTTATGGCCGTAGGGGTAAGTTCAAATTCGCGGTTGCCAAACAGGAACTTGACTTCGATGGATTGCATTTTATCGAGCGCATACTGCGCCGACAAGAAAAGGTCTTTTCGAGTTTCATATTCAAAACGATTTTCGCTCGGAATATTATCATTTTCAAAAGCCTTCAAAAACTGGAGTTTCATCAAGTCATAACCAAAGCCGAACTTCCACCGACGACTGATCAAGTTGCAAACTTCAAGCCGTGGCTGAAATCCGTACAACGAGGTTCCATAAAAACCGGCTATTTTCAAGGCTATTTCCATCTGTTTCACGTAATTAAGGGTCACCTCGCCATAAACGTTTGCCCCATTCACATTGGAACCAAATCCACCAACAGCCACATCAATCGTCGGATGCACGCCCACATTAATCAAGAGTCCTCCGTCGGGCTGCATGTTGAACGAAATCGTATCGTAGGGCACCTTTGATACGATCGAATAGGCAAACCTCGATGGAGCGACAAAGCCCGTATCTTTTGGATTCCAGTAAGAAAGGACCGATGAATGATGTTCAGCCGAAAGGCTATCGAATACCGGATTAAATTCAAACCAAGCATCGGATTTTTGCTTGTCGGAATATTCCCTGCGACCATCGACCAATGGAATAATTTCACGCAAGCTATGCTCCACCGCAGAAAAACCCGCTTGAATCATGGACTTGCGAGACGTATCGCGAATAGAATGCGCCCTCACGAAAATTCCCTGATCAGAAATTTTGGACAAAACATTTTTCTTGAGCGTGCGCATTTCCGCATTTCCGCCTAGTTCAAAACGCACCGGATCAGAGACGATGATTATCGACGCTTCTTGCGGATTTTTGGATTGCGGAAGCGCCAAGTAAGGACAAAGTTCCCCAGAATTTTCATTGCCCGCAAGCGGAAGCGAATTCACAATATCTGCATATAACGGATTTTCAATAATGCTATCGCAAGTAAGGAGCGTAAAGGGAATACGATAGGAACCTCGCTGGCGATATAAAGCTTCTTCAAAACGCAGGCGAGAAAGCGACCTTTCAACAGAAGGAGTATCCGGAACTAGCGCATGCATACTGCGGTAAATTTTACCGGACGAATCCGCATAGAACGAAAAACGTTCTCGAAATGAGGGAATACCGTCAATCGACACCGGAAGTCTAAAAGGATCGTGTTCCGTCTTTGCATGGATAGCATTGACGCCTAAAAAATCAACGACATGCGGATCCATCATCAGGCGCTGGATATCGTCTATAGAAACACCTAGAGACCATAGAGCGCCCATCCAAGCCCCCCAGGAAGTCGCCACAATAGAATCTACTGGTATTTTGTATTCCTCAAGCGCATACAACATTCCAAGGTGGAACCAAGGCGAACGATCCCCTCCACCCATGTAGAGCACGGACTTTGTCTTCTTTGCTTGCAAAGAATCCGGTTCGAGCGTCATCGCTCCCAAAATGGTTTCATCTACGGAATGCGCCGCCTGAAGAGGCGTCACATACGCAGAGGATAAAATCACCACTGACAAAAAAAACGCTTTTTTAAGCCAACCTAGCGGGATTGGAAACATACCTACCAGCCTCTTCGGGAGTCACATAGCTAGAGCGAACAAGTTCAGCAAGGCTATCATCCATCAAAAGCATCCCTTCCGATGCGGAAGCTGCTATTATGGACGGAAGCTTGAAATGGTCTCCACTACGTATATGAGACGCCACATTTTGCGTATTAAAAAGAATTTCCCAGGCAGCAACGGCACCACCACCTTCCGCCGCCGCAGGCAAAAGCCTCTGCACGACAACGGCCTTGAGGGCCGCCGCAAGCATCGTGCGGACAAGGTCACGATTTTCCGAAGATGCCGCAGAAAGCAAAGCATCGACAACACCAACGGCGTTACCCGCAGTTACATTCATAACGACCAAAGCACCCGCTTCCGCAGCACGCAAAACGGGAATTAATGTCGGTCCTTCAAAATCGCCCACCCAGAAAAGATCCGTCCCGCTGCGAAGCCCTTGCTCCAACTTTTCAGAAGCAGAGCCAACCGTATTCACAAGCGTAAGGCTTTCACCCGTCTTCACAGGCAATTCATGCCCGGCATCCAAATCGCAAAAACGCAAAATGCCAGACGAACACATTGCCGAGACATAAGATGTCGCCGTAACAGTCTTTCCCGAACAAGCGGGACCCGCAAAAACAACCAAACCGGAACTTAACCCCAGTAAATTGTCAAGCGCGGCAGGCGCACCAAGAGTCGTAAATTCCGGACATTCAGCCATCAAAGGCCTAAAAATAGCCGCATTACCCAACGCCTCACGGAAATACTTCACGCGCCACCTGGAGTTTTTCCACGGACCACCGACAAAAGTACCCGATTCGCCATCGAGCGATCCTAAAAATTCAAGCAATGAACCGAACGGAAGCGCAGTCGAATCCGGTATGGCGCAAACGCGTCCCGCGAAACGAACCGCAGAAGGCGCGCCCTCCGTCACAATCAAGTCACTCGCCCCGATGTTCAGGGCATATTCCAAAAGAGATTCAATTTCTGATGCCATGACGAACCCCGTTATTTAACCTTGCGGTAAGAAGCAAAGCGCCTACTGTCGTTAGCACGTTTCCACGCTTCGACACCTTCGATGTAACCTGAATCCACGCACATCTGCAAAGATTCGTCCAACGTAATCCCCTGATCTTTTTTACCGCTAATCGCAGAAACTATTTGCGACACGTCGCCCTTGCGGATCATCCCTGCAATGGTCGATGTAACTTTCATCGCTTCCGATGCAAGGACCAGCCCCTGGTTCTGCACCACGGGAATCAAGTGCTGCACGATGACGCCCTTGAGTTGGTCGGCAAGCGAACAAGCAAACGCCGTACGGCTTTCAGTCGGCACGGACATAAGCAAGCGAGAAAGCAATGCATGGATATTATTACCGCTAGCGACTGCAAACACAAGCGCCCCGGCATTCGAAGCCTGCATCAAGAGCGAAAGTTCTTCCATAGTTTCCAGATGATCGAAGAGGATTACATCGGCACCCGTGCGGATGGCAAGCTCGATGCCCGCCACACCGGAACGCACATGCAGGCCCACTTCGCGCTGGGCAATGGAACCGTTCGGATTCATGAGCAAACGTTCGATCGGCTTTTCAACGGTCTGGATAAACACCTGCCTATTAGCGGCAATGCACTCGGCAAATGCAGTTATCGTCGTGGACCGGCCACTTGCAGAAGGACCTGCAATCAGCACAAGACCGCTATCAAGCGTCGCAAACTGCGTGCAGAATTCGGGCAGATAAAGATTTTCTAGCGCAATCGCGTCCATCGGGATGATGCGGATCGAAATACTCGGGATGACATCGTTCCATGTCACGGAAATACGCGCACGGCCGACACCCGGAAGCCCCATCGTCTTACTGAAATTGCGACCGACGACAATCTTGTAGCCGTCCGCAAACCCCGTTGCGGCTTCGGTCAGGCGATCCATCAGGTGCGTCTTTTCAAGCACCTTTTCGGAAGCGACAAAGAGCGCTCCCGATTGTCGCATGGTAATCTGGCGATCTGCGTACAGATAAACATCCGTAACGTTAAACTTGCGAGCGTAAGCGATAATTTTGGCAAGCGATGTTATCGGGTGCAATACATCAGGAGCCTCAACGGCCTTGCCTTCGCCTGTAGCAACAGCAAACTGCGACGGAAGTTCTTCTTGCCCAGATTCTTCAGCGGGAGTTTCACTTTCGACAGGAACCTGCACATTCGCCATGCTTGTAGTTTCAAGCCCCGCGACCTTTTCGATAACTACCGTCGAGGAAGACGCTTCGCCGTAAAGGCTGCTGTTGCCTTCAATACGAATAGCAGGCTCTTCATTTGACTTAGGCGCAGGAGCGGCAGAATGCACTGAAAGCACAGGTTTCACCGCCGGAGAAGGCGCCGACACAGGTTTTACAGGAGGCGCCGTAACGGACCTCGCTCCATTCGCAGGAGCAGCTGCGGATTTCGCTGCGGACGCTGCTGCAGACGGGGATGCAGGCTTTGCATTTTTCGCTTCGAGGTTCCGTACAAAGGCAAGCACCTTTTCGTACATGGACTGCTTCAAGATCCCCGCACGAACGAGAACCTGTCCAATATCCATCGAATCCGTGATTTCACCCCAATGGGCCTTGATCTGATCCTCGGTCACAACCTTGTTGTGAACAAGGACCTTAGCCATGTACTGGTTTCTCATAAGAAATCCCTCCGGCTAAACCACCAACTCGCAATCGAGAGGAACACGCCAATATAGCCAAGCGCATAAATGGAATTCCAGAACACGTACATGTCCGGAAGAGCCACGCCATGAACAACATAGTTCGTCACGTTAAACCTGTATAACCCGGGAAACACGGCGTGGATTACGACTGCCGCCTTTTCAAGAAGCGCAGACGAAGTTCCGTGAAGTTCACCCATACGGCTTGCAAATTTCACCTGTTCCAAAAGTTGATCGCTCAAGTGGCCCGCAAAATAAACACCTAGCGTAAAGAGCGCGGAAAGCACCGTGCTGCTAAAGCTGCTGAACAAAAGCGCAACGGCAATCACGACCGCCATCTCGCAAAAAATGAGGTATATGGCCGTTAGGAGGCTTGCCGTCGGACTCGAATTTGTAATCCACAAAATCACATAATAAATACACGTGAGCAGCACGAGATGCACCGCGACAACCGCCAGAAGCCCAAAATACTTGCCCACGATAAACGCGGCACGGCTGATGGGTTTCGAAAGGAGCGTGAGCACGGTGCGCCGCTGGATTTCCTTTTGCACAAGACTGATCCCCACGAAGATGGAGATCAAAAGTCCAGAAAGGCTCATCACGGAAAGCGTCGTAGACTTGATGACATAGGCGCGGTCAAACACGGACCATTCGCCCAGTACAATACTGAATAACGTAAGCGCAATCGCCAAGAAACCAATGTTGTACAAAATCTTGTCGCGAATAGATTCGCGGAACGTATTGAGGGCAATAATGCCGATATGCTTAAGCATCTGCACGGGCAATTTCCTCCGTCAAAATATCTTCCAGACTCGGACGCTTGTGGTCCATCTTTTCTACGGCTATCCCGTTCGAGAGGCAAAAGCCCAACATGCGGTCGCGCGCGACATCGTCGGCGCAGATGTATTCTTGCGGGTGCCCAGTCGCGGAAACACCTCGCGGCAAGTCGGATTCCAAAATAGCCTGACGCGTGCGCACATGGTATTCAACGCCGCAGGATTCCGTAATTTCATCGATGGTTCCTTCGCGCACGATATGCCCATCGACGATCATCGCTACGCGGTGACTGATAGCTTCCACATCCGAGAGCAAATGGCTCGAATAGAAAATCGTCACTCCATCGCGGTTCAGCTGCTGGATTGCCTCGCGCACGTCACGGCGCCCCATCGGGTCAAGGCCGCTCATAGGTTCATCGAGAATGAGGAGTTTCGGCTTCGAAAGGATCGCCTGCGCAATGCCCACGCGCTGCATCATGCCCTTGGAGTACGAACGCAAGCGGCGGTCGATCCAGTCCTTGTTCGCATGCAAAAGTTCGAGCGCCCAGCCAATGCGGGATTCCAGTCCTGCGCCCTTGAGGCCTACGAGTTTCCCGTAAAAACGCAAAAGTTCGCGGCCCGAAAGATAATCGTAAAAATACGGCTGCTCCGGCGAATAACCTATAAACTCACGGCTCTTCACGTCACGCGGAGAAATCCCGTTTACAAGCACCTTGCCCGAATCGAAATTCAAAAGCCCCGTCAACACCTTGATCGTGGTGGACTTGCCCGCCCCGTTAGGTCCGATAAAGCCATACACCTTGCCCGTCTCGACACGGAAGCTCACATCCTTGAGCGCAAGCTTCGGCTTCATGGTAAAGCCACTGCGGTAAGTCTTGTGCAGGTGTTCAATTTCAATCATAAAATCACTCATACACGCAATCACTTTTCGTTAGAATTTTCGCCGGTTACACTGCCGGATGCATCGCCAGAAGCCGCAGTTTCATCGGACAATTCATCGGAAGTGCCGTCACTAGGATCGTCAAGACCCGCGGCCTTATAGGATTCCTCTATTTCGCGACGGCGACGTTCCGCCCGTTCCTTCTTGTTGATGAAAAAATAAACGACAGCACCCACCAAATACACGATGATGCCAGAATAGAAAATCGGGTTGATGGACGCACCCTCAAGACCGGGGAATAAATTCAAAATGATTTCATGACCGAAAAGTGCCAAAAGGACGAGAATAAAGCCAAGCGCCCTCAGCACGTAAGTGACAATCACAATTTTTTGCATCGTAAACCTCTAAACGATGCCCAGCAACCCGCAGGGCATTCACATTTTCAATATATGTATTTATAAATAAAAAAGACGAGCGATGTGGAGAATATCACGCGATTTTCGCGAAATACACGCAAAAAAGACCTTGTGGCGGGGGCGTTCTGTTCAACGAATATATTTATAACGGCCCAGAAGATCGAAATAACGAGCTTTCGCAGAATGCTTAGTCACTGGGCGACGTTTTTTAATGGCCGTAATTTCGTCATATGGATGAAAAAGCATAAAAATCTGTCTATAATGTATATCCCCATTTTTTTCTTCAAATACAAAACCATTATCTAGTTTTTTATAAACATACTTGTAATCTGAGGTATCTTTGCCGTCATTATAATTTTCACATTCGTAATCATCATTAGAATTTCCAACTATATAAGAATATCTAGTTGTAGGATGGTCTGTATTATAATGATTTATCTCCATAAATACAACGGAATCATTTCTAAGAACCATCTCGCTATAGTACTCACCATTTAAAGCACCAGACGAGTAAGAACGCACCCATTGAGATGTATAGTTCTTAGCTTTTTTAGTTACTTTATCCACACTAAATAGGCCATCTTTATATTGTTTTTCAACAAAAATCAAAGTATCTTTATAAGAAGAATCGGAAAAAAGAATTTCGCCCCCCTTTTTTGAAAGAACTTTTTCATCTAAAGAGTAATAAGCATTACAAGTAGTCGTATCGACAACATCACCGATATATACGGACACAAATCGTTCAGCTATTTTATTGCGATAATAATACTTGCGTACATTTTCATAATTATGATCTTTACCTAAATTAACTTTTTCATAAACGGAATCTATTTGAGGATCTTCCTCAACAGGATAATAGCTAAAACTTGTCGCTTTGAAATACGCCTCCGTACAAGTATTCGCGGCAGCATAAGAAGTCAAAAATAACAAAAAATCAGAATATTCTTCATATTACACTCCTCCAAACAGAATACAACTTATCTATACTAATAAATATAAATAAAATGTTGTCAAAAATCTAAACAATTCAAAGGACTTCTCCCATATGCAAAAAAAGGCCTTGCAGCGATTAGACTGCAAGACCCTTTTGTTATGATTCAGCTAAGAGGATTGTATAGGGAGGAGCCCGTCAAAAGTAAATGCGGGAAATTATGGTTTTCCTCCCAAACGTAGATACAAGAAATTATGGTTCCCCTACGCAAGAGCAAAACAAGAAATTATGGTTTCCCTCCCTTCGGTCGAGAATGACGGGCTTCGAGGATGACGGGGTCGAGGATGACGTGAGCCAAGACAAAGCTTAGACTATTTTGCCTTGACGCAGCGGACGGATGCGGCGATACTCTTGTTGTAATGTTCGTAAGCTACATTATCCTGAACACGCACCATGACAGCACGGGAATCGTCGAAAGCATCGGCAGTCCAGAAACTGGCGCTCACGTTTTCATCGGCGTACTTGCCGTCGTAATAGCGGAAACCGTCCTTGCCAATGTTGAGCAACTTGAAATCGGCCTTTTCGAAATCCGCCTGTTTCGGTAATTCCCAGCCCACTGGGCAAGCATCCTTCGCGGATTTCCAGTCGTAGAGACGTCCATACTTTTTGCAATTGTCGAGATTATCGCCGTAGCAATAACTGGAATCAAAATTCACGAGGTTCGCGTTTTCTGCCATCCAGACTCGACCGCCCGTTTCAACAGTAGAATAGGTCTGTCCTTGGCATTTGAGCGTCTTCGCAGCTTCATCATAGTGACAGTTTTCGACTTTTTCGCACGCCGTAAATGCGATGCCCCCAATGGCAAACGCCGCTACAGCAGTGAACTTGAACTTCATATATTCAATCTCCTTAAGATTGTTTTTAACAATGAATTTTCAAGAGCTCTTTTTTTTCGGGCACAAATTTAGATGGAATTAGCCATTTTGACTAATACTTTCTTTCGATAAGATTCATAATTTTTTTTGATCGATTACATGTTTTCTATAAGAACTGGATGCTTTAGAATCGTCTCATAAAAAAGAGCAAAGCGAAGTAACGTACCAAGCGTGCATGAGGAACTTTGCAAAGCACTAACGCGAAGCTTTTAGCCTTTCACGTGGATTGCAGCCGCGAATTCCTTGAGAAGCGCCGGGTCGTTGACCTTTTCCCAAAGCGTCCCGGTCACGATAATCTGTGCGCCCGCAGCCACACGGACAGCAGCAGTCTGCGGATCCTTGATGCCACCGCCCGTAATGATAGTCATCTCGGTCGCCTTGCGTGTGTAAGCGATGTGCTCGACCGGCACCGGTTCTTCGGCACCGCTGCCCGCTTCGAGATAAACGTAGCGCATTCCCATGAGTTCTGCGGCGATGGAGTTCACCATGCTGAGTTTCGGCTTGTTCGATGGCACCGGCATCGTACCACTGATGTATTCGACCGTCGTACGCTTGCCGCTGTTGATGAGCTGGTACGCCGTCGGGATAGCTTCCATGTTGAGCGCACGCACGAGCGCGCCTCCACGCACCTGTTCATCGATGAGGTAATTCGGATTGCGACCGCTTACAAGCGTCATGAAAAGCATTGCGTCAAAACCGGGAACCACCTGCGAAGCGCCACCCGGAAAAAGAATTACCGGCAAATCGACAGCGGACTTGAGAGCCGCTACCTGCTTCGGGAGTGTAAAATTGCCAAGATAAGAACCGCCCACCAAGAGCAAATCGGCACCGTTTTCAGCAGCCAAGGAACCCGCCTTGACAAAGGCGGCCTCGTCCGAAGTATCCGGATCCAGGAGCACCGCAAAAAGTGCACCACGCTTTTCGATTTCTGCATTCAGACGGAGTTCAGTCTTCCCTGGTTTCATAACAAATCCTTTTTTGCCTCCATAGACAACGCTTAAAAGATATAAAAAAGGAGACGGACCGAAGCCCGTCTCCCCTTTTCCTCCTACCGTTTTTTCCTCCTAACGGAATTTCCACAAATCATTTAGAACATTTTACCTTTTGATGCAACGGACAACATATCGATAAAAGACGTAATTATAATTTTCAGCGGACCTGTAAGTATAATAATCACGATCATTTATTTGAACTCCACTGGCTCCAGCATTACGATCAATCTGAAAATCAGGAACCGCAATATAGGAGTGTAGAGAATTAACAAAAATCCAATTTTTGTCTATATCGGCAACATACAAATTATTTTTCATTCCAAAGCCAGAAGCATAATCATCGGCAAGAATAGTCCCTACCCTGGAAGAATCAATACCGTACTCTTCCATAACAAAGTGGACAAGAGTTTTCCAATCCCTCTTGTTGGGGATGCGCCAGCCCTCAGGGCAAATGCCTTGATATGAATCAGATTTGAACTCGGGCATAAGTTCCGTATAATTCCAAGTCCAATTGTCAATTCCACCATTTGAATCAACAATATCTATGCAATATCCACCACCATAATCATGGTTCCATAAGTTCGCCACGCAATCATCACCGGGCCCCGCACAGAAAACGGGATGCTCCTCCATAATCATATGGGCATTCACGCATATTTCCGGTAAATAAGTCGTATCACTGGCCAACGGCTTCACACTGAGATACCTTATCGATTTCTCGTCAAGATTCATCGCTGCATCCCATCGATACTCGCGGCTACTGACTTCACATAAAGAATCTTTCTCGTAATAACAAGATGAGTGTTCTCGTAAATCTGTTTTTAGAGAATCTCCCGTAGCAGAAAGAGTACCCGTATAATTCAAATCATCGGCCATCCACGTCTGGGTTATTCCACCAATTTTATAAGTCACCGTTTTGTACGATTTCCCATCGCGACGATCGACTATGGAATCACGCACAAAGTCCATTTTTTTATGTCCAGGCAACCATTTACCGGAACGACACAAAGCACTCGATTCATCATCGCCCGAAATACCAAGGATAAACGTTTCACCTTCATTTTGATCCGTACATGGTCCGTAACCCAAGCGATGCGCCCAATAACCCAGCTTGTATTCCAACATCTTTTTTGAATTCCTATACAGGGTTTCCATTTTTTTCCCATCAAAGGCAAATATGTCTGGAGCTGTATTCCAATAAGCTTCAATCGTCAATTTCAATTCATTCATATTATACAAGGCATTCGGGTTCAAAGTATAATACTCTTGCACCAGTTGCCTTACAAAAGCAAGTTCCGAGTTTGCATCATCCAGGCATTCAAAGCAGCTCAAATCTTCATAAACGCCATAACTTTCAAGCACCTGTTTTTCTGCCTGCGTATTCGCTGTAGCAAAAGGGATTCCCGATGCGACAAGTTCCAACAGTATGGGCACCTTGAGATCGGTCAGCACATTCACGCTAATACTTTTTGATTTGAATTCGCGCAAGTCCACAACCGCACTCAACATTCTTGAATACTTGGCACTATCTTCCTTATCGCGAATTCGATTTGTGTAATCGTATAAGATTCCATTTTCACTGCAATCTTCGCGATAACAGGAATCCAGCACAAAGACCAACACGTACGGACTACTGAGCGAAAGATTATTAAAGGCAAAATTTCCTTCGTCATTAAAAACAGTATCGACAAAATAACGCTCCGTTATGGTAAACGAAACGGAATCCAGTTCAATCAGTTTTACAATGCTTCCTTTCTTAACAGAAAACTGATTTTCAACTTCAATTTGATCTTTCAATTTCAACAAGCGAGGAGAAAGGTTTCCCGCCTGCCCGGCCAATGCATAAACGTCTGATTCTTCCGAGGAACCTCCCGAAACCGATCCTGGAGCTTCGACAGAACATGCCGAAAATGCGATTGTCATCCATGCGACTAAGGCAATCTTTAAGCAATCCATACCAATCCCCACATTTCATTCAGCCCTTGCAATTTTTGGATAACGTTTCCGTCCATCGTAACTCCAGCCACATAGTAAGAACAAACTACAATCAAGGAAATTGCCACCTGAATCACGATCATTTTTCTAGAATCCATACAATCCTCCAAACGTTCTAATTCTTGATGCAGCGGACAGACATTCTCGTGTTCATATCCAACATCGTAGTCTTATCCCAGACATATTTTAAGTTATAAGAAAACCTACAGCCGTATAACTGCGTCCCAAAATCAGGATCACCATCCGAGTTTTCCAAGCGGATGACGAAATCTTCCGTAGTCATGGGTCCGAAACCGATTGACGGCAAATAATACGATCCCGTTACCCAGTTCCCCCTTTTCCCTTCGACGAGGCCTCCCTGAGACCTGTAGGCTTGCTTAAACAACTGTTGCCAATCATCTACTTTGGGAAGTCTCCATCCATCCGGGCACAGCCCCTGGTAATACCCCTTCGTTTTTTCGACAGAATCTACCATGATAACGATCATATCCAAGTCAACCATGCCGCTATCCATTGACACCGAGGAAGAATCCAGCCCCATCGCTTCGAACCATTTGTACTCGACATAAGAATTCCAATATGTCGAATCAAGTGTACAGAGCCAACCATCATCAATGTTACAGGTGAGGTCATGGGTAGCCATAAATTCCAGTCTCGACTTTAAGAATTCAATGGCAGCGCTGTCGAGAACAGGTGTTATAGTTTCATTACTATAAGTCAGGTTCTCCGCCATCCACGTCTGGGTTATCCCATTGAAGGTATAGGTGACCGTCTTGTACGTCTTTCCGTCGCGCTCGTCGGTCATGGTTCCCTCCGAGCGTTCAATTTCTTCCTGCACCGTCCGGAAAGCCGACGGCTTCCAGTCTCCTGACTCGCATTTCACCTTGAGGGTCAATTCAGGACCCAAAAATTCAATTTCCAACGAATCTCCTTCCTTTTCATCCGTGCACTTGCCCAGCCCATAGAGACTCGAAAGGAAATTGCCGTACATTTTACTTTCTTCATCGAGCGTACCATCACGCCCATACCAAAGCGCAGGACCCATGACTTCTTTACAAGCCTGCTTGGCAGAATCAGAGATGTCGACGAAAGACCCCTTCACTGCAAAAACGTCAACCGCCTGCAAATTAATACACTTGTCAGAGGACGCGGTAAAAATACTTGTAAAAATACTTACAAAATATACGGCATCAATATCGTCATCGTTCAAGAAATTAACAGGCCCTCCATAATAGAACGGCGCGTCATAAAAACCGAACGCATCCATCACATCGCGGTCGGCCTGCCGCTTGGCAGCATCGAAATTCATCCCTTGCCTCACCAAATAGAGCAGGCGATAAGCTTCCAGGGAACTCATCACGTTGATAGAAACATCCTTGACTTCACGCAAATCAACAATCGCACGATACGGGACGGGTTTGGGCTGGTACCGATAAAACCAATCCCATTCCTCTCCCTGAGTCCACCAATTCACGTCGCCTAAAGGAGACAATTCCAACATGACATAGGGGCTTTTCAACGTAACACTGTCGAACGAGAACATTCCCGAGGAATCCGTAAGTGAACTGTAATAGACATTTTCCGTCGTATCGAGAGTCACGGGATCCAGCTCGGTCATCCTCACCATGAACCCTTTCCAAAGCGTACTCGAAATCAGCACCGAATCCGTAGACTGCTCGTAAGAAACAAGCATGATATGCCCCGCCAGCCTAGCATAGGCATACACGTCCGTTTCTTCCGTGGAGCCTCCCGAAGTATCGACATCCGAACACGCCACAAACGTCAAGGCAAAAAGAATTGAGACAAACAGAATAATTTTATTGAAATTCATAATCGCCTCCTAACCTTTTTTGCCATCGCACTTGTTCGTCATCGGGAAAAACTGCACATTCAGGCGATAGACTTCATCCGTTGTAGCTTCACGCGTCGCAATGGCAATGATTTCTTTGCGGAAGGCGGCGATTTTTTGGACAATTTCCTCGTACGCCTTGCGAGTGATTCCAAGCGTAAGGCCCGAAAAATGTCGTTTATCTTGGGGAACGCCCTCGATAGCGTCAAGCGCGAACTCGCCCATCTGGCGATGCATCCCGCGGACAGCCACAGGAGTCACATCCATCGGCCCTGTCGTCACGGATTTTTCAGTTTGCACGTAATTTCCGTTTTCGTCTTTTTGCAGCAAGTTCGCCTTGATAAGGAAAGCCAGTGATTCACTGACTTCGGCAGCCGTAATTTCTGGACGGCAGGCTTTGGCAAGCGCCAAGGGCTTTGCACCGGGCATCGCGGGAGCAAGTTCTCGGAGCACCGGATTTTTCCAGCTGTCAAAATAACGGAAAGAATCCCCTTCCAGGATTTTAGCCTTGTGCGCATCGGCCATCGACAGCATTTTGCTAAAAAACGCCTTTTTTTCAGCATCCGTTTTTGCATGGTCAAACCTGACCATTTCGCAAAAATATTCCTGTTCGTAATTTACGAGGCCCATCGCGGAAGCGACTCGGACCATAGCATCTTCACTCAGATTGAAGCGGCCTTCACTCACATATTTAAGATAGACCGGAGATGAAAAACCCGCAGCCCGCGTAAATTCCTGCCAAGTAAACGCAGACTTGGCTTTTTTTTCGGCATAATAATCCGCGATGTACTGGCGGTAGCTCGTGTATTCTAACACGTCTTTCATTTTTCCTCCCAACGAACAGCATCTCGACTTTGTACGTTCATGCCGTTGTACGAAATACAATATAAACTTAAAATTTCAAAAAGTCAATAGTTTTACAATAAAAATTTATTGTTTTTTTTTAAATTTCAAAGATTTTATAAAATTTTTAGAAATTTCGCTTAATTTCGACAATATATATAAAATAAGCGAAAATAAGAAAGGCGGGCCGAAGCCCGTCTTCCTTTTCCTCCTAACCCTTTACTATTCCCTAAAGGGATTACTCCATACAAACCCGAAGAATCAGTTCTTGATACAGCGGACGTTGCCTTCTTCGCCAAGGGCATTAAAAAGCATTTTGCCAACGGTTCCAGAAGCAACTTGCACATTTTCCGCAATCCTGTAGAAAAGATACAGGTATTCTGATTTATCAAAGTCTGGAATCGAGACAAATTTGCTGTTAAAATGTTCTCTATTCAAAGTCCGTATTACACGAGGATCCCTATCATCAAGCTTTAACGTCATCGCTTCTTGATAACCAAAGCCACTTTCATAAGCATCTTTAAGTGACGCCCCCCGACTAGACATATTTTCATACAAAATAGTCCAATCGCTTTCATTAGGCATTCTCCATCCTTCTGGACATACGCCTTGATGAGCCACCGTTCCCGACTGAGAATTCAATACCGTATAATCAAAACCGCATTCGCTGCCATATTTGCTAGAGCAATAGCCATATTTACTGTCAGGATCGCCGGTTTTAGCAATCAAGCACATTTCTTCCACCGTTACAATTTCAGAACTATCCACATAACGATCATTTTCTTCATCAGGCACAATATGACTTACAGAACAGGTAACATTAGCAGAAGCCCAATCTAAATCCATCGCTGCAACCCATCTGTAATAGCGACCAAACGCTTCGCACGAAGAATCCCCCTCCCAGCATCTCGTATTTCCAAGCAAATTATTTTTCGCGGAGCTATCGCCGCCAGAAGACGTCGTATCCACATAATTCAGATTTTGCGCCATCCAAGTTTGCGTGACATCACCCCAATTATACGTAACGGTCTTGTATATTTTTCCATCGCGTTCATCGACCATAATTCCACTAACGTATTCGACCTTCTTACTTCCCGGCACCCATTTATTTGAACGGCAAACAATCGAAGTGTTATAAAGCCCTCCAATATTAAAAGTTTCATTTTCACGGGATTCTGTGCATTGGCCAAAACCATGTACATGCGCATAATAGCCAACATCATATTCTATCATCTTTATCGTATTTGAATACTGCTGCTCCACAGAATCTCCCAACGCGGCAACCGCAGCCAGCGGGATACCAAAATATTGATAGATATTCTTCGGAAGGATATCATCAAAAACAATACCCACATTTACAATATGAGAAATAAACAGCAATACAATCGACAACTCGCTATTTTCATTTTCTACTTTTTCGAAAGGTCCCAAGTCTTGATAAATTCCAAACCCTTCAAGAACTTCCTGTTCCGCTTTTTTGTTCGCCGCAACAAACGTCATGCCCTCAGCAAAATATTTTTGCAGAAGGGGAACTTTCAAGTTCGTCAACGTATTGATGCTCATTGTCGCATTTTGGTATTCCCGGACATCAACAATAGTTCTCCAAGGAACAGAATACATGGTGGTATCATCTACATACTCTTTTTTCGTGGAATCATATTGCCAAGCCGGATACGACAAGGACTCCCACACGCCACGTTGACGACATTCCCAAACAGTACACGTGTCCCGTATTTCAATCATAGCATAAGGGCTTTCCAAAGTAAAGTCAGGAAATTCAAATTTTCCTTCGTCATTACCAATCGTATCTACAACAAAACGTCCTGTTTTCTGAAGCGTCAAAGAATCCAATTCAGATATCGTTATAACCGATCCTTTCACGGCAAAAGAAGAATTTTCATGACCCAAAGAAACAACCGGCCCGTCACTCGACACATCCATCAATCTCGGGTACACATCGCCGACTCGTCCAGCCAAGGCATAAACGCCCTGTTCTTCTTCGGCGCCGCCAAGAGCACCAAACGGTTTATTTTCGTCGGAGCAGGCCGCAAAAAGGAGCGCCGTCAACGCAGCCAAAGTAATTTTGTTGAAATTCATAATTTCCTCCTAGCCTTTTTTATTTAAACTTTTATTCGTCATCGGGAAGAACTGCACGTTCAAGCGATAGACCTCGTCGGTCGAGGGCTCCCGCGTCGCAATCGCGATGATGCGTTTGCGGAAAGCGGCAATTTCTCGCACGATTTCTTCGTACACTTCGCGAGTGATACCAAGCGTAAGTCCCGAAAAATGACGCTCGTCCTGTGGCACGCCTTCAATTGCGTCAAGTGCGAACTCGCCCATCTGGCGGTGCAGCCCACGGACAGCGAGTGGAGTGAATTCCATCGGGCCGGTCGTCACGACCTTATCCGTTTGCGCGTAATTGCCGTCTTTGTCTTTCTGGAGCAAATTCGCCTTGACCAAGAAACTCAGCGATTCAGAGACTTCGGCAGCCGAGACTTCCTGACGGCAAGCATGAGCCATTGCCAAAGGCTTTGCGCCAGGCATTGCCGGGGCAAGTTCACGGAGCACTGGATTTTTCCAGTCTTCAAAAAAACGGAACGATTCGCCATCGACGATTTTCGCCTTGCGAGCTTCCGCGATCGAGACCATTTTGCTGAAAGCTGCGCGCTTTTCATCATCGTTCTTCGCATGGTCAAATTTGACCATTTCTACAAAGAACTCGCATTCGAAATCCGCAAGATGCATGGCATTAGCTGTACGCCAAGCCGCATCTTCGCTCAAGTTGAAGCGACCTTCGCTCACGTATTTAAGGTAAACCGGCGACGAGAAGCCTGCCGTTTTGGCAAACTCCTGCCAAGAAAACGCGGACTTAGCCTTGCGATTGGCGTAGTAGTCTGCGATATACAGGCGGTAATCTGTGTATTCAAGTATATCTTTCATTTTTCCTCCTAACAAGCGACCTCTTCATGACGGGTCGTTCGTTCTTGTTTTTAAATATAGTATCTCATTTTTGAAAAATCAATAGTTTTACAATATATTTTATTTATTTTTTGTAAAATTTAAAGCATTTCTATAAAGAATTAAAAATTTCGCTATTTCTACAATATATTAAAATATATAAGAACGCCACAAGTCCATTATCCCAAGTTATTACGCCAACCTCATTACCCCAAGTTACCACGCCAAGTTATTACGCCAAATTGGAGAATTACGTACTTACAGGGGCAAAATCGAGGGTCAAGTACGTAACTCCAAACGCTTACTTTGTCCGTTACGTACTTCGAGCGGAAATCCGAGGTGTTTAGTACGTAAAAAAATTGTTTTTCGCTAGCGAAAACGAGCAAAAAAGCCCATTTAGGCCTATTTCGGTCCATTTTCACCCTCAAAAATATGCGAAAACGACATTTGGACGGCCCCAAAAATGCAAATTACGTACTAACTGGGGTAAAAACGTCGCCCAAGTACGTAATTTCATAAAAACGCCTTTTTTTGCTACGTACTTCGAAGGGCATTTTACGGCGCCCAGTACGTAAATATCGAAATTTTTGAAAATTTTCGTTTTTATACTATACTACATTCTATACCATGGACTTTTTTACGAAAATCGACATTCCGGCAGCCCATTGGCAAATCGACTACAATTCGCGCGTGGCCTTTTTCGGCTCGTGCTTTGCCGACAATATTTCTGCACAGTTCAAAACACGGAAATTCAAAATTTTAGCAAACCCGTTCGGGACAGTGTACAACCCGCTTTCGATAGCAATGCAAATCAAAGCGATTGCGAACGGGAAAAAATTTGGGGACCCGGAAGTTTTCCAAGACATGCGCCCCGACATCACAAGGGACAGTGCCCCATGGCACTGTTGGGATGCACACGGTTCGCTCTCGGCGGCGACTCGCGAAGAGTGCATTGCGCAGCTGGACAAGGCAACGATCCAAGCACGGGATTTTTTGCAAAAAGCCGATGTCGTGTTTATCACGCTCGGGACAGCATTCGTTTATTTCTTGAAAGGGAGCGGAGTCGCCGTTTCGAATTGCCACCGGCAAAATCCTAATTTGTTCATACGCAAAATGATTTCCGTAGACCACGTCGCCGAAGCGCTAAAAAGCATCGTGCGCGACCTGCAGAAAATAAAATGCGACTGGATTGCCTCGCCAGGCTCCCACGCTTCGCTAGGAGCAAGCGCAGCTCGCAATGACGAACAGGATTATACAGCACGAGAGCCCGCACACGCATTAGGCAACCGAAGCAGTTATGACCAGCAGAGTTACGTCAGTCAAAGGGAGAGACGCGAGCTTCACATCGTCTTCACGGTTTCGCCACTCCGGCACTTGAGCGACGGTGCGCACGAGAACACTCTTTCAAAAGCGACATTGCAGCTCGCGATAGAAAAAGTTATGCGGGAAATCGCCACGGCACCTGCGGAGTTTCGCGACGACAACTCTAGAACCGTTCCAAACACGGCGACGACAGTCAGCTATTCCCCGAGTTACGAGATTGTAATGGACGAGCTGCGCGATTACCGTTTTTACGACAGTGACATGATTCACTTGTCCAAAACCGCCGAAGAATACATTTTCGAGCGCATGGCAGAAACATATTGCAGCAAAGAAACACGAGAGGACATTCATAAGGTGGAAAAGTTCATGAAAATGGCAAACCACCGCATCGTCAATTCGCAGATCCCCGCCTCACGAGAATTCATACAAAAGTTTCTCGCACAAGCCACAGAACTGGAGAATCAAATCGCGGGACTGGACTTAAGCGCTGAACGCCAACGTTTTGCCAACATAGAAATTTAAACCATTACAACGAATTTTCCCTCCCAACCACGACATTCACGGCTTTTAAGCTTATTTTTACGAGCACCAACACAAGAGGTAATTCATGAGATTTATAAGTTCGCTGTTCGGAATCTTGGCCAGCACATCTTTCATTGGCGCCGGGTTCACAAGCGCCTTCGCCGCAGACGAGACAATCCGTTCTTTGGCTGAAGAACGCGGACGCTTTATCGGTACTATCTTGAACAGCGAATGGTTCAACGACAACATCGAACCGGAATTCGAAGAAATTCATAAGACACAATTCAATGTAGTCGTTGCCGAAAACGAAATGAAATTCGACGCAACCGAGCCGAAAGAGAACGTATTCAACTACACCAAAGGCGACAAGATGATTGCATATGCGCAAGCGAACAACATACGCGTGCGCGGTCATGCTCTTGCATGGCATAGCCAAGTTCCAGGTTGGGTGAACGACTACAAAGGCCAAAAAGAGAAACTGCTCAAAGTGCTCAAGAACCACATCGATAGCGTTGTCGGGCACTGGAAAGGCAAAGTCGCCGAATGGGACGTTGTAAATGAAGCCGTGAACGACGAGTATAACGCAGGTTGGCGTAGTCAAGGTTCCGTATGGTACGAGGGCATCGGCGCCGAGTTCCTGGACTCCGCTTTCGTGTGGACGCATGCAATCGACCCCAAGGCAGAACTCTGCTACAACGACTATTCCCTCGAATGGGGGATGCGCGAAAAATCCAAGGCTAGCTTTGTTGTAGAACAAGTCAAACGTTGGAAGAAAAACGGTATTCCCATCACTTGCGTGGGCACGCAGACACACATCGAAATTGCGCACGAAACGACGCCGCAGAACGTTCGCGATTTCGCGAAGGCTCTTGCCGAACTGGGCGTCACGCTGAACATCACCGAACTCGACATCGGATTCCCGAAGGGGTCAGCCGGTAAACTCGGAGCCGCCGACTACGCCAAGCAAGGGCACCTCTACCGTCAATTCATGGACGTTTTCCTCGAGGAACCGAACATGGGTGAATTTGTCATCTGGGGATTGACCGATGCGCACAGCTGGCTGGACGAACAGCAAGGCAAGACAGAAGGGCTCCTCTACGACAAACAATACAAGCCTAAGCCCGCATTCGATAGCATCATGGTTAGCCTCAAATCGCACCCGGCAGCCGAAGTGAAAACGCCTTACACGTTCGCAAAGGACACGACGGCAAACGATACGACAGTCCGTGACACAACAGTAACAGACACGACAGCCAAGGACACAAGCAACGCCATCGCAAAATTGAGAGGCTTGCAGAAGTTCACCATACACCTCGCCGGACGCACGCTCTTTATTACAGGCACAAGCGCAAAGCCCTCCACAGTAGAATTATTCGACATGCAAGGCCGACCCGTATTTAGCGCCAAGTGCGAAAACGGTTCCGTTGATTTAAAAAATATCACAGAAGGTCTATACGTTGCACGAGTTCACGCAGGTTCAGCAAGCTACATGCAGCGGGCCGTCATTAAATAGAATTACATTTATTCAAAATTCATATTCATTTACACACAAAAAAATAACCGTTATTTATATATACAAAAATACGCCATCAGTATAACTAGCATTTTTTTATTTGCACAAAAAAGGGTCGCGGCTAAAAAGTCGCGACCCCCATCCTCCTAACGAAACATTCCAAACACGTCAGAGCGATTAATTTTTGATACAACGGACTGAATAAAATCCCGAAGCAAAGTCATAGCGATAGAGCATACGACATTCGCCATTTGCCTTCACATAACAATCACGCAAACCGTCAAACGAAGAATATCCCAATTGACCAAACCCATTTTCAATATCAGGAACTGCCACATAACGTGGTTGATTATTTAACCAATTTTCATCGTCTCTTATCAAAAACCAGTTTTTCATATTAAAGCCCGTAGCCACTTCATCAGCAAGCGCAGCAATAGTCACCCCCTGACTTGTAACATACTCATATAAAGAGCCCCAATCCTTTTGATTCGGGAGACGCCATCCATCAGGACATACGCCTTGATAATTCATTACATTAGACTGGGACAAATAATCCGCATAATTCCATTTCCAATATGCATCGCCTTCGCCAACATACGTCAATAAACCTTCGGGATAAAGAGATTTGCAATATTTTTCGCTTTCCCTACGCTTTTCTTCGCAATTAGAAGTTTCAATCGTATAGCACTTATTTAAATCTTCAATCATAGATTTACACTTATCATCCAAGAAAACCGTATCACTCTCAGGAAGAGCAAGGAACACCTTCATCGAGTTTCTATCCATATTCATCGCAGTCTGCCATTCATACAAGCGGCCATTTACTTCGCACGTAAATTCATCGCCAGCAAGGCAACCTGTACCTTCATGCAAATCAGATTCATCAAAATTCAGATTTTCCGCCATCCAAGTTTGCGGTTTACCATCAATATTGTACGTTACCGTTTTATAAGATTTTCCATCACGATTGTCGACCATGGTTCCGCTCGTAAATTCAATTCCTCTATATCGCATTTCCCATTTTCTAGAATGGCAAACAAGTTCATAATATTCTTTATAGGAGGTCGATTCTCCTTCACGCGAATCCGTACATTGTCCCAATCCTTGATACTCAGCAATAAAGCCCGTTTCCAATTTCAAATACGACACATTTTTTTCATACAAAGATTCATTCTCTTCACTTGAAGAAAAAGCTGCACGAGGAATACGCGCATAGGAAATAATATAATCTTCAAATGCCCAAAGAATAGCACTGGTGTCACCCATATAGTACATAATCACATCTTCATGAACGGTAGATATAAACTCCTTAACACGAATAAACTCATCATCACACTCACTTTGCGGCGTTTCAAAAGGTCCAAACTCCTTATATATTCCATGACGTTCAAGTATATCACGTTCAGCCCTTTTCCCCGCCTCAGCAAAAGGCATTCCGGCAGCCACATAACTCCGCAAAACAGGGGCTTTCATAAGCGTCAAAACATTTACCTCAATATTTTCAGATACTCGTAAATCCACAATTGCAGTCAACTCAGGAACATAAGTACTTGTAAGACTATCAGCGCAACTTTCGCTACCATCAAAAGGAGAACCCCATGGCTGGCAAAAAAACGAGCTATCTGGATTAAGTACACTTATCCGAACATACGGGCTATTGAGCAAGAGATTTTCAAAACCAAAATGGCCGTTACTATCCGAAATCGTATCGACAAAAACACGTCCCGTCGTATCCAACGAAACCGAATCCAGTTCACGAACCCTAACAACAGTACCCGGCTTTACAGATAAGACTTTCGGAGAATTCGAGGAATTCAAAGAATCCAGCATGACACTCATTTTAGCAACATGGCCCACGCGTCCAGACAAGGCATAAACCCCCGTTTCTTCGACAGTGCCTCCGGCAACGTCATTGTTTTCCGAGCACGCAGTAAACACAAAGGCGAGTAACATTGCCAATTGGCAGACAAACGTTCTGCTAAATTTTAAGTAATTCATAGTTTCCTCCTACCCTATTTTTTCAATTCCTGTTTTTTTGTTAAAGGGAAAAGCTGTATGTTCAGACGATAGACTTCGTCCGTGGCAGCATTTTTCCGGGCAATGGCGATAACTCTTTTACGGCAATCGGCAATTTCTTGCACGATTTCATCATAGCCGTCCTTCGTGATGCCAAACGTGACACCCGAGAAATGTCGTTTGTCCTGAGCGACACCTTCAATCGTTTCGAGCGCAAGTTCGCCCATTTGGCGGTGCATCGCGCGAACAGCCACCGGCGTCACGCCCATCGGCCCCGTCGTCAAGGATTTTTCCGTTTGTACGTAATTGCCTTCGTCGTTTTTCTCAAGAAATCCGCCTTTGACGAGGAAATTCAGCACATCGCTGACTTCGGCGGCGGTAATTTCCGGGCGGCATGCACGGGCAAGCGCAAGAGGCTTTGCTCCAGGCATCGAAGGAGCCAATTCACGGATGACAGGGTTTTTCCAGCTTTCGAAAAAGCGGAACGCATCGCCTTCCAAGATTTTTGTCTTGTGGGCGCCCGCAATCGCAATCATTTTGTTGAAGGCGGCCTTTTTCTCGGCATCGGTCTTTGCATTGTCGAGCTTGACCATTTCGCAAAAATAATCCTGCTCGAAATCAACAAGGTGCATTGTCTGGGCCACGCGCTTCGCGGCGGTATCACTCAAGTTGATCCGGCCTTCGCTTGCGTACTTAAGGTGAACAGGCGATGAAAAACCCGCCGCTCGCGTGAACTCCTGCCAAGTGAATGCGGATTTGGCCTTTTTCTCGGCGTAATAGTCCGCGATGTACTGGCGATAGTTCGTGTATTCTAGTACATCTTTCATAGTTTCCTCCTAGCGAACGGCGTCTTGATTTTGTGATTCGAGCCATTCGCAAGTTCAAATATATACTTAATTTTTAAAAAGTCAATAGTTTCATCATAAAAATATTAATATTTTTGCTTAAATTAGCCAATTTATACACATTATAAAAAAAATAGCGATTTTTTATAATACAAACAACATATTGCAATAGTAAAAAAGCTTTGCCAAGTTGGTCAGAAAATGAAAAAAAAGAAAGACGGACCGAAGTCCGCCTCCCTTTTCCTCCTAACAAATAATTTTTTTGCGGTTTTAAACAGTTTAGTTTTTGATGCAGCGGACAGCCCCCACTGAAGTTGGGTTTCCCTTTTGGGGAGTGGGGAAGGGCAATTCAATCGTAAACATGGATGTATCAGCTACAATCATGGCTTGTTTAAACCGCCCACCAATGTTTGACAAGGGATTTAGATAATGGTTTGGACCTGATTCGTCGGGTGAAGTATATTTCAGCGTGAAAGCCACCATAATGCTGTCTAATTCAGAGCCAAAGGTATTCAAACCAAATCCCGTAGCCGTTTCGTCGTAAAGAGCAAGCGACATGCTATCATATTCGGTCCCCTTCAAGGTCCCAATATTTTTTAGCAGCGTTTCCCAATCGTTCCAAGTAGGAATCCTCCATCCGTCTGGACATAAGCCTTGAGTATTGCTCAGCTTTGATTGTGGTACGTGAACCTCATAATCGTTATGCGAAATTACATTCAATTTGCCCATAGAGGAGTCTATTTCGACGGAGACCTTTTCATATATGCTATCAATTTCAATGTTCATGGCCGCCTGCCACCAATAGGCAGGTCCATACGCGGAGTCAAATGGCACTGACGAGAAAGCGTTATCTTCGTTACGAGAACAGGAATCTGTACCGTTTGCACATTGCATACTACCCAAAAGAACGCTGTCTTTAAAATCAAGATCTTCGGCCATCCAGGTTTGCGAGACAGAGTCCCATTCGTATGTAACCGTCTTGTAGGTTTTGCCGTCACGATTGTCTACGAGAGTTCCTTTTGTATGCTCTATGGATTTGTACCCGAAAATCCATTTTCCAGAACGGCATACTACTGGATACTGTTTTTCGACGTTGTCCACATCTTTAATCGAAATGATTCGTGGCTCATTTTCCCTAGATTCGGTACATTGTCCTAAACTATCTCTATGGGCGTAATAGCCGACCTTATAATTTATTATTTTCATTGTATTCGAATAATATTCTTCCGCATCGACGCCTATTGCAGAGATTCTTTTGGGTGATGAGAAAACAACTCCGAATTCCAAATGAATCGCAAAGGTGCTATAAATAAGTTCTTTCTGAAATTCTATTACAAATGCGAGTTCAGAGGTATCGTCAAATATATCTTCGAAGGGGCCCAAATCTTCATAGATTCCAAGATTTTCAAGGTACGACTGCTCCGCTAATCGGTTCGCTTCGTCAAAAGTTTTTCCTTCGTTGACATACTTCAACAGAATGGGAGCCTTGCCGCTCGTTAGCGTATTAAGGCTGACTAGTTCTCTTTTCCGTAAATCAGCAACGGCCTTGAAGGATTCGCGATATGCAGTAATGGGCCTAAGGGTGGTGAAGGTACTGTCGGCCAGTACGTAGACGGAATCGTACTGATCCTGTGTTTCAACCAGCACATACGGGCTACTCAAGGAAAGATCCTTAAATTCAAAGCGTCCCTCGTCGTTGTCAATTGTGTCCACGAAAATTCGACCTGTTGCAGCGAGCGTCTGGACATCTAGTTCGTGAACAGTTACGATAGTTCCTTTTGCGGCAAGCATAAAGTTGGCCGGCTTTTCAGAATTTGCCTGTTTCGCCAGCTTTGGCAAAATGTCGCCGGCTCGCCCCGCCAACGCATAAATACGAGTCTCTTCGGTAACGCCACCAGAAACGTGATCGTCAGAACACGCCGCAAATACAAAGGCAAACAGCATCACCATATTGCAGACAAGCTGCAATTTTATTTTCGAGTAATTCATAGTTTCCTCCTAGGCATTTTTATTAGAATTCTTTTTTGTGATTGGGAAAAGCTGCATATTCAAACGATACACATCATCGATTTCAGAATCCCTTGTCGCAATTGCGGCAATGCGTTTGCGGCATGCGTCAATTTCTTGAACGATTTCTTCGTACGCTTTATGCGTAAGCCCCATCGTGAGGCCCGAAAAATGGCGTTCATCTTGAGCAACGCCTTCGATGGTTTCCAGCGCCAATTCACCCATCTGCCGGTGCATTCCGCGGACAGCCACAGGCGTTACATCCAAAGGCCCTGTCGTTATGAATTTATCCGTTTGTATGTAACGGCCTTCTTCATCTTTTTTCAGGAATCCCGCCTTAATAAGGAAGTTCAGCGATTCGGTCACCTCGGCGGCGGTAATTTCGGGGCGGCAAGCATGGGCTAGCGCAAGCGGCTTTGCCCCCGGCATCGAAGGCGCGAGTTCACGAAGTACCGGATTTTTCCAGCTTTCGAAATAGCGGAACGCATCGCCTTCCACGATTTTCGCCTTGTGTGCGTCTGCAATCGCAAGCATCTTGTTAAAAGCGGCCTTCTTTTCGGCATCCGTTTTTGCATGGTCAAACTGGACCATTTCGGTGAAATATTCGCGTTCGTAATCGACCAGGCGCATGGCATCGGCCACGCGGACAGTCGCCGTTTCACTCAAACTAAAGCGGCCTTCGCTCACGTATTTCAGATAAACACGCGAAGAAAAACCAGCCTCGTCTGCAAACTCCTGCCAAGTAAACGCAGATTTAGCCTTTTTATCGGCATAGTAATCTGCAATATACTGACGATAGCTCGTATATTCCAATATTTCTTTCATTTTTCCTCCTAACTAACGAACTGCTTTTTATTTGTCCTGTTCGTTGTTAAAATTAAATATACGATTTAATTTAAAAAACGCAATAGTTTCACAACACAAAATATCAATTTTTACAAAATTCTCAACATTTTATGAAATAATCTTAAAATTTGACGCATTTTCCACAATACAAACGTATTGTAGATTTTTAAGAAAGGGCACTGCGTCCCGGAACAAAGCCCGAGGTGACAATGTAAAGGGGACGGCGTCCCGTCATGAGGACAGGGCGACAACGCAAATCAAGATTTCACTGGATCCTTCGACTTCGGCGTTTCTCGCCTTCGCTCAAGATGACAAGGTAACAAGACGCGTGAGCATTGTGCCCGCAAGCGAGTTTTTATTGTTGTTGGGATTGCACTTCGCGCATGCGGCGGCGAGCGCGGGACCCCGGGCGGTTACGGCGATGACGGCGACCGCCGTTTTGCGGGTTCGATGCATTGTCAACCGGAATGTTTTGCGAGTTCACATTCTGAGCGGAACGGCGAGATTCATCGCGAGAATTCGGTTCGTGAATGCGCGACACATTGTTACGCTGAGGCTGAGAACCGCGCGATGAATTCCCCTGCGACACTGGATTCACGATTTTTTCCGCATTCGCATTACGGGCGTTCTCGCGATTTTCATTGCGATTGTCCATGCGGCCACGAGGTCCACGATTAGCCTTATGTGAACCACGATTGTCACGAGTTTCTGCAGCACGAGCCTGGGCTTCTTCACGAGACATGCGCCCGCGAGAATTACGCATTATGCTTTCGGCAGTCTCCTTTTGCGGAGGCGGGAGTTTCTCGTAAATGCTCTGGTCACCTTCCGGTATCTTCACGCGGGTAAGTTTTTCAATCCCGCGCAAATCGGATTCTTCATCCGGAGAGCAGAACGAAATAGCGACACCTTCCTTGCCCGCACGGGCCGTACGGCCAATGCGATGCACGAATGTTTCATGTTCATTCGGTAAGTCGTAATTGAACACGTGGCTTACATCGTCCACATCAATGCCACGCGCCGCAATATCCGTTGCCACAAGCACTCGAATTTGTTCGCACTTGAAATTTCCGAGAGCTTCTTGACGGCGGTTCTGGCTCTTGTTTCCGTGAATGGCGGCGCACTTGATGCCCGCCTTTTCAAGAACGCGCACAATCTTGTCTGCACCATGCTTTGTACGGCAGAACACAAGCACCTTTTTCATTTCAGGGTGTTCGGCCAAGAGTTCCTTGAGGAGCGCACCCTTGCGGCGCTTGTCAATGCGGTAAAGTTCCTGACGGATGCGTTCGATCGGAGTGCTCTGCGGAGCGACTTCAACACGCACCGGGTTCGGGCGCAAAATCGTCGCGGCGAGTTTTGAAATTTCATCCGGCATCGTAGCGCTAAAGAACAAATTCTGTCGATCCGGCGGGAGCATCGCGACAACCTTGCGGATATCATGGATAAAGCCCATATCGAGCATGCGGTCGGCCTCGTCGAGCACAAAGAATTCAAGCTTCTTGAGCGACACAGCCTTTTGCCCAATCAGATCCAACAAACGTCCCGGAGTAGCAACAAGCACATCCACACCGCGAACAAGTTTTTGTTTTTGAGGATTGTCGTTCACGCCACCAAAAATGCACGCTGTCGAAATCGCCGTGAACTGCGCATAATCCTTGAAGCAATCTTCCACCTGGATAGCAAGCTCGCGCGTTGGCAACAAAATCAACGCACGGCAAGTCTTCGGAGAACGGAACTTCCCAGAATCCAAAAGTCTCTGCAAAATCGGGAGAGCAAAAGCCGCCGTTTTCCCCGTGCCCGTCTGCGCAATTCCCAAAAGATCCTTGCCTTCAAGCAAGCTCGGAATGGAACGTTCTTGTATCGGGGTCGGGGTTTCATAACCAACAGCGCGAACCGCGCGCTGCAACGGATTTGCCAAAGGAAGTTCTTCAAATTTCATACTGCGCAAAGATAGAAAATCTAACGCTTGCAACGTTCCATTCCCGCATGGGCGACATAAAAAGCCTTCTTGTCTTCGTACATGCGTTCGTCAACGACATTGATAAAAGCATCGACACTTTCTGTCTTTCTATCGAACTTATGATATCCTATAGAGACAGACAATGCGTAAGGTTTCGATTCATTCTTGTTGAATTTATCAAAAAAAACACGGATTTTAGAGATGCAATTCTCTATAGCCGCATCGTCTTGCGTATTCAGAAGAATTATAAATTCATCCCCTGCATAGCGGATTACGCTCCCCACATTGCCCACAGCCGATTTGAGAATCTGCGCCGACATCAGCAAAGCATCGTCTCCCACCGCATGACCAAATTCGTCATTAATCTGTTTGAAACCGTTCAAGTCGATCATAATACCGGTAATGCACAGCTTCGGTCGACTGATATACTTTTTCAGCAAGTAATTCATATAAGGGCGATTAAACAGCCCCGTCAACTGATCATGATAAATCATCTCGTTTTGGAGACTTGCAAGCACGCCTGCAATCGAGACCGCAACACTTGTCGATGTAACCGAAATTCCGTAGAAAAGCGACTGGACAACACCGCCGATGAGGATAGGAACAATGTAAACCCAAATCGGGAAAAACTTGAGAAATCCACCTTTCGCCTTCGCCTTAAAATAGGTCACTAGGCTATTGATGACAAGCATGTAGTCAATTGCCAAGAACAATGGATACAGGAACGTTCTGGAATAAAGGTTGTCCTCATCGATATAGAACACCAATGGTATGAAGATATTGATCACGAGCAAAACGAGACCAAAAATGACAACGGCATTCATCGCAATCCTAGAACGGCGTGGCATTCCCCCGTTCAAATGAAACGACAAAAATCGCACCCAAAAAAAACTTGTCAGCATATTCGCCGCAAAAAGCCAAGTACTCGTTGCATAAACAGTAACCCTTGGCAACAAACCCGGCAAGCCCTTCATCGTGTAAGAGATCGGGTCGGCAATGCAGCCTGTCAGGGCAAGGAACATCATCATCAACAAGTTCCTGTCGGCCAAGCTTCTCGTCTGAAAACGCCACAAATTACACACAATCATAACGGCAATCAGAACGATCCCGATTACATTGGCAACATATATGCTTTCTAGATTAAAAAGCGGCTCCATACCATTCCACCATTTTTATCAATTATAGATTTTATTTGAGGAATTTTAACAGAAATGATATTTTTTGACAAAAAAAGATGTCTAAAAAAGGAAAAACAAAGCGAAAACGGCCCCATACAACAAAAAAAAGGCGACCCTAAGGCCGCCTTAAAAATTTTGAGATTATCGACTTCGGCGCATCGCGCCTTCGCTCAGGATGACACGGTGACAGTCAAGAATTTTCCTTCCTACTGTCTACCGTCTACTTCCTACTGTTATGCGCCGAGCTCTGTGAGCCACAAGCGACTTGTATTAACAAGTCGTGGTGGCGAGAGCGAAGCCCAAGTCACAGGTTCTTTTCTGAACTTAGGGCTGAGCGGTCAGTTTAGCACGGATCCAGTTGTTGGCGTTGGCGATAGCACCGGCAATCTTGTCGATTTCCTTGGTGCCGGCCTGAGCGCGGTCCGGACGTCCACCGCCGCGGCCACCGCAAGCAGCGGCGAGGTCCTTCACGAGGTCGCCGGCCTTGATGCCCTTGGCCTGAACGTTCTTGCCGACCATCACGGCGATGCTACCGGAACCGTTATCCTTGTTCGCAATCACGGCGACGCTGTCGGTGTCAAGCTTGTTCTGAACGCCGTCCAGCAAGTTCTTGTACTTTTCGTCCGGCAGGGTCAATTCGCGCACGAACAGGTTCACGCCCATCACGTTGATGCCACCGTTCAAGAGTTCGGCAGCAGCAAGCGTTGCAAGTTCGAGTTTCACGGACTGCAGGCTCTTTTCGAGGTTCTGCGTCTTGGCAAAGCTCTGCTGGATGCGGTCGAGAACTTCGGCGTCCTTGCAGCGGAGCTGTTCGCGGAGTGCGGTAAGAATCTGCGTACCGGCGCGGAGCAGCGAAAGAGCGCCACGGCCAGAGACCGCCTCGATACGGCGCACGCCAGCGGACACGCTGGATTCAGAGATGATTTTCACCATGCCGATGTTACCGGTGTTCTGCACATGCAAGCCACCGCAGAGTTCCTTGGAGAATTCTTCGTTGGCACAGCCCATCTTCACCACACGGACTTCGTCGCCGTATTTTTCACCGAACAGAGCCATAGCACCGCTTGCCTTGGCTTCGTCCACGCCCATCACCTGGGTGTTGACCGGCAGGCATTCCATGACCTTTGCGTTCACGATGTCTTCCACCTTCTGGATTTCTTCGGCGGTCATGGCGTTGAAGTGGCTGAAGTCGAAGCGGAGGAGTTCGTTCGAAACAAAGCTACCCTGCTGCTGCACGTGAGTGCCGAGCACCTGACGGAGCGCCGCCTGCAGCAAGTGCGTTGCGGAGTGGTTCTTGCGGATATCGTTACGGCGGTCGTTATCGACAGTTGCCATGAACACAGCACCCATCGTTTCTTCGTTTGCCGTACCCTTCTTCACCTTACCGCGGCAGAGGGCGGTATCGTTCACCTTCACGGTGTCGAACACGTCAATTTCGAGGTCGCCAGAAACGAGCGTACCCTTGTCACCGACCTGGCCACCCATTTCGGCATAGAACGGAGAGGTTTCAAGCACGATGCTGAGCACGCCCTTGTCTTCGCGCCAGCGGACAACCTTCGTTTCGCAAGCGGAGAGTTCGTAACCCACGAACTTGGTGCTTTCTTCGCTGTACTGCGTCCAGCCTTCGGTACCCATCGTGTTGATGCCCTGCTTCATGTTAGCGCGGGCGCGGGCCTTCTGTTCTTCCATGCACTTCTCGTAGCCTTCTTCGTCAATCAGGAGGCCCTTTTCTTCGGCGAGAATGCCAGTGAGGTCCGGCGGGAATCCATAGGTATCATAGAGCAAGAACACCTTGTCACCCGGAATTTTGTCGCCCTTCTTGAGTTCGGCAGAGATAGCGGCGAAGCGTTCGAGGCCGGCGTCGAGTGTGCGGATAAAGCTTTCTTCTTCGCTCTTGATCACGGAGGCCACGAATTCCTTGCGTTCGCGAATTTCCGGGAAAGCGTCACCCATCGTATCGGCGAGAACCTGAACGAGCTGGCAGATAAACGGCTTCTTCTGGCCGAGCAGGCGGGCAAAGCGGCTGGCGCGGCGGAGAATGCGGCGGAGCACATAGCCGCGGCCTTCGTTGCTCGGGAGAGCGCCGTCAGCAATAGCAAAAGAAATAGCGCGGATGTGGTCGGCAATCACGCGGTGCGGGGTGCCGGCTTCGCCATCGTTATACGGAACGCCGGAGAGTTCAGCAATCTTAGCGATGATCGGGGTGAACACGTCGGTGTCGTAGTTGCTGGTCTTGCCCTGGAGAATGGCGCAGATACGTTCGAAGCCCATACCGGTATCGACGTTCTTCGCCTTCAGCGGAATGAGGCTTCCATCGCTCACGCGTTCGTACTGCATGAACACGTTATTCCAAATTTCGATGTAGCGGTCGTTTTCGCCGTTCACGCCCTTGATCGGGTCCTTGAACGTTTCGGCCTGCGTAGCGAGGTCGCCGCGGTCATAGTGGATTTCGGAGCAGGGGCCACACGGACCGGTATCGCCCATTTCCCAGAAGTTGGAGTGAGCATCAAAACGCATGATGCGGTCATCCGGAAGACCGGACACGTCCTTCCAGATCTGCCAGGCTTCGTCGTCGTCCTGATACACGGTTGCAAACAGGCGTTCCTTCGGGAGCTTCCAAACTTCAGTGAGGAGTTCCCAAGCCCAAGAAATAGCTTCTTTCTTGTAGTAGTCGCCAAAGCTCCAGTTACCGAGCATTTCGAAGAAGGTGTGGTGGTAGTTGTCGCGGCCCACCACGTCAAGGTCATTGTGCTTACCGGACACGCGGAGGCACTTCTGGCTGTTGCAAGCACGCTTCCAACCCTTCGGATTGTCGCCCAGGAAGATAGCCTTGAACTGGTTCATGCCCGCGTTCGTGAACATGAGCGTCGGGTCGTCATGCGGAACCACCGGCGAAGAA
>CACWPM010000001.1 GCA_902762795.1 Fibrobacter succinogenes | reverse complement strand
CGTCGTGGCGATTGCGACGGAAGAAGACGAAACGGAGCGTGTTTACCGTTTGAACGTTCAACTGTTCCCGATGAGTGAATGGTTGAACAAGAGTGGGACAGTTTTGAAAAAGGAAGAGAGAAAATGAAAAACGTGTGCAAATTTTTCAAGAGCGGCTTTGTGTATGCTTCGGCGTTTGCCGCAATGTCGCTTTTGGCGGCGTGTTCCGGCGATAATGTTGCGGGCGGCGCCTCGGGCGATGCGGGCGTTGTAGCCGTGAAAGATTGGGAAGTGGCGGGCGTGTCGCAGAAGGGACCGTTTGTGACGGGTTCTGCCGTGACGGTGCAGGAACTAGACGGCATTACACTCAAGCAGACTGGCAAAAGCTTCAAGGGTTCCATCAAGAGCGACAAGGGCGACTTCGCCATCAAGGATATCAATTTGCAATCGCAGTATGCAATTCTCGAGGCGTCGGGCTACTACCGCGACGAAATTTCCGGCAAGAAGTCCTCGGGAACGGTAATGCTTCGCGCGCTCACGGATCTTTCGAACCGCAAGACGGTAAACATCAACTTGCTCACGCATCTGGAATACGAGCGCGTGATGTACTTGGTGACCGAAAAGAAAAAATCGATTGCGGAAGCGAAAGAACAGGCTGAAAAAGAAATCCTTGCGTCGTTTGGCATTGATGGCGATTTCGCGGAATCCGAAGACTTGAATATCTTCGAGTCGGGCGACGGCAATGCGGCGCTTTTGGCGGTGAGCGTTTTGATGCAGAGCGATGTCGATGTGGCGGGGCTTACCGAACGCATGGGCAAGTTCAGCATTGCGCTTGCGGAAGGCGGCAGCTGGGACGATGCTGATACGAAGACGGCAATCGCGGACTGGGCGTGCGATGTTGACTTGAAGGGCTCACTTTCGAAGGTGCGTAAGAACGTGGAAGACTGGAAGTATGCCGATACCGTTCCCGCATTTGAAAAGTACGTGACGAACTTCTGGTGGAATAATTACGGTCTCGGCGTCTGTAACGGCAAGCGCGAGAATGAAACTAAACGTAACGTGAATAAACTCAGCAAGCTTTACGATGAATACTTTGTGTGCGAAAATGGTCGTTGGCATATTCCGGGCGATGAACCTCCTGCCAGCTCGTCGTCTTGGAACGGAACGGTCGGATCCAGTAGCTCTGGCGGAGAGTCATCGAGTTCTCTCTACGATCCGTTTGTCCGCTCGTCTTCGAGTGAACCCGAAGATACGATTCCGCCTCTTCCTGCGGAACTGGACTTCCTCGATACTACATATTCGTTCGACGGCTACAGAAGCTTTGGCGACGGCAAGCAGGAAGTGTGGTTCCTCACCTCCCCGGGACGACTGGTTAATAGCCGTGAAAGACGGGATTCCATCGCGAGTGCGCTGGTAAATCTGATGGGAACGCGTGGATTTGCTTTTGAAGGCACCATAAATAATGATTCCTTGGATACCGTGACCTGCGATACTCTGTCATATGTCTATTCGTTTGAAAAAGAAAACGTTGTCTACAAGATTTACATCACGAAAGAATTAGGTATGGGCATTATGTATGGCTCCAGCTATTTCTTCAAGGTGAAGGTCGTGGTGCTGAAGGACGGCTTCGAGGAATTGCCGACAACCGATTATAGTTCTATGCGCTTCTTTGAGGATTTCCCGGAAGAACTTGCCTTTATGGAAGAATATTCCTCGACGAAGGTCCGTGCAGATTATGATGACGATTCCCTTATGATTAGGTGGCAGTTCCGTCGGAACGTCGATTCGACAAAATCGCAGCAGTACCAGTTCCTTCCTGAGCTGGCAAAAGAAAAGGCTGCCGAGGAGGCGTTTGAACCGTTTCTGGAAGCCTTGCCCGATAACGGTTTCACGTTTGTGAAGTCGGATTCGTTGGGGAAGAATTCCAATATGAGCAATCCGGTTGTTGTTCGCTATTTTTACGAAATGGAAACGCCTGCGGCGAAGTTTGTGCTTGAAGCCGAGGTAGGGACTATCGGTTATCCGTTTTTTGGAGTGACGTATACGTTTAAGTATGGCTATACTGTAGATGTCAGCGTTTATTATAAACAGAAGCCGGAAAATAAGAGAAAATCCGAATAAATACTCGTTAAAAGGAAGAAAGGTCTCGCAGGGGAAGCGGGGCCTTTTTTGTATTCCTGGAATACTTGTTTTGTGTTCTAGATTTCTAAAATTTAAAAAAAAACGTCAAAAATGGTAAAATTTAACTAAAAACGCAAATTTTGTGTTCTAGAAATTTTAAAAATACTTATATTTGCTAACGTGAAGGAGATCGTTGAATATACGGATTATCGCAAGTTCATCAAGGATTACTACGATGAACGAAAACGCAGCTCGGCTTTTACGTGGCGCGAGTTTGCGCGCGATGCCGGATTTTCATCGGCGGTTTACTTGAAGTATGTTTGCGAAGGGAAAAAGAACTTGAGTGTTGGGTCCGCAGGGTCCGTCGCAAACGCCATGGGGCTTGTTGGCTTCGAGAGCACATATTTTGTCCTGATGGTTTCGTATGCACATGCAAAGGGGGATGTGGCGAAACGAGCCGCGTTCGAAGAACGATGTGCATTGGCGAGAGCCCATAAGGTCCGTGTTCTCGGAGAAGAGGAGTTCGGTTACTTCAAATCGTGGATGAATCCGGTGTTGCGCGAGCTCGCACCTCACATGCCTGGTGCAAAACCGCTTGAAATTGCCCATGCCTGCAAACCGAAGATTTCGGCGGCGGAAGTTTCGGAGACGCTTGATTTCTTGGTGCGGGCGAATCTCTTGAAAAAAGACGCGAGCGGAAACTATGTGCAGACGGACAAGTCTATTTCTATGGGACCTGTAGATGCTGTGCCTGTGGCGGCCCGCGATATGCAACGTCAGATGGGGGAATTTGCGGTAAAGGCTTTGGACTTGCCGCTTTCGGAACGCGACATGTCGGGGCTTACCATGGGACTCACACGCCGTGCTTATGAACGAATAAGAAAAGAAATTGCGGATTTTCGCCGACGCATCGTGGCGATTGCTTCGGAAGACGATGATACGGAGCAGGTGTATCGCTTGAATTTGCAGCTATTCCCGCTAAGCGAAAAGTTGAACAAGCAGAATAAATTCGTAGTGAGCGAAAATGATAATTGCGGGGGAAGATGAAGTACGGCAGGAATGAAACTTTGTTGAAAGATTTCATGTTTTTTCTTGTACTTGCATCGATGGTAATCTTCATCGCGTGTTTTGACTATAAGGCGGCGGGGGGTGTCGCGGATAATGCGGGGCAGGCCATTCGAAATTTGAACGTGGCGGGAGTTTCGCAGAAGGGCCCGTTTGTCAAGGGATCGCCTGTGAGCGTGCAAGGCATCAACTGTAGAACGATGAAGTTGACAGGGGAAAACTTTGATGGTTTCGTGAATAGTGGCAAAGGCGATTTTGATGTTCGTGGGATAACGCTCTCTTCGCCGTGCGCTTTGTTCGGGGTGACGGGTTATTATCTGAACGAAATCACCGGTAAGCCCTCTTCGGAGATGGTGACGCTCCATGCGATTACGGACTTGAGCGGTCGAAAGAACGTGAATATCAATTTGTTCACGCAATTGGAATATGAGCGCGTGATGCATCTCGTGACCGAAAAGAAATTGTCTTTTGCGGAAGCGAAAAAGCTTGCCGAAAAAGATGTGCTTGCGGCTTTCGGTGTCGAAGGCGAATTTGCTTTGTCCGAAGATTTGGATGTCTTTGGAACGGGTGACGGAAATGCGGCTTTGCTTGCCGTGAGTGTGCTTGTACAAGTGACTTTCGATTCGAAAAATGTGGTGGATGTCGCTGAACGCGTAAGTGAGTTGAGTTCGATGATTGCAAAAAATGGAAAGTGGAATGAGGAGGTGAAAAACGATATTGCAAATTGGGCTTCTTTTGCCATGCTGAACGGGCAAATAGATTCCATTCGCAAGAAACTTGAAGGCTTGGATTATGTAGGTGAAGTTCCTGCTTTTGAAAATGTTGTAGAAAAATTTGTAAAGGTTGTTTCGGGTAAGCCCGTTCGCAGTTTTTTTATGGATGATCGGGATGCCTTTTGAAATATCGCTGTCGCCTGGCGCATGGTTCTAGATTCAATGAATAGGTTATATTTATTGCGAGGAATAATATGAAGTGCGGTTGGAACGAGATTGTTAAGAAATGTTTTGCGGTTTTTATTGCGCTTGTGTCGATTGTGCTTTTGGCGGCATGTTCGGACGACAAGTTTGCGGGCGGTACCACGGAAGACGCGGGACTTGCGGTCCAAAACTTGAATGTAGCTGGTGTGTCGCAGAAGGGCCCGTTTGTCAAAGGTTCTGTCGTGACGGTGCAGGGTGTGGACTGCCGGACGATGGGGCTTACCGATGAACGTTTCGAGGGCGTGGTCAAGAGTGACAAGGGCGATTTTGATGTCGAAGGAATCTCCCTCACTTCGTCATGTGCGGTATTCGAAGTGACGGGACATTATCTCAATGAAATTACAGGGGAAAAGACGGCCGAAAAGGTCACGCTCCGTGCGCTTACGGATTTGAACAATCGAAATAATGTGAACATCAACTTGCTTACGCGATTGGAATTCGAACGCGTGGTGAAGCTTGTGACGGAAAAGAATAAGTCCTTTGCGGATGCGAAAAACCAGGCCGAAAAGGAAGTCCTTGCTGCTTTCGGCGTAGAAGGAAATTTTGCAAAGCCTGAAGACATGAACATCTTTGAACCGGGTGACGGGAATGCGGCGCTCCTTGCGGTGAGTGTGCTGATGCAAGCCTCGAATGATTCGAACAGGTATTCCGGTCTTGATGAACGTATGGATAAATTAAGCAACTCGATTGCAGAAGACGGTTCGTGGAGTGATAGCGTAAAATCGGATATTGCGGACTGGGCTGCCGCTGCAAAAGCAAGTGGCCAAATGGATGCCGTTCGCAAAAATCTCGAGCGCTTGAATTATGCAGAAGAAATTCCCGCGTTTGAAAAGTTTGTCGATGGGTTTGTTGAAAATGTCGCTTCGGACACGGGGTCGTTTGTATTGCCTTCTCGTGAATCTTTCTTGAACCCGGATGTTTATTACGATACCATTGTTGATAATCGCGATGGACAAGTTTACATGTCTGTGAAAATCGGTACCCAGACTTGGATGGCGCAGAATCTGAATTATGCCGATAGCACGACGACTCCAAGTCTTTTGAATAATAGCTGGTGCATGGACGATAAGAAAGAATACTGTCCTGTTCTTGGACGTTTGTATACAATGTCTGCGGCGATAGATTCCGTAAAGCTTGCGTTGGACGCGAATAATCCAATGGTTTGCGGCTATGGCAAAGCTTGTACGTTCTCGGACAAGGTGCAGGGAATTTGCCCGGACGGCTGGCATTTGCCGGATACAACGGAATGGCATACCTTGATCGAATTTGTGGGGGGTCACGAGAATGCGGGATCCTTGCTTAAATCGCAGACGGGGTGGTATAATGATATTGACGGGAACTATAACGGCACGGATGATTACGGCTTTTCGGCAATCGCTTCTGGAGATAGATATCGTAGCGGTATTTTCACGTTTGACGGTCGCTATGCGTCTTTTCTGACGGTTACGGAAGATTCAGAGGAAAATGGGCGTGTTTCTTATTTTATGTCGTTCTCTTCGGAAGAGACGTCCTTTGGCAGCTCTTTCAAGGATAATGGCTTTTCAGTCCGTTGCGTCAAGGATTAGGACGTTCTGGATTTATAAAACAAATTAAAAATCCCGCAATTGCTTGCGGGATTTTTAAGGGTGGATGACCGGACTCGAACCGGCAACAACATCCAGAATCACAATCTGGGACTCTAACCAATTGAGCTACATCCACCATGTAGCGAGACCAAATATAAAAAAGCCATCCCAAATTTCAAGGGATGACAGTCACTTTTTTCTAAAAATTTTGTTTTTAGAGTGCTTAGATTACTTTTTCTGCATGATTCGGAGGAAATTGGCACGCTTGAAGTCGTTCCTATGTTCCATGCAAAAGCGCGGGTAAACATACTGTTTCGGGAACACGCGGATAGTGAAGGTGTTGTTGCAGCCTTCCAGGCAACACTTGAATTCCAGGTCCATGGCTTCCGTGTAGTTGTGCCGGAAAATAATGTTCTTGGATTCGATGTTTTCGATATCCTTCTTTTGCTTTTGACGCTGTTTGATGTCGCGGTGCAGTTCGCAGTACTTGGCAATTGGGTGACCCCAGAATTCACGGCCGCAACCAGGTTCCTGGCAGACTTTGAGCTTGATGCGTTTTTTCTTTTTGTACTTAGGTAATTGCATAGAGACCTCAATTACTGGTAAAGATAATAAAAATCGGTCTTTTTGTAAAAAACTTCAATTTGGGGAGGCGTATTTCTGTCCAAATTCGTGAAAAAAGCGTGTTATATAAATAGATGCATACAAAAGGAGCTGTTATGAAATTTTTGGGGACTTTGATTATGGCTATTATGGCGATTTTCGTCGGTTGCATGTACGTGGGCGAGTCTTCGGAGGACGAAACGCCGCTGCGGTTCATGGCGATTGACGTGGGGCAGGGGCTTGCTGTGCTTTTGGAATGGGGCGGGCGCTATGCGATGTACGATTTCGGTCCGGATTCGGTCGGGGTGGTGGATTCGCTTGTGGCGCGTGGCGTCGATACACTAGACTGGGTGGTGCTGAGCCATAACCATCGGGACCATGTTGGCGGGTTTCTGGAACTTGAGGGACGGGGTGTTGTTGTGCGGCGGCTTTACCTTGGGCCAGATACGGCAGGCGGATTTTTTTGCGATAGCGTTTTGCATGTGGCAAGTCGCTTGAAAATCCCGGTGGACACGCTTTTGCGGGGCGAGAGCGTTAGGTTTGGGGGTGGGGCTAATGGCTTTGCTGCTGGTTCGGGATGTGTTGCCGGGGTGGAATGCCCGCGCTTTGACGTTCTATGGCCGGCTCGTTACATGCGCGTTGGCGAGAATCGGGCGAGTGTGGTGCTGCTCGGGCGATTCGGAACGAGCAAGACGCTTTTGACGGGCGACCTGGATTCGGTGGGCGAGCGTCAGCTGCTCGAAATGAACCCGACTCTTTCGGCGGAACTTTTGCAGGTGGCGCACCACGGATCGGCTGGAAGCAATACGCTCAAGTTCTTGTCGCAGGTGTCGCCGAAGTATGCTTTTGTAAGTGCCGGTGCAGGAAACCGCTATGGACATCCTGCATCATCTGTTGTTCGTAAACTGAACTTAGTGCTTGGCGATTCTACGAAACTGTTCCGCACCGATTTGCAAGGTTCGCTCCGCTTTGAAATCTTCCCGAGCATGGGCGTTGTCGTGCCGTAGGGAAATATGGTTGTGAGGTATGGGCTCGCTTCCTTCGGTCGCTTTGGGCGACTACGACGTGGCGGACTTGATCCGCCATCTTGTCAAACTTTGTTCCTACAGTCTACTTCCGGCTAATTTTATATATTGCACTTCGACTTGCGCTTTGGGCGTTATTGAGGATTTCGAGGGTTATGGTTCATAAAATACACATCCCGGTGATGGGCATTTGCTATACGGCGGATACGCCGATTCGTGTAGCGCATCTGGGGATTACGTCCGTGATTTCGCTTGTGGACGATGGCCTCCTCGAAGAATACCGCCTAGCTTATGCGGAACGATTGGGTCTTGATTTGGGCTCTCCGCAGACAACCCGCATTGGTCGCATTCGTTCGTATCTTGACTTTGTTGCAGATGAAGTAGAACGTAAGTTTACGAGACTTTGTGCGGAACGTTTTGATGGCGGTAGTGACAAGGACCTTTATTTTTTGATGCTTCCGCAGGATTCTTGTCTCCGTGTGGAATACGATCGTGTAATGTCGAAGACAGGGATTGCGCGGATTGCGGCCGAGGCTTCGCTTACCGGAAAAATGGAACCGGGCGGAATTCAGGCGAACATCATGGTTGGCTTGAATCATGAGGAGGCTGCGTTTGACGCCGTTCGAGGCTTTGCAGCATCCAAAGTATCGGGTGCGCTTGTGTTAAGCGCTGGTGTGAACTTGTCTGTGTTTGAAGAAATCGCAAAATGTAAGGACTTCTATAGGACGAGCGCATGTTCCCCGAAAAAGAAGATTATCTTGAAAGTTTCGGATTATCGTTCCGCGCTTATTCAGGGACGCTATTTGGCAAAGAAGGGGTTGGAAGTCTATGAATATCGCATTGAGTCTGGCGTGAACTGCGGCGGTCATGCGTTTTTTGAAACCAAGAAATTATTACTCGATGTTGTTCGTGAATTTATCGAAAGACGCGAAGAGTTGTTCGAAACTACGCGCGCGATGATTGCAAAAGCAGGATGTGTTCCGCCTTCTTCTCCTGCGCGGATAACTGCACAGGGTGGGCTTTGTTCTCCCGAAGATATCGAAAAAATCATGTCGCTTGGGATTGACGGCGTTGGGGTCGGGACTCCTTTTTTGCTTGTGCCGCAGGCGACAAGCGTCGATAAGGAAACGCGGCGATTGCTCATCTCGGCGACTCCGGATGATGTTTATATAAGCCATGCGTCACCGCTAGGATTTCCGTTTATAAACTTGCGGATATCCACAGCGGCAGAACTTTGTCGTAAAAAAGTTCAAGAGTATTTTAGACCGCAAAGTGAAAAGTCTGGCAATCCTGAATTGAAACCGGGTTTTCCGTGCCGTCAGCATTACCTTTGCCGACCGATACCCGGCTTTGATCATCCGGTGTGCATGGCTTCCCGCGAATACGTGATGCACCGATTGGCGGAAATCGACGAATTGGAAAAGGAAGAAATGGAGTCGCATGCCGCACTAGATCCTTCGACTTCGCTCAGGATGACAGTGGACGAAATCCGTGCGAAGTATGACATGCTTCGCCGTGAAACTTTAGAGCGAGAGTGCATCTGCCGTTTTCTTGGAAACGCAGGCCGTGAAGAAATCCGCGAAAAGAGCCCCTCGATTCATTACCAGCCGGAATGCGTTGCGGTAGCACGCGGTTCTCGGCCTGCACGAACCGGCGATCCGGTCACGATTTGCCCTAATCCGGACATCGGCTATTTTGACCGCGAATACACGTTGTTCGAGATGATGCGCCACCTCTACGGCACCGGCCCGCGTTTGACGCCTAATGACAAGCCAAGCGCCTTCGAAGTCGAAGAACGCATGCTCAAAAACGCGCTATTGTAAATGCCTTGGAGCCCGTCGCAATTGCAAAACGAAAAATTATGGTTTCCCTCCCCTATCGTGCTACGCACTCCAGGGTCGAGGATGACGGCTCCAAGATGACTCGGTGCATTTCCTATGACGTTTCCTTCCTACTGCCTACCGTCTACTTCCGATTAAGTTAGTCCGCAAACCCTATTCTCGCCTGGAAGTGACACTGTGTCACGTCATCGGCGTTCATTCCGAAAATGTAGGCGTGGTGGTTCGTGTTCTTGAATCGTACGATGTTCACTTTGCCGCCGAGAGGAATTTGTGAAATATAGTTTATCTGTACTGAACGGATTCTGCGGCTCTTGATCTCTTGCGGGTCAAGTGAGTTTGTCACCCAGTCCACATAGCGGCAGTGGTTCACGTGCCTGTTCATGTCGAGGTCGCTGTACTTTGCGGTTTCCGTCCCCACGATTTGGGGGTCTATTTGCGGATCCAGAATGTCCATCATTTCAGGGAGAGCGTTTTTGCCCGGGATGAGCGGTATGGGGTACGGTGAATTCGCCGGGTTTTCTGCCTTGCCGGTCTTCATGTTCACGAGCAGCCAAGAAGATGTTGCTTGCGCGATGGAGTGCCCCTGTGCATCGAGGATGGAATAGTCCTTGAGGCAAACTTTGTCCTTGATGATGTCTTTTGCCCACGTGGAGATTGAAAGCCTTTCTCCCCAGACCGGGTGGTGCAACATTCGGATTTTCATGCGCGTGATGACCGTGGTGTAGCCGGCTTTCATCATTTTCCAGATGCCAAAGCCGTTCTGCTCGGCATCGGCGATGGCCGTTTCTTCCATGAACAAGAAGAGGTTTGAAAGCTTGAGTCGGCTGTGGTGGTCGCAATCCGAGAATCGCACTTCAAAATTTTTGGTAGTGACTTCCGGTTCCATGTTGTTCCTCACGTGGTTTGTATGATTTTCGAGTCGCTTTCGTTGCGCCTGGAAAAATTGTATGTGATAAAAATGTATAATTTTCTTGTATGAACGAGTTTCAATTTCGCCCTAGTTTTATTCAGCTTCCTGCATACCATGCTTTTGAGGGGTCTCTTTGCCTGCCAGGGTCCAAGAGCATCACGAATCGTGTTTTTTTGATTTCGGCGCTTGCTGAAGGTACGACACATCTTAAAAATTTGCTCAAGAGCGATGATACGCGGTATATGGGGGAAGCCTTGCAACGCCTGGGCGTGAAAATCGATTTTAAGGACGACTACACGGATGCCGTTGTCGTAGGGCATGGCGGACCGATTGATGGCCCGAGCCCCTCGATTGAGCTTTTCCTCGGGAATGCCGGCACGGCCATGCGTTCCTTGACGGCCGCGCTTTCGCTTGGTTGGGGCAAGTTCATTTTGCGTGGCGAAGAACGCATGAGCGAACGCCCGATTCGGGACCTTGTCGATGCGCTCCGCTCGCTGGATGCCGACATCAAGTACTTGGAATCCGATGGCTACCCGCCGGTGCGAATCAAGGCCGATGGTCTCAAGGGCGGCGATGTGAGTGTTCGCGGAAACATTTCGAGCCAGTACCTCACGGCGCTTCTGATTTGTGCCCCGTACTGCAAGAGTCCGCTCCACATCCATGTGGATGGTGAACTTATTTCGGCTCCGTATATCGAACTGACGATGGATGTGATGAAGCGCTTTGGCGTAGAAGTGCGTCACGACGGTCTCAAGGATTTCTATGTGCCGCAGGGCTGTTACAAGTCCCCCGGTGAATTCTTTGTCGAAGGTGATGCCAGTTCCGCTAGCTACCCGCTTGCCGCAGCCGCAATTGCAAAGGGCAAGGTGCGTGTGCTCGGTGTCGGGAGCCAGAGCCGTCAGGGCGATGTCGGCTTTGCGAAGGTCCTCGAGGAAATGGGCGCGAAGGTGACGGTTGGCCCGGACTGGATTGAATGCGACGGTCGCGATTGCGAACTCAAGGGCCTCGACATGAACTTGAACGACATTCCGGATGCGGCGATGACTGTTTCCGTGCTTGCTCTTTTTGCGAAGGGTCGGACTACTATTCGCGGCATCGGCAGTTGGCGCGTTAAAGAGACTGACCGCATTGCGGCGATTTCTGCGGAATTGCAGAAGGTGGGCGCCCGCGTGGTGGCAGACATGGATACGATCGCGATTGAACCTCCGGAGCAACTGCGTTCGGCGACGATTGAAACTTACAACGACCACCGCATGGCGATGTGCTTTAGCCTAGTCTCGCTCGGTGGTGTGCCCATGAAAATTCTCGATCCTGCGTGCGTGAACAAGACATATCCTCACTTTTTTGAAGATTTTAAAAGACTTGCTCAATGATAAGCCTTGTCAAAAAGATAGTTTTCACAAATTTTGCTCGACTCGCGCTTGTGGGCTTGATGCTGTGCGCGTTCGAACCTGCCTTCGCTGTTCCGGGGGGGGCTGCGGATACGCTTTCGATCTGGGTTATGGACAATGGTCTCGGATCGAAAAATGCCATGCATCGGCTTGTGAAAAAATTCTATCGTGAAACGGGAATTTCTGTAAAGATAACATCGTTAAGTTGGGGAGAGGCTTTTAACAGAATTGCGCAAACGTTTGCGGATTCGAACGCTGCCGCTCCTGATGTGATACAGCTTGGTTCCACGTGGATTCCGCATTTTGCTGCGGCTGGGCATATCCGTGCGATCGATTATTTGATGCCGCAAATCGATTCTGCCCGCTTTTTGGGTGAAGGGCTCCGCAGTGCGCATATTTCGGGTCGTCCCGAGACGTATGCGGTTCCGTGGTTCATTGATGTTCGCGGATTTTTTGTGAACGAGCGCATTTGGCTGGCTCTGGGATTTGACGATTCGGATCTTGATTCATATTCGCAATTTCTTGGCGTCATGAAGACGATTGCAAATTCGGACTTGTTGACAGAAGATGGCGTCAAGGTGACTCCTTTTTCGCTTCCGGGAAAGGATGACTGGGCAGCGCACCATTGCATGGCGCCTTTTATCTGGAGCCATGGCGGGGATTTTATTGTGCCGTCCGGAAAGGGTTATCGCAGTGCGCTACTTGATTCTAATACGCTTGTCGGTCTTGCTCTTTATGCAAAGATTATGGGCGATGCACAAATGGCGCCTCATAGCTTGCTTGAAAACTCTGCGGATAACGCGACCGGTTTTGTGCGTTCGGAACGAGTAATCCATTATGGAACTTCGGAACTCATTAAGCAACTGGATTATCCGGGTGAAGCCGGAGGCCTTGCAAATACGGCGGTTGCAAAAGACGGTATCAAGGTCATGGACTTGCCTTCCGGCCCGTTTGGAAAATTCTCGTTCATGGGCGGGAGCCATCTGGCGTTATGCAGAAAACAGGATTCGTCGAAATACGCGCTTGCAGAAAAATTATTAGTTTATATGCTCCGTGCGGATAACATCGATGCTTTTTCGCGTCAGGTCGGGTTCTTGCCTGCGGACAGAAGTATTCTCCACATATGGAATCGCGATTCGCGTTATTCCAAGCTTGTCGCCGGGCTTGAAAACAGCCGTAGCTTCCCGAATATTCCGGAATGGGGCGATGTTGAAACTATCTTGCTTGAACTTTCGAACAACATGGGGCTTTTATTTTCGAAAAAGAAAAATAAGAAAAAAAATAGTGCAGCCCTTGCGAAAATGGTCTATGACGCTAATGTTAAAATTAATGCCGTGTTGAATTATGACGATACTGTGAATTACGCGGATAAGCTCCGTTGGATACAACAGATTTTCTTGTCCGATTACAGGGAAACTTATCCGAAAAATTCAACGAATTTTATTGGACGGTACGAGTTGCCTACCGTTGATGAATTTAAGTACAAAATAGTATCATCTAAATTTTTATTGGTTTCTTTTGGTGCGGGATTTTTGGTGCTCTGTGTGATTATTGTTTGCGTTGTGAAAAGAAGAAAAAGTAGATCCCGCTAATGAATAAGTTGTTTAAAATTACTTCTCGGTTGTTGCCATTTCTTGTGGCACCGCTTTTTGCTCATGTCGATGTCGCCACGTTCAAGGACTATGTGGATTCGCTTCTTCCGGGGACTCATTTTGGAATGTCTATCCGTTCTGTAAAAATGGGTCGCGAAATCGGAAATGTGAACGGTGATGAAATGTTTACTCCGGCAAGTACGCTCAAGACTTTGACTACGTCTGCTGCGCTTCATTTTTTGCCACTGGATTACGAACCGAAAACGGAAATTACGGTATTTGGAGACGTTAACGTAAAAAAGCGCACGCTGACAGGTTCGCTCACAATTCGTGGTGAAGGCGATCCGAACATATCGGCAAGGTATTACGACGATCCTTTTTACATGTTGAACGTGATGGCGGATTCTATCCGTGCGATGAATATCGATACAATCGTTGGACATATTGATTTGGATACAAGCTATTACACGGGACCGTGGAAGGCCGAAAACTGGCGCCGAAACTTTTATGATTCTTGGTATGGTGCAGAAATAGGGCCCCTTGGATTTAACGACAATTGCGTGACCATCCGTTTTTGGCCGGGATACTTCCGCGGCGATACGGCCGTTGTTTCGATCCAACCGGATGTGGGGTATGTCCGTGTTGTGAATAACTTAAAAACCGTCAAAGGCCGGAAGAAAAAATGGGTTTACGGGATTGATCCCGATAAGTCCGTCATTACGCTAGGCGGAACGATTGGGGAAGATATCGATTCTGCAAGTCTTGTGCTCCCTATACGAAACCCAATCGGGTATTTCAGGGCGGCATTCATGTACGCGCTCAAGAACCGTGGTATTGTTTTCTTGGAAAACAAGATGGTTGGTTCGAGCGTGGAATTGAAAAAATTCTCGTTTTCGGCGGCGCCATTCCTCAGCATTCTCGATGAAATCAATCAGCGTAGCCAGAATTTCCATGCAGAGACGCTGTTGCGAAATCTCGGTGCTCAAATTGCGGGCGAAGGAAGTGTCGAAGGAGGCCGCAAGGCCGAGCGCAAGTTCCTTTTGGAAATAGGCCTTAACCCGACGAAGTTCGATGTCTGGGACGGAAGCGGCCTTTCGCCCGAAAATAAGGTGCAGCCTTCTGCTGTTGCGGAAATGCTTGCAAAAATGGCTCGCCATGTTAAGGGAGAGTACTTTATCAATAGTCTTGCTAGCCCTGGCGTGGGGTCGGGAGCAAAGCGCATGATGAATCTTGATGCTCCGTGGCTCACGCGATTCAAAACCGGCTACATTGCAGATGTCCACGCGTTGGTGGGGTACATCTACACGATTGATGAAGATACGCTTACGGTGGCCATGTACTTGAACGGAACGAATACAAATCCAGATTTCAAGAGCAAGGATGTTCTCGATACGATTTGGTTAAGGCTTATCGACTATACGAACAACAATTACAAGTCGCTTTTGAAAATGAAGTCGCTTTGGCTTGATGCTCAAAATATTTCTGGACTCAACAAACGCCTGGATTATTTTTCGAAAAGATTGATTGGGACTCCGTACAAACTTGGCCCGATGGGCGAGGGACACTTGGATTCCATTGACGATAAACCGCTAGTTTATCTAGACTCCGTTGATTGCGTGACTTACCTGGAACATGTCGTGGCCCTTGCGATGGCGAAAAGCGAGAAATCGCTGTACAAGCAGCTCCAACGGCTCCGCTATAAAGGGAGCAAGATCAGTTTTCTCACGCGTAAGCATTACCTGCTCGATGATTGGGTGGGCGAGGGCAAATATGCCAAGGTCGTCCCGATGGAAGGCGAAGTGTCCGTCATGCGCACGATGCCCAAGAAGGAATTCTTTGCGAACCATAACTTGAGATATACGGGCAAGGAAACTCCGCTCAAGGTTCGCTACATGCCTTTGGACAAGGCTATTGAAATGGCGAAGAGAACGTACAAAGGTTCAATGAAGGTCCTGGGCCTGGGTATCGTCGGGACTTCTGATAAAATAGACTTGACGCACACGGGATTTGTCATTTACATGCCGGGGCAAAGACCCGTTTTCCGCCATGCCTCATCGCAAAAAAAACAAGTCGTGGAAGTACCGCTCGCAGAATATCTCGAAACCCGCAAGATTCCTGGAATTACTTTGTTTAAGTTTATACAGCATTAGACAGTCGGTTAAAAGTTTTAGGTATTAGGAAGCAGAAACTGTACAAGTACCGAATACTGGGCACTGCTATTGGTATGCATGTAGCCTTGCTGTATTGACGCTTTGCGGAAGTTTTAAGTTACAAATTGCTATAAAATTTAGAGCTTGGAATATAACGATGAAAGTGGATATGTATCTTTCGTGTAAAGAACTGTAAATTTTATGTTATGTGTTATATATGTTATGTTGCATGAAGTTGACTAAAGTAATTGTACTAGCGTTATTTTTTGCGACACTTCTCTTTGCTCAAGACTTTTATGTTGAAACTTTGGACGAGCAAAAGTCTTCGAATAATTTGCTTGTGTTACGTTTTAGGATAATCAACAATACGTCGGTAGTCATTCATGATGCCACGTTAAAATATTGTCTGTCGAAGAGTCCTGATAAAGTTATTGAAGTAGAAAAATACTATATCGAAGATTCGCGGATCTCGGTTGAAAATATCGATTCCACGAACGCATGCCTCAATATCAAAATGGGGATGATTCCTCATGGCATCTTTCCGAATCGAGATGGCTTTAGTGTTGGCGTTCATTATAGCGATTGGAAACCACGAAACAAATCCCTTGACTTCAGCAATCCGAAATCGTCAGCATTTTCCAAGGCCGATAACGTAGCCTTGTACATCGATGATGCCATTTTATATGGGGCGGACATCCTGTCGTAAAAAACAGATGGAGAATATTTGCCGGATGCTGTCCCGCTTTCTGCGTTTGATGGAATTTCGGTCGTTCTTGGACCGAACGAACCGTATCGCTTTGTCTGGAATCATGTGGATGATGCCGAAAAATACCAGTTGACCGTATTGCGTGAAGATTCGACTCTGGTGCACAGCAAGGAATACACAACGAATGTTGCAGATGTCAAGTTGCCTGTAGGTCGCTACGGCGATAAGGTATAAGCAAAAGGCGAGGCCTCAGGCTGCAATAAAAAAATATAACCAGTTAAATATTCTGGATTACCACGATAATGCTGTGGGCTACCGTGTTGGCGGAATGGATACAATCGTATCCACCGACGGAAGAAAGGACTCGAGACTGTTGAATATTTCTTGGGGCGACATGGCGGATTATAGAAAATGGGATACGATTCATGAACCTCTTGATCCGGTGGCGAGGCTTTATGACGAGGATGAAGGTTCGCGTTGTTGGGCTATCGGGGTATATAATTTAAACCATCATTATAGAATGGCGAATGGAGAGAAGGGAAATGTAACATTGGATGAAATTGTTGCGATAGGAAGGATGCATGTGGATTGATAGCCTTTTGAAAGACAAACCTATTTATGTGAGTCAGTGTAATTTTAAACGTGAAGAATGCGATCCGACCCAGTACGCATCTTTTCATGTTTTGCTTGTTGATGGATTCCGATATAGAACTCCAGATTCTGTCGAATTCCATTTTATAAATACGGACAATTATGGAACAAACGAATGGAGAGTTCTTTTCGGAGAAAACTGGCTGTTTATTTATTCCTTTTATGTAATCGGCAATGTCGATTCCGTCAGGTCTACGCTACCAGAAGTACATGTTGATACAAATTCGGATGGCGTCATGGATTTCGATGAAATGTACAGGTTTGACTCGGATTATAGATTAAGGGATACGGATGGAGATGGTATAGATGACAAGACGGAAATATATTCTTATGTCATGAGGGAAAAAATTGCGGCTTTAAATGGTATGAGAAGCATGATTCTGCCAGGAACTACGACTCGCATTACTGGGCGTGGGCTCGAGAAGGAAATGTATGCCGATATTGATGGTGATGGGAAAAGGGCTGAAAATGAAATACCGGATAATGTCGTTATTTATTCATTGGATTATATAAGGATTAATGATGGAATTGTGCTTTATCCAGGAAGTTCGGAGAATTCTCAATGTAAAACCGATTGCAATGTTGTTGCGGATGCAAAAGAGGGTGTATCTGTCATTGTAGGTGCTGGTGCTGCTATTGGGGACATCTATTCCAAAGGACAAGTATGGGTTCGAAACCGAGGGATTGTTGGTACTGTCCGTTATTACGGATTGCCTCAGGAATATACGACTATCTTGCAGGATGTCACTTTGACATCTGATAGAGACTTTTATAAAGGGTTTGTTGATATAAATCTAGATGAACGTCTTTGGCCGTATCGCATTCCCGAATTTAAGGCTAGGAGGGTAAAATCGAATGCTGAAAAAATTGTGAAATCAAGTGAATGTGACACATTGAGGAATGGCGACGCATTCAAGACTATCAAAGTGGAAGCTGGTGGGAGGCTATATTTTGGCGAGGGTGAAATAACAGTGAACAAGCTACAGCTGGATGCGGGTTCTAGCATATCTTTTGTAAAACCTGGATTTTCGACCATTTTGCATGTCAACGAGAAAATCCAATGGAATACTATTATTGAAAATCATAATTTTGGAATCGTTGCATCGGGTTTTAAATTATATTATTATGGCGAGGAAAAGTTTTTTGTTCATGGTGTATGGGCGGGGACGCTTATAGCACCTAATGCTAAACTGGTATTGGGGCAGACGCAGAACAAGAAAATTTACGGTCAATTTTTAGGGAACGGGGTTACAGTTCATCAATATTCAAAAATATTTAGGGTTGAATTTAATCCAAAAAAATCAACTGAGTCCAATACGCCATTTAACGTGGCTTGGATAGGAGGGCGAAAATGAAAAAAATGCTTATTTTGTTGCTTGCGTTGACCTCACTTTTATATGCAAAAATTGACTTGGAAATAGCAGTTCGTATAGAAAATTTTCCAGAAAATCTTTTTATTGATGATCGTGATATAGACGCGAACCTTGATGAAATTTGTTCTAATTTTTATCAAAATAAAGTACGTAGTGAATATGGTGGCATAGGCTGTGGGTATGCTGGTTTATGCAGATCGATGTTGGACTCCAATGTCTTATTAGGTTGGACGGGCGGTTATAAGGGCTTCTTTGGTGGTAGCGTTTATGGTGCTATTGAGTTTTATGTCTTGACGGAATCGGTCCATACTGTGAGAGAAATTATTAAAGAGGAATTTGTTCACTATAGAAAATGTTATTTATTTACAGAAAATGACTCTATCTTTGATTCAATGCTTGCAAAAATTGACTCTCTACTAATTCCTGTTGTTGACGAATGTTTGGTAAATAAAAATTGCGTCTATAAGCCTATTATTTTTGATTATACATGGGAAAAAATACGAGGTGTTATAGCCCCCGGTCCGAATTTTGAATTTGGCGGTTTTATTGACGATACTCTCAAAGCGCGTAACTCCGCCATTTCGAGCATAGCTCCAGCCAGATACCTTCTTGAAACAATCCGTGTTCAAAATCATCGATTAATGGTTCCCGCGAAATTAGAAAATCGCGAGTATGCCCTTTTCGATGTCAACGGTCATGAAATCCGCCGTGGCAAGCTGGTGAACAACATGCAAGTTCCTGCTTATCCTGTTGTCATCAAAATTCAAGGCTTCGGAACAAAATTGCTCAATAGTCGTTAGCGAATGGTTGTTGGTCGATAGTTTATTGTCTATTTCCCACCGCCTACATATTCCTAACCACTAATCACTGTTTACTAACCACTTCCTACAGCAACGAATCCAAAGCGACGATTGCCACAAGGCTGTAGTCGCCTTTTTTGTCTTCTGGCACGGAGGTTTCATCGAAGGCGTTGTTTTCGAAAATAGTCCAAGCGTCGGGATCCCAGCCGTAGGCGTTCATGGTGAGTTCGTTACCCATAGCGATTTCTGCGGCTTCGACATCTTGCCATTTGATGTTCCCGGCGGGTGCCTTGTAATAACGCAGCATTCCGATGGCGTCCATCATTTCTGGGTAATTGTCGACGAGGGAGTAAACGCAGTCCTTGTAGCTGTTGCCGCTTACGCGGACGACCTGGTATGTTCTGTTGTCTTTAAGAAATTTGGACAGGTCGCCATGGTGCATGTTGATTTTTGCATCGGCACTGAAAAACGTTTCTAGTTCGCGAAAGACTTCCGAATCTTCTTCCAAAAGCGGAGATAGTTTCTTGATGAGCGATTTTATTTTTTCGGGCATACTCCAAAGATAAGAAAAATGTATTTTATGGACGTTGCTAAAAGCGGATTGCCTTGAAAGGACTTCAATTTTAGGGGTGTTTTTAGGGCTAATTTTAGCGTAAAGTTCGCTTTTTGCGGTGGCTCTTACTATCTTTATGGCGAAAAAGGGCTCCAGGGAAGTGCCTTGGGGCAACCGTTTCGATTGTTAAAGAATAAAACGAAGGATATATGGCAAATCGTGTTGTAATCGGCTCCCAGTGGGGCGACGAAGGAAAAGCCAAGGTTGTAGATTTCTTAACGCTCGATGCTGATATTATCGTGCGTTTTCAGGGCGGCGCCAATGCCGGCCATACTGTGGAAGTTGGCGACAAAAAGTTCGTCTTCCACTTGATTCCCTCGGGCATCATGCACCCGGACAAGATTTGCGTCATCGGTAACGGCGTCGTACTCGACCCGATCCAGACTCTCAACGAAATTGCGGACCTCCACACGAAGGGTATCAACCCGGAAGGCCGTCTGTTCATTGCCAACAATGCACACGTTGTGCTCCCGTACCATTCTACGCTCGACAAGGCCAAGGAAAAGAAGGCTGGCAAAGCCGCTATCGGTACTACGGGGCGCGGTATCGGTCCGTGCTACAGCGACAAGGTGAACCGCATTGGTGTCCGCGTGGGCGACCTCATGGATGAACGCGAACTCCGTCCGCGTGTCGAAGCCATGGCGAAGGTCCATAACGAAGAATTCAAGGTGATGTACGATGTCCCGGAAATCGATCCGGAAGTGGTCATCAAGGACTATCTCGAACTTGGCCAGAAGATCAAGCCGTTCGTTGCCGACGTGAGCGAAATGCTCTACAAGGCCGTTAAGGAAGGCAAGCGTCTCGTGTTCGAAGGCGCTCAGGGCACAATTCTTGATGTGGACCAGGGAACTTACCCGTTCGTGACTTCTAGCAACACGGTTGCCGGTTATGCAAGTTGCGGTGCCGGCATTGGTCCTACGGTTTTGGATCAGGTTGTCGGTGTCGTCAAGGCTTATACCACTCGCGTGGGCAACGGTCCGTTCCCGACGGAACTTTTGGACGAAACGGGCGACAAGCTTCGTAACATCGGTAACGAATTCGGTGCAACGACAGGCCGCAACCGCCGCTGCGGTTGGTTCGATGCTCCGGTTGTCCGCAAGGCGACTGTCGTCAATGGCCTTACGCATCTCGCTATCACCAAGCTCGATGTGCTCGATACGTTCGACACCATCAAGATTTGCACGCACTACATGTGCGATGGCGAAAAGCTCGATCTTATTCCGAACCAGCTGTCCAAGGTTGGCCGTTGCACGCCGGTCTACGAAGAAATGCCGGGATGGAAGACGGACACGAGCAAGTGCCGCAAGTTCGATGAACTTCCGGAAAATGCAAAGAAGTACTTGTATCGCATGGCCGAACTCGTGGGCGTGAAGATTGGCATGGTTTCTATCGGTGCCAAGCGCGACCAGAGTATCGTCGTCGATCTCGACTAAAACAAATAAAAAGGGGAAAATAAAATGGATACATCTGCAGTTGATTTGTTGAAGGGCGTTGAACTCTTCTCGGAGCTCAATGAAGAACAGTTAGGGATGATTGCCAATTTGGTAATTGTCAAAAACTATAATCGCGATGAGACTGTGGTCTTAGAGGGTGACGATTCTGTACAAGCTCTGTATTTAATCGCCACCGGGTCCGTGCAAGTCTACATGACGGGCATCGATGGACGCGAAACCATTTTATCTTTCCTTGAACGCGGGGACTTTTTCGGGGAAATGTCGCTCATTGACGGCGAACCCCGGTCTGCCTCCGTCCGTACGGTGACCGATGCTACTTTGCTTGTTATTCACCGCGAGTCTTTCCTCAGCTTGATCCGCAAGACTCCCGAAATTGCAATGGCGCTCATGAGCGAACTTTGCAAGAGGCTCCGCAAGGCTAACAAGCAAATCGGTTCGCTTTCGACCATGTCTGTATCGGGCCGTGTGGCGGGGACGCTTCTCAACTTGATGCAGGAACGCGGTATCCGTATCCATACGGACAACGGAAACATGGTCACTGTTATCCACAATCGTCCGACGCAGCAGCAGCTTGCCGACATGTCGGGAACGACTCGTGAAACGGTGAGCCGCATTTGTTCTTTGTTGGTTAGGGCAAACGCCATTGCGATGACCGGCAAGGATATTGTCATCTTTGATGAGGACGTGCTTCAAGAAAAAGCAACTAAGGGCTAAGCCCAACAGAATAGTTATGAATAAAATAAAAACGCTTTGGAATAAGGTAAGGCATACCGCTTTTTTCAAAGCCCTTGTCATTTGGATCATTGTTGTAATCGCACTTGTCTTTATGGTCGACAAGCTTTTGATGCCCGCATTTGCCGGGGCTTTCGCTAGTACCGGCCAGGTGCCGAACCTCGAAGGGCTCTCGGAAGAGGCTGCCGAAGCTGCTTTGACCAAGGCCGGTTTCAAGTACGAATGGGTCGATGAAGGCCGTTACAGTTCCCAGGTGCCGGCGGGCATGGTCCTTGTGCAGATGCCGAAAGCTGGCCGCACGGCGAAAATCGGTCGTACGGTGAAGCTTACGAAGAGTCTTGGGCTTCGCAAGGTCGTGATTCCGGATTTGCGTGGCAAAAGCCAGAAACAGGCGGATATTTCGCTTGCCCGTGCAGGTCTTGTCCAAGGTGAAATTGTCAAGGGTGCCCACCAGAGCATTCCGCGCGGAGTCGTTATTCGCACAATCCCGATTGCGGGCGATACGGTTCGCGTTGGCGACACGGTGAAGGTCGTCATTTCTGCTGGTGTTACGACAGGTAGGATTTTGCTTCCCAATTTTGAAGGAATCCTCATGGATGAAGTTTATCCGCAAATGGATCGGCTCGGCTTCAAGGTGGGTTCCATCAAGCGCAAGAAAAGTGAAGATGGCGCTCGTCCTGGATCTGTCATTGAGACGTCTCCGAAATACGGTGACTATCTGAAGCCTGGCACGAGAGTGAACTTTATTATTGCGGACTAGAGTTGTTTAGGGAGATTTTAATGCGTCGAGCTTTTTTTTCGTGGGTACTTTTTTTGGGAATGGCCGCGTTGTGCGCCTGTGGTTCTGCTCCTGCGAAAAAGAATGATGTTCCCGCGCCCACGTTGACTGCCGCTGACACCGCCTTGGTGAAAAAGGTGGTTCAGGATGTCGCTGCAAAACCGTCCAAGGTCGAGGTTGATCTCGAAGCCGCCCATGAATTTTTTTTCCTTGCGAAGAGCATGGAAATGCGTGGCGACCTGCGACAGGCCGATTTCTTCTGGAGACAGGCGTACAAAGCTGATCCGACGAGCCGTTATCTAGGTTTCGGCGTTGCCGAACGCTTGGTTGCCGCTGGTGAAGATTCGCTTGCGCTTGTCGAAGCGAAAAAAGCGTCTCTGCTCAAGGGAAAGCGTACAGCGTCGCAGTATGCCCTGCTTGCTAGGCTTTACGTGAAGACAAATGAAGTGGATTCTTGCCGCAAGTATTTTGTGCTGGGGCTTGATTCGTCCCGTTACCAGGATATGGCTTTGCTTTATGATTATAGCCTGTTCTTGGAAATGGTCCGCGATGAGAAAGAACTTGTCCGCATTTACGATTTGCTTTTGCCCAAGGTCAATTATATTTCTACTTTGTTCCAACGCCAGCTTTCGCTCTTGTTGGACATGGGGCGTGATTCTGCAGTTGTTGATTTATTCGGGAAGGCTCACGAGGCAACGGGCGATAAGCAGATGCTTTTGCAGAAGGTGCGCGGGCTTATGGCCATGAAACGCTTCAAGGAAGCTTTCGCCATTGCCGATACGCTTACGAGTGCAAAACCCGAGGACGAAGAAATGACGATTATGGTGCTTTCTTCGATGCCGGGAGATAGTGCCTATGCATTTGCACGAAAGAAGTATTTTGAAGATGGTGTAAAAACGCCTGCAGTACTCTGCTTTATCGGCCAGTACGAATACGATATCGACATGCGCGACAGTGCGAAAGTGCATTTGCTTGCTTCTGTCGGTAAGTTGCAGGGACAGCCGAAGTATGCTAACCGTGCGTATCTCGGACTCGTGAACATCTTTGCGAGCGAACAGAATTTTACCGAGGCCATTAAGTATGCCGAAAAGTCCGATTCCGTATCGAACGGCGATACGCGAATGCTGCTTGCTTCTGTTTATGCGCTTGCGGACAAATTCGACAAGGCGTTCCCTTTGCTCGATTCGCTCATGAAGTTTTGGGGAACATGGCAACCGCTTCCTGGCGTCGTGGATTCCGCAAACCTCGTGTTGATGAAAAATGAAGCGCAAGTCAAGTACTTGCAGATTTTGGACATTTATTCGAGAGCGCTTATTGGCGAAGCGCTTGATCTCGAAAAGGACGTGCGTGCGGATTCGTCGAAGAAGGCCCGTGCCATTGATAACCGCGAAAGGGCGGAGGCAATGCTGGAAACGTTCTTTGCGAAGGATTCCTCGTATAGCCGCGTGCGTCTTTCGATGGCGATGAATTTGGAACGTCTAAAGCGTTATGACGAATCGTTCCGCCATTTTGAAATCTTGTTGAATCAGCACGATTTCTCGCCACACGAGATGGCTTCGGCATTGAATTATTACGGTTATTCGCTTATTGAATTGAACCGCTCGGTTGCCGAAGTTGAGAAAGGCTATAAACTTGTCCTCGATGCGCTTGTCCTGGAAAAAGACGGCGAAGGCAAGGACGCGTATTTGGATTCCAAGGCTTGGGGCTTGTACCGGTTGGGACGCTTTGATGAAGCGTACCAGGTGATGCAACTGATCGACAACAAAAAGATGAGCCGCGATGACGTGTTTTGGGAACACATGGCTGCCATCCAAGATGCACTTGGATTGAAAAAGGAAGCCCGCAGTTCGTATAGGAAGTTGCTCAAGCTGAATCCCAAGCACCCGGCGGCACTGAAGTTCTTCGGCAAAAAGAAGTAGGTGCTTATGGCCTTGGCGAAAACCGGCGCTTTTGGGCGGGGATTTTTTTTACTACTCCTGTTGCTGTCGTTTGTTTTGACAGGTTGTACAGGCGGGCGGAAAGCTGCTGTATCGCTTGCGGATGCAACCGAGGCTCCGTCCGACAGCCTGAAAGCCATTTTTTCGCTGACTGTTAATTCCCTAGACGGAAAGTCTCAGGATTTTGACGCCGTGCTGTTTTCTGTTCCGAACAAACGCTACCGTATGGAACTCACGGGAACGCTTGGCATTGGTGTTGCTTCGCTGCTCTGGCTTCCCGAAAGCTGGCAGATGGTGTTCCCGACCGAGAAAATGTATATGAAAGGTGCCGGCTACATGGTCGGGCTTTTGAACGATCCTTCGCTTCCGCTCGTGCACATCCATCAAGTCGCGGGACTCTTTGAAGGTCGTGTTGTGCCTGAAAATCTTGAACAAATTTCGTTGCGCGATTCCATCGACACGGATTCCTCTGTCGTAAAAATTCACGAAGCCCGCGATGCCTTGACTCGGCGTTACATCTATGCCGAAAAGAATGGCGAAGTGCTGTGGCTTGAAACGCTTGGCCGTGATGGAAAAGACGAAAAACTTGTCATCGAGGAATACAAGGAGTTCAAGGGGGTGAAAACTCCGTCTAGGATTTCTTTTGTACGGGACGGCACTGTTTTTCTTGAACTTCGTGTGAAAAGGGTCTCTCACGGGAAGCCTTTTGGCTCGGGCACCTGGCGCCTGAATATTCCGAGAAGTTACCAACGCATTGGCGAATAAATTTTCGGCATTGGCGCGTCTCCCGTGCGTTTTCCGTCCAAATACTCATTTTCTAGTAACTAGCTACTATTGACCAGTAACTAATAACTAGTAATTTTTTCTTTCTACTTCCTACTTCCTACGGTCTACTTTTATAAATTATAACCATGAAGTTGAACGCTACTGTCCTTGCATTGTTTTTAGGCGTATTTTCCTTGGCTCATGCCGTAGATACGCTCGATGTGTTTGTTCTGCGTGTGCAGTTCCAAAAAGAGTCTCCGGATAATTCGCTCACGACAGGGACGGGGCAATTCGATTCCGATACGTCAACGTTTAACTTGGATCCGTCGGGGAATCGCGGAAGCATCGGTTATTGGGAAAAACACCTGAGTTTTGCGGACGCTTATTACAGGGCTGCAAGCGGTGGTGAACTTGTCGTGAGATCGACTGTTTTCCCGAAGCCGGGGAACGGAACTGCGTATACGATCAACAAGCCGATGATAGACTACAATCGTACCCAGAGGATGGAGGGCGAAAAAGCCGCCGAGTACGATTCTGCTCGTAGCTGCGATTACTTGCGCTTTGTCTATGATGCCGTGATGGCGGCTCACAATTCCTCGGATTCTCCTTTCAAGGAACCCCTCCCGAAGAATTCGAATACCAGGCGTGTGTTCATGATTGCTCATGCCGGTGCGAGCAGCTTGACCGATGGCGGTAGCATGGGCACAAAGGGGGCGGATACCCCGGGCGATTTTTTTGACGCTTATATTTCGAGGGATTTCTGGGTATATTTGCCCAAGTCGCTTCCGGGGGTCGTGATTGCAGACGATTCCGTGAATAACGGTCTTGTGCTGAAGGATGCGACCATCGATACGCTTCGATCGATCATGGTGGTGAGTGAGACGGCGTCGCAGGACGGGCTCAACTGGGGTATCAACGGTATCGTGGTGAACCAGATCGGTCGCGAGCTTGGATTGCCCAATACGTACGATGGTGTGAAGGGAATTTCCCGCCTGGGCTATTTCGACATGATGGATTTTGCGGGCTACAATGCGGGCAACGGGTTCTTCCCGTCGTTGCCTGCTGCCTGGGAACGCGCTTACATGGGCTGGTCCAAGGTGAAGGAGGTGCGGCCTACGGCCGGGCATCCGGTGTCGGTCGATATTGCTGCTGCGGGTAGCGGTCTCGGCACTGAAATCGTTAAGGTGCCTCTGAGTGCGAGTGAATATTTGTTGATCGAAAATCGCCAGCGTTCTTGGAATAAGGACGGTTCGGTGAAGGTGTATCGTGGGGATGTTCAGGGGGACAAGATCGATTCGATAAATGTTTCTGTCGATAGCCTGAGCTATGTTTTCCTGGATAGTATTTGTACAGATGGCAAATGCGTGCGCAATACAAAGAAGGCAAAGGGGTTGATTCTTGCTACGAGTAGCTTTGATGCGGGCCTTCCGGCGAGCGGTATTGCGGTGTGGAAAGTGAACGATTGGTTCTTGCGCGAATCCTTGCAGCAAGGGGCGGCGAACCTTTGGCTCGGCAATGAACTGCGCGACCACTTGTTTGGGCTCTCGCTTGTGGAATCCGATGGAGTCCTCAGCATCGGCAAGACGTTCAAGAACGCTATTGGCGAGGATACTTACGATTTCGGTAGCGGTACGGATTTGCTACCGCACTTGCGTTATGCAGAGAACAAGACGTTCGATACGGTAAAGTCGATTCTCCCGTCGGGCTATGCCAATACGGCGACGACGCAAGGCGGGTTCACGGGGATAAAGATTACGGTCGATGTCCCGAAAGACAAGCGTGTCGAAAAAACGCTGAATGCGTTTATGGGCGATAGCGTCGAGAATTTTGCGGCTCCTGTTATCCGTGTGACGGTCAGCGTTGACGACGGAAGCATCGACAATTCGAAGTTCCCGAAGAACACTGGACTTGCGAATGCTGTACGCGGTGCAGTGTTCGTCAATTACGAAGATGACAAGACGGGCAAGGCGATTGTGTTTGCTACCGAAGACGGGACGCTCCAGGCGATGAACGTGCTTGGCGATACGCTGTTTGCGGCGGATACGGTGATAGCGCAGAAGTCGCTTACTCGCAAAGAAACAAAACGCGAAATCCCGCTGTACCGCTTGGGTCCGAGTTTCGGGCCGCTTGTAGGAATTGCTGGCGATGGTGACCGCGTTTACTCGTTGCACAAGAAATATCTCGTGCGGTCATCTTTGAATACGCTCACACCGGATGTCATGGACTTGCAGAAAGCACAGCCGGGCGCCCCGAAAATTGACGGGACTTTAGTGGGACCGGTTGTCGCAAGTTCACATTTGTTCTTTGCGTCGGATTCCGGTTTTTGGACGGTTAACTTGACCGCTGAAATGACGCGCTCGTTTACTTCGACTGAAAATCTAGTGCACCCGCAGGACATGGCTCTATGCAAGGTGGGCGGTACGGATTACTTTGGCGTCATTGTCGGCGAAGAGGGCAAAGTATTTATGCGCAAGTTCTCGCTTGAAAACAAGGCGGACGCTAAGCCCGGCTTTACCAAGCAGAAGGCTGGCTTTGCGCAAGTGGCTGCATTGGAAGATGAAAAGTTCCATGTCGCCTGTACGGACTTGGATCGCGACGGAACGGTTGAAGCGATTGTGCTTGGCTCGCGTGGTACGGTTGCAAGTTTCAAACTTGCCGAAGGTGGCAAACAGTCGGCGCAATGGGTGCGCGTCTATAAGCGCGGTTCCGCTGGATCGAGCGGCCTCAAGGACGAATTGTCCGGTATTGCGCTTGGCGATATCAACGGCGATGCTTATCCGGAAATCGTGTTCCTGGGCGATAACTTGGTCTATGCGCTTGACCGTTTTGGCATGCCGGTAGACGGTTTTCCGGTGACGATTAATCGCGGTTCGCCTATTGTCGCCTTCCATAGCGACCCGCTGATTGTCGATGTGACCGGCGATAAGCTTCCTGAAATTCTCGTGCCGTCGAACAATGGATTAGTTTATGCGTACACTGGCGCAGGCAAGCGTGTGTCAGAGCGCTTCCCGATCGCTGCGGGAAGTTACGAAATGATTGATTCCTTGTCGCAGGTTGTCCCGATGAGCATTTTTGTGACGGATGCGGTCAAGGATTCCAAGGGGCCGGAACTTTATGCGTTCCATAGAAATAGCGTGACTGCGTTCCGTCTGGACAAGGCGGCGGACGGTGCCGACAAGGCGGCTTCCGCATGGACGCTCCCGGCGGCGGGCAATGAACGTACGGGATTTTTTGATGCCTCCAAGCTCGGTGAAGTCGATGCAGTGAAGGCAAAGGACGAAATAAAGGACTTCTTTATCTATCCGAACCCGGTACGCGGTGGCGATGCCAAGGTGCGCTTGGAACTGGGTGCAAAGCCGCAGTCCGTGAAGCTTGAACTTTACGATATCACGGGACTTTGCGTTTTCAAGACGGATATTCCGGATGGCGTTGCCGGCGTGAACCAGGCTAACCTCGACTTGCACAATCTGGGCTCGGATGTTTATACGGCCCGCTTGAAGGTCAAGTTCGAAAGCGGCAAGACGAAACAGAAGCTTTATCGTGTAGGTGTCGTTCGCTAGTCGTTAAGGAGGGGGCGAGTCATGCGTTTAAAAAGTTTCTCGTTGCCAAGCAGATTTATCGCGCTGTTTGCGCTTTTGCTGCTTTTTTCGCTTGTGGCGTGCACGGCTGGTGGCGATCCCGTCGAAAGCGAAGAAGTTACTCCGGTCAAGACGGGCAAATCGTCCAGCTCTGTTTCAAGTTCTTCTGCGGGTAAGGATTCTCTGCATGTTGATAAGGCTATTTTTGGCATGTTCGAATGGGCTGTCATTCCCAAGGCTTCAATTACTCGCGGTGTGAATTCTTTTGGCGTAAATTCGTTTAAGATCTCGACGACCGAAGTGACCCAAAAAGTTTATGAATTTGTCATGAATGATTTGCCCAAACAGTCCAAGATGGGTGATGAACTTGCCGTTTCTAACGTGAATTGGTTTCGTGCGGTGCTTTTCTGCAATGCGTTCTCGAAGGTTGCCGGGCTTGATACCGCGTATGTTTACAAGTCTATTGTGGACGATTCCGTCTTGGTGGATTTGAACATCGATTATTCTGCGAATGCCGTTCGACTTCCGACTGAAAATGAGTGGGAGGTTGCTGCCCGTGGTGGCACGAATACGACTTATTACTGGGATACCGATGTCGCAGGCAAATACGCTTATTATGGACAAACTGCGGGTCCCGATACGGTGGCGAAAAGATTGCCTAATGCTTATGGCCTTTACGACATGGCAGGAAACGTTGCCGAATGGGTAAACGACTGGTATGACGCTTATCCGAAAAACGGCAGTGACAATTATGCAGGCCCTAAAACGGGTGTTTACCGCATTGTCCGCGGAGGGGGCTGGTCGGACAAGGTAACCGAACTTGCCCCCAAAGAACGCGAAAAATTGGCTCCGGCTCATTCCAAGGTAACGGTTGGCTTTAGACTGGTCTATTCTACCGGTTTTTAAAGTCGCGTTCCATTTGTCTTATCTGAAATTTTTTAGATTATTGTACATGAAGTATGCCCTTGTGCTAGCCGTTATGCTTTGCGGCCTGTTTTTAGGATGTTCCGAGGAAAAATCGGAACCGCTTCCTGACTTGCCGCCTGTAGAAATTCCTGCGGATGTATTTGGCTATTATTCGGGAAGATTGCCGTGCGATGACTGCAAACAGCGCGTTCTGGAAATGGATTTGCGGAATGACGGCTCCGCTTTGGTCATAGAATCGATCTTGAAGGATTCCCTGCGCATCGATACGATTCGCGGAACTTTTTTGTATGCCGACAGCATTGTGAAAATGAGCCTTTCGGATAATTCCATCCATTGGATGTTCAAGCGCGATAAGGTCGGAAATTTGGCTTTCATGAGATCGGGCGAGGTTTATCGCGATGCCGAAGGCATGAAGGCTGTGATGGTTCGTTTTTATAAAAAAATTAAAAAGTAAGAGCTGGAGAAATATGTTTACTGCCCTAATTGCCGATGACGAACCGCTAGCACGCGTGCGTATGCGTTCCTTGCTCGAAGCGTATTTGGGTGAAATTGAAATTCTAGGTGAAGCGTCTTCTGGCACGCAGACGATCGAGAAAATCCACGAACTCGATCCGGATGTCGTTTTCCTGGATATCCAGATGCCGGACATGGATGCGTTCGAAGTCCTGAAAACGCTCAACGAAGACGATATTCCGCTGATTGTCTTTACGACGGCCTACGACAACTTTGCCCTCCGCGCTTACGAAGAAAACGTTGTCGATTACCTTTTGAAACCGATTGACCCCGAACGTTTGCAGTCGACCATGGCGAAGCTTCGCAAGCGGATGCCGAACGAAGGCGGTCAGGGTGTCCCAGACGATTTTTCGTGGGAAAAGTTCAAGGAAATGATGAGCGTGAGCGGACTCTACATGCAGAGATTGCAGGTGAAGCAGCCCGACCGCATTTTGCTTGTGAACATGGATGAGGTCATCCGGTTCCAGAGCGAGGAAAAGTACACGACCGCATACACGACCACGTCGCAGTATGTGATTGACCTTACGCTTGTGGAACTGGAAAGGCGCCTGGACCCGCGCCAGTTCGTCCGCGTTCACCGTGCGCATTTGGTCGCAATCGATTATATCTCGGAAATCCGGAAAACGGACAGCGGCCGCCTTTCCGTTGTGCTTCGTGACAAGAACAAGACGCAGATTACCGTGAGCCGCAATTTTGTAAAAACAGTTAAGAGTTTGTAATTGGGAGTATTGATGGAACAGACATCTCCGAAAAAATCAATAAAGAGTTTTTTCAAATCATTTACACGTGAAGTTGTTGTACCGGTCATCCTTGCGCTAATCGTTATCCAGTACGTTATCCAGGCGTTCCAGATTCCGAGCGGTTCCATGGAAGATTCCCTCAAGACGGGGGATTTTTTGCTGGGCCTCAAGTTTACTTACGGTTCCCCGATTCCGTTCTCGAACCAGAATTTCCCGGGGTACGCTGAACCGAAACATGGCGATGTTGTCATTTTCCGCTATCCGGGCGAGCCGGAATATCCCGATAACAATCCCAAGCGCTATACGCACTTGTTCAACGCTCTCATGTTGGGAAATTACTATTGGGATCATGCTCCCGAAAATGGGCAACCGCATATTGTTCATTATGCCGATGGTCCGAAGGACTACATCAAGCGTTGTGTAGCCGTGAGTGGCGATACCGTTGCAGTTCACGGTGGCAAGCTTTACTTGAACGGCAAACGTCAGGATTCTCTTCCGGCATTCGGAAAGTGGACGGCAAGTGTTCGCACGCTTTCGCCGCGTGACGAGGTCGAAGAATTTGTCGTGCCCTCCGTTGGCGATACGCTGTACATCGATTCCCTGCCGATGATCAAGCTCTGGTGGCTGCGTTCGCTCGTGGCTCAGGAAAATCCGGACTCTTCTGTGTATTTGGAACTTTCTCTTCTGCGCGACGGTCGAGAGAACAACAATTACATGTTCAATGACTTTAAATTCCCGGTCGAGAACGATCGTGGCCTTTTGCTGAACGCGATGCTTTCGAGAAACCAGACGGTAATCCAGCAGCGCCTTACGCTTGGCGATACGTTGTCCGGCGCAATTCCGTTCAGCTATTTCAGGGAACTTGCAAAAATCGGTTTCTTGCCGATGCTTGACCCGCACGATCCGCAGCTGAATAGCGGCTTTACGCGCCCTGTGAGTTACATGTCGTTTGAAGGTTCCATCCTCCAGGACCTTGAAGGCAACGTGAAGCGATTGAACGTGGCTCCTGTCGTTGCGGTCGATTCAATGGACGCTGCCGAAGTTCCCGAAAAGAATCATTTTGAAATCCAGAGGAACCTTTACCTGGGTTCCGAAAAGATTGACCGTTATGTCGTGAAGTATCCGCAGTTTTTCATGATGGGCGACAATCGTGACAATTCAGCCGATAGCCGCTATTGGGGGCTAGTTTCTCTGCGCAACATTCGCGCAAAGGCTTTCGTCATTTACTTTTCCTTTGAAAATGACGACCAAAAATTTTCTTTTGGAAAACCGCTTACTTGGTGGCGCATTCCGTTCCGTATTCGTTATACCCGCATTGGCAAGATTATTGACTTGATTAAATAAATGAAGTTCTCGAAGGTTGCATACTTCTTGGCGTCATGCCTGATGATGACCGCTTGCGCAACGCAAGTGGCTCCGTCTGGCGGCCCCGAGGACAAGCTCCCGCCACGTGTCGCGGCAGTGTCCCCTGCGCCAAAATCCGCAAACCATCCGAACGAACTTTATGTGAAACTCGAATTTGACGAGTGGATTAACGCTTCGATTCCGCGTGGCGCCATATCCATTTCGCCTCCGATTGAAAAAAAATTGCGGTACGAGGTCCACGGCAAGACGCTAGAGGTCTACTCGCGCGCAGAACTGGATACGGGGACGACTTATACGGTCACTTTTGCGGGCGGCATCAAGGACTTGCGTGGGAATGCGCTTGCAAAACCGTTCCAGGTGGTTTTCTCGACAGGGGCGACAATTGATTCTCTCTCTCTCTCGGGGCGCGTTATGGTTCCTGATTCTCTTGTCCGCAAGAAATCTTACCCGAGCGTTGGCCTTTATTTGATGGGGCCTGAACGAGAATCTAAACGCTATCTTGAAAAATATCGCGATACGGTTACAAAGGTATTGGATTCGCTTCCGATGCTTTCGAAGGAAGAACCGCTTTACCTTACGGCCGCGGATAGCATAGGAAACTTCAATTTTACGGGCCTTAAGGCCGGGCGTTACCGCGTTGTCGCCTTTGTTGATGGAAATGGCAACCATAAGATAGAGCCTTCTTCGGAACTTGCGGGTGTCTGGATTTCGGACCTGCAACTGAGCGAAACGACCGAGGATACGCTTTGGATTGCGCTTGCCGACCAAGATACTTCGCTTCTGGAAATGGATAACGTAACGCAGCCTTTTGCAAATATTCTGGAAGCGAATTTTACGCGCCATGTGTTTTTTGATTCGCTTTTTGCGGATACGTCCAATTGCTTTATGACTTCGCCGGATGCTGATACGCTTTATCCGAAACTTGTTTATCTTGGCACGTCAGGCGCTCCGCGTTTTTACTTTGATCCTAAGCCGAAAGACGAAATTGTATACAAATTTACTTGTTCTGACGGCAAGGATTCCCTGTCTCGCGCTTTGGATACGGCTAGAAACTATGCTGAGATCGAATGGAAGGAAATGGAAGCCGATACGCTACCTCCCAAAATCCAGACGGTGCAGATTAAGGGCAAGGCAAAAAATGCGTTCCCGGAAGATTCCTTGATTGTCATCTACAACAAGCCCGTAATCGATTCCTTGAAGGACATGTTCTTTATCGTCGAAGGGAAGGATACTGTCCAAGTTCCTGTCAAACAGCAGGATCCTATTCGCTTTGTGGTGTTGCGTGGAGAACCGTGGCCAACGGATTCCAAGTTTAGTTTGCTGCGGGGCTTCCGTGATACGACTTTGGCCAAGGCCGATAGCAATGGCGTTCGCGATACGGTGGTTGAGACAAAGTACGAAAATAAACTTACATTCGAGACGATTTCCAAGTTGAAATTGGCATCGCTTGTGGGCAAAATTCCCAGTGCACAGGAAGGAGCTCTTGTTCGTATCAAGTCTGTGGAAACTGGCAAGTTCGAATTTGCGAAATGTTCCCTTCATGGAGTGTTTTCTTTTGAAAATCTTGTTGAGGGTGGTTACATTATTGACTATTATTATGCAGACAAAGGGAGGGATTTGCCCAATGGCGGATCTTTGAATCCCTTCAGATTTGGTTCTGCTTGGAGAGCTCCGCTTGATACCTTGAAACTCAAGAGTGGTGCAAACGATTTAGAACAACTGATGCCGAACTTGCCGGCATTGCCTTAAAGGATGGATGAAAATGGATAAAATTCCTGCATTTGTGGCGCTTGACTTGGAAACGACTGGACTCGATTTCGAAAAGGATGAAATCATCGAGGTGGCTCTTGTTCGCTTTGAAAATGGCGAACCGAATGAAACTCTCGATTTCTTGGTGAAGCCCTTCTCTGCGGAACTTCGACCCTTTATTGAAACGCTGACTGGGATTAACAAGTCCGATCTGGAAAATGCTCCCGATTTTGCAACGATTGCTGCCCAGATTAGCTCGTTTATCGGTGAACTCCCGGTAGTGGCCCATAATGCGCTTTTTGATTCCAAGTTTTTGAAGCAGACTTTTGCCAAGGTGGGAATTTCTTACGACTCCCACGTGTTCTGGGATTCGCTTACGCTTTCTCGTATTGCGTTCCAGGATGTTCCGAACCATCGCCTTGATACGCTGGTTCAGGAACTTGAAATTGAACGCAGCCGTGCTCACCGTGCTTTGCCGGACGCCGATGCTTGTGGGCGCTTGTTTGTAAAAGCGCTTGAGAAAATTTCTTCGATGGATCCTTGGCTTTTTGAAGCGCTTTCCAGGGTTGCCAATGGTTCCGGTTACGAAACGCTTTTTGATTCGAAGTCCGATACGCTTGCCGCTCCGAAGTACAAGTTGCCGTCCGCCCCTGCTGTGGAAGCCTTGCCTAAATCCAAGGCTCCGCGTGTGAGCGAGTTCTTTAAGGAAGGCGGGTTTATTTCATTTGTTGTGGAAAACTACAAGCCGCGCCATAACCAGCAGGATTTTGCCTCTGTCATGGAACGTAACATGTACAAGGGTGGCCTCTGTGTGCTCGAAGCTCCGACCGGTTCCGGAAAGACTTTGTCATACCTGATTACTGCCGCAAACAAGGCTATCACGGGTGAACGCGTGCTTATCAGTACGGCGACGCGCACCTTGCAGGAACAGCTCTGGACGGAAGCGATCCCGCAGATTGCAAAGATTTACAATGGTGAACTCCGCCCGGCTATTTTGAAGGGTCGCGACAATTACATTTGTCTCCGCAAGTTCGAAGAACTGCTGATGCACCCGCAAACGCTCCTTTCCGCCGAAGAACGCGATTCCTTCATGGCACTTATTCCGTGGGTTCTGACCACAGAAACGGGCGATATCAACGAATGCAATTCTTTTAGCCAGAGCCGCAATCGTGTGCTTTGGTCCAAGCTTTCGTGCAGTGCCGCTTGTTGCAACGGCGAAAATCACTCGTGTCACGAAAACTGCCCGGCGCTCATCGCGAAGCGTAAGGCGATGAATGCGAACATGGTCCTTGTGAATCATTCGCTTTTCTTGGCCGACTTGCAGCTCGATTTCGCTTTGCTCCCGTCTTACGAACACATCGTCTTTGACGAAGCGCACCGCCTGCCCGAAATCAGCAACCAGGTGTTTGGACGCTCCATCTCTTTCTTTGGTTTTAGAAATATCGCGAAAACGCTCGAACCGTCCAAGGCGGGAGGCGATGGACTCATTGCCGAAATTGCAAGCCGTATTCCGGCAGAACAACCTGAGCTCCACGAACTTTGTGATAAACTTTCCGAAGCGCTGACCGAAGCTGAAAAAGCCTTGCACCGCTTCTTTATGAAAATTGGCAAGAAGCTTGCCAAGCAGAAAAATGGACGCAACGGTTTTACGTATGTGAACAGCATCCTTGCTGAGTTCGAAGCCGATCCATCGACGTTCCTTGAACAGTATGGCAATGCACGCTGTATTGCAGATAAACTTGTTGCAGCAACATCGGCAATGGAACCGCTTAAAGGCATTGTAAGCGATCTTGATAGCCGTATGTCCGAAGTCAATCACTTTGTCACGGATTTCGAATTTGTGACGAAGGCTGGGCGCGCCGATTGGGTGTTCTACATGGAAGAACCTTTCAATCCTCACACTATCAAGTTACATGCGCTCCCGCTTCATTCCGGTAACGTCTGGAGAGAAAAATTCTATCCGTGGATCAAGTCTGCGACGTTTACGTCGGCAACGCTTTCGGTGCAGGCCGACCTCGCTTATTTCCTGCATAAAATGGGCATGGACGGACTCAGACCGAGCAAGCAACCGTTCGTGCGCGTTTATACGGAACAGTCTGACGTGAACGAACGCCGTTCCGTGATGGTCGCGAAATTCCTCCCGAAGCCTTCGGCTCCGGAATTTGGCGATGCCTTGAACGATACGCTTTTGAAGGTACTGCCGTCTATCGAAGAAAATACAATGGTACTCTTCACGAGTGTCGCGACGATGATGAAGGCGCAGGCTGCACTTGCTCCGGCTTTTGCCGAACGCAACAAGCTTTTGCTTTGCCAGCATGTCGATGGCTCGCTTGACGGTCTCGTGGCGATGTTCCGCAAGGAACGCGGTGCCTGTCTCTTGGGTTGCCAAAGCCTCTGGGAAGGCGTGGATTTCCCGGGAGACGCGCTCAAGCTGCTCGTCATCACGAAACTTCCGTTCCCGAACCCGACAGATCCGCTCGTTGCAGGCATCACGAACGAGATGAAGGCGGCGAACAAGAATTTCTTCAAGGATTACTTTGTACCGGAAGCGTACATCGAACTCCGTCAGGGCATGGGGCGCCTCTTGCGTTCTGATTCCGATTCTGGGAAGGTCCTTATCTTGGACAACCGAGTCGTTCTCGAACGCTACGGCAAGACTTTTGCCCGTATCTGGAATTTCAAGCACCGCATCGCAGGCTCCATCGCCGACATCGAACGCTTCGTGAAGTAACCCGCGGCATTGTCATCCCGGCCTTTTGTTTCGGGGGCAACGTCATTCTCGACCGTCAGGGAGGGGATCCAGAGCATTGTCATGCCCGCCACCGCGCGGGCTTTGTCATACATGTTCCTGTTGCTTTGTCATGCCGCATTAAGGTTGGTGAGCCTGCCGAACCATTGCGGCATCTCCTTTTTATATCGGAACAAACGATTTTTTTGTATATTCCGTAATAGCGGTTTATAAAGTTAGAGAATTTCCCCGTTGTCAAATCAAGAAGAAAAAAGCACTGATGCAAAAGCGGATTCATTTGGATATTCGCTTGTGAAGGATATTACAAGAATTGGCGTAATTCTATTTGCTTTATTCCAATGCTGGCTTTTGGCAACATGTTATTCGCCAAGACGTTCAATAACGACATCTCGCAATCCTCTGATATCCTTGAAGGATAAAGGTGACTATCCGCCTTGCGTTATTGAAGACAAGAAAATTTACCATTATGTACAAGAAGAAGGTTTTGGAACTTTAGAATTTTATCATGATTTTAAGGGACCCAAGGACAAGGGTGTCTTTCTGTATGAAGACCTTAATTCGTCTGTTCAACTTCCTTTGATATCTTATTACAAACCCTATCCTGGTTGGATGTATTTGGACGATGACGGTTCTCTCTATTTTTTTATATACGAAAAGAAAAATGAATATGTTGTTTATTATTATGGTGGTTCCCCTACTATTAAAGCCCAAGATTTTGTCGTAGAGAACAATCCTTTTTCTAAAAAACTCGTTGTTAAAGAATTAGATCATTCTCATATAAACTACTTGTATTTGAAAGATGCTCTTTGCAAAGGGTGGCATGATTAAGATGATTTCAAGAATATTGTCTTCCATCTGTATTTTGGCACTCTGTTTTGGTGTGTTCGTAAAATTTTATGGAATTATATGGGGAATATCCTTAGGGTATTTTAAAGCGGATTGGGTGATTCTTTGTATTTCTGGACCGATACTCCTGTTTGCCGCGATTGCTCTGTTTTTTGAATTGCTGGATTTTAAAAGTCGCTTTTTCCCTAAGGGCATATGGATCGTTCTTATCTGGTTAGATGTTTTTATCTACTGTGTTTTTATGTGGCTTTATGTCCCTATTAGTCATGGAAATGACGAAACTACTACAGTTGCAAGCGTAGATTCAGAGACAGGGTGTCACTGGGATGATAACATGGATGTGATTCTTGAAATTTACACATGCCAAATGGATCCGGACTGTAAACATCTTTTTAAGGATATGGACAGTTTTTATAATGAAATAGGTTTAGAGAGCAAAAAGTGCCTTCTGGATTCCCTAGCTAAAATACCAGCCGCTAACCAGTAAACCTTCACTGGATGGGGCTAGCCCCAACCTTTTTGGCTCGGTTCAAAGAATATACAAGAGTAATCAGAACGGTATGGATCCTCCTAACGGAGGATGACCGTGGCTGCAACGCTCGCCATTTGAGGTTGTCTATCGATCGCGACGCTCCCTCAAGAATGGCTTTTTCCCCATACACTCAAAGCGTAGCGACCCCTAAGGGCGGAGCCCGACCTCATACCTAGTATTCCCTTCCTACTTCCTACCGCCTACTTCCTACTGTCTACTAACCAACACCTGTTCACGTGTGTAGCCCCTTAACTAACGGCCTATTTTTTATTATATTTGGCATCCTGTTTTAAGGTGCATAATGTTTGATTTAAACGCTTTTTTTGATGGTATGTCCAAGCCCTTGCTTCGCAACGCCCATGCTAAGGCGTTCGGCAAAAAGGGACTTTTAAACAACGCTCTCATCCAGTCCGAAACACTGTCTTTTTATTCCGACAAGGAACGTGTGGCGGGACTGTTTTCCAAGATGGAAATGTGGCAGCGCCGCTGCCTGAACTTGATTTACAATAGCGGGTCCAGGGGACTTGCGTTTAACGAACTTCGTCTCACGGTCCCTGTAAGTAAAAATCGCGAACTCCAGACGTTCCTCCTTACGATGTGCCGTGAATACGTCCTTTGCCGCTCTTTCGTTGGCGGGACCCCCATCTACGCCGGTTTTTCTGATTTTGTCGGTTGCTTTGACATCAAGCCGGAAGGCGAAATAGATACGGTTTCTCCGTTGATTTCTTTCCAGAATCTTTTGGATTGGCATATTTGCATCGTGCTTGCGAACGCCAAGAAAAAACAGCTCCGCATCAACGCGAACGGGACGCTCCATCGCCGTGGCCGCCAGATTTGCGCCGAAGCGTTTACTTCGTCCCGCCATGTTTCCGAAAAGGCTTGCGAACAAGAAATTTCGCTTATCTTTAGTTTCCTCGTGCAGAACGGCTGGCTCGAACGTGAAAATACGTTTTTGCTTCCGTCCGTGGCCGCAATTGACTTTATTCACAAGAACGGTTTCCGTTTGCATCAGGACGTTATTTCTTGGTGGATCAAGGAACGCTTCCATGGCGACCGTAATCTTTGTGCTCGCTTGCTGAACGGCTTGGGCGAAGGCCTCTCCGCAGCCGATGCGGCCCTCCTCTTCTGGGTGATGGATCCGTCTTACCGCATCCAGGAAAAGAACAAGGTTTTGCCTTGGGAATTCATGCCGCGTCCACTTTGCGAACTCTGGATTTTGGGCCTTGTCGATTTCCGCATGGCGCAGGGGAAGGTGACATCTGTAGTCCTCAGCAAGTCCGGCAAGGATTGGCTCGAAACTTCTATCGCGTCTATCCCCGAGGCGAACCTCACCGCTCTCCCGAACTTCGATCTGGTCGTCTCGACCGGCATGGCCCCGCGTGTGCTCTACTCCCTCGCATGCCTTGCGAAAGTCAAGAACGACGAAACGTTCCTCTGCTTCACGCTCGAAAAAGAAACGTACGTTGCGGGCCTCAAGAGTGGCTTCCCCGAATCCGAGGTCGAAAATCTCCGCAACTGGCTCAAGCCGCCTGAGAACGTCTCTTCGACACTTGCCGAATGGAACGCCTCGTTCTACGGCGCGAAGGTGCGCACGGCCCGACTCCTCAAGGTCGAAAGCGCCGACGTGCTTAGCGAACTTTCTCGCTTCCCGCAGTTCATGGAGTGCACCGAAGAATATATCCCGGGTTACGGCTTCATTTTGAAACCCGAACTGGAATCCCGTGCCTTCGAAATCCTCGAGAATTACGGCTTCTTCCCGTATGCAGGCGAATCGACCGAAAACCGCACGCCCGCCTCACAAGAAGAATGGCGCGCCGAATTCTCGATTGCATGGCCGGAATCCAAGAAAGTCGACTACGATTTGAGAGACGAGGCTGACGAAGCTTCTGCCCAGGCGACGATGGATTCTACCAAGTACGGTAGCGTTTACCAGAAACTGAGCACGTTCGACCTCGTGAAAGTCCTCCGTTACGCAAAGACCGTGGGAACCCCGCTCGCCGCGAAAATCATGGACAAGTCCAAGCGGAACGCAAAGCTCGAAGAAAAGATGTTCTACGTGCATGCGCTCCATTTGGCGAAGTCCCCGTCGATGGTCGAAATCCAGGAAAGCGGCAAGGAAGAAAAATTCTCGCTCGACCTTTCGTTTATTCAAGAAATCAAGGTCTTGAGCAAGAAAGCCGCCGCCCCGCAAGGGTAAGTAATTTACAAAGAATGTGAACAAAGCCCCTCGCTTCTGTGAGGGCTTCTTCGCTTTATTTCATCTTACTAAGTTCTAAGTTCTGCCAACTAAGTTCTCTTTTTCTATCATTCTCTCAATGAATCTAGTCCGCATATTCCTTTTGCTGAGTGCGCTTGCCGCGTTCTCGTTCGGAGCATCCTCTTCTATGGAAAATCTGTTGTTCAACGGCCGCTGGGCCCATGATAACGGCGTGAGCCGTGCCAGTGCGCCTGCCGCATCCATCACATTTAATGCCAAGGCTTCAAAGATTATGTTCACGGTCGAAGGCCTTTCCCGCTGGCGTCTCGACCGCGACGGCAAGCAGATTGAACAGTTCGAAGTCGATTCCAAGGAAGCTCATGCGGTCAAGGTTCAGGACGATGGCGCTTTCCACAAGTACCGCTTCATCAAGATTAGCGAAAGCGGCGTTCCCGAGATCAAGTTCTACGGCATCTCTGTCGATGGAGAATTTGGCGAAGCCCCCAAGCCGTCCTCCCGCCGCATCGAGTTCATCGGCGATTCCTTTACCGCAGGTTACGGTTGCGAAGGTTCCTCTGCAGAGGACGCTCCCGAGTTCGACAAGACAAATGCCTCCAAGAGCTATGCCTACCTCCTTGCGAGCGGTTTCAATGCCGACTACCAGGTGAATGCCTACAGCGGTCGTGGTCTTGTGCGCAACTACGACAACATGATACCCGAATGGACGTACGAAAGGCTCTACGATTACACGGTGATGGGTTCCGTAACGTCGTATCCGAGCCCTGAACGTTGGGATTTTGAAAAATTTCATCCGCATGTTATTGTGATTTTCGAAGGAATTAACGATTTTCAGGGAAATCCTCCGTATGCAGATAAAGGAAATTTTAAAAAATCGTATGTCAATCTGATTAACAAGCTCCGAAAGGTGCATCCAGGTGTAAAATTCTTGCTTGTTTCGACTAAAGTTTGGCCTAATGATGATCTTGCTCCAACGATAAAGTCGATTTATGATGATCAAGTTGCTGCCGGGTATAAAGATCTGGAGTATAAACACGTGCTTACCTCGAATGTCGGATTGCATGGCCATCCCGATACGCACTCCCAGGAGGAACTCGCCCGCACATTGAGACCCATAATAGCCCGTCTTGGACGGTGGCTTTCGAGATAATTTCGCGTAAATCACATCCTTTTTTGTATATTTAGATTGTCATGTTCTAATTTGGATATGTGATTATGTCTTCGAAGGTTATGAGAAAAGTGTATGCGCTTTTCAGGATGAATTTCCTGATTGTTGTGCTATTGGTGGTTACTGCCGTAGCCATGTTTGCGTATCGGCATTTCTTGGACGAGATTCTGGACATTAATCTTGGCGAATATCCTTATGTGGTTGCTAGTGCGGACTCCGTGGATGGAGGAACTTCGGCAATCACGATGATGCGTTCGGATAGCTCGGTCATGATCGAGTATGAACTTCGCGAGGGCTATGCCTACCCGTATGTGGGAATCAAGATTTATCTTGGCGACGGCAAGTCCAAGGGGCTCGACCTTTCAAACTATGACAGCGTTTTCGTATGGCTAAAGCCTCGTAATGAAGGTTCTGTTCGCCTGTACATGCGCGGTTACGACAAAGCGCTTTACCGCAAGAACGACGAAACGTCCCTCAAGTTCAACGAAATTGAATTTACACCGACCAAGGAACCGTACCCGGCTGTATTTGTTCCGCAGGAATTTCGCGTGGCTGGCTGGTGGGTTTCCCAAAACGAGATTAACGTGCACAAGGCGCGTGTCGACCTTTCGAACATTCCGCTGATTGAGATCCAAACGGGAACGAATGCTCCGCTCGGTTATGGCGGCATGGAAATTAAGGGATTGCGTTTCAAGGGAAAGAAGATTTCGCAGGTGGACCTCGTGTCTGCGCTTGTCGCTCTTTGGTTTGTCACGTTCCTTATCATTCTCATCATCAGGTTCTTTGACTACAGCCGCGAACGGGCCATCAACAAGAAGAAGCAGGAAGAGCTCAAGAAGAACCTTCGCGCCCTTGAAATCGAAAAGAGCGAGTATGAACGCTCCAGCAAGGAAGACCCGCTCACTGGTTGCCTCAACCGTGCCGGCTTTAGCGGCGTTCTCCTCCGCGAACAGGAAAAGCTCAACAGGACGGGCGGTCCTGTGTCGTTCATGATTTTTGACATCGACCACTTCAAGGATGTGAACGATACATACGGGCATCTTGTCGGCGACGAGGTCCTCGTGAACCTTGCGAAGCTTGTTCAGAGCATGATCCGCAATACGGATTCCCTTGTACGTTGGGGTGGCGAGGAATTCGTGATCCTGAGTGACGATACGAGTATCCAAAATGCGGCATTCCTTGCCGAGAAATTGCGCAAGGCTATCGAAACGACGACGCTTATTACGCAACAACAGGTGACCTGCTCCTTCGGTGTGACCGAAATGGTTCCGGGCGAAGACCCGAAGTCCTTCATAGCACGTGCGGACAAGGCTTTGTATACATCGAAGGAAGGCGGTCGCAACCGCGTTACCGTTGCGACATTCAGACGCAGTCATTAAGGGGCTTGGCGTATGCGGGGCTTGCTTCTCCTTGTTGTTCTGACAACGTTCCTCGTATCTTGCGCGGGGCGCCCGGAAGTGGAAGATTTCAAGCAAATTCAGCTTCATTGGAATGCTGCGGACGAAGCGTCCGAGGCATCGGAACTGAAGGACGGATGTGTGATCGGCATCACGTCGAAGGTGATGCGGCATCCGGTTGTGCTTTCGTCCAAACTAGTTGAAATCTCTTACGAAGTAACTTACCGCCTTGATGAACGCGGAACCCTTGTGTTCGAAGCTCGCTGTAGCGATACCCGTTTTGCCGATCTGGAGGAGTGCTCCTGGTTGTCGACTTGCGGTGTCGGTTCGACTTCCGTTGTAAAATTCCACAACGAACGATAGCTGTAAACCCTAACTTGTTGAACCCTATAAAGATATCTTTGTATTGGTTCAGACCGCCCGTATTGTCTCGTGTTGGATGAGAAAGGGAAGTTGTAGTGTGGATAATGCGGGGCGCCGTCTGACGTAAGGATTTTCTGTGAAGCCGATTTTTGAATACACCGATTATCGCGAATGGATTAGAGATGCTTTTGAAGACTTCAAAAAGCGCAAGACCGTTATATCCTGGCGATACATGGCGATGAAACTCGGAGCGGATCCGGGAAATCTCCTTCGCATTTCGCAGGGCAAAATCCACCTCGCCGTAAACTTTATCAAGCCGATGGCCGAATTTTTCGAGCTTGATGAAAAGGAAGCCGCCTACTGGTCGGAGCTCGTTTATTTCGGGCGTTCCAAGAGTGACCAGGAAGCGCTGAACCACTATGAGAAGATGCAAGCGTTAAAGGGCATCCCGTTAAAGCGACTTGCCAAAAAAGAACTTGAATTTTACCGCCATTGGTACTATAACGCAATCCGTTCCGTAATTGGTATTTGTAATTTTAAAGATGATTATGAAGGTCTTGCCGAATGCTGCACGCCGGCTATCACGGTGGAACAGGCCAAGGATGCTATCAAGCTCCTGCACGACCTGAACATGATCTCTGAGGGAAAGGACGGATACTGGAAAGTGAATGATACGTTTGTGAGTACAGGCGGTAACTGGAGGTCCGAGGCTGTTCGGACGTTCCAGAAAGAGACGATTCGCCTAGCGGGGGAATCGCTTGAACGGCATGCGCCCCCTTTGCGCGATGTCAGCACCGTGACAATGACGTTCAGCATGAATGAAATCCAGCTTATACGCGAAAAAATAAAGGAGTTCCGCTCGGACTTGCTTCGCATGTCGCAGGACGGGACGGGGGACGATACGGTGTTCCAGTTGAACATTCAGTTGTTCCCGCTCGCGTTCACTAAAAAATTGCAGGAGAAGTCAAAATGAAACGGCTAGCCTGCATATTTTCTGCTCTGATGCTATGGAACTGCTCGGGCGGGCCCGGCAGCGAGACGACGAACGGTTTTGCCTATGTGGGCAACGGCGAGGCGGCGTCGTATGCGAGTGTCGCCATTCGAAGTGTTGATTATACGACTTCTGTTTACGAAGCGACAAATGCGCTTGTCGAAGCTGATTTCTATGCGGATGCTAACGGGTATTTCTCGTTTGAGGCGCCGGATGGAGAGTACCGCTTGACGATTGTGCATGGCGGTTCCGCTTACACCGGTCTGTTCTCCGCAAGCCGCGATACCGATCTTGGTTCCATTAACCTTGAACCTACGGCTTCTCTTGGCGGTTATGCTGAAATACCGGACAGTTGTGAGTTTGTCTGGGTCGGTGTGCGTGGCATGGACGAACTTGTGCGTTCTGATTCTACGGGCCGTTTCCAGCTTTCGCAGCTGCCGTCGAACGATTCGTTGCAGGTCTACTTCCTGCGTGGAGATGACAATTCCGTTTATGACAATTTGTCTGTAAAACTCAAACCGAACGAATCCGAAGTGGTGGATTTGCCGTCGAAAGGCAAGATCAAGTTTGTCGCTGTTGCCGGGGGCAAGACCGTCCCGTTTGCATCGCTTGCGATTCGTAAATCGGATGCCCGTGTCGATTCTTTGCGTGTGAACAACGTTGTTGTCGAGGTGGATGCTTATGCGGACAAGTTTGGAGCTTTTGCCATTGATTCTCTGAAATCCGGCAACTATCGCTTGACCGTTACCCAGTCTGGGCTCGCTTATTCCAAGGAACTTACGGCAAAACAGATCGCCGCTCTCGATACAGTTGAACTCCAGGAAACATCGAATTACATGAGCCGTGTGACGCTCCACGCTGGAGACAAGTTTGCGTGGGTGGGAGTCTATGGCTTGGATGTGATGACGAAGACGAATGAAGAAGGTGTGTTCTCGCTTCCGATGCTTCCGTCGAACGATACACTTGAATTTTATGTTGTGGATAAAAATAAAAATTTATATGTAACAAAGCACATCGCACCTTCCAAGGGTTCCGCTCATTTCGATACCCCGTCGGTCGTTTGGCAGGATTTTGAAAAGGATACCGCAAATTGGTACTTTAGCGTCGATTCCATTGGCTCGAAGATTTTATACAAGGCGTTTGAAGCGGATAAGGAGCGTAAGTCGAAGGTGTTCCATGGCAAGTATAGCCTGGTAGGAACAAATAGCTATTATGGCTGGGTAGTCACGGGAACGTTGCTCTGCGTTCAAGGCTGGAACCTTTCTTCTCTCGATTCCATCTCGTTCTATGCAAAGGGGTCGGGACAGATCCGTTTGTCGCTTGAAAACTGGGATCGTCAATCCGAGGTGGCGGGGCAATCTTTGAAGGCTTCGTCGGAATGGAAGAGCCTTGGACCGAAATGGACGCGCTATGTCGTAAAGGCCGAAGACCTGTGCTATAATTCCCAGGATGTGAGCAACTGCTATTTCACATGGAATTCGTTGAAGGACGATGTCCGGCAGATGCATTTCTTCGTTCAGAACGGGACGGAGTTCTATCTGGACGATATAGTGCTCTATGGCGCACTTTTCTAAGATTTAAGTATTCGATACTAATAGAAAAGAAAAACGTTTTTTTTGTGAACAAACTAAAATCAATAACCCGCTCGGTAATAAGCGGGTTTGTTTTTTGTGATGCTCAGGGGCGTTATTTAGAGAAAAAAGTGTCGACAAGAACCTTAAAAAGTGAGTGCCGCGACGGGCTGCTTGTAGACCGGCATAATAAAACTCTAGTTTTGGTAGTAAAACCCTTTTAAGACAGGTCTGAATTAAGTATCTTTGTGTATATGCAGTCTATTGAATCAGAAGCAAAAATTGCTCAGGAATATCTCGCCCGCATCGCAAAAGATGCCGAGGCGAAGTTTGATGAACATCTTCCCCCAGTAAAGGACCGTCCGTGCCGTTTGCACGAGGCTATGCGTTATTCCATGTTCGCAGGCGGCAAGCGCTTGCGTCCCGGCCTTGCGAAGGCCACGTTCGACATGTTTGGCGGCAAGGGAGACAAGATCTGGCTTGCGACGAGCGCTCTCGAAATGCTCCATACGTTCAGCCTTATCCACGATGACCTCCCGTGCGTCGATAACGATGATTACCGCCGTGGCAAGCTCACGAGTCACAAGAAGTTTGGCGAAGCGACTGCCGTGATGGCGGGCGATGCGCTCTGCATCCACGCTTTCGAGATGATGGGCAAGACCGGCAATGCGAAGGCGATTGAGCTTCTCGCCCATTTGCTCGGCACGTATGGCATGATCGGTGGCGAGATGACTGACATCGAATGCGAAGGCAAGACTGTCGATCTGGAAATTGTCGATTACATTCACTACCACAAGACCGCAGCTCTCATCGAAGCATCGCTTTTGGTCGGTGCGATGCTTGCAGACGCAAGCGAAAAGGATATGGAAATCATCCGCAACTATGGCCGCTCCATCGGACTTGCCTTCCAAATTGTGGATGACATTTTGGACATTGTCTCTACGACCGAGGAACTTGGCAAGGATGCCGGGTCTGACGTCGAAAAGGGTAAGGCTACTTACCCGTCTATTGTTGGACTTGAAAAGTCCAGGGAACGCGCTAGGGAACTTTACGAGGAATCCATCAAGGCCTTGGACGGCCTCAAGTGCGATACCTCCATCCTCCGTTCCATTGCCGCATACATCATCACCCGAGTGAAATAATGGAATTGAAAGACGTAAAGTCGCCTCAGGACTTGAAGCACTGCTCCGTGGAGGAGCTTTACCATTTGGCTTCGCAGATTCGCGAGACCATTATTGGGCAGGTGGCCAAGCATGGCGGTCACCTGGCGTCGAGCCTTGGCGTTGTGGAACTTACTCTTGCGCTTCACTACGTGTTCAACGCTCCGGACGACAAGATCGTGTGGGATGTGGGGCACCAGGCGTATGTGCACAAGTTATTGACCGGTCGCTATGACCGATTTGATACTTTGCGCCAACAGGGCGGAATTTCCGGCTTCCTGAAGAGGAACGAAAGTGTCTATGACTGTTTCGGGGCGGGGCATGCCACGACGTCGATTTCTGCGGCGCTGGGCTTTGCCGTCGCTCGCGATCATTTCAATCGCAGCAATAATGTAGTTGCTGTTATTGGAGATGGCTCCATGACGGGCGGTATGGCTTACGAGGCTATCAATAACGTTGGCGCCTCCAAGCAGAACATGACCATCATCTTGAACGATAACAAGATGAGTATCGCTCCTAACATCGGTGGCTTCAGCAAGTATTTGAACCGCGTGATTTCGGATCCGGTTTATAACAAAATGCGTTCGGACTTGGACCGCGTGATGACGCGCCTTCCGGGTGTGCTTGGATCTCGTTTCCGTGATCTTTTTTTGCAGGTCGAGAATGCGGCGAAGAATGCCGTGAAGCCGGGGCGTTTCTTTGAAGACTTGGGTATTCGCTATTTCGGCCCGATCAACGGTCACGATATCGATGAACTTGTGATGATTCTTGAACGCGTCAAGCAGCAGCAGGGGCCGTGCCTTGTTCACGTGCTGACAGAAAAGGGCCGCGGTTTTGATGCTGCCGAAAAGAATCCGACAAAGTATCACGGTTGCAGTGCGTTCGACCCTGAAAGCGGACTCCCGCTTGCTCCGGGAAATCCGAATCCGTCTCTCACGAGCGTGTTCGGCAATACGCTTCTGGATCTTGCGAAAAAGGACAAGAGAATCATGGGAATCACGGCTGCAATGCCTACGGGCTGCGGCATGGATATCGTGATGAAGGAACTTCCGGAACGCGTGATTGACGTGGGCATTGCCGAAGAACATGCGGTCACGTTTGCGGCGGGTATGGCTTGCGAGGGCGTTGTGCCTGTGGTCGCGATTTATTCGTCGTTCATGCAGCGCGCTTACGACCAGATTATTCACGACATTGCTCTCCAGAACTTGCATGTGGTGCTTGTGCTCGACCGTGCCGGCCTTGTCGGTGCTGACGGTCCGACGCATCATGGCGCCTTTGACTTGTCGTTCTTGCGTACGGTTCCCGGAATGACCATTATGGCTCCTTCCAACGAAAATGAACTGCGCGACATGTTGACTGCCGCGATCGATATGGAAGGTGTCGTGGCGATCCGCTACCCGAGAGGCACTGCTCTTGCTGCAGAACTTGTCTCCTCGGATGAACCGTTCGACTATAAAAGCCCCAAGATTCTTGAGATGGGCTCCGGCATACTCCTCCTGGGGGCCGGTTTCATGACAAATGAACTCAAGAAAACAGCCTCCGTGCTTCGTGAAAACGGATACAACCCGACGCTCGTGGATGCCCGTTTTATAAAGCCGCTCGACCAGGAATGCTACCGACAGTTGTTTGAAAAACACAATGTTATTGTGACGCTCGAAGACAACACTCGGGTAGGTGGCTATGGTTCTGCAATTGCGGAGCTCTTGTCCGATCTTGGCTATACGGACAAGAAGCTGTACCGGTTTGGTCTTCCGGACAGGTTTGTTGAACAGGGAGAAATCAAGGCTCTCTACAAGATCTTAGAAATTGACGGGGAATCCGTCGCCAAACAGTTGATGGAAAAACTATGAGTGAAGAAGAAAACAAACCGAAGCGTACTGTAAGAATGACGCTTGACCGTAAATTTGGAGTCAGCGAAGCTCCTGAACGCCGCCCTCGCCGTAACGACGATGAACGCGGTTCCTTTGGCGACAAGCCTTCGTTCCGAGGGGATCGTGGCGACCGTCGTTTTGACCGCGACCGAGGCGAACGCCGCTTTGACCGTGGTGAACGCCGTTTCGACCGCGACGACAATCGCGAGGACCGCCCGTTCAACCGTGAAGAACGCCGTGGTGGTGGCCGCTTTGACCGTGACCGCCGCCCGCGCCGCTTTGGCGACAAGCCGTTTAACCGCGGACCGCGCGGTGCCATGAACGCCCCGGTCTACCGCCAGCGCCCGGAACAGAAGGAAGCCGTTGATGAGAACTTGGACGAAGCCGCACTCGAAGCACGCGCCGCCCAGATTGAAGCCGTTGAAGATGCAGGCTCTACACCGCCTTGGTTCAAGCGCCTCATCGCCTGCACGACCGAAAAGGGTCGCGAACGCGAAGGCAAGTTCCTCGGTGAAGGTGTGCACGTTGTCGAAGAACTCGTGAAGCACCACCGCGAACTCGTGATTTCTGTTTACGTTGTCGAAGGTTTCGAAAACGAAGAACTCATCGAAGCTATTAACGAAGCCGAAATTACACTCCATACTCTCAACGAAGAACAGATGAAGCGTCTCTCTTCGACGATGACGACGCAGGGCATTATCGCTTACTGCAATATCGCAAGCAAGAAGCCTGTTTATGAAACAAGCCGCAGCGTGCTTACGCTTGTGGATGCCGTGCAGGATCCGGGTAACCTCGGCACGCTCTTCCGCACGAGCCTCGGTTTCAATTCTTCGGGCATGATTCTCGGTCGTGGTACCGTGAGCCCGTTCAACCCGAAGGTTGTGCGCGGTTCCTCGGGCACGTTCCTCCGCGTTCCGTTTGAATTCGACGTGGACCTTGTAGACCAAATTAATTTCCTTCGTAGCAAGGGTTACACCATCATCGCAACGGATTTGCATGCCAAGCAGTCCCTCCGCCAGATTCCGAGCCACAAGCTCCGCAAGATGGCGTTCCTCGTGGGTAACGAAGGTGCCGGCACGAACCCGTACTTCATCGAACTCGCCGACGAAACGGTGAAGATCCCGATGAGCAGTGAACTTGAATCTCTGAACGTGGCTGTCGCACATGGCATTCTCTCTTACGAAGCCGCCCAGATTCAGGAGGAATTGAAGTAATGACGTGCTTTTACGATCGCCTTGAACAGCGTATTGCAAAGTGCGGCAACCCGGTCTGCATGGGCATGGACCCTGTGCTCAAGCTCATCCCGCTCGAAGGCACTCCCGAAGACCGCATCAAGCGCTTCTATTCCGACATTTTGGAATGCTGCCTCAAGCGTAATGTGCAGCCCGCCGTCGTGAAGCCGAACAGCGCTTATTACGAATGCGTGAGCGTGCAGTCGATGCTTGTGTTGCAGCAGCTCATTGCCGATTACAGAAGCGCAGGCATCCCGGTTATCTTGGATGCAAAGCGCGGTGACATTGGCAAGTCCAGTGCCGCTTATGCAAATGCCGCTTACGATGTTTACCGTGCTGACGCCGTGACCGTCTCTCCGTGGATGGGAACTGATTCCGTCGGCCCGTTCATTCGCGAAAATAGCGAGAACGGCGCCTACGTGCTCCTCCGCACGAGCAACAAGGGCGCTCACGACTTCCAGGATTTGCAAATCCGCGATGCAGCCCAGGCCTTCTATTCCGTTGCAGACAAGATTGTGGAATGGGACGCAGGCAAGGGCTACGTCGGTGCTGTTGTCGGTGCGACCAATCCGGGCGAACTCGAGAACATCACGCGTTACTTGGCCCAAGAGAAAAAGTACGAAATCCCGTTCCTCATTCCGGGCGTGTCCATTCCGGGCGTGCCGGGCGGTCAGGGCGGCGATGCCAAGACTGTTCTTAAGGCTATCCAAAACGGTGGCGGCAAGCGCAAGTTCCACGTGCTCAATTCGAGCAGTGGCTTGAACTTTGCCTGGCAGCGTAACGATACGCCGGCGAACTACGCGAACGACTGCGTCGATGCACTCGAAAAGCTCGCGGAGGCTTGTTTAATTTAGAACTTAGAACTTAGCTCGCTTCGCTCTTAGAACTTAGTTTTCTAAGTTCTAAGTTCTGCCAACTGCCAACTAACAATGCGTTTCCTTGCTGCTTTAATAATTGCCGTTGCTGTGATCGCGCTTGCGTTCCATTACGCAAAGCCGCTTCCTGGCACGAACTTTGACGAGTCCTTCTTGCCGAAGGCTTCGTCTGTTCGCTATGTGGCTGCAGGGCATGACGCCTCGGTAGCGGGGCTCTTCTGGATCAAGGGCCTTACCGAACTCGGCGAAAGCTACCTCACCGGCAGGGAATATGCTTATCTTGGCCATGTCGCAGAACTTGCGACGAGCTTGGATTCGCTTTTCTACACTCCGTATTATTTTGTCGGTGGTGTCACTCCGATTGACGCTCCCGACACTTCTGATTTTTCAGTATTGCGCCGGGCGACTCGCGTTTATCCTGAAAATTGGCGACTTGCCCTTTATTATGCGTTGCGAGTTGGTCGAGGGCCATACCCCAACAAAACCGAAGCTGCAAATGTGATGCGTAAGTATTTCGATAGCCCGGATACGACGATTCCTGATCATATCCGCACGATTTACCGCAGTTTTGAACTCGATTCTATGCAGGTCGAAACGGCTCTTGAAACCGTTCTGAACGATGTGTTCCAACCGCGATTCAAAAAGTTCCGCGCAAGTTTCTATACGAAAATTCTTAGGCTTCTTGGTTACAAGAACTTGATAGCCGATCCCAATAAAGATGAAAACTATCAGAAAGTCAAAGCCCTTGTCGATAACATGGTCGATGGAAAAATCCCGCCTGTTGTCGTTTACAAACAGCTTCTTGCCATGAAAAAAGTTGAGGAACCGGTTGAAGAGTCCAAGGCTGATACAACTGCTGCGACGAATGCGGATTCAACTGCAGTTGCTGATTCTTTGAAAAATAATTAAATTACTTTATATAATAAAGTCTGTGCGGAGAACGTGAATCAATGTTTAGGAAATTTTTTCTGTTTTCTATTGTTCCTGTTGTATTGATTTTTATGGTGTCATGTGCGTTGACATCTGGAAAAAATTATATTGAGGATGCTCCACGAAATCGCGTTTTGAAATTAAGTGGTAAATTGTATTCTGAAGCTGATTTTGGTGGTGTTGAACGATGGTTTGCGCTTGATAAATATGGCCGTGAAAATACAAAAGTTCGGTTTCAAGTGGGTTATTTTAAGGACAATCCTAATGTTGGATTTGTGTTGTATGAGGGGGGAGCTCAGGGGGAACTCGCTATTGTAATGCGAGATGGATTGGATTTACGATGGAGCTGGTTCAATTTAGGTGAATATGCTATTGTTCTTAAATCTAATGGGACTGCTTTTTATTACGATTTTAAATCTCAAGAGAAAAATGTATCTCCAAGGGAAACTTTTAGGGTTTATAAATTCTAAAAGAATGAATGCAGATTTGTTTGTGTTCGATAAAAAATATATAGTTGTGTGTGTTTAATATCTCTTCTGCAGAAATCCCTTTGCTTTTGTGTTTTTCACAATGCAATCAAGAAAGATGTTTCTGTATATGTAAAAAATGTTATGTAGAAGTGCTAGATTCTTTTTTTCTTTCGCAAGAAAATTCGATTCCTTGTCCTTTTAATATAGCGCTTTTGAATTTATATAAATAATGATCTTCTGCTATTTTTATGCAATCATGCTCTAGAGTTGCAGCTGATAAATTGAAATTACAATTTGATGGGAGCGTGACGTCTAACTCTAGGTTTATTAAAGGGAAACGGGTAAAATGTGTTTCGTATAAAAAATCGGGTGTTTTAAATGTTTGTTCGAAACATAATAACACGTCCAATGTTTCGTTTGCTTTGATTTCAATGTCATCGGAGTTATGATCAGAGTAGTCTGAACTGTTTCTTCGAATTTTCTTTTGGAGTACTTTTAAAGACATATAATCGTTTTCCAAACATTTGATGGAAAATGATTCGTTGTGTATCTCGGTTGTGACATTTTTTAATGAGTATGTTATTGTTCTATTTAGAGTAAAGTTCTTTGTGGCTGTATCGAAGGTGATTTTATATTGCCATCGTGCGTTGCTACGTATTAATGGACACCTAATTATATCATTCTCTATTACACTTAAATAGGATGGATCGATTAGTGTTTTAAATAATGACAGAAATGCGTTTTGTGCTGTTTTTGTTTGAATTGCTTTTATTTCTTCTTTAAATGCGACTTTTTCTCTTTTCTCAAAAGAAGAAACAAAAAAAATGGTGATGAAAAAAGTTATACCGAAGGTGAATGATGATTCAGACAATATCACCATAATGTTATTTGTTGGATCTATGGTGTAAAAATTTTGTGTTTCTATGGAGTGACCAACGATTTTTTCAGTAGTGTGATTAGTTAAATTGTACTCGTTTGTATGTATTTTTAATATAATCCCTATTGCTATAAAAAAAATGGCTATTGTAATGTAAATGATTGTTGATAATTTGATTGACGATTTGTCGTTTTCATCTTGAGTGTCTGTTGAATGAGGGGCAACTTTTGTATCTGTTGCTTTTGATTCAACGGTTTCCTTTTTTATTTGTTCATTTTCTTTTGATTCAGTTGTATTTTGTTTAATTGGTTCTACTTTAGTTGGCTTAGGTTGTTTGCTTTTTTTATGATTTTTGTGTTTTGACATTCGTAAGTCCAATAAGAAATTGCAAAATTAATTTCTCTAAATATAGAGTTTATGTAGAAACTTTCTACATATTTCTTTCTTACAAAAGAAAAATGGATGTCAGCGAATAAAATGCCGATTCCGACATGGTGGCCGGAATGCCCGGCATCGCAATTTTTTTAATAGCAATACTCTAGTAACTATTAACTAATAACTAGTGACTAATAACTAACGCTCGCATCTTTCTGCGTTCTTTGGCAGTCCCATGAGCTCGAATGCGGTTTTGCAACGGTCAAGCACCTTGCGTGCTTCGGACGGGTTGGACTTTTCCAGGAACTTCCCGCGGTGGTAGAGAATGTTTGCCGTTGTGTAGGGTGTATTTGACTTGACGGATTCGGTTTCCGCCTTGCGGTAAATAGCGTCGGCATCGCCGGACTTTTGCAGGTCTGCTAAGCGTGCGTCCGTCCAGTAGTAAATTCCCGTATCGTCGTCGGTGCGCTTGCCGACCATCTTCAGCGCCTGTTTGGCTTTCTCGTCGTTGTGGGCGCCTGCGTAAGCGATAGCGCATTCTGAATAGAATGTCCCTTGCAGGTTGTCTTCTATTCCGTCAAGGTCGTCTTCCTTGACGTTTTCGCAAAGCGATATGGCGTCCGAGTATTTTTCGGTTGCATTTTTCAAAGCCATTTTCGCCTTGACGAGCATTATTCTTGTCGAGCGGTCCATGCCTTCGTTCTGGACATAATTCAGGAGCGAGTCGGCCATGCTGTAGTCTAGGCTCATCGTGCGGACTTGACCCATGGCGATCATAATGCGGCCTTCAGAACGTCTGTCCGCTTCTTTGCGGCTTGCAATAAGAGCGCGCTCGAGTTGCGAATAGCCCTTGGCGAAATTCCCTGCCTTGATGGATTTCTGTGCGCGTGCGGCAAGCTTCCCGGATTCCGAGGCGAAAGCTACTGTTCCGCTAAGCGCTACATAAAGGGCTATTTTCAACGCCTTCGTTACCATAGGGTCTCCACGACAAAGGGCACGGAATCGTGCGTGGGAACATTTCCTTTCAGGAGCCACATCTTGGACATGCCGTTCATTAAGTCGTCTGCACTCTGCAACGTGTTTTCCGTTGTGTTCATAAAGTCTTGAAGGCCCGTTGTGACAGTGCCGAAATCAGAGACAAGGTTGTCTACGCGGCCGACCGTAGAATCCATGGAATTGAGGAGCGAAGTCACTTGGCCCGGCAGCGGCCTGAAGTCTTCGAGCAAGTCGCCTACATTATTTGTGACTTCATTGGCGCGTCCGACAAGTCTCGGGATATCCGTCTTCATCGTGTCAAGCAAGAAAGAAGTCTTTTTCAGGACGTTCTTGCCGAGGTAGGTGATTTCGTCGAGGCGGTACAACTGACGGTTTAGGTTGTCGTAGAGTGCTCGGGAACCGAACATGGCGCCCATGGTCGTTCCAGTGTCTAGAGCCATGTCGACGAGCGTGTTTGCGGCATCGATTAGCCTGTTTACGCGGGCCAAAAGTTCATTCGTAGTTTCCAAAACGGTTTCGATATCTTGCGCCTTGCCTGCCGGGAGGTAATCCCCATCTTGCAAAATACGGCCTTTACCTTTCTTGATATCGATGTTGATGACTCGTGCCGAGATTAAGTTCTGGTCACGGATCGCAAAAACGCTAGAACTGTCGGTTATCAAAGGTTGAAATTCCTGGCGGATGGAAAATTCCATGACCACGCCAAATCCGTTTGGATTGATGTTCATGTTCGTAATTTGCCCGACATCGACGCCGCTTATCTGCACACGCGTTCCAGGCCTAAGGCCGAGCGCCTTTTCGAAGGTGCTGTAAAGCTTGTATTCCTTGACTTTGATGACACCGGTGTCAAAAAGGTAATGGTAGAACACCAGTGAAAAAATCATGACGGCAACAGTGCTCACGACGCCGACCAAGAGGCCGGACATTTCCATCCAGTTAATCTGTTTTATCTTTTGAAATGCCATTGCTTCCGTGAAATATAAATAGATTATATTGTCGAATCGAAATTTATTGAAATTTTTTGAGGAAATATGGATTTTTTTGATTTTTTGAATACAGCCGTAACGCCGTATCACACGGTAGATTGTCTTAAATCACACTTTAGGGCAAATTCTTTTGCGGAATTTGATGGAAATCTGGAACCTTGCAAAGCCTATTTTGTGGTTCGCGGGGCGTCCTTGATTGCTTTCCGTACGCCGAAAAAGTGGAGCGACGCTTCGAAGTTCCGGATTGCGCTTGCGCATACGGATTTTCCGACACTCAAGATTTCCCCGAATCCGGACGAGACCCGTGCAGGTGTATGTACGCTTCATACGGAGGTTTACGGTTCGCCGCTTTTTACGAGCTGGCTTGACCGCGATCTCGGCTATGCGGGAATGCTTGCGTACGTGGATACTGCGGACAAGTCGATGACGCTTAAGACAAAGTTAATCCGGGGAAAAAAATTTTTCAGGTTTCCGCAATTGGCGGTTCATTTGAACCGGGGCGTGAATCAAGATGGACTCAAGTTGAATCCGCAAATAGATTTCAATGCTTTGTGGTGTGGGGCTTCGGAAAATGGGAAAAATTTGTTTGTGACGGCGCTTGAAAAGGAACTTCCGGCAGGCGCACGTCTTGTGGATTTTGATGTGCAACTCTTTGATGCTCAGCCAGCCAATCGAGGCGGTTTTAACGATGATTGGATCTATTCGGGAAGGCTTGACAACTTGAGCGGCTGCCATGCGATTGCCGAAGCGATTGCGTCGACGGATGCTTCCGATAACGATTTTAATGTCGCATGCTTCTTCAATAACGAAGAAGTCGGTTCCACAACTCGCGAAGGAGCCGTCGGCAACTTCTTGCAGAGCGTGCTGGATGAAGCGAGTGCGTCATTGCGCATGGCGTATGACGGGTTCGCCCCGGCAATGAACAAGCAGGATTGTTTGCTGCACTCGGCTCCTACGTCATTGCGAGGCAACGCCGAAGCAATCTCTCTCGCCTCTCGTCTCTCGTCAAGCATTGCTTTGTCCATCGACATGGCCCATGCCGAACATCCGAACCACACGGAAAAGCACGAACCGAATCATGCGCCGCTGTTGGGCAAGGGCATTGTACTCAAGACAAACTCTCAAAAACGTTATGCAAGCGATCTCATGAGCTCTGCGAGGCTTCGTCTGCTTTGCGAAAAGGCGGGTATCCCGCTTCAAGTATTCATTACGCGGAACGACATGCCGTGTGGCAGTACGGTTGGCCCGACGGTTTCAGCAAATCTCGGAATCCCGACGGTCGATATTGGCGAGCCCATGCTCAGTATGCACAGCATCCGTGAGATGATGGCTGCAAGCGACCATGAAGATATGATTAAACTTGTCAAGGCGCTTTTCTGCTAAAGATCTTTCCCACCGGAATTTCGACAACGTATTTAAATACGATTGAAATCACTAACGTGATGCTGAAAACAGCAAGGGAGTAGGAAACGTAATAAGCGAAGGCGTCAAAGAAAGTCCTTGCGCCTTCTAAATGTTCCAGAAGGGTTCCTCGCCATTTTCCCGTTTCCGAGACAACCAACATGTGGAAAAGGTAGATTGCAAACGTGCACGAACCGACAAAGTTGATGATACGCGACGGAATGCTTTTTTGCTTGATCCATGTCCCAAGCGCATATACAGTGATGAATAGCCCTGTTGCCGTTACAAAGCATGGCGAGCATTGGAGCCAGCGGAAACGGTTGTTTACGTATCCATATTCAGTGAACATGTAATTTTGCAACCCGAACTTTATGAAAAAGCCGATTAAGTACAGGACGGAACCCGCCACAAAAAGCTTCTTTTGCTTGCCGTCAAAATTTCGAACGAATAGCGAAAGCTCGTATCCGATAATTAAAAAGATAGTGCAGTATCCCCAAAGAAATTTGTCAATGTCGATCATGGTCATCTTGAAGAAATATTGGACATCGCCAATCACGGCTCCTCCGATGGCTATACCTAAAAGTATCCTTCTTAATTTGTTCTTTCCCGGTTCGTCCTGGCAGACAAAAGCAAGCATCGGGAAAAAGAAAATGAATGACATGTATGTACAAATGTACCATAGATGATCCCCCGGAGCGAGCCTGAAAATGAAACGTCCCAGATAATTCCAGTCTGCATCCCCAATGGATGCAAGTGGTGTCGAAGCCGTGAAGTATCGGTAAAGTATGCTAATTAGAATGTAGACAATCGTCGGAATGTAAACACGGGAAAGGAACGATTTTGCCTTGTAGGGAAATGTCGTGATGATGTCTGTGTCGGACTTGATACGTCCAAAGAAAAAGAATCCTGTCACCAGCAAAAACAGCGGAACGTCGTCCGCGATAGATGTCGATAAGGCAAGCCTTCCACTGACAATGGCGTTGTTTTCAACAATGCCGATTTGGCTATGAGCCATGATTACCAATAGGCAAGCGATAATCCTCACGAGTTCGATGGAATGGTTTTTCGTTGATATGCTCTTTGCATCGGGCATGTGACTCCGTCTCCTTTTTGTTTTTGTGCGTGAAATTTAAAAAATAGGAACAATGTAAAATGGCAAGACCGCAAAAGATTTCTATAATTTTCAAACCATTTCACTAAAAGACGTAATATGCAAAAAGGTTCGAACGCAATAGATAATTTTTTGACTCCAGACGATACCAAGATTATGAAGGGCATCGCAATCATCTGCATGCTCATGCATCACCTTTGGTTTTTCCCGACTCGAATTCCCGGTGGTGGAGTTATAGGTCTATTTACTCTGTTCAATATGCAATTGACTGTTTACTTGGGAATTTTTGGCAAAATATGCGTACCGATGTTTTTCTTCTTTGGCGGGTATGGCGTTTACAAGAGTAGCTATGGGAAACCTTATGATATCATAGGGCGCCTCAAAAAACTTTATTTTGCCTATTGGAAGGTCTTCCTTGTTTTTATCCCGATAGGTTTTCTTTTCTTTTCATCGCAATTCCCGTATTGTGCGGATCCCTTTATTTATACACGTTTTGAAAAACTTGTTTTTAAGGAACTTGTTTCGAACTTTCTCGGGTTTACTTCGACGTACAACAGGGAATGGTGGTTCCTGATAAGTTATGCGTTTGCGTTGGTCACCTTCCCGTTTGTAAGGGCCGTTATCGATAGGGGCTCGGCGAGAATGAATATTTTCATTGTCATCATAGTGTCTCTTCTGTTTGCGCATATTTTCCCTGGCCTTAAAACAGTAAAGGAACTTGGCGTTCTCGGAAACAATCACATGTATCTTAGGTTCTTCTGCCAAATCGCGCCGTATGCCGCGTGCTTCTGGATGGGGGCTGTCGTTGCCCGTAATGGACTTCTTGACCGCTTGAATGATTCCGCAAAGCTTCATGGGCTATTGAATCCGCTTGCCGATATTATGGCGTGGTGCATTGTCGTGTACCTGCGTCAAAACGAAATTGGCGATGTCTTTGACATATTCTTTATTCCAGTCCTGACAGTTGCAAGCATGGACTTGCTGAACCGTATAAAAGTCTTGAAAAAGGGAATTTGGTATCTTGGACGGCAGAGCACGTCGATGTGGCTTATTCATCCGTTCTTCTGCTATTATTTTGGCGTTCCGGCGATGATTGTTGCGTACCCCAGATATGCGGTTCCTTCGCTTTTGGTTCTTATCCTGATGACGTATGTCGCATCGGTTCTGTTGGATTATTTCTGGAAGGGCGCTGGTTTTGTTTATCGAAAGGCGAGCGCCGTGAAAATCACTTTTAAACGTTCTGGAGCTTCTGGTGAAAAATAAGTCTATTCAGTATTTCTTGATTTGGGGCATCATCTGCCTGCTTGCAAACTTGTTCTGCACGAATGCGGCCGCTTTCGGTGGCGACCAGAATTATTGGGCTGACTGGGTCAAACAACTGTCGAACAATGGCTTAGAGCGCTTTAACGGCAACTATCCTCCACTTTATGTGTTCTGGCTGTGGGTTGTAGCTCAAGTCCATAACCTGGCGAACATCCCGATAGAAAAGGGGACGCTTCTCAAGTTCTTCTGTTTGTGGCCTGTTTACTTTGGTCATGTCGCGCTTGTCGATTTGGCAAGCCGTCTTGTGGCTCGCTTTAAATTGCCGAAAGTTTCAGCGCATTTGGCTCTTGCTTTTGTCGCCTTGAACCCGGCGCTTTTGCTCGATGGCCCGATTTGGGGACAAGTCGATTTGTTCCCCTGCATTTTTGGCATTGCCGCCCTTTACTGCATCAACTTCCGCGGGCTTTTCAAGTACGCTTCGATGTTCTTTGCGCTTGCGCTACTTGCAAAGTTCCAGATGATTTTGCTTTTGCCTGTTTTCGGGGGAATTTTCCTACGTCGATATAAACAGTCTTGGCGCGGGCTCCCGCTCATGGTGGTCGCGGTTGCGCTCGTGTTCTTGCCGTTCTTTGTGGCGGGAAACCTCTCGGGACTCCTCACGCATGCTTACCTCAACACAACGGAACAGTATCCGTTTTCGACTTACAATGCGGCGAATATCTGGATGTTCTTTGTCGGCAATACGAGTCGCGATGTGAATCCGCTTTTCGGGCTTTCGCCGGACGGTATAGGGTTCTTGCTTTCTCCGTCATGGCTTGGAAAAGTCTTGTTTGTGATAGTCTCCGCATACATTTTAAAGTGCGCTCTTTTTGCGAAGACGCTCCGCCGTACGTTTGAACTTGCCACTTGGGAAGCTTTTGCATTCTTCCTTGTGTTGCCGGGCATGCACGAACGCTACTTGATTTACGCCGTTCCGTTTGCCTGTGTGTGGATGGTTCTTGAAACGAGGAAGGCTTGGCTCTGGTCGCTTCTAGTGACTGCGATTTGTGCCATGAACATCTCGATGGTGAATGGATTCAAGGGGTCCGACTTGTGGGTTCCTGTTTCGGGACTCGCTTTGCTTATTTTTGTGGCTGGCATTGTGAACAATTTTGCACCGCGGGCGTTCCCGGCATTGGTTGAAAAATTGAGCCGAATCCCGTTCCCGCGTTTTACGCCGTACGTGGTTCTTCTGCTGTTCCTTTTCCCGATGCTTATTTCCGAAATTGTCGGACTCATGCCCGTGAATGTGGAACTCGGTTCCAATCAGTTCTTCCTTACGGATTTGCCAATCGACCATTACACACAACAGTATGGAAACCCGCGAATAGGGCGCGCTGTCGATGGAGCTACCCTTACCATTAGGGGACAACAATATAAAAATGGCATTGGTACACACGCCAATTCCGAAATTTATTTCAAGATGCCTGAAGATGCTGACACGCTCGAATTTGTCGTGGGCATTGACGATGAAGCGGGTGGCGGTGGCTCCGTGCGCTTTATTGTGGCTACGCCCGAAGAAACTCTCTGGAAAGGTGACGTTGTGTTCGGTAATAGAAAGCCGCAAGCGGGCAAAGTCTATATCGGTGGCAAGAGAACTATTATCCTCAAGGCCGATGCCGATGGCGATAATGCGTATGACCATGCGGACTGGCTGAACATCATCGTGACAAAGAGGAAGTGATGCGTGGAGTTCTTGGTTGGCTGAAATCGCGAACTGCGGCGCAATTTGTCTTTGCGGTGATTTTGCTGTTGGGGACGTTTGCGCGAGTCTATATGTTCGGCTCCGTGCCGGGCGATATCAACCAGGACGAAGCTTTTGCGGGCTATAACGCCTACACGCTTTTGCACCATGCCGCAGATTCTTACGGTTACCGCTTGCCGGTTTATCTGACCGCCTGGGGCTCCGGCATGAACGCTCTCGAATCGTATTTGATGATTCCGTTTGTCGCGATTTTCGGGATGCACGTCTGGGTAATCCGCTTGCCGATGCTTTTGGTGGGGCTCTTGTCGCTTGCAGCGGTTTACTTCTTGGTGCGCCGATTTTCGGATGAGCGTTATGCTTTGGGTGCAACATTTTTGCTTGCGATTTCTCCGTGGCATGTGATGCTCTCTCGCTGGGCGCTCGAATCGAACCTGGCGCCTGGTTTTGTGCTGTTTGGGCTTTTCTTCTTTGTGAAAGGTCTTGAAAAACCGAAGTTTCTGATTGCGTCCGCCGTATTTTACGGACTCTCGCTTTATGCGTATGCGACCATCTGGGTGGCGGTTCCGTTCATCATCTTGTTGAACGTGCTTTATGCACTTTGGACAAAATCTATTCATAACAACCGTTACACATGGATTTCGCTTGGCGTGCTTGTAGTACTTGCGCTCCCGCTCATGCTTTTTATGCTCGTGAACAAGGGTGTCATCAATGAAATCCGCTTGCCGTTTATCAGCATCCCAAAACTTGTTTATTTTAGGGAAAGTGAAATTTCGTTTGAACGTATCCCTGAAAATTTCATGAACCTTTGGAACATTTTGAAGCATCAGTCCGATGGGCTCCCGTGGAATTACATCCGCAATTTCGGGCTTTTCTATCCGGTGACTCTTGCGTTTTTCTTTGTCGGGTTCGTTGAAAACATTTGGCAGGCGGTCCGTGACGTGAAAGCGCGCAAGCTCGGGCTTTCGTTCTTTATGCTTGTTTGGCTGTTCGCCGCTTTTGCCATTGGAATTTTGATTCATGTCAATGTCAATCGCGTGAACTTGATTTTTATCCCGATTATCGTTATGGCATCACAAGGGATTGTTCTCGCATTTGACTGTATCCACCCGAAGTTATTTTACGTTCCGCTGGTGGCGTACCTCTTGTGCTTTGCGAATTTTGAACGTGAATATTTTACGGTTTATAAAGACCAAATTGCAAATCCTTTCTGCGAAGGCATTGGCGATGCCATGGAATTTGCACAGTCGCAGTCGAAAACGGGCGCAAAGATTTATGTGGATCCGGGCGTGAGCTACCCGCGAGTTCTTTTTTACGGCAAGGTGGACTTGAATTCGTACCTTTCGACGGTCCGCTATACGAATTTCCCGAGTGCGTTCCTTTATGTGCACGAATTTGACCGCTATGTTTTTACGTTTGATATGGGCAATGCCGATACGCAAGCGGTTTATCTGATGGAAAACAGGGATTCTAGGCTTTCGTGGTTCGAAGAGCGAGGCTTTTTAGTGCGTAATTTTGGAAAATATATTGTAGCGGTCCCTGCAAAATTACTCTGAGAAGTTGAAATTTGATATATTGGTGTTCGAAAAAGAATAAGAAGTGTGAATATGCGAATTTCTACTGTTTATAAGACATGTTCTTTAATGATGCTTATGGCTGTGTTGGGTTTTGCAAGACCCATCAACGATGGCAATAAGCTTTATGCCGCTGGCGATTATGCCGGTGCGCTTATGAAGTATTTGGAAGCAAGGCAAGAGGAACCCGCAAATCCGTTGCTCTTTTACAACATCGGGACTTGCAATTACAAGCTTGGGAATTACGATGCGGCGAAAGCGGAACTCGAAAGCGCTGTGCGCATGCCCGACAAGAATATGGCCGCGAAGGCCGCCTACAATTTGGCGAATACGCATTTCCGCATTGGTGAAAAAGCTCAAGAACCGAGTGCCCGTATTGCCGCTTGGCGTGAATCGGTTGCTTATCTGAAAAAGGCAATCGACCTCGACAATGATTTTGAAAATGCCAAGAAGAACATAGAAATCGTCCAGCGCAAGCTCAAGGAAGAACTCGACAAGCAAAAAGAAAACAAGGACCAGAACCAGAATCAGAACGACCAGAAACAACCTCCGCTGAGCGAAAAGGCAAAGCAGGTCCTGGCTCGCGTGCTCCAGCTTTGCAAGGACGGCAAATATGCCGAAGCGAAGTCGATGCTCGAAAACCTGATTGCCGAAGACGAAACCGCTGGCCAGTTGAGCGGACACGTGCAGCGCATTGACGATGTCATCGAAATCAAGGCGGGCCGCAAGCCCAAGGCGAAGATTGACGCCAGCAACACCGACAACGACTTGGAGGTGATCTAATGGCTATGCTGAGACGAAAGACGAAAGACGAAAGACGAGAGAATTGTGTCATCCTGAGCGGAGCCGTTAGGCGGAGTCGAAGGATCTCTGTAGCTTTGGGTTTTGTATTGGTTTGTGCAATTTCAGCATTCGCAGCTCCGAAGTCGGCTTCTGCCTATTATGGCGATGCCGCTTTCCAGTACATCGAAAACCGTTTGCCGACAGCCGAAATCACTTGCAACGAAGGCTTGCAGTATTATCCGAACGATCAAAAGTTGCAGATGCTCCTCGACCGCATTCACGAAGCGAAGGACGAGCAAAAGAACGAGAACAAGAAGAACGATCCTAAGAACGACCAAAATCAAGACCAGAATAACCAGGACCAAAACCAGGATCAGAATCAGGACAAGCAAAACCAAGACCAGAATAAAGATCAGCAGAACCAGGATAAGCAAAATCAGGATCAGCAGAATCAAGATCAAAACCAGAACCAAAATGGCGACCAGAGTTCCTCTAGTGCCCAGAATGACCAAAAACAGGATCAACAGAATCAAGGTCAGAACGGCCAGTCCAGCAGTAGCCAAGGTGGCGATAGTTCCGATAGCAATGGCGGTGCCGGCGAACAGCCGCAACAGCCTGAACAGTCCGAAGGAAATTCCAGTGACAGTAATGGCGGTGAGCCTGAACAGCAACCGCTTGCGCCTGGTGAGTTGAGTCCAGAAGAAGCGGCACAGCTCCTCAAGGACTTTGACGAACAGAACGGCGAACGCAAACCCTGGAAACCCGTCCGTGGTCAAGTAAGACCCGCTAAAGACTGGTAAGGCGAGCGTCGCGAAAACAAGCTTGCTTGTTTTCATGACCGAGCCGCAAAGTCTTGCGCTCGAAGAGCGCAGCGAGTGGTAAGGCGAGCGTCGCGCGCAAACCGAAGGCTAGCGCATAATCGAGTGTAATGTCTATCGCTCGAAGAGCGCAGCGACCGGTAAGGCGATTACCATAGAGAATATTCCCAAAACACCCTCGTTGTAGGGTGTTTTGGGCTTGATATGCATTTATTTCATTGAATGATAGCGAAAAATTTTCAAAAAAGGTATATATTATAAATATCAAGCCCACAACGTAGGGGACTTTTATGGATTTTGATAATCTGCTGTCGCATTATAAGGCGAAAGCTTGCATTGTTTCCGTCGAATTTTTTCCGGACGGATCTTACGGGAATATTCGAGTTGTTGCGGGCAATAAGGCGCATTGCGATGACATGGCTTCCCTAAATCATCCGTTTGTGCCTAATTCGCCTTACGAAATGTGCTTCCCGAAGAATACGAATTTTGAAGAGCATTGCTATCGCTGTATACGGGATGGCAAACCGCTCCATGCCTATGTCGACCTTTACATAATGAATCTCTGGCTGAATATGTTCCTTCTTCCGCTGGACTCGGACTGTGAAAATATCGGCTACTGTATTTACTGTTACGATGTAACGCCCAAGGCGGATTCTTCGGCGATGGCGGATCTCTCTGCAGAGACCACTTCCGATGTGCTGAAGGCTTGCATCAAGTTGCGTGGTTCTGACGATATCAAACAGGCTTTCCAAGATGTAATCGGAGATATTCGTAACATTTGCGGATCGGACCATTGCTGCATTCTGCTCATCGATGACGAAAAACGCACTTGTACAAATTTTGCCGAATCTCTAAGCGAAGGATCTAGTTTGTTCTCGATGTCACGCTATATCGATGGCTTCTATAGCATTGCGGAAACATGGCCGGATACGATTGCGGGCAGTACTTGCGTTATCGTGAAAGACGAACGCGATATGGAAAAACTGCATGAACAGAATCCAATTTGGGCCGCTACCCTCGACCAAGCGGGTGTAAAGAGCGTAGTGCTGTTCCCGCTCCGGCATAACAAGGAACTGCTCGGCTATATGTGGGTGCTCAATTTTAATGTCGCTGATGTAATGAAGATAAAGGAAACGCTTGAAGTGACGACATTTTTCCTTGCCTCAGAAATCGCGAGTTATCAGCTTTTTAATAAACTGGAAATTATGAGCACGATTGATACATTGACTTGTGTCAAGAATAGAAACGAGATGAACAATCGTGTTGATCGAATCGTTGATGGAGGCGAGCCGGTGCCGCAGGCGGTCCTTTTTGCGGATTTGAATGGCCTGAAGCGCGTGAACGATGAACATGGCCATGCTGCGGGCGATAAAATGCTGCGCACTGCGGCTTCTATTTTGCAAGGCGTATTCCGCGATGGTGAGGTGTACCGCGCCGGTGGCGATGAGTTCATGGTGCTTGTTCCGGTAATCGAAGAAGATGAACTGCAAAATCGTGTAGCGAAAGTCCATTTCTTGTCAGGAAAGACGGAAGAAGTTCGTTTCTCGATAGGTGTTTGCTATGGCAAGAACGATATCCGTAAAGCGATGCGGCTTGCCGATGAGCGGATGTATGCCGATAAAAGCGTGTATTATGAAGCGCATCCTGAATTGAAATATCGGTAGTGCCATTTTCGCAAATGCGAAAATTCAAACATTTTACGTTGTCATGCCGGCTGCGGCGCTGAAGCTTTTTGCTTTTCGTTCCCGCTTCCTATATACAAACTAATAAGTCCGCCTAATATTAATATTGGTGACTATATTCCTGTTGTGACGTTTCAGCTGTTGTCCGGTGTTGTAAACAGTATAGCGTTGCGCGAAACCCCTTCTCATGATTGTAGTGTGGTTTTATGGATGGAAAATGCGTGCGTCTAGAATTTTTGTGAACTTTTGAGCAGTAAAAATCTATATTTCATTTTATGAGATTGCCGCGCGAAACCCGTACTTACGTTGCTATCGACTTGAAATCGTTTTTTGCGTCTGTGGAGTGCGTGCTTCGTGGACTTGATCCGCTGACAACGAATCTGGTGGTGGCGGATGCGAGCCGCACGGAGAAGACGATATGCCTCGCGGTGACGCCGAGCTTAAAGGCGTATGGAATTCCTGGGCGTGCGCGCTTGTTCGAAGTTATCCAGAAAGTGCGTGAAGTTAAACGCCAGACCGGCAAGGAAATCCAGTACATTGTGGCTCCGCCGCAGATGGCGAAGTATGTGGAATATTCGACCCGCATTTACGAAGTTTATCTAAAATATGTAAGTGAAGAAGATATTCACGTTTATTCTATCGATGAATGCTTTATCGACTTGACGCATTACCTTTCGCTGTACAAGAAAACGGCAAGGGAACTTGCAAAAGACATGATTCGCGATGTGTTTGAAACGACGGGCATTACGGCGACGGCAGGCATCGGGACGAACCTTTACCTTTGCAAAATTGCGATGGATGTGATGGCGAAACATGTCGCCGCGGATGCGGATGGCGTGCGCATTGCTGAGCTCGACGAGATGACATACCGCAAGGAACTTTGGGGTCACAGACCTATCACGAGCTTTTGGCAGTTGGGGCGCGGGCTTGCGGAGCGCCTTGAGCATTGTTACTTGAATAATGGTCGTGGAATTTTCACGATGGGTGATCTTGCGCGTGTAGGCGTCAGGAATCCTGATGCTCTGTATAAAATGTTCGGCGTGAATGCGGAAATCCTGATTGACCATGCGTGGGGCTATGAACCGTGCGGCATAGCCGAAATCAAACGGTATAAACCGAAAATGCATAGTATTGGCGGCGGGCAGGTCCTAAGTTGTGCGTACGATTGCGAGAAGGCGAAAATTGTCATCCGCGAGATGGTGGAAACGCTTGCGCTTGATCTTGTGGAAAAAGGTCTTGTCACAAATGGGCTCACGCTCCATGTGGGTTACGATCGTGAAAATGTAGATAAAGGAATTTATCACGGTGAAACCGTTATCGATGGTTATGGGCGTATAATTCCGAAACCTGCGCATGGGACCGCTCCGCTATTAAATTACACATCGTCTGCAACGACGATTGCCGAAGCGGTGATGAAATTGGCGGACCGCATCATGAATCCGTCGCTTACGGTAAAACGGCTGAATCTCACTGCAAATAATGTTTTGGAAGCATCGCATGAAAGCTACGATCTCTTTACGGACGTGAAAAAAATGGAACGCGAAAAGAAAATGATGCAGGCGCAAATTGCCATCAAGAAGCGCTTTGGCAAGAACGCTATTTTCAAGGGCATGGACATGCAGGAGGGCGCTACTACGCGTGAACGCAACGAACAAATCGGAGGACACAAGGCGTAGGGCTGTGGGCTCGCTCCCATGGGTCGCTTTGAGGTGGTGAGGTATGGGGGAATGCAATTGAAAAAATTAAACGTTTTACTTAGTAATCCTCAGAGGAGCGTAAGCTCCGGGCCCATACCCCAAAGCGGCGAAGCCGCGTGCTCATAGCTGCAATCCTAACCACTGTCTACTAACCACTAACCACTGCATTATGCTCGATAACTACAAAGACATAATTGACTTGCCGTACCCGCAGGATGATTGGAACTTCTTGATGAAGCATCCGCGGATGTCCATTGCGAACCGGGCGAAAATCTTCAGCCCGTTTGCAGCATTGCGCGGGCACAACGAAAAAATTGCAGAAACAGCCGAGCAGCACCTAGAAGCAAACCGCGATGAAAATATGTGGGAAAATATGGATGGTTGAAAGGGGGATTCCCGCTCAGTGGCGGGAATGACATAATAGATGAATGTAGTTTGTTTAAAAAACAGAAAGCCTCCGGTCAAAAACCGGAGGCTTGTTATTCAAGGAATCATGAAAATCAAATTTATTGTCGCTAGTAAACCTTAATGAGCATGGTGGTGGTCTGGACCGTGTTCGTAATCTGGACCATGCTTGTGTTCACCTTTTTCGGGACGCGGAGGCATCGCTTTGTGATTCTTTTGGAAGTTCTTGAATTTTTCAAGCTGTTCCTTGGTGAGAATTTTATTGAATTCCTTCACGCCGTTAATTCTGTGGTTGAGCAACGCTTCTTGTGCCTTGAGAATTTCTGCCTTGGCTGCGGCAATTTTCTTGTCATCGTTGCTGTCGAGTGCTTCGTGCAGGGCTCTCTCGGCATCTTTCTTTTGCTTGCGGAGTTCCTTGAACGTGGAATCCGTAGTTACGCGAAGCTTTTCAAAGGCGGCTTTTTGTTCGTGTGTGACCTGGAGGACTGAATCCATGAAGTCTGCGCCTTTCTTGAAATCGAACTTCTTGTCGAAACGCTTGTGGTCCTTGAAATGTTCGCCGTGGTGCTTGCCACCGCGTTTGCAGCATTTGCAGGAACAGTCGTTCTTGTCGCAGTCGTGATTTACGCAACCGCAACTGCAATCTTCATTGCCGTGCTTGCTGCAGTTGCAATCGTTGTGCTTGTTGCAGCCGCACTGCTTGTGTGATGGTGCGCATACGGAGGCCTGCTTGGAACAGCATGTTGCACCAACGCCACGGTCAGCGAAACAGAATGCACCAATGGCAAATCCGAGGGAACAAGCAAGAATGATGATGCTTGCGAAGAAGGTCTTTGTGGAAGCGTTCATTATTTTGTCTCCTGTAATAAATAGCTGATGGAATTATGGGTGTCCAGATTTTCTAGTTCGTCGTTGCTTGTTTCGCCGAGGTCGTTGTACCAAGAGACGAGTTCATTTGAGGCGACATTCTTGATGAGCACATCCTCGGAGTCCAGGTAATCGTATACCGTAAAGACTGTGAGGAACGAGACGACTAAAAGGCTTGCTGCGAGTGCATATAATGATTTTGTTTGGATGAATTTGAGGAATTTTTTTTGCTTTGAAGAATCGAGCCTTGCGCAGACCGTGTTCCAGGAATCTTCTCTGGGCTTGATTCTTTCGAGTCTTGAAAAATCGATTTGATTACGCATAGTTCACGTTCTCCTGTAAATAGTTCTTGACGACGGTTCTTGCTCGGCTGAGCCTTGCCTTGATGGTTCCTTCGGGCATGTTGTAGATCTCGGACAAGTCCTTGATGCCAAGTTCTTCGGCGTCTTTGAGCCAAAGCATGCTTCTTGTTTCGGCGGAGAGCTTTGAAAGTCCAAATTCCAAGAGTTCCGGGTCATAGTCTATTTGCTCTTCATGTTTGCTCCCGATGGAAGATACCGTCAGAAGCTCGATATGTTCGCCTTCGAGTTCTGCGTGACGTTTCTTGGAACGCAGCCTCATGAGGCATTCGTTTACGGTAAGGCGGAACAGCCAGGTGTTGAGAGCGCTTTCACCGCGGAAGTTCTTGATCTTGCCGGGAACGGAAACGAAAATGTCCATCAGCACGTCTTCGGCTTCGTCACGGTTCTTGAGCATTCTGAAAGCCAGGTTCAATACGTTTGTACTGTGGGACTTCCACAGTATACCGAGCGCTTCGCGGCTTCCTTGTTGAATCTTCTTTATGATGACTTTTTCGTCCATTTCGCTATTTTTGATGTGCGGGGGATTGTAAGGGTTGCATGAATACTAAAATTTTTTTTGAGCCATTTTCAATAGCTATTGACTAGACTCTACTGGATCCTTCACTAACGTTCAGGATGACGAACCGCTATTAACCAATGACTAATAACTATTCACCAATAACTAATTAATTATATTTTATTGTGATGCAAAAAATTCTTTTTGAAAAACTGAAAGAGGCTTTTGCCTCTGTTTTGCCCATCACGCTTATCGTGTTGCTGGTCTCCCATACTCCCCTTGTAAATTTTTCGACGAAGGAGCTGGTCGTTTTTTCGGTTAGCGCCGTTTTTTTGATTGTCGGGATAGGTCTTTTTAACCTGGGGGCCGATCTTGCCATGACGCCTATGGGGGCTTATGTGGGTTCGGGGCTTACCAAGTCGCGAAGGCTGTTGCTGCTTGTGTCGGTTTGCTTTGTGATGGGTGTTCTCATTACGGTGGCGGAGCCGGATTTGTCCGTGCTCGCAGAACAGGTGAAAAATGCCGTGAGGCCGATTTTGCTGATTGCGACGATTGGCGTGGGCGTCGGGATTTTCTTGTTGCTTGCGATTTTGAAGATAGTGTTCAAGAAAGATCTTTCTTTGATTATCATTTTCTTTTACATGGTGCTGTTCATGCTCGGGATGCTCATGGTGTCTGTCGGGCGGAACGCGTTTGTACCGCTCGCGTTTGATTCGGGCGGCGTGACGACGGGGCCGATTACAGTGCCGTTCATCATGGCGCTTGGCGTTGGTGTTGCGGGTGCGATTGGTGGCAAGAACGCTTCGGAAAACAGCTTTGGTTTGATTGCGCTTTGTTCTGTGGGGCCAATTTTAGCGCTCATGGGCTTGGTCGTTTTTTCGAAGGGCGACTTGACTTATGAACTTTCGACGGCGGCGTATTCGGTAGAAGCTAGTCTTGGCGAACATTTTTTGCCGGTCGTGTTGACCGTTGCGAAAGAAGTCTTTGTTGCGCTCATACTGATTGTCGTGTTTTTCTGTGCGTTGCAATTTACGGTACTCAAGCTCCCCTTGGTAAAGCTTGTGCAAGTGGGCGTCGGAATTTGCTACACGTTCGTGGGACTTGTGATTTTCCTTACGGCGGTGACCGTCGGGTTCATGCCGGTTGGTTTCGAGATTGGTTGTGAACTGGCAAAGCGTCCTCATGCGCTTGTGACGGCTGGGTTTATCATTGGCATGGTGGTGGTGCTTGCAGAACCTGCGGTGCATGTGCTCAACAAGCAGGTCGAAGAAGTGACGGGCGGGCTCGTGACGAAACGTTCCATGTTGATCGCTCTTTCGGTGGGTGTCGGCATTTCGATTGGCCTTTCGATGCTTCGTATAATTGTCGGGTTCCCGATTATTTACTATTTGCTGCCTGGGTACTTTATTTCACTTGGACTTTCGTTCTTTGTGCCTAAACTTTATACGGCGATTGCGTTTGACTCGGGTGGCGTGGCGAGTGGTCCTTTGACTTCGAGCTTTATCTTGCCTTTGGCGATTGGCGCATGCTCCGTAATCCACGATGGTGGCGATTCGATTTTGAATTATGCCTTTGGCATTGTGGCGATGGTCGCGATGACTCCGCTCATTACAATCCAGGTGCTTGGCTTCAAGGCTATTGTGGCTAGGCTTTGGCGTAACAGGATGATGATGCGTCGCTTGCAAGATGCTGATGACGAACAAATTATTGACTTTGTGTAGAGGCGGCGATGGCAGAAGAAACGAATTTGACAAAGAAACCGGGCTCGCTGAAAAAAGTCCATTCCAAGGTCTCGATGAATCGTTTGAAGATTCTCGTGACAACGGTGATGCGTGCGAAGGCCGACTTTTACATGGACTACATCCAGTCGTTCGGAGCGAACGTGCAATTTGTTCTTTACGGGCATGGGACGGCTCCGCGAGAAATCATGACGGCGCTTGGGCTTGCGGATCCAGAACGTGCCGTAATCGTTAGCATTATCGGAGAAGATCACGTGCCGGCTGTTTTGGAATGCCTTGAACAAAAATTCAAGACGATTGTGAATGGAAAGGGCATTGCCTACACAATCCCAATGGCGAGCGTGATTGGTAAAGCCGTGTTTAATTTTTTGAGCGATAACCGTTCCCAGGTAAGGAAAGGGTAATTATGAAAACGAATACGCATGAATTAATTATCTGTATTGTAAATAACGGATTCTCCGATACTGTGATGGAAGCCGCGAAGGATGCTGGTGCACGCGGTGGCACTGTGCTGAATGCTCGTGGAACGGCGAACAAGGAAGCGGAATCGTTCTTCCATATCGCTATTCAACCTGAAAAGGAAGTGGTGATGATTCTTGTGCCGCTGACCGTAAAGGATGCCGTATTGCATTCTCTTTATGAAAAGGCGGGTCTCGATACGATGGGGCAGGGAATTGCGTTCTCGCTGCCGGTCGATAATGTGGTTGGGCTCACGCCGTGGAAGGTGGAGCACAAAGCACCTGAAGAGAAAAAAGCTTAGTTACTAGGTACTAGTTAATAGTTACTAGATGAATTCGAAATTGTTGAAGTGTCATTCTCGACCCTGGAGTGCGTAGCACGATAGGGGAGAGAATCCATACAATTTTAACAGCGTTTACAAGATGTATGGGGTCTCTTTAGGAGAATGACTGAATATGGTATTGCGTTATACCTTCACATTGAAGTATTCGATTTCGGGGTGGCTGATGTAGAGGCCGCTCACGGATGCTTGCGGGTACATGGCGCCATTTTCGGTGAGGCTGATGCCTACGCTGCCGAAGTCGATGAGTTTTGCAATGTTGAAGATTTCCTTGATGTTCGGGAGCACAGGGTAGCCGACGGCCGGGCGAATGCCCTTCCAGCCGCAGGTGCGGTCGAGTTCTTTACTCAAGTATTCTGCGCCTGCTTCGGCGAGGCGGTCGGCGACAGTCTGCATGAGGAGCACGTCGTAATCGCTGCCGCCTTGTTCGGCTTTCAGCTTTTCCAAACGCTTGACGAACGTGTCGCTCATGGTCACGGCGAATGCACCGACGATGTCGCGGAAAACATCCTTACCGGTGGGAGATGCGAATACGCTTGCGGTATTTGCATTTGCTGGAGCGACGTAGTCGCAGAGCGCAAGGCAGGTGCCTTCGGGGTTCTGCTGGCGGGCGGTCGAAACTTCGACGAGGTCTTCGGCGGTGCCTGTGCGGCCCGTGTTGAAGATAACGGATTTTTCAGTACCGGCAGCGGGGTAGAATGCCTGAACGGCGCGGAGCGCGTATTCGGGCTTTGTGAGCGACTTGATGAGCTCTTCGGCATCGGCTTTGAGCTTCTTGGCTTCTTCTTCTTCAGGCTTGATTTTCCAAGTGAAGAAGAAGTATTCCCAGCTGATGAGCGGGATAATCTTTTCGATAGGAATCGGCGGGAGCTTGCTTTCGCCCATGAACGGTGGTTCTGCTGGCTGGTACTTGCTCCAGTCGCATTTGTAGCGGCGTTCTTCCGGTGTGGAGGTTGCTGCGGCCATGGCGTTTGCGGCCTCGGTCTTGATGCCGTTTTGCTTGTCGCGGATTCGCTGTTGCTCTTCGCGATTTTCTTGAATCGTTTGTTCGCTTGTGGCGGGGTCCAAAAGCTTTTGCACGAGGCCCGGATTGCTGGCGGCATCGCGCACATGGAAAACAGGGCCGTCATAGCATGGGGCGATTTTCACAGCGGTGTGCGTAGGCGAGGTCGTTGCGCCACCGACGATAATCGGGATGCGCTGGCCCGCAGCTTGCATGGCTTTTGCGACTGTGCACATTTCTTCGAGCGAAGGCGTAATGAGACCGGAAAGGCTCAAGATATCTGCTTTGTTCTCAATCGCAGCCTTGACGATGACATCTTCAGGAACCATCACGCCAAGGTCCACCATTTCGTAGCCGTTACAGGCCATAATCACGGAGACGATGTTCTTGCCGATATCGTGCACGTCGCCCTTGACGGTTGCGATGACGATTTTACCGCGGCTAGAAGCGTTTGCGTCTTTACCCGCTTCGATGTAAGGCTGCAAAATTTCCACGGCCTTTTTCATGGTGCGAGCGGTTTTGACGACTTGCGGCAAGAACATTTTGCCTTCGCCGAATCTACGACCGACTTCGTTCATGCCGTCCATGAGCGGACCAGAAATGATACCGACTGGGCTATCGCCACGGTTGATGAGTTCCATCAAGTCGGGCTGGAGCGTTGTAGAAGTTCCCTTGAGGAGAGCTTCTTGCAAACGTTCTTCGGGCGTGGTGGGTTTGGCGTCAGCAGCTGCGTTGCCTTCGTCAGAAGAACTGCTTGCGCCCGTGCTTACGGCGAAAATGGCTTTCGGGTCGTACTTAGCGCCAGTTTCCTTTGCCTTGGCTTGGGCGGCTGTCATGCGGCTTGCAATTTCGATGAGTTCTTCGCTTGCTTCCGGTTCCGTGTTGAAGATGACTTCAGTAATGGCCATGCGGAGTTCAAGCGGAATTGTCTTGTACTTGATAATTGCACTCGGGTTCATGATCGCCATGCCCATGCCGTTCGGGATAGCGTAATGCAAGAACGTTGTGTGCATGGATTCGCGCAAGTAGTTGTTGCCACGGAATGCGAACGAAAGGTTTGAAAGACCGCCCGAAATGCGGACGCCGGGCAGGTTGTCCATAATCCAGCGGACGGCACGGATAAAGTCAATGGCGTAGGCGTTGTGTTCCGCCATGCCGGTAGCGACTGTCAAAACGTTCGGGTCGTAAATGATATCGGAAGGGTCGAAGTGCAGCTGCTTCACCATGATATCGTAAGCACGGGACGCAATTTGTACGCGACGCTCGTAGTTCGTGGCCTGACCCTCTTCGTCAAAGAGCATTACGATGACGGCAGCACCCAGGCGCTTCACGGTGAGCGCATGCTCGATAAACGCTTTTTCGCCCATCTTGAGGGAAATCGAGTTCACGATGCTCTTGCCTTGGATGCACTTGAGGCCTTCTTCGATGACTTCGAAGCGGGAGCTATCGACCATGATAGGCACGCGGCTAACGGCCGGGTCGGAGGCAATCAAGTTCAAGAATGTGCGCATTTCGGCGGTCGCATCGAGGAGGCCGTCGTCCATGTTGACGTCAATGACGTCGGCGCCATCGTCGACTTGCTTACGCGCGATGTCGAGCGCTTCTTCGTAATTCTTCTCGTTGATGAGACGCAGAAACTTCTTGGAGCCCGCGACGTTGCAACGTTCGCCGACCTTCACGAAATCATCGGCGTTGCAGCTGTCGGCGCCGTTGCTCGGACGAACCTGTTCTCTGAACAACGGTTCGAGCCCCGCAAGGCGGAGGCGCGGGCAAGTGACGTACTTGGGTGCTGGCTTGCGACGTTCGTAATCGGCGGGGAGTGCGTCAAGCATCTTGCGCATTGCGGCGATATGTTCGGGAGTCGTACCGCAGCAACCGCCAATCATGTTCACGAGCTTGTCGTCCAGATAAACGCGCATCAGGCGCACCATGTCTTCGGGCGTGTCATCGTAACCGCCGAACTGGTTCGGAAGACCTGCGTTCGGATGGCAACTGAGGTAACACGGCGCAATCGCTCCCATGCGGCGAAGGTACGGCACCATGCCATCTGCACCGAGACCACAGTTTAAGCCGATGGAAAGCGGGTGCATGTGCATCACGCTCACGGCAAATGCTTCGACCGTCTGACCTGAAAGCGTACGGCCGGAGGCATCGCTCACGGTCATCGAAAGCATCACTTCGATTGGCTTGATTTCAGCTTCGGGCGTGCCTGCAGTCTTGGCGGCTGCAATGCGCGCTTCGTTTGCCTTGCTGTAGGCGCTGAGAGCAGCTTTCGCGTTCAACGTATCAAAAATCGTTTCAATGAGGATGGCGTCAACGCCTTCTTCCATGAGAACGGAAATTTGTTCCAAGTACGCGTCTTCGAGTTCGTCAAAAGTGATGGCGCGGCTTGCGGGGTCGTTCACGTCTTCGCTCATGGAGAGCATCTTGCTTGTGGGGCCGACGTCGCCCAAAATGTAGACCTTGCGACCGTACTTCTTGAAACCTTCTTCGGCGGCCTGCTTCGCTATTTTTACGGAAGCGCGGTTCATCTCGGCGATACGGTGTTCCTGGTGGTATTCGTGCTGGCTCACGCGCTGGCTCGAGAACGTGTTCGTGGTGAGGCAATCCACGCCTGCATCCACGTAACGGCGCTGGATGTCGAGAATTATCTCGGGCTTTTCAATCGAGAGCATATCGTTGTTGGCGCCCTTGATTCCGTAGGTCTGGATAACAGAGCCCATGCCGCCATCGAGCAGCATCATCTTTGATTCGAACGCTTCGCGAAGAGTCATTTTAATTCCGTGTTTAAAATCCGAATTTATGCGTATATTTGTTTTTATGCATAAAGATAGAAAATGCTAGGACAGTTGTCACTAGCAATGAACCCATAATACCCCAAATTACATATTTCAAGCGAAATGGCGGGAATAAAATTGGATCAGTAAACGGATTTTTTATTCGTTGTCCTTGTTAATTAGGTTCACCACGACTTTGACCATCATGTCCTTTTCTTCGGGGCGGCTTTCGGCTATCATCAATGTTATTGCAACGAGAGTATTGTCCGCAATGCGTTTGGAACCGTCCTTGTTATAAAGGATTCTGTTGTTTTCCATAAACCACAGAAACAGAGTCGCAGCAATGCGCTTGTTGCCATCGCTAAAAGAATGGTTCTTGATTACCAAGTAAAGAAGTGTTGCTGCTTTTTCTTCAACAGAAGGATATAAATCGATTCCATCAAAGGTCTGATAAATTTGTCCGATGCTACTTTTGAAAGATTGGTCTTTTTCGTGTCCAAATAAGGTGCTGCCACCAAATTTTTTCTTGAGGCTCCGAATGGCTTCCATTGCGTTTTCGTAGGTAGCCATGAAACGAGCTTGTTTCGTCACCTTGCGGATTCCCAATTTTTGGTAATCGTAATCATCAAGAGTGTCAAGGGCGTATGTATAGTCAGAGACAACCTGAACCAAGGAGGTAGCCTCGTCTGAGGTCAGTTTTTCTTGCGTATTGGCTGTCCGTCCGACCAATTTCACTAACTTACACAGTTCGTCATACTTTAAAGAGGCTACTTTGTTGTTGATGGCGAAGCCTTTAACTAGGTAGTCCTTCAAGACCTTGTTAGCCCACTGGCGAAATAGTACGCCACGTTTGCTTTTTACGCGGTAACCGACGGAGATTATGACATCGAGGTTGTAATAATTGACTTCCTTAGTCTGTGTTTTGCCTTTAATTGCACCGTGTTGAGTGGTTGTCGCAAATTTTGCGACAACCACATCGCCTGCCAGTTCTTCCCTTATTGCATTGTCGATGTGTTTACGGATTGTCTTGCTATCTCTTTCAAAAAGCAGGGCCATTTGCTCCGCATTCAGCCAAACAGTCTCGTTTTCCATGCGGACGTCAATCTGCGTTTTGCCATCACTGGTTTGGTAGATGATTATTTGATCGTTTTCTGAAATCTTATTTGACGTAATAGACTTCATACAGCCTCCATTAGTCGCTTTTGCGACAGGTTGATGTTAGAGGCGTCCCCTTATCCTAGAATTCCAGAATAAAAAAACGCACTAAGCCGAGAGCAGCGAAAATAAGCTTGCTTATTTTCATTGCCGAGGCGAATGCGTTAGCGTTCTAAAAACGCAAAACGCGATTCTCCATTTGACGGAGAACCACGTGCTGCATTAATGTACCTAATGTCGCTAGATGTGGCAAGGGGTGTGGGAAAATTTTACAATTACGAGAGCTTATTTAAGTATTGCTATTAGCCTTGTTAATCGTTACAAACACATCTGTTTCAAGAAAGTCATTTTCAAGAAGAAGATACTGCTTCCAGAAAATTTTAGAGAAGGATTGGGGAGTCATAAAGAGTCCTTTTACTAAACGTTTTGCATAGCCTTCCGTTCTTCTTTTAACTTAGGAAGGAAATCTAGATAATCCCCTACAACCTTTGCAAGATAATACAAGGAAAACTGCCGTGTGGTCAATGGTCTAGGATACGACTTCTTCAAATTTTCAGCACTTGTCTTTAATTTTATCAAGAAATCTTCATGCTCAATCAAGCCGTACGACTGTTTACGAAACCTTTGTTTTATTGCATCAATAAACTTTCTACTATCATTAACATTCGTCAGACTAACATAAATTCTAGCAATCACATCTGGATCTATTTTTTCAAATTCAAAATCTTGCAATCCACAAAATCTACAAGAGATTTTGTCACACAAGATCTCAACATTTTTAGGATTTTGGGGATCGAAAGTCGTTTCAATATTCGTAATTTCGTTCTCTTTTTGTTTTGTTTTACGATTAGTTAATATTTTCCTTATGTGTTCTACAAAGGCTTTATTTTTTTCTTCATAAACAAGATAAGTACTATCATAGCCTCGGCCATAGTTGTCATCCCATTGACTTAAGTCGCTATACTCCATTTTATCTGCAATATCATCAACATATTGATTCATTTTTTCTGAAAATTCATCAGCAGACTCCTTCAAAACGCCTTCAGAAGCATACCAATATAATCGATAATACAAAGCTATTAAAGTATCCGGATTAAGAATTATCTTTGACTTAACAGATTCATAAAAAGAATCCAAAGCACGTTGTCCTGCGTCGTCGCTCAATTCATACCAATGATATAGTTGTTCTGTCCAATACTGTTTATCCCTATCAAACCAAATAGTGTCTTTTATCGCTGCGGTAACTTCATCTTTGTCAACAACAGACGATCCAAGCCATTTTTCCCAGATGGCATTCCACTTTTCAGTATCACATGCATGACTCATTTGACTAATGCATTCTATTTTACCAAAGGCGTCATTAAAAGGATCTTTAACCTTTTCATCACCTTCATCGTCAATAATGTTCCCCGCGCCACGAGCAAATGCCCTTGCTAATCGAATTTCTTGGACATGGACAACAGATGGATCTTTACGAAGCAAGGCTAATTTTGCCCCGTAAACAGAGCATAAGAAATCGGAAAAAATTAAGGAATTTAATTCTTCTTTTTTTAGTAAGTCCTTTGAAATATTTTCAAAATTCGGGCCAATGAAAATTTTCAAATCATCAATAGACTGTTTAAATGCACGATAGTTATGCTTAGGAGATTTTTCAAGAATTGATTTGAGCAAAGCCTTATGAGGTTTTAGTAATTCATAAATTTCATCGCCAAATATAGTTGCGTCATTTTTATTTTCAGGAAACCAAGCCTCAATGATTTCTTCCGGAGACGTCCGAACTTGAAATTTCTTGCCAATAACTTTCTCTTCTGTACTCGAAAGGCTATGTAAAGTTTGATTTATAGCCTTTTCAACAGTTAAATTCACCTTGCCTTTTTCACCAACATTACCTGTAATTTTCTTTTGGTGGATTTTTTGCGATTCATTTATTTCTTTCCAAACATTTTCATCAGCCAGCAAAATACATGGAACGTGCAAATGTTCTACATATTCGTTTAGATAACCGAGTAATTCCGGCAATGACATATCAGCTCGTTCCACATCGTCAAAAACAACCACAAGATTTTTGAAATCCTTTTCTTGTTTTTCTTTGAGCAAAGATTCCCTAAACGCGTCTGTAAAGCACTGAAAATCTTTGCCGATTCGTTCACCAATGGCAGCACCGCCAGGAACAGGAGAACTTGCACCAGCAATCATTCCGATAATAGGAAATGAACTAGTAAATACCTTTATTTTATTTGACTTTAAAATCGGATGGAGTTTTTCAAGGACTCTACCATCCATGTCTGCTCTAGATTTGGTCCCAAAAAGACTAACATAAAGAACAATATGTTTTTCACAATCAGTAAGCCAATCCTTAACAATTTTCTTATCACCACCAAGAAATTTCTTAATAAAATGAGTCTTTCCAGAGCCCCAGTCACCAGTAATCAATACTGCATAGTCCGGTTTATTAGAGACATTTAAGAAACCGTCTAAAAAATCTGCAATATGTTTATTATTTCCAAAAATTTTATTTTCACTAGACATAACCGTAAACTCCTATTCAAATCTCAATACTTGTAAAAGTTTCGTTTAATCCAATACTAAAATACCTACTGGTTTATTAAATCACTTTTTTGAACAATGCTCTAAAATCTTTGAAGTGGCAATCGTTCTTTCTAAATCTCCTACGCGCATCACGCTTGTATCTCACCATCATCAAAAAAAATGGGAACTGACCGTTGAAATATCGCACAGATTCTCTGAACATCCTCTTTTAAACCACTCTGAATCATCGTTTTTATAATTTTACCGTATTTTTGAGAAACGGCCTTTGGAACATTTCGTTCTTCTTGTTTATCTAGGTATTCTACAAAAGCAGTCAAAGCATCAATGCGCTTATTCATATCTCTTTTGTAAAATTCATTTCTTAAAGGGAATAATTCTTTTGTTTTTAAAAAATCATCCTCAACAAAAAAAGGTGTATCTTGCAAAACTAAATCAATATAATAGAAATGATTTATCATTGTTTCTATATAAAACATACCCTTTGCCGTTATTGCAACACCAATATTCGCAACAGGAATTTCATTCCATTTTGTATCTGACAAAACTGTATCTGTCTCAATAAAATTTTGATTCAACAAAAAAGAAATCTCTTCGTTGATTAGATTTTCTTTATATCCTCCATCAATAAAATCCTTTTTTAAGGGTTCGATATCTACAAACTTTTCTTGATTCCCTATTGACCCTCTAAAATTTTTTAAAGAAAGAAGTAAAAATATTTTTAAAAAGTGGTCTTTTGAACCTTTTGCTGGATAAAACAAATTAGGAATCTTACTTATCTCATGGTTATAGTACAGTTTATTTTCCAAGCCTATCGTTTGTATGAATTCATGCATTGGAATAACAGCCCTTTTAGCAGCAGACTGACCAACTCGCAACACATACTCTTCAACTTCTGTATATCCAGATGTCAAAAAAGTTTTAAAGAGATCTAAACCACTTCTAATATCAGGAAATGTTGAAAAATTGATAAAGTCAATAATTTCATGACTTTTGAGAAATAACGAATTACGTATACCTATGAAGAATTCTTCCACACTAGTCTTTGTTAACGTTATAACTTTACCATTTGAGTCACCACTAAAATTGCGATTAGCTCTACATATATCAACATTTTTTAAGACATAATCAATTCTTTTTCTTAAAACCAGACCATACTTTGGTGCTACAACATGATAGGCATTATACTCAAAAGCATTAAAAGGTGCTTGTGTTCGCCACTTGTAATAATAACCTTCTCTCAAAGAAAGAAAAACTCCGTATTTCCCATTTTTATTCAAGCTACATGCCGTTAAAAAAACTTTATTTTGCACTTCATCACTTAACTGATCTGCATTATCAAAAATCAATATCAACCTTTTTTGTCTATTCTTTAAAAAATATTGATTCATTGCAACTAAATGCTCTAAATGATTTCTTTGTTTTTCATCCAAAAAAGCAGCTAGTTTTTCATTATACAGCTCCTGATTGCCTTTATATAAACTCCATACCCCCTTTTCATTCTTTAAAATTTCACTTCTATATATTTGCTTAAGTACGCCCAAACTAAAAATTTCGTAATCGGGGTATTTTTGATCAAATAATCTTATTGCATCTTCTGCAACATTATCAAAATCTATTCCTGTTCCATCATAATACTTCATCATATTAAGATAAATATAGGGTTGTTTTGACAATGTATCTTGAGGCAAATTTTCCTTGAACAAATAGTTAATAAATGTTGTTTTACCTGCACCTTTTGAGCCAATAATCACAACCAAAGGCGGCGTAGGTGAATTGATCAATTCTTCATTTATTTGATTTGTTAAACTTTTAGAATTTCTAGCAGGAACAACTTCCTTTAATCGAGGAGCGCAATCATCAAATAAACTATTTAACTGATCTTTATGTTTTTTTACCTCTTCATTTTCCACATAGCATTCTTTAATAAAATCAATATTAGACTCTTCATCATTTATTTTAAACAATTCACCAAAAAAATTATTAATAATAGGCATCAATTCACTTGACAACTGATTTCTTGATATCTCATTATTCTTTTGAGACAAAGTAGATAATATTGTTTTCGAAAAAACAATTTCCTCACTTTGGAAAAATGAAATTCCACAATTCAGCAAGACACTTTCTCTTGAAAGCACATTATAAAATTCTACAAACGAATCATTTATATCGTCTATACTTCTAAAAAGCAAGCAGTCATTATTCTTCCAAGGAACGCCATTAGTATTAATAAATTTCGCTATAATAAACTGTCTACCATTTGTGATAACGCCGGTATCACAACCTAAATCATCTAAATACCCACGTATTTGGTTTATGACTTCTTCATTTTCTTTATATATCGTACTCAGCTTACACTTTCTCTGTGTAGTATTCGGCAACTGAAAATCTTTATACAGTCTCTTGGCTTCGACAACCATCCTAAATCCTGATATATCAAGACGATAATCATAATAGCCATGATCAACATGCTCTTCTCGTTGAATATTATCTTCGTTCCAACCCAAAATATCTTTCAATACAAAATCAATTACCTTTGATCTTGTATCAGATTCAGATAAATCAGAAGACTTTAAATCTTCGTATTTGTTTTTAAATTCCTCGAATTTATTTTTTGCATCATCGCATAACGACATCGTCAGACTCCTGTTTTTATAATTTTTTAATCAAAATTATGCTATTCTATGAATATTCAACACCCCATTTTGGAGAGGAGAAGGGTTTGCATTTTGGTTAGGGTTTGGTTTTCCTTTTATTTATCAAAAATAGATTGATACAATGTATTAAATTGCAAAATAAATTTTTCAGGAGGTGTTGTTATAGACTTCTTTTTTATTCAAGTCTCTGTTCCGCACATCTATGGGCTGTATGTGGTTGCTAAGCCGTTTTATATTCCGCTTAATCCCGTATTCATCGCGCAATGCGGCTTTTGAGTTATACATCTCCAAAAAATTACAGTGAAATGAGGTGCAAGCGAAGTTATAACTATCTAATTAGTATAGATTTGCACCATGAATATCGTTATCTACGCGCTTTTTGCCCTTTCTGGCTTTGCAGGACTCATTTATGAAGGTTCGTGGGCCAGGTACCTTAAACTTTTCCTCGGGCATTCGAGCTATGGTCAGGTGCTCACGCTCTGCATTTACATGGGCGGGCTTGCGATTGGCAGTTTTGTCGCGGGCAAACTGGTGGAGCGCGTGAAGCGGCCCCTGCTCGGGTATGCGGCGGTGGAACTTGCAATTGGCATTGGCGGGTTGATTTACCACCCGATGTACATTTGGATCACGGATTATTTTTACGATTCGAATTTTGTGGCGGGGTTGAGTTCGCGCAGTGCGGAAATTCTGAAGGTTGTTTTGGCGACGGGTTCAACGCTCCCGATTGCGATTGCGGTGGGTATGACGTTCCCGTTTATTGCGGCAGGACTCATGCGTAAGAGCGGTGCCGAAGTCTCGCTCCCGATGCTTTATTTTACGAACAGTCTCGGTAGTGCAATTGGTATTTTGTTCACAAGCTACACGTTGATTCCTGTGCTTGGCAATCATGCGACGCTTTGCGTGGCGGCTTCGATTAACTTTTTGCTGGCGGCGGTGTTCTGCTATATCGGCTATACGGCGCCTTCGACACACGAAGAAGAACTTGCTGAAGAGGGGGCTGGAGCGCTGGCGATTTCTGACGGGCAGGTCGCGGAATCTCGCGAAAATGCAAATCGCGCGGAACCGCTCAACGAAGATTATGTGGCGGAACACAAACTTGCGATGCCGCCGAAGAATATGTGGTTCTGGATTGCGGGGATTACGGGGCTTACTTCGTTTGTCTATGAAATCGTCTGGATTCGTTTGCTCTCGCTGTTGATGGGTTCTTCGAGCCATAGCTTTGACCAGATGCTTTCGGCGTTCATTTTGGGCCTTGCGATTGGCAGTGCCGTGAGCGGAAAGCTGTTGAAAAAAGACTCGCTCGTTGTGCTTTCGCTGGCGCAAATTTTCATGGGATTCTTTGCGCTTTGCACGCTGTATTTCTACAAGCCGTTTTGGGAAGGCCTGAATGTCGCAAACCAGATTTTCAATACGACGAATGATGGTTACGTTTGCTGGAGCATTTTCAAGTACGCGCTTTCGATTTTGTGGATGGTGCCGACGAGCTTCTTCGCTGGCATGACGCTCCCGCTGATTACGCTGATTTTGACGCGTGCATTCAAGAGCGAAGCCCCGATTGGCAAGGTGTACGGCTGGAATACGGTGGGCTCGATTCTCGGTTCGGCGGGCGGTGGACTTTTGCTGTTGCCGCTTTTGCAGCTCAAGGGTTCGCTGGTGCTCGCTGCTGTGCTGGATTTTATGATTGGTTTTATCTTGCTCGTTGTTTATCGCAAAAAGTTCCGCTATAGCGTGCTGTTTTATGTGATGACGGCAGTGATGATTTTGCCTTCGTTCTTTGTGAACTTCGATCCGCACATGATTACGTCGGGCGCTTTCCGTGCTTACAAGAATTTGCATCCGGACGAGAAGATTGTGGTACGTGACGGCAAGACGGCGACAATCAGCTTTCACGAATCCGACGTGCATTATTACGTGAAGACGAACGGCAAGGCCGATGCGAGCATGAGTAAAAATCGTGAACGCCCGATTGAAGGCGACGAACTCACGCAGGCGGCGACCGCGTTTATGCCGATGGCAATGAAGGACAAACCGTACGATGCCGCGATGGTCGGATTTGGCAGCGGCATGGGTGCGCATTATTTGCTCGCAGACCCGTTGGTGCGCGATTTTGACTGCGTGGAAATCGAAGAAGAAATGATGAACCTCGCTCGCGGATTTTATCCGTGGAACGCTCGCGGTTACGATGATCCGCGCATTCACATTTTCATTGACGATGCGCAGACGTTCTTCCTCACGAACCGCCGCAAGTATGACTTGATGATTAGCGTGCCGAGTAACCCGTGGGTGAGTGGTGTCGCGAGCTTGTTCAGCCATGAATTTTATACGAAAATGCGCCGCTACATGAAGCCGGGCGGACTTTGGGTACAATGGATCCAAACGTATGAATTCAACGACTTGCTGTTCCTCAATATCTTGAAGGCACTTGATGTGGCGTTCCCGTACGTGAGTTTGTACAAGGCTCCCGAAGAACCGGATATTATCATTGTGGCAAGCGATGAGCCGGTGATGCAGACGGCGATTGGCAGGTTCCATACGGATCCCGAACTCGTGAAGGAATTCAAGCGCATCCACCGCGACCCGGATTTCTTTGGCGAACAGAATTTTCTCTTTACGTCGAAGATGGTGAAGTCGCTCTTGGATGGCGTGGAACCGAACAGTACGTTTATCCCGATGGTCGATAACAAGGCCGAAGAAGCTCGCTTTGTGCATTCGAACGCGCGTATTGTGCAGGTGTTCGACAGTTGCGAAATTTGCTGGCCGGAATATTTGGACTCGGCGGATTATGCGCTTCGCCGCCCGATGAAGGTGCAGTCCATGCTCAAGGCGGGTACGGACAAGTACCGCGAACGCGCTTTGCTTGCCTATATCAAAGAATTGAATAAACGCAAGAATGCGTTCGATTACGTTGATTTCGTTTTGGCGATGAATGCCGCGAATGCTGACGATTCTGCGGCTACTGTATCTAAAATTCTTGCAGATGTCGCTGTAGTCACTTCTGCGGCTGTCTCGGAAAAAACTGCCGATTCAGCAACGGCGGTGGATAGCCTCGTGCGCCCGAAATTCAAGGTGGATGAAACTTCCCCGGATTGGAAAAAGTTCCGCGAAGAATACGTGGAATGGATGCGTGGCATTCCGATGGAAGCTCGTGACACGAACAAGGTTTATAGACAGGTGCGCAAGCTCGTGAATGCAGGTGTGCTGCCGGAATCGTTCGTGGATGAGTTCAACATCATGGAAGCGGCTCGCACCAAGAATTACAGGCTCGCTGCGGAATATGTCGCGAATTTCTACGAAAAGTACGAAATCGCCGCGATGGATGAATTCTTCTTGCGCAATGCAATTCTCGTTGCTTTCCTTGCGCACAATCCGACGCTTGCCGACGTGCTCTACAAGGAGGCTATTAAACCGCACGAAGAATTTGCTCCGATCGAGAAACTCCTCATCCAAAAAGAAATCCCGAGAATCCGCAAGAGGTAATTTTTCGTTGGGCTCGATAGAAATTGTGAAATCCTTTTTCCGTTACCCTTTGGATATTTGGTTTGGAGCTTGCGTAAATCTGGGGTGACCAATAGGACTGAATGTTTTATCAAGAGCTTTTTTTAGTATATTCAACGTGAAATTCATGGAGTTTTAAATTATGGAAATTAAATGGCTTAATCCCGATGCTAAGTTTGACCGTCTCGTGCTTGCTGGCGATATCGGTGGTACGAATACGAACCTTGGTCTTGTGGGTTACAAGAATGGCAAGTTTACGCTTATTCTCGAAACCGTTTGCCCGAGCCAGTGCATTGAAGGCCTTGATGAACCGATCCGCGAAACGCTCAAGATTGCCGCCGAAAATAATGCATCACTCAAGCCGTCCCACATTTGCATCAGCGCTGCAGGCCCTGTTGCGAACAACAAGTGCGTCATGACAAACCTCCCGTGGTGCGTTGATGGCGATGCCATAACGAATGCAACCGGCATCCCGACGCTTGTGATTAACGACTTCATGGCCATTAGCTACGGCATCCCGACACTCGATGTCAATGACCCGAAACAGATTCTCAAGTTCAAGCACACCGACGGTAGCGATCCGCAACCGCAAGCCGCTACGAAGGCTGTGATTGGTCCGGGTACAGGCATGGGCGTTGGCTTCCTCGCATTTGACGGCGAAAAGTACATCCCGGCTTGCTCCGAAGGTGGTCACTCTACGTTTGCTCCGTTCGACAAGGAAACCCAGGATTTCCGCGACTACATGGAAAAGCGCATCGGCACCGTGCCGGGCGTTGAACCGCTCGTTTCTGGCATGGGCCTTGCCCACCTCTATGAATGGTGGCGCGACACGAAGGGCGTTCCGCAGAATGACGCTTTCAAGAAGATTGAAGAAACCGATTGGCATGACCGTCCGAAGTACATCAGCCGTGCAAGCGACACTGATCCGGTTGCTGCCGAAATGATGCGCATGTTCGTGAAGATGCTTGCCCGCTTCGCTAGCGACGCCTGCACGCTGTTCCTCCCGCTCGGCGGTTTCTACCTCGCAGGTGGAACGGTCCAGAAGGACCTCCGTTGGCTCGAACGCGATAACTTGTTCATGACCTGGTTCGAAAAGAACTACAATCCGAACATCCGCCCGCTCTTGAACAAGATTCCGGTGTACCTCATCAAGGATTACAGCATTAGTTTGTACGGTGCTGCTAATGCAAGTTTGAACTTGCAGAAGTAAATGCTGTTGGAACCACGGCGGAGGCGAATGTAAATGCGCCAAAGCTGATGGATATAGAGATTTGTTAATCCCGGCTGCAAAGGCTGGGATTTTTTTGTTATTGTTTCACCAATATCTGGATGTCGAGCAGCTTTTCCCAATCTGCTTTGGTGCGTTTTTCGCGGGGAATGCTCCAGAAGTTTTTCCAGATTTCGTTGTTGAGAGAATCGATTTCGGCGGCTTCGGCGTCGGTAACGGTGCCATTGGCGGTGCTGTACATTTTGTGCTCCTTTCTGCGTACAAGCTTTTTTAAACGCAGATGTTTTTCAAAGACTATTCAAAACTATACTTTTGTGCACTATTTGTCAAGAGGTAAAATTGGATTTTTTTAATGCCTTCAAAATGCAATAATTTTTTTGCCGTATCACTTTACTGACAGCATAAAAACTTATATTCTCGAAGAGCGTTTTATACACACAAGCGATATTGTTTTTATGCCAGGTCTTTTTACGGAAGCGACGCGCGTTCAACTGACTGCGATTCAGCATTTGGCTCGCATCGGCTATACGTATTTGGGAAAAATTTCGGAGTCCGGCGCACTAGGCGCAACGCCGGCGATTCGCTACGACCCGGAAACGAACATCCTTGTGGATATTTTTGCGGCACAGTTCAAGAAGCTGAATCCGGCTGCGACTGTTTCTGCGCAGAGCGTGCTTTCGGACATCCAGAAGGAACTGGATGACGACGATTTGGGCCAGCAGTTCTACAAGCGCCTTACCAGCTATTCTCCGCTTCGCTTGATTGATTTCGAACATCCGGAAAACAACACGTACCATTGCACGGCGGAATTCACTTGCAAGAATGGCGATGAAAGTTTCCGCCCCGACATTACGTTGTTCATCAATGGGCTCCCGCTCGTGTTTATCGAGGTCAAGAAGCCGAATAACGTGGGTGGCATGGTGGCCGAAAGCAAGCGGATGAACGACGAGCGCTTTCCGAAGAAAAAGTTCCGTCGTTTTATCAACATCACGCAGTTGATGATATTCTCCAACAACATGGAGTACGATGCCAAGGGCGGCGTTGTCCCGATTGAAGGCGTATTCTATTGCACGGCGGCAAAAAGCGAGGCGCGTTTCAACTGCTTCAGGGAAGAGAACCCTAAGCGTGCGGCAATCGCGCCGTTCCACGCCAATTATCCTTATTTGCCGATTCCTGCGGATCTCGAAAAGAGAGTGCTGATGGATTTCAATGTTCCGGTCTTGAAAGAGAATCCGGAATACAAGACGAATCTCGATATCAACACGCCCACGAACCGCGTGCTTACTTCTATGGTGAGCCCGGAGCGTTTGCTCTTTTTGCTCAAGTACGGCATCGCTTACTTGCATGTTGAAAAAGAGAAGGATGGTCAAATCGAGAGCCGCCACGAAAAGCACATCATGCGTTACCAGCAATTTTTTGCGGCCATGATTATCCGTGAAAAACTGGCAGCGGGTGCGACGTCCGGCATTGTGTGGCATACGCAGGGTTCGGGCAAGACAGCACTTTCTTTCCACTTGAGCAAAGTCCTCAAGGACTATTACGCCAAGCAGAACAAAGTCGCGAAATTCTACTTTATTGTGGACCGCCTAGATTTGCTGGAACAGGCGACCGAGGAATTGAGCAATCGCGGCCTCAAGGTGACAACGGCAAATTCCCGCACGGAACTCATGGAGCAGTTCCGCACGCAGCAGGCCTTGCAGGGCAACGCCGGTGTCGATGAAATTACCGTGGTGAACATCCAAAAATTTGAAAACGATACTGAGAAAGTGGAACTCCCGAATTACGCCACGAATTTGCAACGCGTGTTCATTATGGACGAAGCACATCGCGGCTACAAACCGGGCGGATGCTTCCTTTCGAACCTTTTCAACGCCGACAAGAACGCCATCAAGATTGCGCTTACCGGCACGCCGCTCATCGGGAGCGAAAAGGCGAGCTGCAAGGTCTTTGGCGATTACTTCCACACGTATTATTACGACCGTTCCATTCAAGACGGCTATACGTTAAAGATTATTCGCGAAGATATCGAAACCAGTTACCGCAAAAAGCTGAACGATGCTTACGAAAGCGTGCAGAAACTGGTGGAGAAGGGTTCTGTCTCGAAGGACATGATTATTCGGCACCCCACATACGTGAAGGCGTTGCTCCGCTACATCATCAACGATTTGGTGAAGTTCCGTGCCATGCAGGGCGACAACGACCTTGGCGGCATGATTATTGCTGAATCTTCGGAACAGGCACGAAACTTGTACAAGTTCTTCAATGAGATTCAAGACGAACTCAATGAAAACCGCATCCAGAAAATCAACTTGAAAGCGGGCCTGATTCTCTTCGATAGCGACGACAAGGAAACCCGCAAGCAGATTATCAACGATTTCAAGAAGAACTACACGATTGATATTCTGATTGTTTACAACATGTTGCTGACGGGCTTTGATGCACCGCGCCTCAAGCGATTGTATTTCGGTCGCAAAATCGAAGATCATAATTTGTTGCAGGCAATTACACGCGTGAATCGCCCGTACAAGAATATGAAACGCGGGTTCCTGATTGACTTTGCCGACATCAAGAAGAATTTTGACGAGACCAATGCCGCATATTTGCAGGAACTGAACCGCTATAATGACGCCGATACTGACCCGGACGATAACTTGCCCGACATGTACAACCAAGTCATGGAAGACAAGGATGCCCTTATCAACCACATGAAGGTGGCACGTCAGGCTTTGTTCAGTTATACCACCGACAATGCGGAAGTTTTCTCTACCGAGATTTCTAGCCTTGAAGACAAGAAGGTTTTGATTGAACTTCGCAAGGCGTTGGAACTCGCCAAGGACGCGATGAACCTTGTACGTACTTTCGGTGACGATGCCCTTAAAAAGGACTTTGAAAAGCTGAACATCGAAAAGTTGCCGCTCATGCTTTCGGAAGTGAACCACCGCATTGCGATGATTAACCAGAAAGAGGTATGGACCAACAGCGAAGCGACTCAGTTTGCTGTGAACGAAGCCATGATGAGCATCGAGTTCAACTTTAGCTGCATTGGCACTGAAGAACTGAAAATCATCGATAACGGCACGGAACTGCGTGAAAAATACAAGCGCGCACTCCGCGGGTTCCTGGATAACTTCGACCACGAAGACCCTGTGTTTGTTGAATTGGAACAGGAGTTCAAGCGCATCTTTGACAAGCACGGCTTTACCCCGGAAAACCTTGCCGTTTATAACGAGCAGAACCAGGCGATGAACGATATCCTCAAACGCCTCGAAGATCTTCGCAAATCAAACGACGCCCTCTTGCGCAAGTACAACGGCGACACGAAATTCGCCTACGTCCACAAGCGCATTCGCGAAGAGAACAAGGCCCGCGAACCCAAGCACCAAGCGCCAATTATCTCAAAGTTCGACGAAGAAATTGTGCAGGCTCTCTTGACTATCAAGGGAACGATTGACGCGAAGGTTTTCGACCGCAACGACATCCTGAAGCAGGACGCTTACTTCGGCAAGACCGTGATGAAAGAAATTGCAGACGGACTTGCGCATTTTCCGCAAATCAAGCCCGAAATGCCCGATTACCTGTTTATCCAGCAGCGCATTGCCAAGCAGTACATAAACCAGTATAACGCCTACTACGGAAATTAAATGAACATCAAAGACAAGACCATTGCCCTTATCGACTCTCTCAAGGCCACTTGCCAAACATACGGCATGGGCAATGACGGCAACGAATACAAGATTATTACCCAGGTGTTTCTGTACAAGTTTATGGCCGACAAGTTCGGCTACGAACTCAAGAAAATTAACGACCCTTGCCTGAAGGCTCTCAAAAAATCCGAAAAGTGGGAAGAGGAATACGCGAAACTCAGCAAGGCCGATCGCGAAAAGGTAAGCCTCTTCTTGCCGCCCGAAGTCCCGGTGTTCAAGCCCGACTACCTGATTGCAAACCTCTGGAACAAGCAGGCCAAGGGCGATTTCGACGTCATCTTTGACGAGACCATGGTCGCCATCGCAAAGGACAACCTGGATGTATTCTACACCAAGACCGCGCAAGAGACGAAAATCCCCATCTTCGAAAAGCTCACCATCTTTGTGACCGACGACGCCCAGCGTGCAAACTTCGCCCGCGCCCTTGTCGATAAACTCGTGAACTTCAGCTTCGAAGACGCCTTCGCTGAACACTACGACTTTTTCTCGGACATCTTTGAATACCTGCTCAAGGACTACAACACCGCAGGCGGCGGCAAGTACGCCGAATATTACACTCCCAAGGCCATCGCGAAAATCATGGCCCGCCTCTTGGTGGGCGACAACGCCGACCTGCACAACGTAGAATGCTACGACCCCAGCGCAGGCACCGGCACCTTGCTCATGGCGCTCAGCCACCAGATTGGCGAAGACCGCTGCACCATCTTTGCACAGGACATCTCGCAGCGCAGTAACAAAATGCTCAAGCTGAACCTGCTCTTGAACGGACTCGTATCTAGCCTCGATCACGCCGTGCAGGGCGACACCCTCCTGGAACCCTACCACAAGAGCGACGACGGCAAGAGCCTCAAGCAGTTCGATTACGTGGTGAGCAATCCGCCCTTCAAGATGGACTTCAGCGACACCCGCGACGACATCGAGAAGAAATGGAATGCCCGTTTCTGGGCAGGCGTGCCGAAAGTCCCGAACAAGAAAAAGGAGAGCATGGCCATCTACACCTGCTTTATCCAGCACGTGGTAAACAGCATCAAGTCGGGCGGCAAGGGCGCCATCGTAATCCCCACCGGGTTCATCACCGCGAAATCCGGCATCGAGCACAAAATCCTCGAACGCATCGTTGACGAACACATCGTCTATGGCGTGGTCAGCATGCCGAGCAACGTATTCGCGAACACCGGCACCAACGTGAGCGTGCTCTTCTTCGACAAGACCCGCAAAAAGACCGACAACGACAAGGTCACCCTCGTTGATGCAAGCAAACTCGGCAAGGAATACAAGGACGCGAACGGCCTCAAGAAAGTCCGCCTCGAAGACGACGAAATCGAGAAAATCGTGACCACCTTCCGCAAGGCCAAAGTCGTCGAAGACTTCAGCGTAGTCGTGACCTACAGCGAAGTTAAGGAAAAAGGCTACAGCCTGAGCGCCGGCCAGTATTTCGACATCAAGATAGACTACGTGGACATTACCGCCGACGAATTCAACGCCCAGATGAAAGCCGACACCGAAGAACTCGCCGCCATGTTCGCCGAAAGCCACAAACTCGAGAAGGAAATCCAGAAACAACTGAGCAACTTGAAATTCAATTAGGGTCTAGAAAAGGAATATTATGGAAATAGCAACTCTTTGCATTAGTTTATTATCATTCTTTGCAGCATTAGCCGCAGTTATAGTTCCTATTGTCATTTTCAAGAAGCAACGCAAGTACGAAGCCGAAAAAGAGGAACAGGCTAGAAAAGAAATGGCTGAAATGGAACGGAAAGAAGCTCAAGCGGAATTGGATGCTATTGGGATTGTTCCAGCTACAGGATGGGGTTTTACTCGAATGGACCTTGCTAGAGTAAAACTTTTAAAGAAAAAGGCAGGAAGATGGTAATGCTGAAATGTCATTCCCGCCAAGGCGGGAATCTCCTTGTCAAGAAAGCAGCGTCATTGCGAGGCGCGATAGCGACGAAGCAATCTAAGTGAAGATGTGATAAGAATAAACATGGAAATGACAATAGAAGAAAAAATTTGTGGCATGAAAATGTACAAGTTAGGAGATTTGTGCAGTGATGTTGTTGATTGCCCTCATTCCACACCAGAATGGAAAAACGAAGGAATTCGTGTCATTAGAAATTTCAATATTGTTAATGGTTCTTTAGATTTTTCAAATGGGTTCTTTGTTGATGAAGAAACTTTTGAAAAGAGAACACAAAGAGCATGTCCTGAATTTGAAGATTTAGTGATATCAAGAGAAGCCCCAATGGGAGCTGTTTGTATGATTCCAAAAAATCTAAAATGTTGCTTGGGACAAAGACTGGTTCTTCTAAAGGTTAATAAAGATGTTGCAGATCCAAACTATATATTGTTTGCTATTCAAAGTCAATTTGTTCAAAAGCAGATTCAGATTATTGATCAAACAGGCTCTATTGTTAGTAATTTAAATATTCCAGATTTAAAGTCCTTGCGGATTCCATTGCCTTCTTTGCCGGAACAAAAGAAAATCGCATCCGTTCTTTCCGCGTTAGGCGACAAAATCGCCCTGAACAAAAAGATGAACCAGAAGCTCGAAGCAATGCCAAAACGCCTATACGACTACTGGTTCGTCCAATACGACTTCCCCGACAAAAACGGCCACCCCTACAAAACCACCGGCGGCCCCATGACCTACAACCCCACCCTCAAAAGGGAAATCCCTGCTGGCTGGGAAGTAAAAACTATTGGGGATTATTTGAAAATCGGAAATGGGCGAGACCATAGCAAACTTGCTGATGGTCCTTATCCTGTCTATGGTTCCGGTGGGTTAATGAGATATGTTGCGGAATATCTTCATGATGGAGAAACAGTCTTATTCCCAAGAAAAGGAACACTGAACAATGTGATGTATCGTAATGAGCCGTTGTGGACGGTGGATACAATGTTCTATACGTCCGTTCTTGTTCCTCACTCTGCATTGTTTGTTTTCTACTCAGCAAAAATGTTTGATTTTGAAAGATTGAATACCGGAACAGGTGTTCCAAGCATGACTTCAGATATCATAAAGAAACTGCCAATCATTTCTCCTGATAGGCAAACATTGGAACAATTTGATAAAACTGTAGCCAAGTTGTATAATCAAATACATCATAATGAAAAGGAAATCTCTCGCCTCACAAAACTACGAGATAAACTCTTGCCACTATTGATGAATGGCCAAGTGGAGGTCAAGTAATGCAATTTTATTCCCATAGAACTGCGTTAGCAATTCCAAATCCGTGTGGTAACACCCCAAAAAATACCACCCTCCACGACAAACTCCTCCCGCTCCTTATGAACGGCCAAGTAATAGTAGAGTAAAAAATATTATATGAGGTCAATAAGATGATTACAAATATTACAGTGAAAAATATAAAAGGATTTGATGATTCTTCAAGGGGAAATATTGATTTAGAATTGGTTCCAAATAAGGTGAATATACTGATTGCTCCAAATGGATTTGGCAAATCTTCGCTTGCCGCTGCTATTTCTTCATTGACTAAAAAAGGATTACGAGTTGATGTTGAAAATAAATTTAGGAAAGATGAGTCTAGAGAGCCCTTTCTATCAATGACCTTAAATGGGGAGATTTTGGAGGACGCAAAATTATCGAATGAAATCACATGTGTTGTGATAAAATCCCATGTAGAAGCGACTTCAATTCAAAAAAATATGGGAAAGTTTTCGTTAGTGACAAATCACTTGGATATCTCAGATATTGTTGTGAAAAATACAATCCCTCCTAAAGCGGAGATATCGTATAAGTTTGAAAGCAAGAAGAAAGCTTTTGGTGTGAATGGCAAGATTCTTTTTAATATAAAAGACTTATTTGGTGATCCTAAATTTGTTAAAATATTGGATAATTATAAGGATTTATTTGATAAAATTTGTTCAACAAAGCGGCGCTTGGCCTTGATAGAGAATGTGGTATCTAAAATAAATACTTATAAGGGAACTACTGAAAAAATAAAAACATTGATAGATGAGTCTATATTTACAGAAATAAAAAGAGATGAATGTTATTCTCAAGTTGCTCTCGTATTAAACGAAAATGGATTTGCTAAAGATGCTTTAGATGAATTCATTATAATCTATCAAATAATTAAAATATGGGGAGGTGAAATAAAGAAATATATTAACTGTTTTATGGATCGTTATAATTATGAAAAAGAAAAGCGCCTTTTTGATGACTCATTGAATTTGTTAAGTCCTGAATGGAAAGGTATAAAGACAGAAGAAATAAAAAATTCCTTGGTAGTTCGATATCCTTATGCAAATGAATTGTCTAATGGGCAGCGAGATGTCTTGACTTTTGTGACAGAATTGATTAAGTTCAGGACTAAAATTAAAGAAGGGAAGAAATATTTTTTGTTAATAGACGAAGTCTTTGATTATTTAGATGATGCAAATACAATAGTTGCTCAATACTATTTGTCGAATTTTTTAAATAAAGATTTATCTGCTGAAATTTATGTTTGTGTATTGACTCATTTGGACCCAAAATATTTTAGAAGTTATATTTTTTCATCAAAGAAAATCAATATTCAGTATCTCTTGAAAAGTTTACCTATTTCAGGAAATGCTATGAAAATGTTTATTGCACATAGAGAAGGTTTGTCAAATAAGAATGTGCCGAATTCCCTTTATAACAACTTGTCCAAATATCTGTTTCATTACAACCCGCAAAAGGTTGATTATTCATCGGAATTAATATCTTCAAAATCTGGTTTCCGAAAAACTTTTGGAAAAACAGAAGTCTTGAAAAATTATCTTATTGAGGAATTGAATAAGTATTTTTCAGAACGTGAACCGTATGAGCCTTATGCTGTTGCTATGGCACTCAGACATAGAGTGGAAAAAATTTGTTATGAGAAAATAGAATCAACATTAAAAAATGATTTTTTAGAGATTCATAAAACTACAGACAAACTTGATTTTTGCTTAGATCATGGTTTTGATGTTCCAGATGTTTTTTATATTGTTTCTGCAATTCACAATGAAGCGGATCATTTGAAATTTGACCCTAATAATCCGAATGATTTTTTGGAAAAGAGTATGGTTTATAAATTACAGAATAATGTAATCAAACAAGCTCTTAAAAAGCTATTTGAGTACAATGGCGAACCAATTTCTGTCGATTCAATAATGTAATGAAGTCAACATCCATTTAATTTGCAGAACAGGTAACAAATGTTTAAAATAGATTCTTTAGAAATAAGAAAAAATAAGGAGGCAAATATGTCTCTTTACAAGAATTTGAAACCGGGATTGTACACTTTCCATTCCATAGAATCATCTAATTTATGGGGTGCGCATGTGAATATTCAAGCTATTGTTGGAAAGAATGGCTCTGGCAAAAGTTCGTTAATGGATGTTCTGTATATGGCTATTAACAATTTTGCCTATATGTTCGAACGAGGACATCACAGAGCCGCCGCAACATCATTGTGCTATGTTAAGGGCTTATATGTAAATGTTAACTATTCGTTGGATGATGTTCAATATGTTCTTTCGTGTGATGGGGATTCTACTAAATTAATACGAGTCAATACCAAAAAAACTATTGCAAATTTTCATCTGAATTCAAGAAATGCAACTAGAGAAGAAATTAATGATGATGCCATTCGTACCATCGTAAAGAGTTTTTTTTACACGATTGTTTCTAATTATTCCATGCAGTCTTTTATTTCATCTAATTATGCTTGTGATACTAATGTCTATAACATAGATGAACATCGAGATGATGTTTCCGAAAATGTAAATAGTTTTGGACGGCCTTGGGATGATAATCGAGATGGCAAAAATGATTCAAAAGAAAAAATATGGTTGAATAGTATTTTTCATAAAAATGACGGATATGTTCGTTCTATTACGCTGAATCCATATCGAGATAATGGTGTTATTAATATGGAAAAAGAAAAAAAACTTGCAAAGTATAGATTGATAGCACTACTGATTGATGGAGAAAAAAGCAAAACAAATATATTTAGAGACTATGCATTAGATAGAATAACTTTTTCTTTAGACGAGGATTTTCTAAAGCGTAAATTCCCTAAATATTCTATTGAGAAATTGATTACTTCTGTAATAAATCAATTGATTGACAAAGATAGTGTTTTATTGAATATTGTGAAATCATTTAATTTGGAAATTGATTTTAAAATAAAACAATTGAATAATAAAGATTTCGATTTGAAAGATGTTCCTGAGTCAATAAAATTGCAGTTGATTGCATTGGCGTATTTGCAAAAGAAAATGGAAAAAATTATAGAAAATTATGAATCATATAAATTGTATAGGATTAATGAGAAATTATCGATATATGACACTAATAACAAAAATCGAAAGAATCACCTTAAAGATTTATGCAAGCATATAAAAGAAGATTCGTCGCATGTAGTGACCAAAATTAAACAGACGATAAATTTTCTTTCGTGTAAAAAAAATAATTTGTTTGAAGAAAAAGAGATGAAATCAAAAAAATGGCTTGATAAGGAATTTACATATAGGCGATATTGTAGAGAAGGATTTGTTCGCTCTTACGCTTCTTTAGATGAGATTATAGCAAGTTTCCCGCCTCCAATATTCAAATATGAAGTTTATTTAAATAGAATTGTTTTAAATGATACGGATAAGTACAAAAAACAAAAAAATTATTTGGGATGTATGGCAGTTGATGTTGCAAAATCAAAGCAAAATCTTCCAAAAGAGGCCTTTTTTATTTCAACGACAGCAGGTTTGTTGAAAACAAAAAGAAATGGTAAAGAACGTAACGAAAGATTTAACAAGGGAATAAGCATAAAGTGGAATGGGAAATATTGGAAAAGAGATGAGATTAATTTAAGCGAATTAAGTTCTGGTGAGTTGCAGATGATGCACACTCTTTCAACGCATGCATACCATATAAGAAATATAATGTCTGTAAAAAATGATACAATAAAGTATCATAGTATAAATATGGTTTTTGATGAAGTTGAAATTTGTTTTCACCCAGAATACCAAAGACAATTTATTTCTCGATTATTAGCTATGCTAAATGCTCTATGTAGGTTTGAACAAAATTACAATTTCAACATTTTTATATTGACTCATTCACCATTCATTCTGTCGGATATACCATCATCAAATATTTTGTATATGGAAAACGGACAAATGTTGGATAAGAATAAATATGAGTTACAAGAGACCTTTGCGCAAAATGTAAGTGTGTTGTTGAATCAAAGTTTTTTCATGAATTGTTTTATAGGTGATTTTGCGAAGAACAAAATTGCAGAGATTATTGATGATATAATGAAAAAAAAGAAAACTAAACAACATCAGTTGGAAACTCGTATAAACATGATAGGTGATGAATTTATTAAAAGCCAAATGAAGAAACGAATAGAGAAAGTGTAGTATGTATAGATTTTTTATTGATGACGTTAAATCCTATGCTTTCGACATTGCGGAAAAATTACTTAATGGGGTAAGGGGCCTGCAACGTCCTGTTGTGAGAAAAAAAGACGGTAGTGTAGATGAAAGTAAGGGATTGGCCTTGTTGAAGTCAAAGTTAGAAAATGTCCATGCTGCTGATGGATATTTGGAATACATTCAACATATTATAGATCATTATGATGATATTCTTACGCTACACCCTTCTCAATTTGAGAAGTTTAAGGATGATTATTTCAATATCGCCGGTGTAAATTTGTCAACTAAATTTAAAATAGACAATGTGCATCAAGAGTTTTATAAGCACGTTGCTTCATATATGTGTTGCGACACAGTGAAAAAGTATGTACGAAGAATTATGATAGATTTTTTGAAAATAAGAAAATGCATTTATTGCAATGATATAGAAATTCAGGAAATGGATCATTTTAAACCTGAAGCTAAGTATCCTTTTTTGTGTACATCTTTTTTTAATTTATTCCCGTCATGCAAACGATGTAATGGCAAAAAAAATAAATGGACAGGAAAAAATGAGTTTTGTTTATATCGAGAGAAAGAATCCGAGGATTGCAACCCATTTAAATTTGATTTTCCAGAAATGTTGGAAGATTATTTAACGTATGAAAATGACAAACATACCATAAAGTTTAGTAGCCCTAGCGGATATGCAAAAGAAGAAATTAGCGATGCATGTTTGGATATTGAGGGGCGTTATAATGATGAATTGTCTGATGCACGCAAACATTTGAAAAACGTATTAAATAAGTACAAACATCAGATGGGATGTCTTCCTGCGACATTAAATGCGTGCTCAGAATTGAACATTACAAAAAAAGATGAAATTGAATTTGTTCTTGGCGATTGCTATAAGGTTGAAGACATTCATAAAGATAGATTTGTAAAAATGACTATTGATTTTGGAAAAGAGACAGGAATGCTTAAATAGATTGTACCTTGGTTCTATACTGAGTGATGCCATACTTAAAAAGAAAATTGCATAAAAGTTGTTTTTTATCTCCCGCCTTTGAATATAGGGATTAATCAATGCGTTTAATTATCTGTGGAAATGGTTTTTATTTACATCATAATCTGCCGACGAGTTTTTCGGATTATCGTAAATTTCTTGATGAAAAATATCCTGATGTGGTACCGGGAATTCTTGGAAATGAATATTTCTCCGGTGTAATGAATGAGGATGCTTTTTGGACTGATGTTGAAGGCAATCTTTTCTTCAGTTATGAACAGATGCTTGAAGATTCACACGAAAAAAGCATACGCAGAATTGAAAAAGAAGTGCGAAATCATCAAGGATGCGTTTGAATTTTTCAACGCGGATTATGAAAGGATGAATAAGATGATGATGACGTTTCGGGATAATGTGGTGAAAATGCTGCAAGATAAGGGTGATGCAATAGTTTAACTTCCGAAAACTGTTTTTATAGACGATAGAATAGTCAGGATTTCTTTTAGTGTTGGTTAAAGGCCGGAATTATTGGTATTAATTTCAATTTTGTCCAATTTCTTTATGAGCATATCTAGTTTTTTGTTTATTTTCCCCAGATCAATCTCAACGGCATCTTTCGTCTTTTCATCTTCAGCCCTAACGAAAATGATATCCTTGTTTTTCTTGTAGGACTCTTTCGCTCGTTGGATATATTCTTTATCGACATTCTTTAGGCAAAGACGGTCGTAATCAAGACTTTCCTTGCTGTTCTTTTTTATGAATTCTACATCCTTTACTGTAGCGAGAGAAGAATTGATTCTCTTGAATAGCGAAGGTGCTGCCTTCAATTCCTTAATGATAATTCCGGCTTCTTCGGCAAGGCGAATAATAAGCGATGTTCCCTTGGGGCCTTCGCCAGAATAACCCGAAGTCAGTCCGCTTTTGATAAAGACAACGATATCCCGGTTTTCAAAGCGTAGCATTAAGGCATGATAATTTTGGCAAGTCAAAATGGTCATGTCCGTAATTTTGCGACTGCCATAAAGACGCTTCATGAAATCGTCAATGCAATACTGGGTCGCTCTAGTCGAACCTTCGTATTTAATATCAATGCTGCGTATGCCGAGTGGGTCGTTATCAAGAATCATTGAATACTTTGCCCCCTCATCTCCTGTATCAACAGCCCAACATTTGACCCCATATTATTCTTCAATGCGTCAACATTTTCTGTGAAAGCCTTTTCGCTTGCAATAGCCGTGTCAATAGCCTGCATAAACGGTTGCGTTCTAAGTTTGGACTTGTTGTACCCATCGAATTCCTGTTTCAAAAGACTTTCGATGTGGTCCAGGAATTCCGGCGGGGTCATAGTTGAAAATTTTGCAGCCAGGTCATCCTTCATCGTAGCGAAATTGCTGCTGTGCATCAAGAGCCACAGTTCAAATCCGGGATTGCTGATGTAGAATTGAACATTGTTTGTTGCGCAGGTGTTCTTTACATAATCGAATTGAGAACTGGTAAAGCTCATGGGATCGCGGTCAACGACCAGGCAAATTTTGTCTATGTCTGGAGCGTACGGGATGGACTGCTCGTTTAGGGCATCACCGATATTCTTGATGATGAGTTCGCAAATTCGCGGTTTTTCCTTGGCGAGAAATTCCGTCACCTTCGTTACGGTCGCTTCTTTGTCTTCAACAAAATCATCTGGAGTAACTTTTAGGACATTGCGATAAATCCTATCTAGCAAGTTGCTGATTTCGGGAATCAGTTCCTTGTGCTTGCTCAGGTATTCGCTATAATACAGGCAGTCGATCATAGCGTTTAGCAAGGTGCTATACGAGATTTTGTTTGATGTTGATTCCTCAAGGTTCAACAGTAGCCTGTCAAGAATCTTTTTCGGATTGCTCCACCCATTTTCCCCATAACTCCGCATCAGGGGGAGAATCTTGATAATGGGAGGAATGCCCAGTTGCTTCTTGTTTTCTTCTACGGCTTCAAAATATTGAGGCTCCGTCTCTGTCCCTTCTGTCAAAAGGATATACTTGATGTTGACTTCCCGCTGAGGAAGTTCTTCCCTTTTTCTTTTTCCGAAGGTTCTGGACTCTCTCATCAAGCCTCCTCAATCGGAAAAATCGAGGTAAACAGCGGCACGCCGCCATAACGGCCTTCGAGGTAGGCTTTGTCTATTTTCTTATCGAAGCGTTCGTTGTATTCTTCCAGCGAGTATATGTTGCTTGCTCCGCTCTGGTCCTTGTCAACAAACCAGATTTCGTCACGACGCAACAAATCAAAGTCCATCAGACGTGATTCATGGGTGGTCACAATCAATTGGACGTTGCGGTTCTTGGAATATTCAAAGAACGCCTTCACGAACTGATACGAAAGGCACGGGTGCAGGCAACGGTCCAGTTCATCGATAACGTAAGTCTTGCTGGATTTTGAAAGCAATATTTCGAGAAGGTCGAAAAGACGCGCGGTGCCGTCGGATTCTTCGGCCATCTTGAACAAGGTTGCATTCTGGAAGTTATGCTTGAACTGGATGGAATACGCCTTGTCCTTTTTCCCGCGTTCCATTTTCACTATGAAAATTTCGTTTCGATCCCTGATGAAAATATCGTTCTTGGGGGTGTTGCTCATTTCCATTTGTTTGGCTACGTTTTGAAGCCAGAGTGGCGGAAAGAACGGGGCGACCTTTTCCAAGGGAACTTGAACGGACTTGACATCTTCGATTCCAGTGCCGAACGCTTTCAGCAGTTTCGAAGCTTGGCAAAGCGCTTCTTCGTTTGCAAGGAAAGAAGAAGTCGAAAGAGGGTTGGCCGGGTAGTTGATATCCAGGTTGTTCGCTATCCAGTTGAATGCAGTTCGTAAAACTTCCGCCTGCGGGTTGGTCTTGTAAAAACCGGCCATGGTGCGGTTGATAAAATTCAAGAAGAGTCCGTTGCTTCCATAGAAACTGGAAACAAGAACTTTGAGCATCTCGTTTTTTGCGAGCGGCCCGCCGAATTCGTAGCCATGCTGGGAGTCTTCTTTCTTGAAAAGATATTCTTCTTTAGAGGGGGTGAGCTTGCAGAGCCATTCGGAAACAAATAATCCGGTACTTAAAATAATTTCGAAACCGTACGCATACACTTCGTCATTGACGATGAATTCTGCTTCAAAATAACTGGTTTTGTCTTTGTTGTTCGGATCGGTCTTGCAATACAGGTTGGCGTCTTGGGGTAGGGCGGTTCCGTTTAAGGTGCAATTTTTGAAGAACGCCATCGCCTTAATCAGGTTGGACTTTCCTGCCGCGTTTGCTCCATAAATTGCAGCAAACTTAAGCAAATTTTGCTTATCGGTCTTGAGAATGTGGTCTTCTTTGCTACGGACTTTCCCAGGAATCATCGAGAATTCCTGGCTAGAAGTATCGTGGGTTGCACGATCTTCTGAATCGAAAGAGAGGAAATTCTTGACATTGAAACGTATCAGCATATCATCCGTCCGTATATATTTGTGAAAAAATCTCTTATGTATCGTTTAATTTAACAAAATTGTTAACTAAAAGCAAATGTGAAAGTGAAAAAATCACTTTTGAATAGGTTTTTGGCGAATTTTGCGGGATTTTGCGCAAAAAACGCCATCCTAAAAAGCCAATGTTTATGTATTTTTATGGGAATGATAGTGGAGTTTGTTTATGCCTGTTGATGTTTTAAGCAATGTACAAGAAAAAATGGCCTCAAATGATAAGTTTGTCTTTATCCACAAGGGGGGTGATGGGGACGAAAAATATTTGCAGTATAGACCGGCTGCAGGAAATGATGAGGACTGGGCTCAAGGGGCTTGTCATTATGAATTCAGAATTGATAAAGATCGTTTGCAGGTATGTTTCCATTGTGAAAGTAAATTCAAGTATCAATCAAAATTGAAAGAGTTGCTAGTATCCAAGAAGCAGTCGTGGTTTGCAGGATTAAAGGTTTGGGCGCAACGCAATAAATCGTGGATTGTTTACGATGAAGATAATAAAGAATTGGATGCTGAAAGAGCAATCACAAAAATGATCGAATTTAGTGATAAATATGGTACAAAAATTTTGGAATTAGTTGAAAAAAGCAAAAAGGAGAATCCTATGGAGAATCGGAATGGTTCCGCAATAGAGATGTTGTTTCGCCAAAAGAAAAATATCATTCTCCAGGGCGCTCCTGGTACGGGAAAGACTTATAAGACTGCGGAACTAGCGCTGTCAATGATTGGGGACTTGCCGATACGTGGTACAGATGAAGATGAAATGTCTTTCCATAAGAGAATTATGGAAGCATATGAAGCGAAAATAATCAAGTTGAATCGGGATGGTTCTTTTGCAAATCCTGACGCCCAGATTGGTTTTGTCACATTCCATCAGTCTATGGATTATGAAGATTTTGTCGAGGGCATAAAGCCAAAGACAAATAATGAGCAAGTGGCTTACGATATAGAAAATGGCATATTTAAATCAATATGCAAAAAAGCGATGCCCAAGTTTAATGATGCTGTTGATAATTTTGAGGAAGTATGGGGAAAATTGATTGCAGAATTGAACGAAAAAGAGAAAATATCTATACCACTCCTTAAAGGAACTTCGACTTTTGATATTGAATTGAATGAATACGGAGATGGTCTTGCTACGAGGACTTATCTTGATGGTAAAGAAGATTGGGAACGAGGACGTTCAAGATTCTTTTCAAAGGATCAGCTCTATAGAGTTTATCAGGACTTGCCAGGTATTCCAAGTGGGGGCCATGACAATTACCGAAAGGCGATAATCAAGGAATTGAAAAAGAATTATGGCTTGTTAGAGTTTAAAAAAGGAACACAGGAAGGCTCATCTCCTAAAAACTACGTCCTTATCATAGATGAAATCAACCGTGGTAACGTCTCTAAGATTTTTGGCGAATTGATTTCTTTGTTGGAAGCTGACAAGCGTGTTGGTGGGGACCATCCTCTTACTGTAACGCTCCCGTATTCTAAGGAACCCTTCTCTGTTCCGTCGAACCTCTACATCATCGGCACGATGAATACAACTGACCGTAGCGTCGGTTCTATTGACTATGCCGTGCGTCGTCGATTTGCTTTTGTGACTCTGGAAGCGGATGAAAATAAGGTTCCCGAAGGAAATGCTCGGAATCTGTTCAATGCTGTGAAAAACTTCCTAAATAAATCCAAGTACGATATGGACATCGAAGACTTGATGGTTGGCCATAGTTACTTTATGACTGCTAACGAAGATTCGTTGAAAATGAAATGGCGATATGAAATCCTGCCACTTCTGATGGAGTATCATAAAGATGGAATTATTAAAGAATCTCCGTTGAAAGCCTTCTCTGAGGAAGATGTTAAGAAAGTAAAGGTGGATTATAAGTTATTCATTGAAAAATGGCCTGAGAAGGAATCTGAAGAAGCTGAAAAGTAATGAAACCACAGCTGTTTGACTTCGAGGAACATCAGCGCCTTGAAGGTGCCGATAAAATCGAGGCATTCAAAAATATTTTGAATGCTGGTCATGTTTTGCGTACTGCTGTTACGAGTTATAAGTCTATTAAGGATGTTGATTTTCTCGGTATATTCAATGACAGAGGCGTTCCTAAAGCCCATTACTACATTGGAGCCTCTTGGTTTATAGAAGACAAGTGTGCTTTTGTCGTAAAGCCCAAAGTGGAAGTTGATTATATCAAGTTATTCATGACGGCGCTGGAACTGAATTCCGAAAATGAGGCTGCATATTTCTCTAATTACTATTACATTGATTTTGAAAAGCCTGCAATTAAGACGAATGCCTTGGATAATGTAATCACGCCGCTTCTTATTCTGCATTACATCTCCCTGCTCAGGCACCTTGTTTCAAGGGGACTCAAGAAGGGCTATGTCGTTCGGGAAGAAAACTTGCAGTCCAAAATCCGTGGGCGAATCCTATTGCAAAGGCATTTGACGAAAAATGTTTTCGCAAAAAGGGAGGATCGTGTTTTTTGCCGATTCCAAGAATTCACGGAGGATATTCCGGAGAACAGGATTCTCAAAAAGGCGTTGTCTTTCTCTGTTCGCTTCATAAATCAATTGCCGGGTTTCAAAAGTCATCTACAAGAACTGACTCCACACTTGTCAATGATTGGTTCCGCTTTCGAGAATGTTTCCGAAGATGTTACAATTGCTCAAGTTGTAAAGGTGAATGCCGGCAAGATATTCCGCCATTACGAATCCGCTATCAAGGTCGCGAAACTGATTCTTCGGCATTTCGATTATTCCATTGACAACGCTTCGGAAACTGCGCAGAGTGTACGACCATTCTGTATAGACATGCCTCGCCTTTATGAAATGTATGTGTTGAGCCTGCTCCGCAAAGCGTATGGCGACCAGATTCAGTTCCAGGTTCGAGGACGTCACAAAACAATGGTAGATTTCATCAAGACCGATGAAAAAATCATCATGGACACTAAATACAAACCCCATTATGAAAGTGGGGACTCTGGCATTGTTGATGATGTTCGCGAAATTAGCGGATACGCTAGAGACAAAAGTATTTTGAAGGCGTTGGAATGGTATAAGGGGAAAGATCTTTGTGCAGAAGGCAAGCAGGGCAAGTTATTCCCTGATTGTGTGATTATTTATCCGATTATACAGCCTGAATATAATGATGATGGCGAATCCTTCGGCATTCAAGAACAAGATTGTGTGTTTTGGGACGAGTCAAATCCACCGGAAAAGATTGTGGATGAATCCCACCCTAAGTTGTGCAATCCCATCGCTGCATTCGAAGGGTTCTATAAAATAGCGATTCCATTGCCCAAAAAGTAATCTATGTTCTCTTTCATTCGCAAATTCTTTGAACGTCGCAAGGTCATTGCCGCTGAACGCAATCGTTTATGTAACGATCTTCTGCGACGGGTTTCTTGGGCTCTTTCGGATTATATTGATGCAAGCAAAACGAAGGAATCTCTTCAAAAATGGATTGACGATAAAAGCAAGTTACTTGTAGAAGTAAGTGATATCAGTGAATTTAAAAGGTCGTCTTACTACAAGCAATTAAAACAGCAGAGAAAAGTTTTTGAAGAGTTCTATGAGCAGGCTCCAAATAAGATCAAGGCTTTTATTGCAGAAGAGCGCCAAAAGCGTGCCGATGCCGAGTATGTTTCAAAGAAGGTGAATCAATGGGCCTCGGAGCAAAAGACCCAAAAGATTAAAGCATCAAAATCGAGGGAATTGGGTCGAAAAATAACGAAGTTGGCAAAGGATGTGGATCGTTCGATTCCTGCAAATGAAGAGTGCTCCTGTTGCGGGAAAGATGGCAAAAGAAAGATGTTGTATTCAACGGAGGGTGAGGCGCTTGTTGTTGCGGAACATCGTTCTAAGGAAGAGGGACGCCCGTTACGTGTTTATCCATGCCCTAATGGCTGCGGTTTTCATATTACAAGTAATCAGTTTTAAATTATTTCTTCCTCGGTTTCCTGTTAGCAAATAGATTTATTTCAAAGAAATTTAAATTTCTGCAAATGTTTAACTGAGTCAATCAAATAGACATGGTGCTATTCTCTTGAAAATTCTGATACATAGGTTGACATAAGCCCTTGCCCTCCCCGTTCCTTACAATTCCTCGCGCGTGTAGCATGATTTGGCCTGGTTCCCAGCAGCCCATGGGCGAACTTTTGGACCAAGACAAGCTCAGTTGCAAAATCCGCGAATATATCGACGAGGCGGTCGCTGACGATTCCAACCCCATTAAGCAGGCGAGGCGCGAGATAATAAAGAAACTGGAAGGCTGCTATTGAGGGGTGGGATTTTTTATCAATTTGTCATTTTCTGTCATCTACTTGTAAGTATATTTAACTAGAATCTTTTTTAGACTAAAACCATATGGAAAATCAAGAGCAGAATGTCGTCATCTACAACACGCTAGACGGCAAGGCTAAGGTCACCCTGATGGCCAAGGATGGCAATGTCTGGATGAACCAAAAACAGATGGCAAGAATTACAACGTCCGTTTTTACTCCTTGGATATGATTTTGGCCATTGGCTTTAGGGTCCGTAGTAAGCGGGGAACTCAGTTTCGAATTTGGGCGAATCAGCACTTAAAACAGTTCTTGGTGAAGGGTTTTGATATTGATGATGAGCGCCTCAAGAATTCAGATGGCAGGCCCGATTATTTCGATGAACTTCTTGAGCGGATTCGTGACATCCGCGCCTCTGAAAAGCGTTTTTACCAAAAGGTTCGAGATTTGCTTGCGTTGAGTAGCGATTATGACGCAACGGATAAGGCAACGCAGATGCCGCAAAGCCGAATATGGGGCTTACATCATGGCATGGTTCTGTAGTCCGCAAGCAGGATATTTATATTGCCAAGAATTATCTGACTCACGACGTCGCTGAACCGTTTGACGGTGCTGTTCCTGGATTCCGCAGAATTGCGCGTGAAGGAACGTCGGGACTTGACACTGGATTTTTGGCGCAATAATGTAGATGCCTTGCTTACTTTCCAAAATAAAAATGTATTACGCGATGCGGGGCACATTTCAAATAAGCAGATGGAATCGCATGTTTCTGAAATTTATGACGAGTTCGCTCTCCGTCGCAAAAAGCAGGATGCCATTGATGCCGATAAAGCAGACATGGAAGAATTGCGACAAATCGAGCAAGAGGTTGGGCGTAGAGGGTAAGGACTTCGTTTTCTTTACCCCCACACAGTTGATACAACTTGTTTAATACGATGTATTACAACTTTGATATGATTGTTTCCCTCGGTTATTGCGTAAAGTCGATTTTGACGAATGCTGGAAATATCAGGTTTTAGCGTTTATCACGGATGACTGTCCACAAGCTTATACCGCATGCTTCTGCCGCCTTTTTTGTTTGTCTCGAGGATTCCTTTGTCCATGAGACTCTGGATTTCGCGGAGGGCGGTGTCGTGGCTTGCGTTGAAGAGGGCTGCGGCTTCTTTTGCGGTGAAGGGTTGTGCGAGGCGGCCCGCCATGATTTCGTCGAGGAGCTGCTGTTCGCGGGCGCTGAATGTATCGTTTGCGTGGGCGCTGCGGAACTGGATGCGGCTGATTGCAGAGGCGAAAAGTTCTTCGCTATCCTTGATGGCGTTTCGCATCATCTGCAGGAACCATAAAATCCATTCGGTGAGGTCTCCGCTTGCGGCTTGTGTGCGTGCGAGAATCTTGAAGTAGTCGCTTTTGTGAATGTTAATTTGTTTGTTCAGTGCGTACTGGCAATGTGTCGTGTTCTCGGTGCGTGCAAGTTGCATCGCCGTGATGGCGCGGGCTAGCCTGCCGTTTGCGTCGGCGAAGGGGCGGATCGTGATGAACCAAAAGTGTGCAATTGCGGCTTTAATCACCCCATCTATATTAGCGCTTTCAAACCACGATAAAAAGTTTTTCATTTCGCTTTGGAGGCGTTCCGGGTTTGGGCCTACAAAATGGAGCTGTTTTTCATCGATGGTCGTTTGCACTTCGCTCGGGACTTCGCGGAATTTTAAGACTTTGTTCTGACCCATCGCGGAATGCCAGTTGAAAAGGCGTTCTTCGGTGAGCGGGGCGGAGGCGTTCTGGATGGCGCCTAGATAGTTCTTGATGTAGTTTTGCGAGCCTTTGCTTTTGAGTTCCACTTCGGCGAGCGTGTTCGCGAGGTCAAGCATGTAGCCGTCGATGGCGTAATTGGCGACGATGTCTTCGGCGAGGAGCTTGGCTTCGATGTCCTTCAATCCGCAGATTTGCATGATCCCGATGAGCTTGCCTTCTGCAAGGCGTGTCTGCCCAAGCGCTTGGAGCACCTTGGGAGAATCGAAGCGGAAACGCGTCCAGTCTGGAAATTGGTGGATGTAAAGCATGTTGGTTGTTTTCGCGACACTTTTCTTTGTCACCCCGGATTTATTCTGGGGCGCTATCTAGATAGTGCATTTAGCTCGTTGTAAATATATCACTTTTTTAGGAGTTGCATTTTGTGTGCGAATTTGCTGCGCCGCTAATTTTCATAAATTTAATCTATGCAGAAAATTGATACTTGGTACAAGGCTCAGGGCAACTGCCCCGATGAAGAATATGAAATTGCAAGCTACCTGCTTTTCGAGGCGGGTGTTGCGACGCTCGAGGAACTCGACCCGGTGACCGCTGGTCACACGGAGTTCTGTTTTTACACGGGCGACAAGTCGGAACGCGACCGCATCGTGGCGGAATTTCCGCAGTACAACTTCACGGTGACAGAGGAGCCTGCAAAGGATTGGGACAAGTGGTGGCGTGACCGCGCGCAGCCGGTGGCTGTGAGCGAGCATCTTTGGGTGCGTCCGCCTTGGGTGGAGTTCACGCCGGAAGATCCTGAAGCGGTTGTCTTGGAACTTGAGGCAAAGACTGCATTTGGAACGGGCGAGCACGAGACAACGAGTAGCTGTGCTGCGCTCATGGAAAATATCGATTTTAAGGGCAAGACTGTTCTCGACATCGGAACGGGAACGGGCATCCTCGCGATGTTTGCTCGTCGCAAGGGCGCAAGCCTTGCTGTGGGAACGGAAATCGACCCGCTCACGATTCCCTGCATTGCGGAAAACTTTGAACGTAATGGTTTTGGTGAAAGTGACTGCGTGCTCGGATTCTTGGATGCGTTCAAGGACGGAACGAAGTTCGACGTGATTCTCTGCAACATGATCCGCAGCGAGCTTTGGCCGCTTCGCGATGACATTGAAGATTTGCTCGCCGAAGGCGGCGAACTCATCATCAGCGGTCAGCTTGAAGTCGAAAAGGATTACATCCTCAAGTGGTTCGATGAAGCTGGTTTCAAAGTCTCCGTCGAACGCACCAAAGGCGAATGGTGGAGCGTGCTTGCACGCTCCTAAATGAGCCGGAAAGGAGACAAACGCATAAGGCGAGTGTTGCAGCCAAGAGTGTGCAAATTTATCAAGCATAAACCATTTATGGTTTTATATTTGATAAATGAAGCCACGGACGCGAAGCGTCAACCTTGCTTGGCTATAACCGAGCCGCGCGTTTGGCAAAATCACTCCGTGATTTTGCAATGGTGGAGTGTGCTTGCACACTCTTGATTAGTTTCACGTGATCCTTCGACTTCGCTCAGGATGACATCTTTGATGTCACTTCTTAAACGATGGCTTCTTGAAACCTTTACCGTGTGAGCGGCGGCTGGCGAGGTTTATCTCGCCGCTGTTGAAGCGGTTCTTGTCTTCGATATTGCGGTGCTCGCGGAACGGCGCATTCTGCTGATTTCCGCGGCGGTCAAAGTCGCGGCGGTTATCGAATGCATTCCCGCGGCGGTCCCCATTACGATTGAAATCTCGACGGTCAAAGTCGCGGCGATTCTCATTGCGGTCAAAGCGATTCTCGTCAAAACGGCGATTTTCGTTTCGCCAATTCTCGCGACCTTCTCCATTACGTTCACCAAATCGGCGACTCTCGCTAAAGCGTTCACGATTCTCGCCAAAGCGGTTCCCGCGACTTTCACTAAAGCGTTCTTCGCGACGGTCTTGACGGAATCCTTGGCGCTCTTCGCGGAACTGGAATTCGCGCGGTTCCCTTTGCGGTTCACGCGGTTCGTACCCTTCGTCTCTCCAACGATTTTTGACTTTCTCTTTTTTCGGGCGTAATGCGTTTGTGCGCTCGTCGCGCTTTTGCATTTCGCGATTGCGGAAGTCTTCGTTTTCTTCGCGTTCCTTGCTCGGGAAGTATTCCTTGCCCTCGGCCATTGCAGTGCGGCTCAGTAGCAAGCGGCTGACCTTACCCATCTTGAGGCGTTCCAAAACTTCTCGCAGGTGCGGGCGGTTTGCCGGAATGTACCAGAAGAAGAACTGCTTCTGGTTCGCTTTTTCTTCGGGCGTTTTGGCGACAAAGAGCGGCTTTCCGTCCGGTGTCATTTCGGCGTAGAACATCTCGGTCGCGATGGTCATCGGCGTTGGCGTAAAGTCTTGCACTTGTTCCAATTGGAAACCCAATTGCTTTGTTTCGAGTGCAAGTTCAGCCATGTCGGCTTCGGTGCATCCCGGATGGCTACTGATAAAGTACGGAATCAACTGTTGTTTTTTGCCGATGCGTTTGCATTCGTCGTCAAAGAATTCTTTGAACTTGTGGAACAGCGTAAAGCTCGGCTTGCGCATCAATTTCAAGACCGCATCGCTCGTGTGTTCAGGCGCAACTTTCAAACGACCGCTCACATGGTAGTCGATGAGTTCGCGGGCATATTCTTCGTGATCCTTGCGGAGTTCTTCATCATCCGTCTCCTGCAAGAGCATGTCGTAACGGACGCCGCTTCCGATGAACAGGTGCTTCACTTTCGGATGGTTGCGCACTTCGCGATAAAGGCTCAAGATTTCGGCGTGGTGCGTGTCCATGTTGTCGCAAATCTTGGGCGTGAGGCAACTTGCACGGGCGCACTTTTGGCAACGGCTGGGGTCACGGCCACGCATGTTGTACATGTTCGCGCTAGGGCCGCCAAGGTCTGTGATGGTTCCGGCGAAGCCTTCCATGTTGGTGACGATTTCGACTTCGCGCAGAATGCTTTCGCGGCTACGGCTCGCGATGAACTTGCCCTGGTGTGCGTTGATGGCGCAGAAACTGCATCCGCCAAAACAGCCTCGGTGCGTGTTGATGCTGAACTTGATCATGTCGAACGCCGGAATGTTGCCTCGTTTTTTGTAGCGCGGGTGCGGTTCGCGGGCGTAGGGGTATTCAAAGCTTTCGTCGAGTTCACCGTATTCTAGCGGCGGGTACGCGGGGTTAATCACCACGGTCTGTTCGGCGACATCTTGCAGAATGCGGTGCTGGAACCACTTGTTACATTCGATGTCCACCTTGCGGCAGTTCTCGATTTGGTTCCTCTTGCTTTCCAAACATTCTTCGTAGCTGTACAGTCGCAAATCTTCCCACTTGCTGTTCTTCGGGACGTTCCCCTTGGGCGCCAAGTAGGCGGTTTGCGGAACGGAATTCAGGCTTGAAAACGGAACGCCTTTTTTGAGCAAACGAACGATTTCTTTCAGCGGTTTTTCGCCCATGCCGTAAACGAGAATGTCGGCCTGCGTATCGAACAGGATGCTCGGCTTGAGTCTGTTGCTCCAGTAGTCGTAATGCGTCACGCGGCGCAAGCTCGATTCGAGACCGCCAATGAGCAGCGGCACATCGGGGTAGAGCTTTTTCAAAATTTTTGCGTACGTGTATGTCGCGTAATCCGGGCGGAAGCCTGCCTTGTTCCCCGGCGTAAAGGCATCGTCGCTGCGGAGGCGCTTTGCGGCGGTGTAGTGGTTCACCATAGAATCCATGCCGCTCGAAATTGCAAAGAAAAGTCTCGGCTTTCCAAGCTTCTTGAAATCGCGCAAGTCGTCGCGCCAGTTCGGCTGCGGCAAAATCGCCACGCGCAAACCCTCATGTTCCAAAAGTCGCCCGACAACCGCATGGCCAAAGCAAGGGTGGTCCACGTAAGCGTCGGCGCTGATGATAATCACGTCAACGTAATCCCAACCGAGTTCGTCCAGGTCTTCTTTGCAAATGGGTAAAAATCGAGGATCGTACATAATGGAACTTATGGGGTTGAAAAGTTTATAAGATTAAAGATAGAAAACGCGCGCACTTGTGAAATTTATTTTCGCCTTATTCGACTTTTCCTTTGATGCAACGGACGGATAGTCCGTACTCTTTTGTAGTCGCTCCGAAAAGTGCGTAATCTTTGTTATTTTGCAGCATTGCTGCATAAGCGTATAAAGAAAGAGTATCTGTTGCAGACCAGAAAATGGATGCTTCTCCAATGCCCAAGAAATTTTTATCCAAATTTAATCCTGCGGCAATAATCGAAAAACCGAGCGCATTTTCATTTTTGGATTCTTTCCAAGTTTCCGAGGACATTAATTTGTTTCCACTACAATAAAAAACTAGCGTTCCATCATCAGAAACCTCTTCTTTACATGCGTGGTCGCCTAAAAGCTCCAACCATTCTTCCGCCAAAGGCAGGTGCCATCCGTCCGGGCAGACTTTTTGCGCCGCTTCCCAAGTGTAAAGCCTCCCGTACTTATCACAGTTCTGCGGATTATTCCCGTAACACCAACTTGCCGGAGTCGCTGTATCCGCGTTGAAATTCATGTTTTGTGCGGTCCACACATGATTGCTGATGACAATGGTACGATAAACTTGGTTATCTCGCTTGTCCAAAAATTCTCCGTATGACACATTAGGATTTAAGTAGTCCATCGTGACACAGTTGTATGTATCGCAGTCGTAAAAGCGGAGTGATGCGCTGGATTTTGGCGTGCTAGAACTTGAATCTTCAGGTTGCTCGGAACTGGATGACAGGATTTCGGAAGAAGATGACTTGGCAACGGGCTTCGAGCTGCTTGAAGATTTTTGTGTTTTACTCGATGATGATGGTGCTGTGCTAGAAGAGGATTTTTTGATTTCGACTTTGTTTGAAAAATAGAGGGTGGTCTTCGATGAACGTGAGTATGAACTGGACGGGGCCTCGCTAGATAATGAATCCTTTGGGTTTTCAATGACATGAGTGCGTCCTGATTGATTTTGTTCATCGTGCGCTCCGGCGACATCGTCACTGCATGCGGCAACGATGCTTAAATTCACAATGAACGCATAAATCCAAAATCTAGACATTGTATAGAATTATATATAATAAACTTTTATATGTCATACGCATATCGCGATTTATCACTCCGGTTTCCTGTCTTCCCGACTTGTTCGGGGTGGTGTGTAATTTTTCAAGGAGTTTGTGCCCCCCAAGGTAGGGGCTATAGCCCCGTTTCATCCTTTTTGGCCTCGCGCTCCTGCGCTTCGCGCATGGAATAGACGCATCCGCAAAAATTCTGGCGATAGAGGTTGTACTCGTGCGAAAGCTGGATGGATCGCTTGTAGCCGCCTTTCTTCTTGAAATCGCTAGGCAAGCGCTTAATGCCGTAAATATCGCATTGTTCCTGCACGACCGCGTTGAGTACTTGCGCGTCTTTCATCGGGCTTATGGTAAGCGTTGTCGTGAAGTAGTCGCAGTTCAGTTCTTTCGCGAGCCTTGCTGATTCGGCGAGACGTAGTTCAAAACATTTGCGGCAGCGTTTGCCACCTTCGGGTTCATGTTCAAGCCCGCGTGCAATATCGTAAAATTTTTTTGGGTCATACTCGCCCTCGATTAATGTAACTGGATATTTTGTCTTGAATTCAGCGACAAAGCGCTTGATTTCGTTGACTCGGTGCTGGTACTCTTCGGCGGGCGCAATGTTTGGATTGTAATAGAAAAGCGTAATTTTGAAATATTGGGAAAGGTATTCGATGGTGTAGCTGCTGCATGGCGCGCAACAGGCGTGCAACAAAAGTGTCGGCACTTCGCCTGTCTTTTCGAGCCTGCGAATGATTCGGTCCAGGTCTACCTGGTAATTGTGCTTCGGTGCTGCCGTTTCCATTTTTCTAATTCCCGATTAGATTATCGTTTCTCCCCACAGTGGATAATTCAACTAAGGCAATTAATTGCCTGGTTTCGTATAGCTCTGGTTTCAAGTGCGGGCTTCGCTTCGAGGATGACCGTGTCCGCGACGTTTGTCCTACGGTCAACTTCTAACTTCCTACTGGATTGTCCCGACTGCCACAATCCAAAAGCAAATAGTCGATGCGATGGCAAAAAATCCCATGACATGGCGTTCCTGTGCGCTTAGACTGAACAGTACGGTCGCTGTGTAGAATGTCAAATAAACTGCATAAAAGAAGACAAGGATGCGGGTAATCCCGAACGGAATGATCTCCGGCAGCACGCGTCCTGCGCTTAAAATCGTAAATAGGGCTATGAACTGCATGATAATCGGCAGTACAAACGCCCGTCGAACCTCCTGCGGAACAACCTTGTGGCGCCCGTTCATGGCGTACATGCCAAGAGGCGCTCCCAGCGCAAGCGCGATATTCAACGCAATGGAAGGCAAAAAAAAGATTGATCCGACAATAGCTGCTATGTAAAACATATTCCTAAAATAAAAAAAAGGACTCCTTCAGGCAAAGGAGGGAACCTAAAGGAGTCTGAGAGTGTTTGGGTATTATAAATAATAGATTTCTTTTAGGCCTTGTAGTAGCTTGTTTTAAGAAAAAATGGTTACGAAAGTATCCACCCCTTCTTTGAGGAAAAAAATCGGGAAAAATTGTCTCAAAATTTGAAAAAAGCCTGCAAATGGGCGTAATTCGGTGCAAATGGTTTTCTTCTAGCCTTCTTGAAAGAAAATACGAAATCAATGTCGAGCCAGTTGTTGTCGAGTTTGACTTCGTTTTGGAGCGTAATTCCCTTGGCGGGGTTGGCTTCGGGGAATGCTACCGTCAATTTGGCGAATGCGCGACTTGGAGCAAAGCTTGCGCTGAGTTCGATCTTTGGTGGCTTTATATCGCTTGCGAGGCGGAATTTGGCTCCTGCCTTAAATGTAAGGCGTTCCCACAGGGTCTCTACAGAGCCTTTCCATTCAGTGCTGCTGCAGTTGTCTTCCGCTTCGATGCAGGTAACGCTTAAACTTGGGCGCAATCGATCGGTGCCTGATGCCAAAGAAAGCTTGAAACGAGCACTCAAGGAGTCCGATGCAATTGGGCTTAGAACGCGTGCCTTGGCGGAAAAGACCGTGTTTAGCGCTTCGGGCCATTGGACGTTGACCGTTTGTGATGCCCATAATCTGTTTTCGGCGATGCCTTTGCTCATATTCAATCCCTGCGGGATGGAGTCGCCATGGACGTATGCCGTTGTTTTCCACGAAAGTCTATTTTTTTTACTTTGTAACTGTATTTTAACAAGCGGATGGTTTTGTCCGAACTGGTACCAGGCGGAAATTTGCCCTAACGAGGTTTGCACTTGCATCGAAATGGCGCCTGCGTCCGGGAATTTCCAAAGAGTCGCCCCGATCTCGTTTTGACGGTTCGGCTTGAAGTCTACATGAGCATGGAATGTCTTGCTCGTGTCAAGAAGCGCCCCGAACTTGAACCTGCCGACGGTATAGAGAATTGCTGTACCCCATAAAGTATCCAATGGCAAATGGCTGTGAAGTTCCAGTGTGGAAATTTGCCCAAAATTAGCTTCATGGCCATCGCGGTGGTAAGAAAGCAGTTCTTGGGAGCCGAGGCGGAGCTTGAAATAATAGAATTGAACTTGTAGTTCTTTACGCTGTTTTTTTAAATGGCCATCGGAATTGTATTGGCTTTTCCATGAAAGGCTCCCGTGCGGGATGACGCTGACCTTTGATTGCATGTTCGGGGGCTGGGCTTGAGTGCGCGTGCCTTTGCGCTTTTTGGAATGTTTGGGTTTGTTTTGAGTGTTGTCAATGCATGGCTCTTGCGCGTAAACCTCGGCGAGCAAACAGGCTTCGTCGTAATTTCCCTCTTCCAGCCGTGAGAAAATCTCGTTCGCTTCTTCGGGCGTGACGATGCCATCGTCCCACCATTCAAAAACTTGTGTGGCGTCCAAAGGCGCTTGTAACGCATCTTGTACAGGTGTAGCCTCGCGTTCCTTATTCAAAAGACTCTGTGCGTTTACATGATATGCTGCGCCTGCGTAAATCAAAAATGAAAAAAATAAAAAATTTCTTTTCAAAAGAAGCCTCCATTATATTAACACGCGCGAGAGTCTTTTTTGGACAGGCTTTTCATTGAAAAACTTTTCTAACTTTGTGGCATGGCAAATTCATCTTGGTCTAAAAATTCCAAACCCCGTGGTGCTAGTGCGCTTGGCAAGGACTTTATCCCTCACATGAAGGCTCCGCGTACGGAGTTCCCGCTTTTCAATGGGAAACGCGTAACGCCGTCGCTTGCCGGGCTCGACAAACTTTTACACTACTACGGTGTGGAACTCCAGCCCGAAACGCTCAAGCAAATCTGGGAATTTCACCAGTTGCTCCGTGCGAACAATGACGACCAGGATTTGACACGCTTGAATGCTTTCGAGACGATGGTAGAACGCCATTATGCCGATTGCACGCTCATCAACGCGTACGTGCCCAAGTGGCCCTCCCGCATGATTGATGTCGGCAGCGGGGCCGGTTTCCCGGGAATTCCGCTCAAAATCGTGAACCCGCATATTCAGCTTACGTTGTGCGAGCCTCGCCCAAACCGCATCAACTTCCTCAACATGGTCATAGAAAAAATGGGCCTCAGGGGAATTGATGTTTTCGGGCATAAAGTTACGAGTCGCAGCATGACCATCCCTGTCGATGGTGTTATCAGCCGCGCTTTTGAACTAATGGAAAAGACTCTTCCACGTATTGCTAATTCCCTCAAGATCGGTGGTCGCGTGTACTTTATGAAAGGACCTGCCGTTGCAGATGAACTAGAAACATTCTACCCCGAAGATTTCGGATATAAATTTATTGGTAAACACTTCTACACGATTCCGAACAGCACGCAAGATCGAGCGTTGGTCATCCTCGAAAGAGTGGAATAACCCCGAATTTCGCGGGATTGTCAACAAGGACTGCAACGCCTTCATTCTGAATGCCGGGCTAGGCGCAGCCTTTTTTCAGTTTAGAATCATAGATGATTTACGGAATTACATAAAGATTTTTCCAAAAGTATAATCATTCCCGTTAGTAATATCAATCTTTTGGCGTTTTAAAAGTGGCGATATCAAAACATTTTGAAGGACTTCTTTGAACGCGGGAAACTTGATGGAAAACGGTTGTTTCCAAAATCAAAACGACCTTTTTAACTATATTCATATTTCGGCACCTTGGCAAAGCAGGTATTTGGAATGAAGAAATTTGGTTTAACTGCGGTTGTTTTTGCTGCTTTGTCGGCATCATTATTGTCTATGGGATGTTCTTCTGACGGTAACTCCGTCAACGGCAATGCGGACCCGGACCGGCCTATTTCGCTTTTTGACACGTTGATGGTTCCGAACGTAGCCAGCTTGCCTGTTTGTGATACTGGCCGTGAAGGTCGTGCGTTCTTTGTACAGAACGAAAACATGCCGCGTCTTTGCGTAAAAGGCTCTTGGCGTAGTGCTGCGGACTCCACAGATTTCAGCATCACGTGTAGTGACGGATTCTTACATGCGGTTGACAAAGCGTTGTCCCTGCCGAACGGAACATTTGTCGGCGGCCCGGACACGGTTTTTATTGAAGGATTTATTTCCCCGATGGCCGGTGTTGTGCAAAAAGGGCCTTTTGTTTTTGGCACAAGCGTCACTGTAACCGAAGCGAGCAAAGAATTCAGCAACGAAACTTACCAAAAAGCAGAAGGTTGCCTCCTTTCCAATGACGGGCGCTACGCTTTTAACGAAGTTCGTTCGAATTCCAACTGCGTAAAGATCAGGGCGACCGGTTTTTACCGCAACGAAGTGACGGGAAAAATATCAGATCACCCCATTACGCTTGCCGCAAAGACGTGCTCGCCCGAACATGCGAACGTCAACATTCTCTCGCATATCACCCTCCCGCGCATCGAACAGCTCACGATGAACCATATCGGCTTTGCCGAAGCCAAGGCGCAGGCGGAACGCGAAGCTTTTGCCGCTTTCGGAATAGACACGGTCCAACTCTATTCGCTGCCGTATTTCGATGATGGCCGCACCGACAAGCCTGTCGCCGAAGATTTGGACATGTTTGGGAACAACGAATATAGCGCCGCTCTATTTGCCATCTCCGCTATGATTCAGGGCGAACTTGGCGAGCGCGATATGATGAATCTCGCGAACAATCTCGCTGAGGATCTTAAGGGGGACGGCGTTTGGAACGACCCGAACTGGAAAGTCAGAATTGCGGACTGGATTGTCGGTCTCGATTCCGCCGGGAAATTCAACGAAATTCGCGACAACGTTTCTGCATGGGGTGTGAACATCCCGAATTTTGAACGCTATATGCGCGCGTTCATCCCCGTCGCCTATGGTTTTGAACCGTGCACCGGTGCAAACACAGGGCAGGTCACATTCGTGAACCAAGGGCAAAGCAAGCTTTTCGCAAATGATTACGGACATGCCGATCACTCAAAAGTACGTTTTATTTGTGATGCGAATACGCTCCAATGGCGCACCGCGACAACCATCGAAAAAGATACTGCCGGATTTGGGCTTGGCGAATATAAGGAAATTCGCGAAGGTCGTGTCAATCACGATGTCTATTATATTTTCGAGGCCGCGACAAACGCCTGGCGTGTAGCCACCCTGCAAGAAGTCGAAGGCTTTATAGACTTTGTTGAAGTCTATGCCAATTTAAAGCCTGATGAAAAGGCCGTCTTCATCATCCGTCACGGTGAACGTACAGGCGATACAGGTCCCAACGGCCACTTGACCGATAACGGGAAAAAAAACGCCCGTAATTTGGGTGTCCGCCTTGCTAGCGTTGCCAAAGAAGATTTCTATTACGGTTATTCGGGCTACGTGCGCACGCAAGAAACCTGTGAAGAAATTGCGATTGGTAAGGAGCAGCAGAATTATACCATCAATGAACTTCCGTATTTGTATGGCAGCTGGTATGTCATGGATGCGGATAAAGTTAGCAGTTACGCGGGTGCGGAGCGCGGCGGTTGGGATTTGTATTCCAAATATGCTTTTGCCGGTCAATTTTCGGATGCGTTTTACGATTTGGAGACTCGCAGCAAACAGTTGCTTGACGATGAAATCCTGGCGAATCTTTCAACGATGAAACGCGTAAGCGTTATGTGTACGCATGATTACTTGGTGGTTCCGCTCCTTGCGTATGTGACGGGGGGAAGAGCCAATGTGCGGTATTACGAAAGTGGCCGGTGGATTAATTACATGGCGGGCGTTGCCATGATTGTTTCTCCGGATGGGGCTGTACGCTACGTGCCCGTGAAGGGACTTACGTCGGGAACGATGCGTTGATTGCTCTATATTATACACCCAAGAAAAAATTTGCTTTTTGGGGCGTTGAAAATCGAAAAAAATGATAAAAACGAAACCGTTTTGGGATTGATTGTTTGTTCTCCTTTACATATATTAAAGGTGTAAGAATAATCCGTATCTTGAGGGGTTTTATTATGATGTATAAACATTGGAAAAAAGCTTTGCTTGCTTTGACGGCGTTCTTTTGGAATGCCTGCGAAGATATCACTTCAACGACAGATCCTCTCTATGGGGTCCCTAATTTCAGTTCGAGTTCGACAACGGAAGGGGGTGGCTCAAGTTCTGCAACGAAAACGTCCAGTTCCAGTACTGAATCTGAACGGATTAGCTCCAGTGTCTTTGATCAAAATGAAGATCTTTACGGTTGCCCGTCGGTGTTTTGTGGTGGCGAATCTAGTAGCAGTAATGTCAAATCGTCCAGTTCTAGAGTTGCCGAAAGTTCCAGCGGCATGGACTTGGATCCTGTTCCTTTGTATGGTATTTACGTGGGAACGACTTGCTTGAAAAAGCAGGATGATTCCACTATAACGTGCGCGGACGGCGTAACATGCGTTGAAACATCGACGGATACCGAACGAGTTACAAGAAATAATCCTTCGGAAATGGCTGCAAAATACGGTGTGGTCATCGTTAGGGATAAGACTTACAAATGCGATAATGGCAAAGTTTACAACGAAGCGGAGTTCAAGGCGAACTATAATATTCTCACGGTTGTTGACCCTGAAAATAAGATCCGTTGCCGCAAGACAAAGAATCTCATGGAATGCGATGATGGCAACAACTTTGTAATTGCTACCGACGAAAAGGGGAATACGACTTATACCAACGAACAGACTGTGTTAAACGAAAAGCAGTTCTTCGAAAAATATGAAGCGTTTGAAGATCTTGTTGTTCTTTATGGTCCGCCCTGTGTGTTCAACGGTTCTTGTGGTGACGAGGAAAAGTAGTTGAAGTGGGAGGGGGGCAAAATTTTACTACGATAACGACATCATACACCTAGAAAAGACGGTAATCCCTTATGGCAGCGTGCTGTAAGGGATTTTTGTGTAAAAGGGAAATTTTCGAAAACAAAAATTAACATTCTAAAATTGTTACGAAAAAATGTTTATTTAGTTATATTCTAATGTTGGGTTTAACTTTTCCATGAAGGAATTGAATATGAAACACTGGAAAAACATGTTACTCGCTTTGACGGGCTTTTTCTGGAACAGCTGTGATTATTCTTCGACCGCGACAGGTGCCGATTCTCCTCTCACGACATCCCTTAAGAATGATTCCAAGGCGAGTTCTGATCCGGTGCAGGCGTCTGCTCCGAATTTGGCAAAGACGGGCTTTTCGGATTCCGTTGCTTTTGATGTGATTGTTCCGTTATATGGTATTCCGATTAAGTACTGCCTTCAGGAAGAAGGAAGCCGCATTTTGACGTGCTCGGACGGCCTTACGTGCATTGAAACCGTGGTAGAAACCCCAACGAACAATTGCACAGGAACCATTTGCCCGAAGTACGGGGTTTTCTTCAGCAAGAAAAAAATGTACACGTGCGACAATAACAGAATCTATACGGAAGACGAATTCAGGTCGCTTTACAGGATTCGCGCAGTTCCAAAAAAGAAAAAGATTATTTGCCACAAGGTCGCCAGAAATGTCCTGGAATGCGAAGATGGTAAAACATTCACCATGCTCCCCATAAATGGGTTTTCGAAAGTGAATTATCAGAGAATGGTGTTTATAAATGATGATCAGAGGTTGAGCGCAGAAGAGTTCTTGAGCAAGTATGAAATAGCGGATTGATCAGCGCTTCTTGGCTTGGGTCCAGAAAATTGTGCAAAACCGTGAAATGTTTGACGCCCCGTTTACCAAACGGGGCGTTGTCGGTTACAAGTAAATTTGTTATTTGTCTAAACTAACAAATATAATTGATTTTACTGAAGAGCGTATATTGTTTATAAAATGTTATATTGATGGGCGAATGTATCAAAAATAATGATAAATGATTATATTTTTCTTGCAAGTTAAAGTTTGTTTGTCTATATTTTAACATACCATTTCACATTCTTTTCTAGAGGTATTGAATATGATGTACAAACATTGGAAAAAAATGTTGCTCGCCTTGACCGGATTCTTCTGGAACGGCTGCGACAATGCTTCAAATACGGTGGTCGGCCAAGCCGATCTTGGCACGGACCCGAATTTGGCAAAAACGAATCGTGTCGATGAAAATTCGGCATCGGTCGAAATGAAGGACATTTCGATGGGTATCCCGTCGGTTATCTGCGGTAAATGGCAGAATAGCCCTGTTGTAAGGTGCCGTGACGGAGTTACCTGCATTGAAACGGAAAAGGTATATCACGCTAATCCACCCTGCAATCCGGGTGAGGTTTGTGCAAAGTATGGCGTATTGATTATCAAGAAAAAGCAATACGTGTGCGACAATGGCAAGGTCTATAACGAAGCCGAATTCAAAGATCACTATACTCTCTTTGAAGTTGCCGCTAATGGAAAAATCATTTGCCATAAGCATGGTAACACTCTTCAATGCGAAGATGGCGCAACTTATACTATTATTCCTGGCAAATATGGGAATTATTATAGCAACGGCTTCTTCCAGTTTACAGAAGAAGAATTTTTGAATATTTATGATATTGATAGTGGCCTCTGCCTTTATGGCCCCCCAAATATTCCTCATGATAAGTTCTGCGAAGAAGCCGTTAAGTTGAATGTGGAAGATTTGGTATATTGCGATGAAAAGGCCCTTAAGGAACTTGAAAATTGCAAAGTAAAGGATGAAAATCCGTAATAGGTGGTAAAAAAAATCGTGCAACTCGGTCTAAAGAAGAAAATTGCGCTTGAAGCGCATCGCTTTTATCGTCATAGGGAAATCAAGGCGCACCCGCTGACATATTTTTTCTGGGAATGTACTTTGCGCTGCAATTTACATTGCCTGCATTGCGGAAGCGATTGTATTGCGGATGCTATCCCTGACATGCCTTGTGAAGATTTTATGCAGGTCTTGGACCGGCTTGCACCACATATCGATCCCAAGGAATTTGCCGTCGTGATTACCGGCGGCGAACCTTTGATGCGACCGGACCTCGAAGAATGCGGTAAGGAAATCAAGGCTCGCGGTTATCCTTGGGGCATGGTGACGAATGGGCTAGCGTTAACGCCTGAGCGTTATACGAAGCTCTTGAATGCCGGGTTGAAGTCGCTTACGATTAGCCTTGACGGGCTTCAAGAAAACCATAACCATTTCCGTGGCAATCCGCACAGCTTTGAACGTGCCGTGCGCGCTATCAACATGGCGGCGCATACCGATGGCATCGTTTTCGATGTCATGACGTGTGTGAACCGCAAAAACCTCAAGGAATTGCCGCAGATTTTTAATTTGCTCGTAAATCTTGGCGTGAAGCGCTGGCGAGTCTCGAATGTTTTCCCGAAGGGGCGTGCGAAGGACAATCCGCTTTTCCAGCTTACGAATCAAGAATTCCGACAGGTGTTTGAATTTATTCGTGAAGCGAAAAAGGCTAATCTCATCAGCGTGAATTATGATTGTGAGGCTTTCCTCGGCAGTTACGAAAAAGTCGTTCGCGACAGTCCATTCTTTTGCTGGGCGGGTGTGAACATCGCATCCGTGCTTTGCGACGGGAGCATTTCGGCATGTCCGAGCCTGCGCGGCGACTATATCCAGGGAAATATCTATAAAGATGATATTTGGGATGTGTGGCAGAACCGTTACCAGGTAATGCGTGACCGTAATTGGGCCAGGACTGGCGAGTGCAAGGATTGCAAGTACTGGCGTTATTGCGAAGGTTCTAGCCTTCACCTCCGTGATGAAAAGACTGGAGAGTTGGCCTACTGTCATGTAAAACGTCTAGAAGCGGCTGGAGTTTGAGTGCTAAAAACGGCTTTTTGCGCTAAAAAACTTTAGTTATTATAAAAATCATTGTCTTGTTATAGCCTTTCTCTATGAGAAAGGCTTTTTTCTTGAAAAAAATTATAATTCACCGTCTTTTCCTATTGGAATGGTAGGAATTAGTTTTTAAATTATGCACGTCAAACGAACGAGGCTCCCCGAAAAGGAAAAGCCTGGAGGATTTTGCTATGCGATGTCGAATGTGTAACCAAGCTGAAGGCGGGCGGGCCTAATACCGCCAAAATTTAACGCTCAGGATTGAGCAAACCTATTAACAATCGCGTCGCCCGACGCCAACAGTAACAAAACGATCGGGCGATTGCGAAACTTCGCGCCAAGCGCTCAAAAGGATTTAAATAATATGACGACTCAGAATAAGCTCCATTTTGAAACTCTTCAGCTCCACGTTGGCCAGGAACAGGCAGACCCCGCAACCGATTCTCGCGCAGTTCCTATATACCAGACCACCTCTTACGTGTTCCACAACGCTCAGCACGCTTCTGACCGTTTCCACCTGAAGGATGCAGGTAACATTTACGGTCGCCTCACCAACACCACGCAGGACGTTTTTGAAAAGCGTATCGCAGCTCTCGAAGGCGGTATCGCAGGTCTCGCAGTCGCTTCTGGTGCAGCCGCTCTTACTTACGCCATCACGGCTCTCGCCCGCAAGGGTGACCACGTGGTCGCTCAGCGTTCCATCTACGGCGGTACTTACAACCTCTTGGAGCATACGCTCAGCAAGTTCGGCATTGAAACGACTTTTGTCGACGTTCACAACCTCAAGGAAGTCGAAGGCGCTATCAAGTCCAACACGAAGCTCGTCTTCATTGAAACGCTCGGCAATCCGAATTCCGACATCCCGGATATCGAAGCCATCTCTGAACTCGCTCACAAGAACAAGATTCCTGTCGTGATCGACAATACCTTCGGTACGCCGTATCTGATTCGCCCGATTGAACACGGTGCCGACATCGTCGTTCACTCCGCAACGAAGTTCATCGGCGGCCACGGTACGACTCTCGGTGGCGTGATTGTGGACGGTGGCAAGTTCGACTGGGCTGCATCTGGCAAGTTCCCGCAGTTCACCGAAGTGAACCCGAGCTACGGCGTGCCTTTCACGGCAGCAGCCGGCGCAGCAGCTTACATCGTTTACATCCGCGCTATTCTTCTCCGCGACGAAGGTGCAGCAATTTCCCCATTCAATGCATTCCTCCTCTTGCAGGGCACCGAAACGCTTTCGCTCCGCCTTGACCGTCACGTGGAAAACACCAAGAAGGTTCTCGAATTCCTCTCGAAGCACCCGAAGGTTGCAAAGGTCAACCACCCGAGCTTCAAGGATCATCCGCAGCATGAACTTTACACCAAGTACTTCCCGAACGGTGGCGGCTCCATCTTCACGTTCGACGTGAAGGGAGGCCAGGCAGAAGCCTTCAAGTTCATCGACAGCCTCAAGATCTTCAGCCTGCTCGCAAACGTCGCCGACGTGAAGAGCCTCGTTGTTCACCCGTATACCACGACCCACTCGGAACTCACTCCGGAAGAACTCGCCGCAGCAGGCATCTCTCCGGCAACTATCCGTCTCTCCATCGGTACGGAACACTACGAAGACATCATCAACGACCTCGCACAGGCTCTGGACCAGATTTAATTATAAATAACAAAAGGATTCTACCATGTCAAAAATTTACGCTTCTGCTGACCAGCTTATCGGTCATACCCCGCTCCTCGAACTTTCCCACATCGAAAAGGAAAACAATCTCCAGGCAAAGATTGTGGCAAAGCTCGAATACTTCAACCCTGCCGGTTCTGTGAAGGATCGTATTGCCAAGGCCATGATTGACGAAGCCGAAGCTGCTGGCAAGCTCAAACCGGGTTCCGTGATTATCGAACCGACTTCTGGTAACACGGGTATCGGTCTTGCTTCTGTCGCTGCCGCTCGCGGCTACCGCATCATCATCGTGATGCCGGAAACCATGAGTGTCGAACGTCGCCAGCTCATCAAGGCTTACGGTGCAGAAATCGTCCTCACCGAAGGCGCCAAGGGCATGAAGGGGGCAATCGCCCGCGCTAACGAACTCGCCGCCGAAATCAAGGACAGCTTCATTCCGGGACAGTTCGTGAACCCGGCAAACCCGGCTGCTCACAAGGCTACGACGGGTCCGGAAATCTGGGAAGACACGGACGGCAAGGTCGATATTTTCGTCGCTGGTGTCGGTACTGGCGGAACGGTCACGGGCGTTGGTGAATATCTCAAGTCTAAGAATCCTAACGTGAAGGTTGTCGCTGTCGAACCGGAATCTTCTCCGGTGCTTTCCAAGGGTGTTGCTGGTCCGCACAAGATTCAGGGCATTGGCGCAGGATTTGTTCCTGATACCTTGAACACCTCCGTCTATGACGAAGTGCTCCCGGTCAAGAACGAAGACGCATTTGCCTCCGGTAAGGCAATCGCCAAGGCTGAAGGCATCCTCGTGGGTATTTCTTCTGGCGCTGCTTTGCATGCCGCAATTGAACTTGCAAAGCGCCCGGAAAACAAGGGCAAGACGATTGTCGCACTCCTCCCGGATAGTGGCGACCGCTACCTCTCTACTCCGCTCTTCGCTGACTAAGTGGTTTATCAGACGAAAGAACGCCGCTTTGCGGCTACAGACGACAAATGCTAAAGGCGAATGTTGCAGGGCTGCTTGCAGACCTATAACTGAGCCCAGCATTTGGGGCTTGTCCAAAGACGATAGTATAATAATGGCACTTCGTGCGATAAAACATTTCTCTCGTCTCTAGTCTCTCCTCTCTCGTCTAATTTTGTTCGGTAAGTGCTTCGTGGTTCCATTCGCCACGCAGTAGAAACCGAAAAACATTAAGAAGACACATTATTGAGTGAAAAACGCTAGAAGGTTCCATTCGCCTTCCTAGCGTTTGTTTGTGTTTTGGACAACGCATTGTCATCTTGGAGCCATCCTCAAAGCTGTCTTCCTCGACCTTGTCATCCTCGAAGCGAAGCGTAGGGGAACCATAATTTCTTGTATCTACATTTGGGAGGAAAACCATTATTTCTTGGATTGCATTTGCGTAGAGGATCCATACAGTTCTATTTGCATTCGTTTATCGCATATATGAAAATTATGGTTCCTCCTTCGGAGGATGACGTAAAAGGGAAAAACTCAAAAATTAACGAATAAAGTTATAACAAGGCAACAAAATGTCTGAAAAAAAGCGTGTCGCTGTAGGATTATCGGGCGGTGTGGATTCCGCCCTTTCGGCGTATTTATTGAAAAAGCAAGGCTACGATGTGATCGGCATGACGATGGCGACGTGGGACGGCTCCGTAAAAATGCCAGCGGTTGAAGGGCGCGAAGGTTGCTACGGCCCGAGCGAAGACAAGAATATCGAAGAAGCAAAGCTTGTTGCCGAGCGTCTCGGAATTCCGCATTACGTTGTTCCGGTCGCCGAAGATTACAAGCGTGAAGTTCTCGACTATTTCCGTGCAGAATACCGCGCGGGTCGAACGCCGAATCCGTGCGTCCGTTGCAACCAAAGTATTAAATTCGGAGCTTTGCAACACGCTGCACGCAGGCTCGGGATTGGTTTCGATTACTTTGCGACGGGGCATTACGCGCGACTCGATTTCAAGAATCCCGATGTTCCGTTCCTGTACGAAGCACTGGATGAGCATAAAGATCAAACATATTTTTTATCGCGGCTCTCGGCAGAACAACTTTCTACGGTGATTTTCCCGCTCGGCGGAATGCAGAAAGCAGACGTGAAAGCGCTTGCGAAGGAAATCGGCTGGGACGATTTTGCAACAAAGCGCGAAAGCCAGGACTTTATCGAGTGTGGCGATTACTCCGTGCTGTTTGAGGAGAGCGACAACGTTCCCGGAGATTTTATCGATGTGAACGGCAAGATTCTCGGGAAGCACAAGGGTATTGTGCATTACACGATTGGGCAACGCAAAGGGCTCAACATCGGCGGGCAAGCGGAACCGCTTTATGTCGTAGCGATTGACGCACACCACAATCAAGTGATTCTTGGACCGCGAAGCGCTTTGAACTGTACCGATGTTTTCGCCGTTGACTTGAACTTGATGGTTTCGGAAACTTCCCCGCTTTTAAAGCAACCGCTCACGGCACATATTCGCCTCGGGCATAAAGGCGCAACGGCTAGGATTACGGAACTCGACACCGCCGCCGGCAGGATTCGCGTGCAGTTTGACGAACCGCAATTTGCATCGGCACCGGGTCAAGTGCTCGTGCTGTACGCGGATAAAGGCGTGGTCGCGAGTGCAATCATCGGGAAGTAAAAGGGCGGATCAAATTTCCAAAAGTTCTCGCCCGATTTTACGGATTTCTTCACGAATAAGTTTTTCACGTTCCACAGACGGCTTTTTGGAACCGTTCATATACGCAGCCATCAGCGACTGCTGTATTCCTAGCCGTCTTGCCACTTCGGACATATTAAGCGATTTAAATTTCGCCGAGCCACGCAACGGATATGCTTGCGGTTCAAAAATGCTATCGTAAGATAAATCTTCGTCTATTTCATCCCAGCGCAAGCCACCAAAAGACAATCTGAAAGCGGCACGTTGTTCCGCACTAGCAGAACGAAGTCGTTCCGAGTCACGGAATCTCAAAAGGGCTGTACGCCCATCCTTTGCCGTTAGCAAAATTCCGCCCCTCACGAGTTCAGCGCTTTCGATGTTTCTTTTATGCATATTACGCATCCTTTCCCAAAAAGCGATTCCATTCCTTTTCAAAAATTTCCTTATTCTCTTCGATAATGGACTCTGCTAATTTTAAATCCTTTATTTTTAGCTCTTCATTTTTTACCAATAAAACTTCTCCATTCTCGATTCCAAATTTCGCTATTCCATCAGAACTCTCTACATGAATATGAAACGGTTCATGATCGTTAGAATAAAAATAGAATCTAAGACCGAAGAGGATAAGCAATGTCGGCATTTATATCTCCTTTGAAGATAGGATATAATTTTATATCCGTCAATATAGTGTTACCTTTTTTTGAAGTTTTTGAGACTTCTATATTTTTAACACGCTTTTTTCGGAGATTTGGCCCACTATTTCTTGTAAAAAATTTGCAAAAAATCCTACCCGGTTGGGTAGGATTTTTGTATAACCGAAAACCACCAGCTAGGCTGGTGGTTCAAAAGAGCCTTCTGGCGTTGCGTCCTCGGGAAAAAGAAATCCTTTGATTACTGTTGATATGCGGTCTGCCAACTGCATAACAATAAAATCAAAGGATTTCAAATGAATAATAGAAATAATAACACGTTGGCTCATACATCGTGGAACTGTAAATATCATATTGTGTTTGCTCCCAAATTTAGAAGGAAGGCTTTTTATGGGGAGAAAAGGGCTGATATCGGGGCGATCCTGAGAAAGCTTTGCGAATGGAAACAGGTCAATATTTTGGAGGCTGAGGTTTGTCCGGATCACGTTCACATGTTGGTCGAAATACCGCCCAAAGTGAGCGTTTCGGGTTTTGTCGGGTACTTGAAAGGGAAAAGTAGCCTGATGATCTACGAAAAGTACAAATCACTCCAGTTCAAATACCGAAACAGGGAATTTTGGTGCCGCGGTTACTATGTAGACACGACTGGTAAAAATACGGCAAGGATAACAGCGTATATTCAAAATCAGTTGAAGGAAGACCAGTACGGAGAACAATGCTTGGAAAACTTTAGCCCGTTTACGGGCGGCCGGTAAGGAAAACTCGCAAGTGGCAGATCGTGTTACGCGACGTGACGCGTGGCTAGTATCCTAGGGCAGGGCCCGCATATGAAGAACCACCGGCTACGCCGGTGGGTTTCTTTTTTCTTTGAGATAGTTGGCAATTAAAAAGTTTTAAATAGAATAGTCTTTTTCCATCATGCCGTAGTCAATGAGAATTTGTTCCAAACGGTCCTGCGTCATCGGCGTCGGGATGGTAAAGAGTTCGTTCTCGTCGATGTTTTTGGCTAGTTCGCGATACACATTGGCCTGGCTGCAATTCGGTTCGAAGTCAATCACGGTCTTCTTGCGGATTTCAGCCTGCTGCACGATGTTGTTGCGCGGCACATACTGGATGAGCTGCGTGTTGAGTTCCTTGGTGAATGCGCGGAGCAAGTCGAGTTCGTTATCGACGTTACGACTGTTGCAGATGATACCGCCGAGGCGCACTTCGCCGCGTTCGGCGTACTTCGCGATACCCTTACAGATGTTGTTCGCAGCGTAGAGGGCCATCATTTCGCCGGAGGCGACGATGTAAATTTCC